>NZ_CP143297.1:2637500-3237500 GCF_045689975.1 Dietzia kunjamensis | reverse complement strand
GTACCTGGCGATCCCGTCGATGGGCGCGGTGCTGCACCCCCTGAACATCCGCCTGTTCCCGGATCAGCTCGAGTTCGTGGCCAATCACGCCGAGGACAAGGTCATCATCGTCGACCCGACCCTGATCCCGCTGCTGCAGCCGTTGCTGCCGCGGTTCTCCACGGTCGAGCACGTCCTCGTCACCGGTGGGGGCGCCGCGAACCTGGAGGCCCCCGAGGGAATCCGGGTGCATGACTACGAGGAGCTTCTCGCCGAGCAGCCCACGGAGTTCGAGTGGCCGGAGGTGGACGAGAACGACGGCGCCGCGATGTGTTACACCTCGGGCACCACGGGCGACCCGAAGGGCGTCGTCTACTCGCATCGCTCGATCTACCTGCACTCGATGCAGGTGTGCATGTCGGACGGCATGGATATCTCGGTCGACGACAACGTGCTGGCGATCGTGCCGATGTTCCACGCCATGTCGTGGGGCCTGCCGTACGCCGCGTTCATGGTGGGGGCGTCGTTGCTCATGCCGGAGCGTTTCCTGCAGCCGGAGCCGCTCGCGGCGATGATCGCCAGTGAGCGCCCGACCCTCGCGGCCGCCGTGCCCACCATCTGGATGGCGGTCGACGCGTACTCGGTCGACCATCCCATCGACATGTCGAGCTTCCGCTCCGTCGTCGTGGGCGGCAGCTCCTGCCCGGCGGAACTGATCCGCAAGTTCCGGGACAAGTACGGGATCAATATCACCCATGCGTGGGGCATGACCGAGACCTCGCCCATCGGCACGCTGTCCCGGCCGAAGGCGTCCCTGCCGGAGGACGAGCAGTTCAAGCTGCGTCTCACCCAGGGGCGGCTGCTCGCCGGCGTCGAGGCCCGGATCGTTGACGATGCCGGCACGGAGCTGCCCTGGGACGGGGAGTCCGTCGGCGAGCTGCAGGTCCGTGGACCGTGGATCACCGGGAGCTACTACAAGGTGGACGACTCGGATCAGTTCGACGACGGCTGGCTGCGCACCGGCGACGTGGGCTACATCAAGCCGGAGGGCTTCCTCCAGCTCACCGACCGCGCCAAGGACATCATCAAGTCCGGTGGCGAGTGGATCTCCTCGGTCGAGGTCGAGAACTACCTGCTCGAGCACCCGTCCGTCGCCGAGGCCGCGGTAATCGGCATCCCGGATCCCAAGTGGGACGAGCGGCCGCTGGCCACGATCGTGGTCAGGGACGGTGTGCCCGACCCGAGCGTCGAGGAGTTGCGCGATCACCTGGCCGAGCGGATGGCCAAGTGGCAGGTGCCGGAGAAGTTCGCGTTCGTCGACGAGATCCCCAAGACCTCGGTCGGCAAGCTCGACAAGAAGCGCATCCGCGTCTCGCATTCCGACGGCGACCTCACCGTGGTCAACGCCCTGGAGAACTAGGCAGGCGGAAGGTCGAACGCGGGAACGCGTCGTCGGCCAGCGGAGGGCCCGGGATTGCGGTATGACCGCCCCCGGGCCCTGCTTCTGCGCTACTGGCTGCTCGGTGCCAACCGTCCCGCCGGCCGCCACGCTGGCCGCCACGCTGGCCGCCGCCACGCTGGCCGCCGCCACGCTGGCCGCCGCCACGCTGGCCGTCCCGCCGGCCGACACGCTGGCCGTCCCGCCCCCCGCCGCCGCGGCATCATCGCCGAGCAGAGGATTTCGCTCAGACCCACTCGGGCGATACAGGCGAAATCCTCTGGACGGCGGAGGCCGGGCGGGCGGCGGGTCAGTTCGCGGCGACGCGTGCCAGCGGCCGGAGCGAGACGGGCAGTCCGTCCGCGGGGTAGGGCAGCGAGTCGTTCTTCATGGGCGGCACGTAGGCCAGCGGGACCGACCACTCGAAGTGGCGTAGCAGCGCGCTGAGCACCAGCTTGGACTCGAGGTTGGCGAAGATCATGCCGAGGCACTTGTGCACCCCGCCGCCGAACGGCTCCCACGCGAAGCGGTGCGACTTGTCCTCCCGCCGCACGTCGGAAAAGCGTTCGGGGTCGAAGATCTCCGGGTCCGTCCAGTACTCGGGCATGTGGTGCGAGTACAGCGGCATGATCGAGGTGAGTCGTCCGGCCGGGATCTCCACGCCCAGGATCTCGGTGTCCTTGACCGTCTTGCGCGCCATCACCGGCACCGGCGGGTGCAGGCGTAGCGACTCCTTCATCACCAACGCCAGATCGGGCAGCTCCTCCAGCTCGGCCATGGTGGGGTGCGGGCCCAGGTCCTGGCACTGCCTGCGGAGCCGCTCCTGCCACTGGACGTCGCGGCCGAGCTCGTAGACCATCGAGGTGACCGTGCTGGTGGTGGTGTCGTGCGCGGCCATGAGCAGGAAGATCATCTGGTTGATGATGTCGTCGTCGTCGATCCCGCCGGAGGCGTCCGCCACCTGGCACAGGGCGGAGAACAGGTCCTCTCCCGGGTTGGCGCGCCGGGCCGGCAGGTGGCGGCGCAGGAACTCCTCGAGCAGCCGGCGCCCCCGCGCCGCTCGGCCCCACTTGGTGAACGGCACCGCGGTGGAACGGACATAGCCGTTCGCGGCCTGGACGCAGTCGACGAACGCTGTGTTGACCTTGTCGAGCTCCCCGGGCGCGGCGTATTCGGCGCCACCCATGAACACCTCGGTCGCCAGGTCGAGGGTGTGCGTCTTGAGCGCGGGATAGATCTGGAACGCCCGGTCCGGGGCCCAGGCGCCGATGCCCTCGTCGACCAGCGGGGCGAGCCTGCGGGTGTAGCCCTCGAGCCGGGGACGGGTGAACGCCTCCTGCATGATGTGCCGGTAGTGGTGGTGCTCCTCGAAGTCGAGCAGCATCAGCCCGCGGTTGAAGAACGGCCCCACCAGGTATCCCCAACCGGGGCCGCTGGCGAACGCCTTGTCCGCGTTCTGCAGGGCGGCCTGGCAGGCGTCGGGGCCGATCAGGGCGGTCCACGTGGCGCCGAGGAAGTTCAGGTCGGAGACGGGGCCGTGATCGCGATAGCGGCGGGCCATGGTCGCCAGCGGGCTGTGGACGTATTCGAGCGTGCCGCCGAGGATCGGCAGCTTGGAGCGCAGTGGGGCCGGGCCGGGTCGGTAGACCCTCTCCCGCGGATCACCAGGGATGGACATCAGGCACCTCGTTGTCGGGTGACCCCAGTGTGTGACAGCCGTCACTAGTTGTCACGCGATTACCGAAACCGGCGGTGTCGTTTCTTTCACCCGGCCCGGCCAGCCGGCAGTCCCGCCGGCCGTGACACCGCCGGCCGGCCGCCCCCCCCGACTCAGGCTCGGGCGACCAGTGCGTCGATGTCCACGCCGTCGGGCAGGGCGCCGTACTCGGCCGAGCGGTCGTCGCCGAGCCGGGCCAGGCAGAACGCCTCCGCGACCGGGGCCGGTGCGTGGGCCAGCAGGACCGCGCCCTGCTGGGCCAGCGCCATCGCCTCCACCAGGCGGCGGGCGATCCCGGGGGCGGCGCCCGGGTCGGCGGCCGCGCGGCCGATCAGCGCGCGCACCCGCTCGACGTGCCGGTCGTACAGCTCGTGACCGCCCAGCTGCGCGGCCAGTTCGGCGTCGAACGCGGTCACGGACTCCGGCTCGCGGGCCATCGCGCGCAGCACATCGAGCGCTATGACGTTGCCCGAGCCCTCCCACACCGCGAGGACCGGCTGCTCCCGGTAGCGGCGGGAGAGCGGGAACGACTCGGTGTACCCGTTGCCGCCGAGACATTCCAGCGATTCGTAGGCGTGGTTCGGCCCGCGCTTGCAGATCCAGTACTTGGCGACCGCGGTGGCGAGCCGGCGGTAGGGGGCGAACTCGTCGTCGTCGTACGCCGAGGCCAGGCGCAGCGCAGTCCACGTCGCGGCCTCCGCCTCCAACTGAAGGTCCGCCAGGACCGCGGCCATCGCGGGCTGGTCCACCAGCGTCGCTCCGAACGCGGCCCGGTGCCGGGCATGCCACGCCGCCTCGGCCACGCCCTGGCGCATGCCCGCCGCCGCGCCGAGCACGCAGTCCAGGCGGGTCCGGCCGACCATCTCGATGATCGTGCGCACGCCGCGGCCGGGTTCGCCGACCATCCAGCCGAGGGTGCCGTCGAACTCCACCTCCGACGACGCGTTGGACTTGTTGCCCAGCTTGTCCTTGAGGCGCTGCACGAGGAACGGGTTGCGTTCGCCGCCGGGCAGGACGCGCGGGACGAGGAAGCAGCTCAGGCCGGCCGGCGCCTGCGCCAGGACGAGGAACGCGTCCGACTGCGGGGCCGAGCAGAACCACTTGTGCCCGCGCAGGACGTGGCAGTCACCGTCACCGACGGGCTCGGCGGTGGTGGTGTTGGCGCGGACGTCCGAGCCGCCCTGCTTCTCGGTCATGGCCATCCCGAACAGCACGCCCGACTTGGTGGCGGGGTCGCGCAGTTCGGGGTCGTACACCGTCGACAGCAGCGCCGGCTCCCACTCGGCGGCCAGCTCGGGGCTCAACCGCAGCGACGGGACCACCGCGTGCGTCATCGACAGCGGGCACCCGTGGCCGGCCTCGATCTGCGACACCAGCATGAACCCCACGGCCCGCTCGACGTTCGCCCCCGGCCCCGGGTCGGCCCACGCCGAGGTGTGCAGCCCGCGGGACACCGAGTACTCCATGATCCGGTGGTAGGCGGGGTGGAACTCGATCTCGTCGACCCGGTTGCCCCACCGGTCGTGGGCGCGGTGCACCGGCGTGAGGGTGTTGGCCAGCTCCGCGTCGTGTTGGTACTGCTCGGTGCCCACGTGGCGGCCGATCTCGTGGAACCTCTCGACGCGGGCGTGCGGCGAGAACACCGCGACGGCCTCCTGCAGTGCCGGGTTGAGGGCGTACTCGTCCACGTCCACGCGGGGCGGCGCCTGGTTGAGGACCTCGTGGGTACTGCGGTGTCGGGTCGAGGACATGGGTGCTCCCCCTCCAGCTCTCGAAGAACTCAGCTCTTGAAGTACATCAACTGCGTCCCCGTGGCCAGCAGCGTGCCGTCGCGGCTCCACAGGCGCGCGGCCTCGTCGTGGTAGTTGCCGTGGAACCGGTGCGAGTGCACGCTGCCGAGCAGGAAGTCCGTGCCCTGGGCGGCGATCTCGTCGGCGGTGGCCAGGAAGTGGATCGTCAACGTCACCGTGCCCGCCGGAACCGGCCGACCGAGTCGGAGGAACGACCTCGGGAAGAACGAATCACACAGGGACGTCAGGGCGAGATGGTCGAGTCCGCGGGGCTGGGCGTCGCGGATCCACATCGTCGTCGTCGACTCCGGTTGCTCCTCACCGGAGGTCACGTCGTCCCACCCACCGGTGACGAACCGCATGTCGTAGTTGTCGACCCACCGCACACCGCGGTCCGACGTGGCGGCGGTGAGCTCCTCCGGCGCTGGGACGGCCGGAGGGGCGGTCTCGGTCTCCGACCACGTCTCGCGGCGCAGGCCGGTGATCGCGGTGGCAGTGGTGACGACCTCGTCGCCCTGGCGCATCTCCACCCACCAGTGCTGGTTGGAGCGGTTGGTGCGGGCGGGGCGGGCCTCGATCTGGAACTCGCCCTCGGCGACCGGCCCGGCGTAGTTGAGGGTCAGCGCGAGCGGGTCGCCGTGCTTCTCGGGGTGCTGCAGGATCGCGCCCAGCATGGTGGCCGCGGTGATGCCGCCGAACGGCCCGACCATGTTGGCCCACGCGGCGTGGGTGCGGCCGCGGAAGAGGTTCTCGCCGATCGGCTCCAGCGCGACGGCCTCGTCGAACACGTGGGTGGGGGCGTCCTGACCGGTCACGGGACCTCCTGTGGGGCGAGGGGATGGGCGCGGGCTCACCGTACCGAGCAGAGGGGCGACGACGACGAGGAATGCCCGCCGCCGGAGCCCGACCGCCGCCTCCCGGGCTCGCGCGCCGGCGGCGGCGCAGGTGAGGCGGGTGACACCGGTTGACCCCCTTGGTGGCCCTTTATATAGTAAGGGCGTCCTCACAATGGGTGTGGCTCCGAGCGTGCAGGAGACGCGCGATGACCGGACTACCCAAGCTCGCTGTCTCGAGAACGCTGATCGCGGTTCTGGCGGCGCTCGCCGCCGTGCTCGTGGTGGGGGTCGGTGTGGTGGCGCTCGTCCGTCCCGGAGGCGACCGCTCGGAACCGGTGGCCACCGATGCCACGACGTCCTCACCTGAGACCTCTCCCTCGTCGCCCCGCATGTCGCGGCTGGCACCGCGCTCGTCGGCGCCCGAGGTCACCGGAATGCTCGAGGTGTCGGGCCCCGCGTGCGACGCCCCGGTGATCAACTCCGACCTGTTGTACCCGAACAGTGCCGCGCGGATCATCGACTGCGAGTCCGGGTGGGCGGTCATGGCCAGTCCCGTCTCGGGTGACCCGTACTGGGTGGCGTATTCGGATGGCAGGTGGCGCAGGGTCGGGGACGTGTCGATCTACCTGGGGACGTGTCCGGACGAGGCGATCGCCCTGGGCGCCCCCGCGTGGATGGCGAGCAAGCACCTGGGGGACTGCACGCCGCGGGACCGGAGCGCCCCGGCGGCGCCGGCGGCGCCGGGGGCGGCGACGGTCGCGTCCACGCCCGCGCCTCGCGCGACGACCCCGACCCCGGCCGCGACTTCCCCGACTCGCACGAGTACGCGGACCGGGTCGCCGTCGGAGGAGTCCACGTCATCGCCGGCGAGCACCTCGCGGGCCACCGCCACCTCGCCGACCTCTTCCACGCCCACCCAGGTGCCTACCTCCACCGCGTCGGGCGACGACGCGGCCGCGGACGGCGGCTAGCCCCGCGGCCACCGCTGGCGGATAGCGGCGCGAAAGGGATCCGGACAGGGCGCCGGTCGGGAGAGAATCGGGATCATGCAGCCAGTCCAGCCGCCGACGTTCACCGAACTCACCGAGGGGCGGATCGCGCCGCCCATGGCCGCCCGCCCGGGCCCGGACCTCGCGGCGGCGGGGTTCACGGAGTCGGAGTGGGCGGCGTCAGGCGAGGCGGTGTCCTACTCGGTCGGCGAACTGCCCACCGACGGGCGCGTCCGGTTGGCTCCGGCCGACTCGGCGCCGTTCGCCACCCGCGTGCTGGTCCGCCGCCCCGACGCCGCCCGGTTCAGCGGCGTGGTGCTGGTCGAGTGGCTCAACGTCAGCGGCGGCCAGGACGCCGCGCCGGAGTACACCTACCTCGCCGACGAGATCGTGCGCGCCGGCCACGCGTGGGTCGGGGTGTCGGCGCAGTTCATCGGAGTCGAGGGTGGCGACGCGGCCGTGGGGATGGGCGGGCAGACCGTCGGCCTGCGGGCGCAGCGGGCCGAGCGCTACGGCGAGCTCCACCACCCGGGTGACGCGTACTCCTACGACATCGTCACCCAGGTGGGCCGGTTCTGCCGCGAGGCGCGCGACGACGGCCCGCTGGCCGGGCTGGGGCCGGAGACGGTGCTCGCGATCGGGGAGTCGCAGTCGGCGATCGCCCTGACCTCCTACATCGACGGTGTGCACCCGCTGGTCGGCGTGTTCGACGGGTTCCTGCTGCACAGCCGCGGCGGGGGCGCGCTGCCGTTCGACGACAGGGGTTGCGCGGCCGGCATCGCCACCGCCGTCCGCTCGTCCACGATGCTCCTGCGCGACGACCTCGACACCCCCGTGTTCGTGGTCCAGGCCGAGGGTGATCTGGGTGGGTTGCTCGACTCGGCCCGCTCGCGTCAGCCCGACTCGAAGGCCATCGTCACCTGGGAGATCGCGGGCCAGGCGCACGCGGACGCCTACCAGTTGGGCGAGCTGGCGGGCCTGGTCGACTGCGGGGGCGCCATCAACAGTGGCCAGCAGGTGTTCGTGGTGCGGGCCGCGTTGCGTCACCTGGTGTCGTGGGTGTCCGGCGGGTCGCGCCCGCCTGCCGCGCCGCCGGTCGAGCTCGACGACGACGAGGTGGTCCCCGGCGATCTGGGCATCGGCCGGGGTGGCGTGCGGACCCCGGCCGTGGAGGCGCCGGTCGAGAGATTGGTCGGTGCGCCGTACCCGCAGTCCGCGCCGTTCTGCATGCTCCTCGGTCGCACGGAGGAGGTGGCCGAGGAGCAGTTGCGTCAGCGGTGGCCGGGCCGCGATGAGTACCTGCGGGCCTACGAGGAGGCCACCGACCGTCTCATCGCGGAGGGTTTCCTGCTGGCCGACGATCGCGCGGAGATTCTCGCCGACGCCCGCCCGGAGCGCATCAGCTGGTGAGTGCGGGACGTGAGCGCGACACCGCCGTGGAAGCGCGTACCCGCGGGGAGCGAGAACCGTCCTCCTCGGACCGTCTTGATGTCGCGCTCATTGAGCTGGACCGTTCGAGACTCGATTGCGAGGACTGTGACCGAGTAGTTGTGGAGCTCGGCAACGAGGCGGGTTAGGGGCGCGGATCCAGGGGTTCCACGTCGAGAACTTCCACAGCATCCGACGCGTCCGTGCGGCCGGCGGTGTCGCCTGAGGCCCCCGCACCGAGGGGCTGTACTCAACTGAGGCGGCGGGCCAACTGCGTAATGTTCGTGACCTCGAGGTCCGGGCTGACGAAATGCGCCGGGTACGTGCCGTTGGCCCGGTTGATCCACGCCGTTGCCATGCCGATCCGGTGGGCGCCGTCGATGTCCCAGGGATGGACGGCCACGAGCATGGCGTCCGAGGGGGCGACAGCGCACTGTTCGAGTGCGAACTCGTAGGCGGGGGCGGCTGGTTTCCACGCGCCGGCGGAGTCGACTGACAAGAGCATGTCGAAATCGCGTCGTACACCGGCTGACGTGAGCAGCTTCTCGGCGACCTGTGTCGAACCGTTGCTGAGGGTGATCAACCGGATCCCCAGCTCCGTCAACGCCGTGACGCCGTCGGCGACATCCGGATGGGGGTCGAGTCCGACGAACCCGCTCATGATGTGCTCGATCGCCTCGTCGAGAGGCCGGTCAAGCTCCACCTCCGACAGCATGACCTGCAGGAGCCCGGTCCCGATGTCAGCGAACGGGCGAGCGGCACCTGCGGCGGTGAGGGCGAAGCCGTCGCGCAGGAGGTCGGCGAACCACAGGGGATACATGGAGCCGGGTGCCCCGACGTCGGAGAACCGGGCCGACATGGCCGTGGTGTCGGACAGGGTGTCACGACTGGAAATCGGGAGCGGCGGGGACGTCGAGATTGGTGGCTAGGGTGGGCGCATGGACGCCGACATCAACTTCTACTTCGACCCGGTCTGCCCCTTCGCCTGGATGACCAGCAAGTGGGTGCGCCAGGTGCAGGCGCAGCGCGACTACACGGTCGACTGGCGGTTCATCTCGTTGCGCCTGGTCAACGCCGAGGTCGACTACGACGCGCACTTCCCCCCTGAGTACGAGGCCGGCCACACCGCCGGGCTGCGGCTCCTGAGAGTGGCGGCTCGGGCGCGAGCCGAGCACGGCCGGGAGGCGATGGCGCCGCTGTACGCCGCCTTCGGGGCGCGCATCTTCGACACCGCTCCGGACGCCGGCGACGACCGCAGCGAAGGCGACGAGCGTGAGCGGCGCGGCACGAGCGAGTTCGCCAGGCTGGTCCTCGCCGACGCTGGCCTGCCGCTCGAACTCGCGGACGCCGTCGACGATGAGTCGTGGGACGCCGAGATCCGCCGGGAGACCGACGAGGCGCTCTCGCTGACGGGCAAGGACGTGGGCACGCCCATCATCCACTTCGAGCCACCGACCGGCGTCGCCTTCTTCGGACCCGTGATCAGCCGGCTGCCACACGAGGACTCGGCGGCCGAGCTCTGGGACCACGTGGTGGGGCTCGCCCGCTTCCCGGGTTTCGCCGAGCTCAAGCGCAGCCTGCGCGAGAAGCCGCAGCTCGCCGCGTTCGGAGTCGACGCGGACACGGTCGGCACGCAGGAGGACTGGCACGGCGGAAGCCGTCGGCAGAAGAAGTGAGGATGGCCGTTCGCGCCAAAGCGGCGGAACTGGCGGAGATACTCGCCTGATGGCTATCGATCCCCGCGGAAGAGACCTCAAGCGCTACCTCGCCGACGACCCCGGCGGCCCGGTGGTGATGCTGAACCTGCTCCGGTTCGCCGATGGCGGGCGTGAGGACTACGCGAAGTACGCCGCGGCGCTGAACGAGACCTTCCTTCCCCGCTATGGCGCCGAGGTGCTCTACGCCGGTGACGGTTCCACAGCCCTGGTCGCCGAGACCGGCCAGGACTGGGATGCCGTTCTGCTGGTCCGGTACCCCAGCCGCGCCGCGTTCAGCGAGATGGTCGCCGACCCCGAATATCAGACCGTCACGGCACTGCGTACCAGCGCGTTGCAGGAAGCGGTGCTTCAGGCCACGACCCCCTGGGCCTGACCCCGACCCCGTAGGCACGTCGAATCCGACGCGCATGCCCGAGTGCGATCGCGCGCAGAATGCGGGACGCCGGGGCTACTGCTGGGCTCGTCGTCGTCGACCTGCGATGGCGTGGAGCACCAACGCGAGCATCACCGTCGCGCAGCAGATCACACCCACGCCGAACGCCATGGTGATGCCCTCGTCGGTCGAGTACGCGGAGTCGGAGGGGTGCGCGGCGAGGACGGCGGCCGACAGGGCCGCGCCGACCGCACCACCGACCGTGCGCAGCACCTGGTTGAAGCTCACCGCGCTGCCGAGCTGGTCCACCGCCACGCTGCGGGCGATGAGCGCGGGCATCGCGGCGTAACCCGAGCCGATCCCGGTGCCGAAGAGGAACATGCCGATCGCCAGCGTCCAGAAGTCGCCGTGCCGCAACCACAACAGCACCGACGCCACCGTCATCACGGCCGCGCCGACGGGCAGGAACACCGCCATGTCGTAGCGGCGGGACAGGGCACGGACCGTGCGGTTGGCCACGAGGCTGCCCACCGACAGTGGCGCCATCATGAAGCCCGCCCACATCAGCGGCACGGCCAGACCGAAACCGGTGTCGGCGGGTGCCTGCGCCACGAGGCTCGCGATGGACAACCCGATGTACATCGCGGTGCCCAGGCCGATCGCGGTGGCGTTGGCCAGCAGGACCTCCGGCCGGCGGACCACGCGGAGGTTGACCAGGGGATGCAGGGTGCGGATGCTGTGCACGATCCAGAAGAGCAGCGTGTTCAGCGCGACCACGAGGACGACGAGCGCCGTCGCGGACCCCCAACCCCAGGTCTGCCCCTCGGAGATCCACAGGAGCAGCGCGGCCAGCCCGCCGCCCAGCAGTAGAGCCCCGCCGATGTCGAACGGCGTGCGGGGCGCGAGCGGATCGGGGCCCGCGGGGATGAAGCGCCAGACGCCGAACGCCGCGGTGGCCACGAACAGCGCCGCGAAGGCGAACGCGGCCCGCAGGTCGAACGTCGCCGCGAGGATGCCGGTGAGCGGGTAACCCAGTCCCATCCCCACCGACACCGTGACCGAGAGGGTCGAGATGGTGGGCTGCGATGCGGTGTAGGTGAGGTGTCGGCGCGCCAGGGCGATGGTGATGGGCACCGTGCCGTAGAGCAGTCCCTGTAGTGCGCGGCCGACGAGGAAGACGGTGAAGTTCGGCGCGACGGTGGCGATGATCGAGCCGAGGAAGATCACACCGAGGCTGGTCAGCAGCAGTTTCCGGGTATGGGGGCCGTCGGCGAGGCGGCCCATGATCGGGGTCGCGACCGCGCCGACGAGCAGGTTGGCCGTGAGCATCCACTGCGCCGTGCTCACGGGGATGCCGAACTCCGCGGAGACCGACGGCACCAGCAGCATGCCGAGGGAACTGACGATCGAGCTGGTCAGGGCGGCGTAGACCAGGGCCTGGACGAACCAGCGGGGCGCCGGGCGCCGGTGAGGGGTCATCGGGGGTCCTCGGAGTCGAGGCGGCGGAGCAGGGGGACCGCGGCCGCGAGTCGGTCGCGCTCGGCGTCATCGAGGTGGTCGCCGATCGCGTGGGCCAGCCAGTCCTGGCCCGCGGCGCGCTCGGTGCGGAGCTGTTCGCACCCGTCTGCGGTGATGGTGACGAGGGTGCGTCGGCCGTCGGCGGGGTCCGGGCTGCGGGAGACGAGTCCGAGATTCTGTAGTTCGCGGACGGCGTTGGCGACCGCCTGGTGGCTGATCCGCTCGAGGCCCGCCAGGTCGGTCGCGGCCAGGGGTCCGCGCCGCTCCAGGTGGGACAGGATCCCGACCTTGCCCATCGACAACGTCCGGTGGGAGTTGAACCGTCGCCACAGGGGGCGCAGCGCGTGGCGGAGGTCGTCGGCCAGGGCGGCGATGTCGGGCGACGGGGCAGGGGGCGGGTCTGCGGGTGGTCCAGCGGGCGGGTCGGTGGGTGTCACTCCGGCGATTCTACAACCGGATTGCGCAATCTGCTTGCGTAAGGGTGGGGTGGGCGGTGGAGTGCATCGACAAGGGCGTTCCGCACACCTGCCTCTCGGCGAATGTGTGCGGAACCGTCTTGTCGACGCCGGGCCCGGCGGGCCGGGCCCCCGGAGCAGTCGGCCTCAGTAGGTCCCGCAGTTGCTGGGCGCCGGGACGCCGCGCACGCGGTCATCGAGATACCGCAGGGTGCCCTCCAGGCCGGTGAGCATGGGTGCGGCGTGACCGATCACCAGGCCGGGTGCGACTGGGGGCATCGGGTCGATGACCATCTCCACGGTGACGCCCTGCGCGCACCAGTCGCGACCGAGCTGCTGGGACTGGTGGCCGGGGACGACGTCGTCGTTTACGGGCGAGAGGACGCGCACGGGAGTGGCGGGGGCGAGCCGGCCGATCCGCTGACGCTCGAGGAATTCCATGAGTACCGGCTCGGAGCGCACGATGTCGCTGGCCGGCCGGCCCGAGACCGTGTAGGCGGTGGTGCGCTGCTGGAAGAACTGGACTGCGGTCTCGCCGATGCACTGGTCGGCGGTGGTGGCGAGCATGGCCCGGCCCCGGTCGTTGAAGTACGGGTCGATCAGCGGACCCATCTCCGGGTAGGCGTCGAGCAGGCTGTTGAGGGAGTAGCCGATCACGCCGGCGATCGCGGTGCCGTCGACCTGCTCGAGGGTGGCCAGCAGGTCGGCCGGGGGCGAGCCCGCGGCGGTGCCGACGAGGTTGACCTCCGGCGCGTACTGCGGGTGCAGTTCGGCGGCCGCGGCGACGGCGCCGCCGCCCTGGGAGTAACCGGTGAAGACCGTGCGGGCGTCTGGGGCGATGTCGGCGCCCGGCACCGACGCCGCGACGCGCGCGAGGTCGAGCACGGCACGCGCCTGGGACGCGCGATTGATGTACGAGTGCAGGCCCGGCGTGCCGAGGCCCTCGTAGTCGGTCATCGCGACGGCGTACCCGCGGGCGAGCAGGGCGTAGGCCTGGATGAGTTCGTACCCGAACCCGACGCCCGGCGGGTCGGTGCGGACGGTGGCGAGGTTCTGGAACGTCTTGGACGGTGCGCAGTGGTCGGCCTGGCCCTGAGTGCCCGGCGCGACGACGGCCAGCGGACGCGACCCGGGCCCGGTCCACGGTGCGCGCGGCTGCAGGTAGGCGCCGGTGACCGCGATCGCCTCACCGCGCGACCCGACGGAGGTGTACATGATGCGCTGCGCGTCCGTGGACAGCGGCCCCGCGCCGTCGGAGATCGGCTCGGCGCCGGGGATCGGTGGGATCGCTCCGGCCAGCGGGAACGGTTCGGTCTTGATGAGCTCGCCGGAGGCTGCGGGCAGGTCCGTCGGCGGCTGGTAGAAGGTGGGTGCCGGGTCGTTGGACGACCCCTGGGCGCCTGCGGCGGGGGCGACCAGGGCCCCTCCGGCGACTGCGGTGGCGATGGTGGCGGCGAATGCGGCTGCGCGCATCGCGGTTCGACGAAGTGGCACGGTCCCCCCGGACTGTTTGTGTTCTGGATCACGAAGTTGAGCAGAGTCTAAGTGAATGCTGTGTGCGGCAGGCACTCCGGTCGTGCGTCGCGGTCAGCGCGGTTGGTCAGCGCGGCCGGGTGGCGGCCGGGTGGCGGCGAGAATCGCGTCGACTGTCAGGCGTGCATGCCCACGGTGAACCACCGGGTCGCCTCGTCGACGATGTCGTCGATGCTCGCGCTGGTCTCGGCCTGGAGCCAGGCGGTGATGAGTTCGCCCTGGCCGCCCACCAGGAGGCGGGCGCTGATCTCGTCCCGGGGAGTGGGCAGGGCGCGGTCCCCGAACAGTGTCCGGGCCTGGGTCACGACGAGGGCTGCGAAATCGTGGTACAGCTCGTGGCGGCGCTGCCGGAGGGTACCTGCGGGATCCCATGCGGCTGTGGGACAAGCGCTATCACCGGTACGGTCCGGTCTCGTGGTTCCGAGCGTTCGGGACGAGGATCGTCGCGCTGCTTGGGCCGGAGGCGTCGGGAGTGGTCCTCCAGAACCGGGACAAGGCGTTCGCCAACGGTGAGGCGTGGCAGTTCCTCATCGGGCCGTTCTTCGACCGTGGTCTGATGCTCCTGGACTTCGACGCGCACATGGCCCACCGCCGCCTCATGCAGGAGGCGTTCACCTCCGACCGCCTCGCCAGGTACGCGGCCGCGATCGACCCGGCGGTCCGCACCGCCGTCGAGCAGTGGCAGCCGGGGGAGCGCGTGGAGGTCTATCCCCGGCTCAAACAGTTGACGCTGAACCTCGCGGTGGAGGTATTCATGGGCGGCGCCCCCGGCGCCAGCCAGGCGCGCCTCGATCAGGTCAACGCCGCGTTCATCGACTGTGTCCAGGCGGCGACCGCTCTCGTGCGGTATCCCGTGCCGGGCGGGCGTTGGCACCGCGGCCTGGTCGGTCGACGCCGAGTGGAGGAGTTCCTCCGCGAGTACCTGCCGGCAAGGCGGGCGGGCGACGGCGACGATCTGCTCTCCGTGCTGTGCCGGGTGGAGGTCGACGGCGAGCGCTTCAGCGACGACGACGTCATCAACCACATGATCTTCCTGTTCATGGCCGCGCACGACACGTCGACGATCACCATCTCGACGATGATGCAGTACCTGGGCCAACATCCGGAGTGGCAGCAGCGGTGCCGCGAGGAGTCCCTGGCGATTCCGGGCGACACGATCAGCTACGAGCAGCTCTCGCGGTTGCGGTCGCTGGACCTGGTGATGAAGGAGTCGCTGCGCCTGGTGTCGCCGGTGCCCACGATCGCGCGCACGGCCGTCAAGGACACCGAGGTGCTGGGGCACTTCATCCCGGCGGGGACGATGGTGGCGATCGCTTCCTACTTCACCCACCACCTCGAGCAGTACTGGCCCGATCCGGAGGCCTTCGACCCCGGCCGGTTCTCCGAGGAGCGCCGGGAGGACAAGGTCCACCGCCAGGCGTGGCGGCCGTTCAGCGGCGGCGTGCACAAGTGCATCGGCATGCACTTCGCCGGCGCCGAGGTCTCACTCGTGCTGCATCACCTGCTGCGCACCTTCGAGTGGCACGTCGACCCGGACTACACGGCCCCGATGGACATGAAGTCGCTGCCGTTCCCGAAGGACGGGCAGCCGATCCGTCTGGTGCGGCGGGCCGGAAATTCAGAGAACTCACAGCCGCAGGGGTGGCGAAAGGTGTCGTATCAACTTAGTCTATGGTGTACCTCACATCCCGCATGTGGGACAACACGGAAGGGTGATCATCATGGCTGCTCACACGACCCACGCTCCCGAGCCGGTGGCCTCCACGGACGGCGCGCCGGCCAGGAGGAGGAAGGCGATCCCGATCATCCAGAGCCGCATCGGCGCCCCGGTCGCCTTCGTCGGTCTGGCGATCGCCCTGCTCAGCTTGTACCTGCCGTGGGTGTCCGGCGGCGGGCAGTCGCTCTCCGGCCTCGTGCTGCCCGAGGTGTTGGGGCTCAGGGAGATCACCCCGGTGAACTTCCTCGGCCTGGTGGCGCTGTCCTTCCTCACCGTGGTCACGCTCGTGGCGCGGCTCGGCATCTTCGCGATCCTCAACGCCGTGACGGCGGCGCTGGTCCTCATCGCCCACCTCGCGTTCATGTGGGTGCTCTACGGCTCCACGGGGACGGCGGACCCGATCCTGTCGGGGCTGTCCGCCGAGGCATCGGTCGCCTATGGGCCGTACGTCGCCATCGTCGGATTCGTACTGGTGATCGTCGGTTCCGCGGCGGCCGCCGTGTCGGCCGAGTACCTGCTGCCCGACCGTGCGGAGGCGAGGCACCGCGACCGCGACTGATGGGCGCACCGTTCACGCCCCGGCGTGTTCGTGCTCGTCCCCCTCGCGATCGTCGTCGCCGCGGCGCCGGACGGTGACCCACCGCGCGGCGAAGATCGCGAGGGCGACACCTGCGGTCAGGGCGATGGTCAGCGGATCCGACCCCGCTTTGAGGGCGACGAAGGGGACCAGTACGGCCAGGTCGAGCACTATGGCGACGCACGGGATCCACACGGTGGCGTCGACCTCGTCCCGGAGTCGCCGGATGACGCCCAGGTGGATGGCGATGTCCATCGTCAGGTAGAGGATCGCGCCGAGGGCCGCAATCCTGGACAGGTCGAAGAAGGCGGCCATGAGGATCGCCAGGCCCGCGGTGATGTAGAGCGACTGGTGGTGGCGAGGATCCCGGCGATGGCCAGCGCGGCGATCCCGCCGATCTTGACCGCGGCGGTGATCATGGCCGAGCGTTCCACCAGTCGGTTGCCCACCAGGTTCACGGCTACGGCGGAGGCGATGGCGAGAACGGCGAGGACCGGCACCCATATGCCCGGGTCACTGACGTCGAAGGCGCGCAGGAGGTAGGTGCCGAAGGTCCTGCCGGGCTCACGACTCGTCGCGGCTCTCCTTCGTCTTCCGGTCGTTGGCCTTGCGCAGTGCCTCCACGAGCTCGTCCTTGGTCATGTCGGAGCGGCCCTCGATGTCGAGCCGCTGTGCCTGCTCGTAGAGGTGGTCCTTGCTGGCGTTGGCGTCCACCCCACCCTTCGACTCTCCGGAGGGGTTCGGCCCGCCGCTCTCCGAGCGTGAATCCGAGGGCCCCTTGCCGTCCTTGGGCTCCCAGTGGTCGCCCACCTTCTCGTGCGTGTGCTTGACGGCGCTCCAGGCGGTCCGCGCGACACGGGACTCGTCGCTGTACTCCTCCTCCGCCGAGTCGTAGGCCTTGGCGAAGGTGTCCTTGGCCTTCTGGTCGCTGCGCTGCAGCGTCGAGGGCAGCTCGCTGTCCTTCGCGTTCCCGTCGCTGTCTGTCTTCGGCATGACATTTCCTTCCAGATCGACATCGGAAGTGGCGCTGTCCCGACCATAAACAGCAGGGGCCGGATTGGAAACCGGTGCCGGGGGTCGGAGCGCTCGTCGGGAAACGCGATCCGACCTTGCGGCACTTACCCTAGGGGGGTACCGTATGCGGCATGGCCGAGCACGGATACACCCCGCACAAGGAGGACCACCTCAAGCGGCTGCGCCGCATCGAGGGTCAGGCCCGCGGGCTGCAACGGATGGTCGAGGAGGACAAGTACTGCATCGACATCCTCACGCAGGTCTCCGCCATGACCCGGGCCCTGCAGTCCGTCTCGCTGAGCCTGCTCTCCGAGCACCTCGGGCACTGCGTCGCCGGCGCCATCGAGAACGGCAGCCCGGAGGAAGCCGAGGCCAAGCTCGCCGAGGCCAACGCCGCCATCGCCCGCCTGGTCAGGTCCTGATCACCGCGCCGACCGATCGCGGGCCCCGACAGTCACCGCACACCCACCACCCGAACGAGGAGAACACCATGTCCGCCACTGCCACCTACACCGTCTCCGGCATGACCTGCGGCCACTGCGTCGCCTCCGTGACGGAGGAGGTCTCGGAGATCTCGGGAGTCACCGAGGTCGAAGTCGATCTGGAGTCGGGTCGCCTCGTCGTCGTCTCCTCCGACCCGGTCGATCCCGCGGCGGTCCGCGCCGCCGTGGACGAGGCCGGGTACACAGTCACAGCGCAGGAGTGAGCACCCCATGACCACCACCGACAGCCGGGACACGGCGCCCTCCGCCGGGACCACCTTCGTCGAATTGCAGATCGAGGGCATGACCTGCGCGTCGTGCGCCAACCGGATCGAGCGCAAACTCAACAAACTCGACGACGTCTCCGCCGAGGTCAACTACGCCACAGAGAAGGCCCGCGTCCGTATCCCCGAGGGCCTGCAGCCGCAGCTACTGCTCGACACCGTCGAGCAGGCCGGGTACCACGCACAATTGCCGCGGCCCCGGAACACTCAGCCCCGCACGTCCGCGCCCGGCGGGGGCGACGCGTCCGGTGCCGCGGCCGACGCCGGGCAGTCGACCGGCCACGCCGGCAACGCCACCGACGACACCGCCGCGCCCGACCGGGTCGACGAGCTGCGCCAGCGTGTCATCATCTCCGCCGTCCTGTCGATCCCCGTGATCGCGATGGCCATGGTCCCAGCGCTGCAATTCACCAACTGGCAGTGGCTGTCGCTGACGCTGGCCGCCCCGGTCATCGTGTGGGGCGCGTGGCCGTTCCACCGCGCCGCCGCGATCAACCTGCGCCACGGTGCGTTCACCATGGACACGCTCGTGTCCCTGGGCACGTCCGCGGCGTTCCTCTGGTCGCTGTACGCCCTGTTCTTCGGCCACGCGGGCATGCCCGGGATGACCCACGGGTTCGAGTTCAGCCTCTCGCCCAGTGACGGCGCCGGCGACATCTACCTCGAGGCCGCGGCCGGGGTGACCACGTTCATCCTGCTGGGCCGCTACTTCGAGGCGCGGTCCAAGCGCACGGCGGGCGCCGCATTGCGATCACTGCTCGAGCTGGGCGCCAAGGACGTCGCCGTGCTTCGCGGGGGTGTTGATGGCGGGCGTGTGGAGACCCGCATCCCGGTGGAGGATCTGCAGGTCGGTGACGATTTCGTCGTCCGCCCCGGCGAGAAGATCGCCACCGATGGCGAGATCGTCGACGGTGCCTCCGCGGTCGACACCTCGATGGTCACCGGCGAGTCCGTGCCCGCCGAGGTCGGTCCCGGCGACGCCGTGGTGGGCGGCACCGTCAACGCCAGCGGCCGCCTGACCGTGCGCGCCACCCGCGTCGGTTCCGACACCCAGCTCGCCCAGATGGCGCAGATGGTGGAGGACGCCCAGTCCGGCAAGGCCGCCGCGCAGCGCCTCGCCGACCGCATCTCCGGGATCTTCGTCCCCGTCGTGCTGGTGCTGGCCGTGGCGACGTTCGCCTTCTGGATGCTCACCGGCGGCGGCGCCGCCCTGGCGTTCACCGCGGCCGTCGCGGTGCTCATCATCGCCTGCCCGTGTGCGCTCGGCCTGGCCACGCCGATGGCGCTGATGGTCGGCACCGGCCGCGGCGCGCAGCTGGGCATCCTCATCAAGGGCCCCGAGGTCCTGGAGTCCACCCGCAAGGTCGACACGATCGTCCTGGACAAGACCGGCACCGTCACCACCGGTCAGCACGCGTTGGTCTCTACGACTGTCGCGGCCGGTGAGGATCGCGCCGAGGTGCTGCGCCGCGCCGGGGCCGTGGAGGACGCCTCCGAGCACCCCATCGCCCGCGCCATCGCCGCCGGTGCGCGCGAGGAGGTCGGCGACCTGCCGGGCGTGGCGGACTTCACCAACCATGAGGGTCTGGGGGTGTCGGGGCGCGTGGCCGCTGGTCCCGGGCGCGCGGCCGCGGAAGCCGCTGTCGATGGTTCCTCCGGGGCCGACGACGACGAGGTGGTCGTCGTGGGCCGTCCCGCCCTACTGGCTGAGCGGAACATGCCGCTGTCGCAGGAGCTCGAGACGGCCCTGGCCGAGGCCGCCCGGGCTGGTCAGACCGCTGTCGCGGTGGGCTGGGGCGGGAAGGCCCGCGGGGTCCTCGTGGTGGCCGACCAGATCAAGGACTCCTCCGCCGAGGCCATCGAGAAGTTCCGCGAGCTCGGGCTCACCCCGATCCTGCTCACCGGGGACAACGCCGCGGTGGCCGCCTCGGTGGCCGCCGAGGTCGGCATCGATCCCGGCCCCCAGACGGTGATCTCCGAAGTCATGCCCGCCGACAAGGTCGATGTGGTCCGTCGGCTGCAGGCAGAGGGGCGCGTGGTGGCGATGGTCGGCGACGGTGTCAATGACGCGGCTGCCCTGGCCACCGCCGACCTGGGCCTCGCGATCGGTACCGGTACCGACGCTGCGATCGAGGCCTCCGACCTCACGCTGGTCCGCGGCGATCTACGCTCGGCGGCCGACGCGATCCGGCTCTCGCGGAGCACGCTCGGCACCATCCGGGGCAACCTGTTCTGGGCGTTCGCCTACAACGTCGCGGCGCTCCCGCTGGCCGCGGCGGGGCTGCTCAACCCGATGATCGCGGGCGCCGCGATGGCGTTCTCCTCGGTGTTCGTGGTGGCCAACAGCCTGCGGCTGCGGAGGTTCCGCGCGACCGTCTGACCGCCACCCTTCCCCAGATCCGCTACTCCGAATCGGCATCCGCTAGTCTAATTGGGCTCGCCGATCCCGATTCGGAGTAGCCGATTTCGCGGCTGGGGGCGGCCGGGGTGCGTCGGCGACCGGCTGCACCGTCGGGTGTCGCGTGGTTCGCTGGAGTTATGAGCTCTCACACGACCCCCGCGAGCGACAGCCGGGCGAGCGGTAACCCCGCTAGCCGTGGCCGAGCGACAGGCCCCGGGCCCGCCGGTGTGCCGGGCGGGCCCGCCGACGCCGGCGGACCCGGTGAGCTGGGCGCCCCCACCGGCTGGGCGCTGCCCATCATCACCCTGCTGGGGGCCGCCGCCGCGATCGTGGCCGCGTTCATCGGCAGCGGAGCGCTGGGCGGCACCCCGATCGCCGAGGCTGCCGGCGGCGTCCTGTCCGCCGACGCGACCCCGGTGGCTCCCGCCGGGTCGGCGTTCAGCATCTGGAGCGTGATCTACCTTGGACTCGCCGCGTACGCGATCTGGCAGCTGACCCCGGTGGCCCGCCGCTCGACCCGGCAAGCGGCGCTGCGGCCGTGGGCGCTGGCCTCGGTGTTGTTCAACGCCGCGTGGATCTGGTCCGTGCAACTGGGGGTGATCCTCGGCTCGGTGATCGTGATCGTGCTGCTGCTGGCGGTGCTCATCCGCATCATGTTCATTCTCGGCGCGCCGCGCATCGGCGGGGTGGTCGAGACCGTGGTCACTGACGGCACGTTCGGCCTGTATCTGGGCTGGGTGTCGGTGGCGTTCTTCGCCAACACGTACGCGTGGCTCGCGAGCGCCGGCGTCGAGGTGGTGACCGAGGTGCCGTTCGGGATCGTCGGCATCGTCGTGGCCGCGGCTGTCGGCGTGGCGACCGCGCTCATCAGTGGCGGGCGCATCCCGCCGGCGCTGGCGACGGCCTGGGGACTGGCGTGGGTCGCGTACGGCCGCACCTCGGGCGAGCACGAATCGGCCGCGCTGGTGTGGACGGCGTCGATCGCGTCGGTCGTGGTGGTCGTGGTCGCACTCGTCCGGAGACTCACGGTCGGCAAGCGGCAGCCACGTCGTGCTGCCGAGGTCGGGCGCACGGCTTAGCGGGCCGCCGGGCCTAGCTTGGTCCGGGCGTCAGCCCGCCAGCGCCGCGGAGCGCACGGCCCAGTAGGCGGCGCCCGCGACTGCGCCGATCACCATGGCCGGGCCGAATGCGATGCCGCTCTTGGCCCCCACCCGACCCGCCGCCAGCAGCACGAGCGCGACAATGGCGTTGATGACGAACGCCGCCAGGGTTCCGGCGAGCACGGCGGGCCAGCCGAGCCAGCCGAGGAACGCCCCGAGCACGCCGGAGAGCTTGACGTCGCCCAGGCCTAGACCGGACGGGTTGATGAGCGCCAACACGAAATAGAACGCGAGCAGTGCGGCCGCGGCGGCGGCGGCCCGGCCGAACGAGCCCCAGACGCCGAACATCGCGGCCGTGACGGCCAGCCCGCCGAACACGACGGGGTACAGGGGCAGGACGATCTTGTCGGGGAGTCGGAAGACCGCGAGGTCGATCGCGATCAGCAGCGAGCCCCCCACGGCCAGGGCGGCGAACGTCACCAGGTCGGCCCAGCCCAGGGCCAGGTACGCGGCTCCGAAGCCGCCGGCCGCCGCCAGCACGACATGCAGGCCACTGCGCAACCACCGGGAATCGGACTCGGCGAGGGAGCGCATCCACCGTCCGAGCACCGCCGCAACCCCACCGGATACGACGGCCGAGGCCACGGCGATCACGAAGAGCATGTCAGGAGAACGCCTCCATCATGTTGATCGCGGTGGGTCCGAGCAGCACGATGAACAGTACGGGCAGGATGCACGTCAGGAGCGGGAAGATCACCTTGACGGGCACCTGCTGGGCCTTCTCCTCCGCGCGCTGGCGGCGCTTGAGCCGCATCTCGGCGGCCTGGGTGCGCAGGACGTCGGCCACGGAGATGCCGTAGGCGTCGGCCTGGATGATCGCGCGGACGAACCGCCGCAGGTCGGGCACGTCCGTCCGCAGCGCCAGCGACTCGTAGGCGTTGCGCCGCAGCTGGCCCACCTGGATCTCCTGCAGTGTTCGCACGAGTTCTTGGGCGAGCGGGCCGGTGCCGTTGCGGCCGGCGCGTGCCATGGCGGCGTCAAAACCGAGGCCCGCTTCCACCGCGATGGTCATCTGGTCGAGGGTGTCGGCCAGTTCGAGCTGGATCTCGTCGTTGCGCTCCTGGCTGCGGCTGCTCAGGAGCAGTTCGGGCAGGAAGTAGCAGACCGCCGCCGTGCCCAGGACAAGGAGCAGGAGGAGCGGCTCAGGGTTGGCTCGCAACAGCATGAGGCCCAGCAGGATCACGACGAGCGGCAGGACGATCTTGGCCACCACCAGCCGCGGGAGTGACCAGCCCTTGGGTCTGCCGGCGCGGACGGTCAACCTCTCGAGCCTGCGGATGGTGCCGGTCGGCGTCAGTCGGCGGGCGAACTCGTACAGGCGACTGCGGGAGTCGTCGTCGTCGACTCCGGTGAGGTCGACGGGCGCGGCGTACCCCTCGTCGATTCCGCGGCGGAGGTTGGCGACGGTGCGAGCGCGGACGGTGTCGCGGCCGGCGAATACCGCGAAGGCCAGGATGAACATGGATGCGGTGAGGACGAACACGGCCACCGCGGCGGGCAGTGAACTCACGCGGGGCTCCTTTCGCGGGTCGAGGGGGAGGGGGCGGTGTGGCAGCCCCGAGGGAGGGGCCGACCCTGTCAGAACTTGATGCGGACGACCTTGCTCAACCAGATGCCGCCGATGGTGAGCATCACCACTCCGGCCGCGATCATCCCCCAGCCGAGCGGACTCTGGGTGAGCACGCCGATGTAGGACGGGTTGGAGACGAAGAGGAATCCGCCGATGCCGAACGGCAGCGCCATGAGGACGTAGGCGGACAGTTTGCCCTCGGCGGCCAGCGCCGCGACCTGCCGGCGGATCTGGTTGCGCTCGCGGATGGTGTGGCCCACGGCATCGAGGACCTCGGCCAGGTTGCCGCCGACTTCGCGGTTAATCGCGATGGCCTGGGTGACCCACACGAAGTCCTGGCTGCCCATCCGGTTGGCGGTCTCCTCCAAGGCGGAGCCGAGGTCGCGGCCGACGCGGGTCTCGTTGATGATCCGCGCGAACTCTTCAGACGTGGGCTCTTCCGCCTCGCGCGCGACCGAGGCCAGCGCCTGCAGCATGGAGTGTCCAGCGCGCAGGCTGCTGGACATGAGCTGGAGGGAGTCGTCGAGTTGGTCGGCGAACTTGGCGCGACGGCGAGCGGCGAGGATCTGGAGCAGGGCGTAGGCACCCGCGGGAGCGAGAAGTGCCAGGAACGCGCCCATCAGCGGCCCGACGAGGATGAGGCCGAGGGCGAACGCGACGATCGAGGCGACGACGACGAGGAAGACGTAGTCCTGGAGCCCCATGCGGACTCCGGCGCGTTCGAGCTGGCCGGCTCCGGTGGTTCCGCGGCGGCGCAGGAGCGAGTCGATCGCCTCGGTGGCGGCAGTGGCCGCGCGGCTGATCGGTCCGGGGCCTTCCGCCATGCCGGGCCGTCGGCGTTCCCGGGGAATCCGCCCCGGCGCGGGGGAGAGGATGAGGTAGCCGCCCGTGAGCAGCGCGAGTGTGAGGGCCGCGATCGCGAACCCCGCGGGGGACAGCAACGTCTGGCTCATCGGATGGATCCAGGGTTCTCGGTGGTCGCGCCGAATACGCGCGGCGACAAGGTGATGCCGAGTTCGTTGAACCGGTCGGTGAACCGCGGGCGCACGCCGGTGGCGAGGGGCTTGCCGAGGAACTTGCCGTCGGGGCCGAGGCCAGCGGAGTAGTCGAAGAGGAAGGCGTCCTGCAGGGTGACGGTCTGCCCCTCCATGCCCTGGACCTCCGTGACAGCCGTGACACGGCGGGTGCCGTCTCGGAGCCGGGTGAGCTGGATGATCACGTCGACAGCTGAGGCGATCTGCTCGCGGATGGCGCGAAGGGGCAGGTCCATGCCGGCCATGAGGACGAGGGTCTCCAGTCGGGCGATGGCGTCACGTGGCGAATTGGAGTGGACGGTGGAGAGTGACCCGTCGTGGCCGGTGTTCATGGCCTGGAGCATGTCGAGGGTCTCTCCGCCGCGGACCTCACCCACGACGATACGATCGGGCCGCATACGCAGGGAGTTGCGCACCAGCTCTCGGATGGTGATCTCGCCGCGACCTTCGATGTTGGCCGGGCGCGACTCGAGACGGACCACGTGATCCTGCTGGAGCTGCAGCTCCACGGCGTCCTCGATGGTGACGATCCGCTCGCCCTCGGGGATGTAGGAGGACAGGACGTTGAGCAGGGTGGTCTTGCCGGAGCCGGTACCGCCGGAGACGATGATGTTGAGCCGTGCCTCCACGCAGGCCTGCAGCAGTTCGGACATTTCGGGGGTGAGAGTGCCGAACCGGATGAGGTCGTGCACCTTGAACGGATCTTTTGAGAACTTCCGGATGGTCAGCGAGGAGCCGTTGACGGCCAGCGGCGGGATGACGGCGTTGACGCGCGAGCCGTCGGCGAGTCGGGCGTCGACCAGCGGGGACGACTCGTCCACGCGGCGGCCGATGCGGGAGACGATCCGCTCGATGACCTGCCGAAGGTGTTCCTCCGAGGCGAACCTGGACGGATGGCGGGTGAGCTGGCCTGCCCGCTCGACGAAGATCATGTCGGGGCCGTTGACCATGATCTCGGTGATCTCCGGGTCGTCGAGGAGCTTCTCCAGCGGGCCGTGACCCAGCACGTCGGCCTGCACGTCGGTGATGAGGCGCACGCGCTGGTCGCTGGTGAGTGGGACGGTCTCGTCCTCGACGACCTTGTTGAGCTCGCTCCGCACCATCGCGTGGAGCTGCTCCTCGGTGAGCGACGGGTTGTTCAGGCGAGCACCGATGCGCTCGAACAGGGCGTTGGCCGCGCGCTCCTTGAGGGCGACCAACGGGTCGGCGGCGGGATCGTCGGCGGGTGTGCTCCCCGCGGTCTTCGTGGACGGAGTGCTGGTCGCAGTGGCCGACTTCGTCGTCGTCCCCGTCGGGGCGACCACGGTCGGCATTGAGGGCGGCGCGGCGGGGATCGGCGATGCGGCGTCGGACGCGGGCGCGTCGGTGCCGGCGGCTCCCGGGGCGACGCGGGCCGCGCGGAGGCGTTCGGACAGGCTCATGCCTTCACTCGCTTCCTGCGGAGTCGGTGTCGACCACCCTCGGCGGTCAGTACGGCGGTCGCGGTGGGGCGCATGGGTGCCGGGGTGAACCGGTCGACCAGCTTGCGCAGTTGCTTGGCCATCGCGTCGCGGCCGTCGCTCTGCAGCAGGGGCACTCCCTGGTTGACAGACACGGGGACCGCCTTGCTTCGGGGGAAGACCAGGTCGACGCCGGTGCCGATGGTGGCCTCGACGTCGGCCTTGGTGAGCCCGCTGCGGGGGTCGGCGAAGTTCACCACGACGTGTCGCTTCTCGAGGTTCAGTCCCAGGTCGCGCAGGATGTTCAGTTCCTTACGAAGACCGCGAACCCCGGGCACGTCGAGGCTGGTCAGCGTGACCAGTTCGTCGGCTTGGTCGATCGCGGCGAGGGCGTGGTCGTCGAGTCCGGGGGCGGTGTCCACCACGACGTACCGGAATTCCGAGGCCAGGGTCTGCAGGAGTTGGGCCACGTCGGCGGCGGTGATGTCGTCGGCGTCGGCGGGCGAGGTCGGCCCGCACACGGCGTAGAGGCCGGTCTGGTGCTGAGTGAGGAAGGTCTTGAGGACCATGGAGTCCTGGACGGCCGGGCCGCGGACCACGTCGAGGAGGGTGTGTTCGGGGTCCAGGTTGAGGGCGCTGGCTACGTCGCCGAACTGCACGTCGAGGTCAACAATCACTGTGGAGAGTGGGGCTGTCCGGGCGAGGCCCACTGCGAGGTTGGTGGCGACGGTCGTCTTGCCGACTCCACCCTTGGGCGAGACGACGCTGATGACGCGGCCCCGCGTGCTGGCGGTGCCGTTCATTGCGGGGTCGCCCGGCCCCTGAGGTGCGGTCGAGGCGGCGACCTGGGCGGCCCGGCCGAGCACCGCGGCGAGTTCGCCGACCTCGGCTTCGGGGTGCACCACGTCGCACGCGCCGGCCCGGAGTGCGGCCAGGGCGAAAGTGTCGGGGTGTTCGCTCACCAGCACCACGGCCATGCCGGGGCACTCGGTGGCGAGGCGCGACGAGAGCTGCAGAGCCTCGTTGCGGCCGGCGGCGGTGTCGATCACGACGACCTGGGGGATGGCGACGCCCGGCCCGAGCTGCTGGAACAGCTGCGACGGACCGGTCGGTACGGGGCTCCCGGCGATTACCGAGATCGGTTCGCCGGTGGCGGTGGCGACCCTCCCGCGAAGGTCGGCGGAATCGGTGGCGATCAGTATGCGGCTCATCAGTAGAAGTCCCTTGCATCGACCCGGCCGGTGCCGTCCTGCGGAACGGTGGAATCCTCGAGTGACAGCCAGATGCTCCCGTGCTCGACTGAAAATGCGACCGTTTGGGCCTGGTCAGTGGTGAGCGCCATCGTTATCATGGCACCACCCTCTGGGACGGGTGCCGCGTCGGGGTTCTCGATGCCTTCGTTCGGCTGGGTCGCTCCGAGCCCGCCCTGGACGCGGGTGACGAGAATCTTTCGTAGGACGAGGTGAGTCGATCCGTCGTCGAGGGTGACGAACACGCCCACAGTGTCCCCGGGAGTCACGGTGCCGCCGACGACTCGCGGTGCGTCGAGCGGGATGGTCACCTGGTGGTAGCCCTCCGGGACCGGGATGCCTCCGAACCGCTCCAACGACTGCCGGGTGACGAACCGGGCCGCGAGGACCTGCTCGCCGGGCTGCAGATCGGTCGCGGCGACTCGGCCGGCCACTTCGGCGAGCGTCCGGATGGGATCGGGCCCGACCGCTGCCTTGGGCAGTCGCTCGGTGGTCACCGATGCAGCGACCTCTTCGGCGGGCGTCCCCTGGGCGATGGGTGCGGACACAACGAGCACCTCGATGGGGTCCATGTTCTCCATCGCGCGGCTGTCTGCGTTGTTGACGTAGCTGACGAGCAGCACTGCGCCGAGTATCGCGAGTACGCCGGCCGCGATGGCGGAGACGAGACGTCGGTTCATTGGGCTCTCACTAGTCGGGTAGTAGGACGACGGCGGCGGCGCCCAGATCGGGGCCACCCGGTCCGTAGTCGAAGTCGGGGTCTTCTTGGAGCACGGTGGTGAAGTAACCGCTGATGCACCGCTCATTGCCGCGGCAAGGTGGGTTCCAGCTCTGGCCGGAGAAGTGGTATCCGGTCACCGTGAACGCCGCGTAGCCGTACACCATGTACCAGGCGCCTCTTCCCTGGCCGCCCTTCTCATCCGGGTCGGCGTCGTCGAAGATCGGCACGAGGATCGTTCGGTCGCGGATCGTCGAGAGATCGCAGTGCTTCGCCGTATTGCCCGGTTCGCTCTCGGCGGGAGTGCCGATCCGCGTGGTGGCGTTACAGCTCTTCTTGACGTCGGTCTCCAACCAGCCGAAGCCTCCCGGAAGGTACGTGGGGGAGCCGTCCACAGAGTCTGTGCACGTCCCCGCCGGAGTGGTCACGATCACTTGCTCCCGTCCCGAGGGGCGACCGTCCACCGAGTGCTTGTTGAAGTCGCAGAGGGAGAAAATCATCGGCAATGCTGAGGTTCCGCCAGTCGGGGAACCCCAGCCCGCTGTGGCAGAAGTTGCGAGCTCGGTCGAATCCACACCCAGCACCGGAGCGAACCAGTGCTGTCGAACTGCCGAGGTGCGAACGGTGACTCGCCCGGATGCCTCGGTGGGAATCGGGTCGACGTCCGCCACTGCGGCCGCTGAGTTGCTGTTGAGCGTCGCCAGCGATTGCGCAGTCTCGGCCGGCGCACCGCAGTTCTTGCGGGCGCAGTCCTGGGCGATTGCGAGCGCAGCTGCGTCCGCGCCGGTCTGAAGCTGTTGTCTTTCGGCATGGGTCGCCGCTATGTCGAGGGAAATGGCGGCGAAGCCGAGGAGAGGAACGAGGAGGATCGCGATGAACACCGCGATCGCTCCACGATCTTCGTCTAACCGAAGCATCGCATGGTCCCCTTCCCAGTGAGGGTGAAGTCGTCGATGGGAAGGAATCCCGAGACCAGAGAGAACGGGTACTCGATCGTGACCGAGGCGAGCCCGGCGCCGGTCAGCGCCGACGAGCAGCCGGCGGTTGGGGTGACGGTGATGTCGGCGTTGGCGAGGTCGAGGGGACTGGCCGAAGTCTGTACAGCCGCGATCGCGGCGGTGGCACTGTCCTGCAGTGCCATGACCCGGACACCATCGCGTGCAGCATTAGAGAGGGTGGTCTGCACGTGATAGGCGCGACCAAACTCGATAATTCCGAGGACGAGGAGCAAAAGTATCGGCAGTACGAGCGCGAATTCCACTGCTGCTGCTCCGCGGTCACGTGAGGGCGTGAGCATTGCGGCGCCTGAGGGGGAGAAGGGTACGGGAGCTGGGGAGGGAGCCTGAGACGTCGGGAAAGCTTCGGAGTCTTGGTCCTGCTTCTAAACGGGAGGGCCCGACGGCGTCCGGCGCGGCGTTCGTTCGAACGCCACGCCGGACGATATTGGTGGAACTACACCTCGTCGCCGCCGATATCAGTGCCACCGGGCAGCGTGTTGACCACGGTCTCAAACATGCCATTGAGTTCCCCGCCCAAGGCGAGGACAGCGGCGATGATAACTACAGCAATGAGGCCGACCATCAGGCCGTACTCGACGGCAGTGGCGCCGCGGTCCTTGCGGTTCTCGAAGCGGTCGTCGAGGAACGCCTGGAAGGTGGCCATGAGGGCATAGACCTGGTTCATGATGAACCCTTTCTTGCGAGGGAATGAGCCGGTGGCTCGAGGGGGAGGGACGCCCCGCGAGGGCCAGAGGAATCTGTGCGGGGACTGAGAAGAGTATGCACCCGCTTCTCAGGTTGTGCAAGCGTTCAGATATGTTTTCGTGATGAACTTCATAGGACGCGCGCATTTGCCGTGCTCGCGGGCCTGCGCCCTGCGAGATAGTGACCAGCGCAACGGGTCTCGGAGGCGCTGGCCTGCCCGCGCGAGCACGGCATCAGGACGTCGGTCCGTTAGTGCGCCTGCGAGGTGAACGGCACCTGAGTAAGAAGTTAAAGTGACTTCTTACTTTGTGGTAGGGGCCGCCGGTGAGTGATCTGTCAGCGAAAATGCAGGCCGCAGACGCGGTTGCGCGTCGGGTCTGCCTCGGTACCGTCACCCTCACGACGCCGTCCGAGGAGGTTTGTGATGACCGCACGCACCGTGTCCACCGCCCGCCGCGCCCGGAGGGGTTCGACCTTCGTGGCCCTGTCCGCAACCGCGCTCCTGCTGGCCTCATGCGGCACCGGAGAGGACTCTCCAGCCGCAGGGGGTGACGTCACGCCCCAGGACGGCGCGGGGAACACGTCCGAGACCAGCACCTCCGAGACCACCACAGAGACGTCCGGCCAGAACGCCGGCGGCCAGGCGTTCGCGACCGCCGAACTGGTGAACCCCGAGGGCGAACCGCGGGGGACGGCCGAGTTCGTCGAGTCCGATGGCGGCACGCTCGTCACGGTCAACGCGACCGACCTGGAGCCCGGCTTCCACGGCCTGCACATCCACGGCGCGGGCCTGTGCGAGCCCGACAGTGAGAACCCCACCCAGCCGGGCGAGCGGGGCGCGTTCCTCTCCGCCGGCGGCCACCTGGCCGGTCCCGGCGGCGACACCGGCCACCCCGAGCACGCCGGGGACCTGCCGACCCTCTACGTGACCGAGGACGGCACGGCCCGGATCGTCACGCTCTCCGACCGCCTGGACCGCGACCTGCTCCTGGACGAGGACGGTTCGGCCGTGATGGTCCACGAGAACTCCGACAACCTCGCCAACATCCCCGAGCGCTACGCGCCCGAGGGGGCCGACGAGGAGACGCGCAATGCCGGCGACGGCGGGAGCCGCGCGGCCTGCGGGGTCGTCACCGAGCAGAACTGACTACTTCTGCCGCGGCACCCGGCCCATGAGGTAGAACTCCGGGTTCGGGCGCATGTCGGTGGCGTTGGCCAGCCGGTTGCTCAGCCCGAACAGCCCGGTGATCGCGGCGATGTCCCACGCGTCCTCGTCGTCGAGGCCGTGCTCGTGCAGGGCGGCGAAGTCGGCGTCGCCCAGCTCGTCGGAGTGCAGGTTGACCTTGGTCGCGAAGTCGCAGATCGCCCGCTCGCGCGGCGTGAGGTCGGCCTTGCGGTAGTTCACCGCCAGCTGGTCGGCGAGCATCGGCGCCTTCTTGACGATCCGCAGGATCGCCCCGTGCGCCACCACGCAGAACAGGCAGCTGTTCTGCCCGGAGATGGTCACCACGATCATCTCCTTGTCCGCCTTGGACAGGTTGCCCTCGCGCTCCATCAGCGCATCGTGATAGGCGAAGAACGCCCGCGACTCGGCGGGGCGGCGCCCGAACATCAGGAACACCTCGGGCACGAACCCGGCCTTCTCCTGCTCGGCGAGGATCCGCTCGCGCAGGTCATCGGGCAGGTCGTTGAGCTCGGCGAGGGGATAGCGGTCCGACATGGAGGTCTCCGGGGCGTAGACGGGCGAGGGGTCGCCTCACCGTAGGACGCACGCGGGATCGCCGGACGCGTTCAGCGGGCCCTCCCCCGCGCTCCCCACCTGCGCTCAGGACTCGCGGAGCTGCCCCCACACGTGGACGTGGTCGATCTCCACCCACGCGTCCACGCGGGCGCGGTCGCGCACCGGGTACGGCTCGCCGGTGTAGTGCGTGCTCAGGGCGTCGATGCCGGACAGGTCCGGGTCGTCGGCGATCTCCACGACCCGCCCCTGGATGCTCGCGTGGGTGTACCAGTCCTCGGACGCGATGACGGACAGTGCCACCCGCGGGTCGCGTCGGAGGTGCTGCAGCCGTACGCGGTCGGCGTCGAGGTTGAGGTGGATCCGGTCGCCCTCGACCAGCCGGTACCAGGTCGGCACGGTGACCGGGGAGCCGTCCTTGCGCAGCGTCGCCATGACGGCCGGGTTGGGTGCGAGCAGGACGGCGCGGGTGTCGTCGTCCAGGTGGGAATCGGTCACGGCGGGGATCCTTCCATCGGCGTTGCGGTTCGCCCCCAGTGTGCGCTGCCCGACCGCGACGGCGCACGAACCGAACGGTAGCCAGATACCCCGCAGGGTTTTACGGTGGCTGATGTACCTGTTCCCCCAAGGAAAAAGGACACAGCACAATGCTTTTCGAACGCATCTATGACTACGACCTGGCCCACGCCAGCTACTTCATCGGCTGCCAGAGCAGCAGCGAGGCGATCGTCGTGGACCCCAGCCGCGACCTGCGGGCCTATTTCGACATGGCCGACCAGCACGGCATGAGCATCGTCAAGGTCACCGAGACCCACATCCACGCCGACTACGTGTCCGGCGCCCGCGAGCTGGCCGCCGCGACCGGCGCCACCGTCTACCTCTCCGACGAGGGCGGCGACGACTGGCGCTATGGCTTCGAGGGCGAGCGGCTCCGCGACGGCGACACCATCGAGCTCGGCAACGTCCAGCTCAAGGCCGTGCACACCCCCGGCCACACGCCCGAGCACCTCATGTTCCTCGTCACCGACGGCGCGTTCGCCGACGAGCCCGGGTACGCGCTCACCGGCGACTTCGTGTTCTGTGGTGACCTCGGCCGACCGGACCTGCTCGACGAGACCACCGGCGGCAACGCGTCGAACGACGAGGACACCCGCGTCGACAGCGCCAAGCAGCTGTTCGCCAGCCTGCGCGAGCGCTTCCTCACCCTGCCCGACCACGTCCAGGTGTTCCCGGCCCACGGCGCGGGCTCGGCCTGCGGCAAGTCCCTGGGGGCCTTGCCGTCCAGCTCGGTGGGTTACGAGCGGAAGTTCGCGTGGTGGCCCAAGTACGTGGAGAACGACGACGAGGAGGGCTTCATCTCCGAACTCCTCGACGGCCAGCCCGACGCGCCGGCGTACTTCGGGCGGATGAAGCGCGAGAACCGGGACGGCCCCTCCGTGCTCGGCAATCCGTTGCCGGAGCTGCACGAGCTGCCGGCGGAGGAGGTGGCCTCCGGCATCGAATCCGGTGACCTCGTCGTCGTCGACCCCCGCCCCGCTGACGACGTCCACGACGGCACCGTCGAACGCGCCATCAACCTCCCCGCCGGCCAGGCGGGCACCTACGCCGGCTGGGCGATCGATCCGGAGTCCGACGCCCGCGGCCTGGTCTTCCTCGCCGAGGACGCCGATGAGGCCGACGAGCTGCGGCGCCACGTCATCCGCGTGGGCGTCGACACCACGCGCGGGTACGTCACCTCCACCGACGGACTGCCCACGTTCCGCCCGGAGACCGTGGACCCGAAGGACCTGGAGTCCCACGAGCACGCCATGGTGCTCGACGTCCGGGCCACCTCCGAGTACGAGGACGGACACGTCCCCGGCGCCACCCAGCTGCACGGCGGCCAGGTGATGTGGGAGCGCGACGAACTGCCCGACTCGGGAAAGATCGTCACCTACTGCCAGTCCGGCACCCGCAGCTCTGTCGTGGCCAGCTCACTGCGCAGCGTCGGTTACGACGTCACCTAGCTCGAGGGCAGCTACTCCGCCTGGGAGGACGCCGGGATGCCCACCGAGTGAGCTGATCGCGGCTACCGCAGTCCGGCGGCCGGTCGGGGCGACTCGACCGGCCGCGAGGCGGTCCGCGACTCTGCGGGCCGGGGCCCCACGGCCTCGCCCGAGGGGAGGAACCGGCCCGCCGCGAACTCGGAGCCGTATCCGTCGACGAACTCCCCGTCGGACCACACCACGTGGCCGCCGATGATGGTCGCCGCAACCGCCCGGTCGTTGCGGTTGACCATCCGGCGGATCCCGCCGAACTCGTCCATGGCCTCCTCGTGGTACTCGAGGGACTCGCCGTCGAGCCCGGACGGGTCGACGACCACCACATCGGCGCGCGCGCCCACCTGCAGGCGCCCGGCGTCGAGGCGGTAGAAGTCCGCCAGCTCACCGGTGAGCTTGTACACGGCCTCCTCGGTGGTGAGGAACGGCGTGCCCTTGAGTTGCGCCTGGTGCACGCGCTCGAGCAGACGGATCCCAAAGTTGTAGAAAGCCATGTTCCGCAGGTGCGCGCCGGCATCGGAGAAACCGATCGTCACGCCCGGGGTCCGCGCCAGCCGGTTGGCGACCTTCTCCCGCGCGTTGGCGATGGTGGTGGTCCACCGGAAGTCGGTGCCGTTCTCCACCACCAGGTCGAGGTAGGCGTCCGCCGGGTGGAGCTTCCGGGCGCGCGCGACGTCGCCGACGGTCTGGCCGACCAGTGACTCGTCGGGGCAGGCCACGATGAGCGCGTCGTCGAAGTCCCGGTGCCACACGCGTGGGCTGAAGCGCTTCTCGAAGTCGCGGCGGAACCAGCGCCGGTAGCTCTCCTGCTCGAGCAGGTCGGTGCGGGCCATCTCGTCGACGAGGTGCAGTGCCTCGCGGCCGGAGCCGAACTCCTCGAACACCACCAGGTCGATCCCGTCGGCCCACACCTTGAATGTCGTGGGCAGGTGCTGCCACACGAACTTGCCCTTACCCAGAGTGTTGGCGGCAAAGGCGATGGGCCGGAAGATGCGGTTGACCCACGGCTCGGCCAGCGTGTCGGCGGCGGCCAGCAGCGAGACACGCAGGGGCTTGCGGAACAGCCCGGTGCTGGTGGCGGCGTAGAAGGCCACGTCGACCTTGGTGTTGAGGTTGGGCACGCCCTGCAGGACCCGGTCACGGCGGCGCAGGAGCCGGCTGATCCGCCGGAACTCGCCCCACGAGGCGTGCGTGGAGGGCAGGGTCCGCGAGCGATAGCGGTCACCGTCCATCTTGTCCCAGGGATTGGTCATGGTGGACACGCCCAGGAAACCCTCGTCGAGAGCAGCGTTGATGCGGCGGTCGATCGTCCGCAACTCGTCGCGGCTGGGGGACTGCGTGGGGTCGGTCGCCCGGCCCAACCCCATCACCGAGGCGCGGACGTCGGAGTGGCCGAGGAACGACGCGACGTTGGGCCCCAGCGGCAGGTTCTCGACCGTGCGCCGCCAGTCCGCCGGGCCCGACCAGGTCTTCTTCTGCTCGAGCGCCGCCAGTACCGAGTCGCGGGGCAGGGCCTCGACGCGGCTGAACAGGTCGGCCACGTCGACGGCGCCCGAGTACACGCCCGAGATGGAGCAGTTGCCCACCAGGACCGTGGTCACCCCGTGCCGAACGGATTCGCCCAGGCCCGGGGAGACGAGCAGCTCGACGTCGTAGTGGGTGTGGGTGTCCACGAACCCGGGCGTCACCCACCGCCCCTCGGCGTCCACGACCTGCGTGCCCGGCGAGACGGGCAGCGGCGCCGGGCTGATCGCCGCCACGACACCGGCCCGGATCCCGACGTCCGCGCGGACGCCCGGGGCGCCGGTGCCGTCGAAGACCGTGCCCCCGCGGATGACGACGTCGAAGTCCGCCCCGCCCGGGCTGGCGTTCTCGGCGTTTTCAGCGCGATCGGCGCGGTCGGCGTTCTCGGTGATGCTCACGAGGAGCTCCTCTTGTTGTGATGTGGAACACAGCTACCCACAGGTTACTCGGACATTCGTCCACGTCCAGCCCGGGTTGGCGCCGGGCTGTGTCGGGGTCGCCGAGTAGCGTGGCCGGCATGACGACCCGCACGGAGCGCCTGGACGGCCTGCCGTTCACCCGCAAGCACCGCAAGCTGCTGCTCGGCTCGGGCGTGGGCTGGGCACTCGACGCCATGGACGTCGGCCTCATCTCCTTCGTCATGGCCGCGCTGGCCGTCCACTGGTCGCTCTCGCCCACCGAGCTGTCCTGGATCGGGTCCATCGGGTTCGTGGGGATGGCGATCGGCGCCGCGCTCGGCGGGCTGCTCGCCGACAAAATCGGTCGCCGCCAGGTCTTCGCCGCCACCCTGCTGATCTACGGCCTCGCCACCGGCGCGGCGGCGTTGTCGACCGGCATCGCCATGCTCATCGTGCTGCGCTTTATCGTCGGCCTGGGCCTGGGCGCCGAGCTGCCGGTGGCATCCACCCTGGTCAGCGAGTTCGCGCCCCGCCGGATCCGCGGCCGGGTGGTGGTGATTCTCGAGGGGTTCTGGGCCGTCGGCTGGATCATGGCCGCCCTCATCGGCTACTTCGTGGTGCCGGTCGGCGACGACGGGTGGCGGTGGGCCCTGGCCATCGGGGTCGTCCCCGCCGCGTACGCGCTGGTCGTCCGGTTCGGGCTGCCCGAATCGGTGCGGTACCTCGAATCGAAGGGCCGGGTCGACGAGGCCGAGCGCATCGTCCGCGACTACGAGGCGTCCGCGGGGGTCGAGCCGCCGGCCGCGCCGTCCGGGCCGTCCGCGTCGGCGCCCGCTCATGCTGGCGCCGACGGGGCCGCGTCCGTCTCCGCCGGCGCGGCGCTCGCATCGCCCGCCGAGCCCGCCGAGTCCGCCGAGTCCATCTGGTCCGCGCGCCTGCGTAAGCGCACCGCCGCTCTGTGGATCGTGTGGTTCGGGATTAACTTCTCCTACTACGGCGCCTTCATCTGGCTACCCAGCCTGCTCGTCTCTCAGGGCTTCGATCTGGTGAAGTCGTTCGGCTACACGCTCATCATCACCCTCGCCCAGCTGCCGGGGTACGCGGTGGCGGCGTGGCTCATCGAGATCTGGGGTCGGCGGGTCACGCTCGCGGTGTTCCTCACCGGTTCGGCGGTGGCGGCCGGGCTGTTCGGCCTGGCGGACTCCCCGGCCACGATCATCGCCGCCGGCATGGCGCTGTCGTTCTTCAACCTCGGCGCGTGGGGCGCCCTGTACGCGATCGGCCCGGAGCTCTACCCCACCTCGACCCGCGGGTCCGGCACCGGCGCCGCGGCGGCGTTCGGGCGGATCGCCTCCATCATCGCTCCACTGCTCGTCCCGCTCCTGCTCGATCTGGGCGACACGGCCATGGTTTTCGGTGTGTTCGCCGCGGCATTCGTCGTCGCCGCCCTGGCCGCCTTCACCCTGCCGGAGCGCAGGGGGGTCGCGCTCGAGGACACCTGACCGTGACGACGAGTGACCGTGAGAACGCCTGACCGCGGGCGTCCGGCCCGGATGCGGTGCCGCCCCGCGGATGTGACGATGGCGCGGTGACCACTCGCGTGATCGGCGCACTCGTCGCCGTCCACGGCCTGCTCGTGGTGCTCGGCGGGATCCTGCTGGGCAGCATCGGCGTGTCCACGGGGGGCTTCGTGCAGCGGGTGGGCTGCGGCACCTACTTCAGCCCCGACTACACCGAGGCCCGCGACAAAGACAACGCCCTCACCTCGCTGAGCTGGAAGGACCTCCTCCGGGGAGAGCGCCCCCAGCCGAGCACGGAGGCGCAGGAGGCGTGTGATGCCGCGCTCGCCCAGCGCCGGGTCCCCGTGCTGGCCTCTCTGGGGATCGGCGCGACGATCGTGGCCGTCGGCCTGGGGATCGGGCTGTTCCCCGTGGTGTCCACCGCCCTGACCAGGCGTGACGAGGACGGCCGCATCGGCGGGCGGAACAGCGGCGCCAGCGGTGGGGGCAGTGGCACCCGCCCGGGTGATGGTGGCCCCCCGGACGCGACCGGGTAGCTCAGTCGCGGTTCTCCCGACCGTCGCCCAGCTCACGGATCCGCTCGGTCGCCGCCCGCAGCCGCTCCTCGCGCGCCTTCTCGTCGGCCTTCTTGAGCTTCTCGTACGTCTTCTCGTCGGAATCCGTGTAGCGCAGCACGAGCCGGGGGAGGCCCAGCGTGAGAACCAGCGAGGGCCACACCATCCACGCGTACTGCCAGTCCACGATGATCTGCAGGACGAGGAACGTGATGAGCGTCAGCCCGATCACCACGCCGTCGAGCGACTCTACCAGTTTCCCGCGCCTGCGCAGGTCCTCCAGGTCGGCGTCGGTGCCGCGGGCCGCAGGCGTCCCCGCGCCGGTGGGGGACCCCGGCGACAGGGCGGACGAAGTCGACGAGGACGACGACGACGACGAGACCTCCAGCTCGCCACCGGTGGCGGTGGCCGACTGCACGATCATGCCGTCGACCAAGGTCAGCGGCGTCCCGCCGGGAAGGTCGCCGAACGAGCCACGCAGCTGGCCGAGTGTGCGGGACGCGGCCACGTCTCCGGACCGGGCGTGGAACTCGGCGTCATCGAGTCGGCCGGACGCGTAGTGGTCGCCGAGCGCCATGAGGGCGTGCAGCCGCTCGGAGTCGGAGAGCAGCAGGTCGTCCGGGTCGGTCATGGGCTCAACGCTAGAACCGCCCGGCCCGCTACGCCATAGGGAACGCGCCGATGCGCCCGGCGGGGTGCCGGTGGCGCTCCGGGCTGGGGCGCGGGTCCGGCGTGGCGACTCGGTGTCACACTTCGTGGCGCTCGTGCGTCGAAGAAACATGAGCACACCACGACGCAGCACCGAACAGCGCAAACAGGTCGGCGCGGGAGCGATGGCACCCATGTTGGCACTCGAGGCCTACTCGCGGGCGCGGGTCTCCCGGGAGGACAGCCACCTCATCCGGCTCCGCGTCTCCGCGGTGAACGGCTGCCGCTATTGCCTGGCCATGCACCGACGCGATGCCCGCAAGGACGGGTGGAGCGGCACCCGGATCGCGGTCTCCGAGAACTGGCTCGCCCACGCCGACGAACTGTCCCCGGCCGAGCGGGCGGTCCTGGCATTCGCGGACGCCGTCACCCGCATCGACGGTGAGGACTCCGTGCCCGACGAGGTGTGGGACGAGGTGGTCCGCCACCGGGGCGAAGGTGGGGCTGGACAGCTGGTCATGGAGATCGTCACGATCAACGCATGGAACCGGATAGCGATCGCCACCCGCAAGGACCCGGCGACGCTGCGCGGTCTCGTCCCGAGCGACCTGGAACCGGCGACCCGGCCATGACCGTGGCCCCGCCCTCGACCCCCGTGGCCGGCACCGCGCTGCCGGACCGTGCCGCGCTGGAGCGGGTGCGGGGCCGACTGCTCGGGGTGGGCTACCGCATCACCGGGACCTGGGCCGACGCCGAGGACGCCGCCGACGAGGCGCTGGCGCGGTGGGTGGCGCTCGATCCGTCGTCCGCGCCCCGGAACGTCGACGCGTGGCTGACCACCGTCGCGACCCGGCTGTGTCTGGACCGGCTGCGCAGGCGCAAGCGTGAGGACTACGTGGGCGAGTGGCTGCCCGAGCCCGTCGACACCGCCCTGCTGCCCGCAGACCGGGCCGAGCGTCGCGACGATCTGCGGATCGCCGTGCTGCTGGCCTACGAACAGCTGGGCCCGGATGAGCGCGCGGCGTTCGTCCTTCGTGAGGCGTACGACCTACCCTACGCCGAGATCGCCGACACCCTGGGCGCGGCCGTGGCCACCGTCCGCCAGTGGGTGAGCCGGGCCCGGCACCGCCTAAAATCCGACCTCCGCCCACCCGAACCCGCCTCGGACGCGGTGATCTCGACACTGGTGGAGGCCGTCCTGGCCGGCGATCTCCCGCAGACGATCGCCGCCCTCACCGCGGATGCCCGCGTGATCTCGGACGGCGGTGGCAAGGTCAACGCCGCCCGGCGGGACATCGTGGGGGCCCGCAAGTGCGCCTACTTCCTCATCAAGGCCACGGAGCTCTCGGGCGGGATGATCGCGCCCGTCGAGGTCAACGGCGAATTCGCGCTGGCGATCCTCGCCCGCGGTGTCCTGCGGGTGGCGCAGGTCGGCGTGGTCGACGGCCGGATCTCACGCCTCTACTTCCACAGCAACCCGGACAAGCTCACCCGGCTCGCACTACCCGCGGGGTTCGCGTCGGCCGGATGATCCGACCCGACAACCACGGTCCCGGAAAGTCGGGCGGCTGCGCGTGACCGTCGAGGACAGTGGTGTCTCGTGGAGGGAGGTACCGTGATCGAGATCCTCAACCGGCTCGTGGACCAGATCGAGTGCAACCTGTCCGGGGAGATCGACGTCGGCGCCGTCGCCGCGTCGGGCGGTACGACGGACTATCACCTGCGACGCATGTTCTCGTCCCTGGCGGGGATGCCGGTGTCGGACTACGTTCGTCGTCGTCGCATGACCGTCGCGGCCGCGGACGTGGTCGGTGACGAGGACCTGCTCACGATCGCCGTGCGCTACGGCTACGGCTCGACCGAGGCGTTCGGCCGGGCCTTCCGCGCCGTGCACGGAGTGAGTCACGGCGACGCCCGTCGCGGCGGTGGCCCTCTACGCAGCCAGCCCGTACTCAGGTTCCGCCTGACCGTCGAAGGGAGCCGTCCCATGGACGCCCGCATCCTCGAACGCTCCGCATTCCGTCTGATCGGCCACGCTGCTCGTGTTCCACTGATCCACGAGGGGGCGAACCCGCACATCCGGGACCACGTCGCCTCGATCCCCGCGGCCGAACACGAGCGCCTCAAGGCCCTGTCCGAGACCGACCCGGCAGGGATCCTGCAGGTCAGTGCCGACGTCGACCCGGACTACTCGGAGGGTAGCGAACTGACGTACCTGCACGGGGTCGCGGTGGACGCCGACTCCGCGGTCCCGGACGACCTCGATGTACTGGACCAGCCGGCCGGCACCTGGGCGGTCTTCCGGTCGTCGGGTGCGCACCCGTCGGCGCTGCAGGAGATGTGGGCGGCGACCGCCACCGACTGGTTCCCCTCCAACCCGTGGCGGCTGCGGCCCGGCCCGTCGATCCTGGCGATCCTTGACCACTCCGCGGACTTGACCACGGCGACCTGCGACCTCTGGCTGCCCGTCGAACGGGACGGGCGGTGAAGAGGGGCCGATCAGGCCGGCACCCACATCGCCATCTCGCTCCCGCCGGGCTCACGGAAATGGAAACGGCGGCCACCGGGAAAGTCGAACGGCCCGAACGTCACCACGCCACCGGCGGCCTCGACCTGCTCGCGGGCCTCGTCGAGGTCCGGCACGCGGATCACCATGAGCGGGGCGGGGGACTGCTCGTCGTCGTCCCCCTGCACGCCCACGTCGATGCCCCCGCCGACCAGGCATGCGTACGACTCCCCGTACACGGTGGGCTCCCAGCCGCAGACCGTCGCGAGGAACTCGCTCGTGGCGGACATCGAGGTACTGGGGAACTCGACCAGCGTGATTTCGAGAGGGATCCGTGGCATACCGCCGACGTTACGAGTGTTGACGCCGTTCAGTAACGGCTTCGCGCACCAACTGTGGCCGACGCGGCGGCCGGGATTACCCTCGCGGCATGGTCTCGACGATTCCGGGGGTCCTGTCCTCGGGCGCGCAGGCAGCCCGGGCGTTCACCTACAGTTCCCCGGCCCGCTCGGCGCTCCTGGCGTTCGCCGCGGCGATCGCGGTCTTCACGGTGCTGCTGATGATGCCCTGGGCCACGTCCTCGGGAGAGCACGCACACCTGCACGACGCGGTGTTCACCGCCACCTCCGCCGTGTCGGTGACCGGCCTGACCACCGTCGACACCGCGACCCACTGGTCCACGGCCGGGCAGGTGGTGATCCTGGCGGGCATCCAGGTCGGTGGCCTGGGGATCGTCACGATCTCCTCCCTGTTGGCACTCTCGGTGACCCGGCAGTTCGGGGTGCGTACCCGGCTGCTCGCCCAGACGGGCGTGTCGGCGGGTGGACTGGGCGAGGTCCGGTCGCTGATCAAGACCATCGTCGTCTCGTCCGCCCTGGTGGAACTCGTGATCGCGCTCATCCTCGCGCCCCGGTTCATCGCCCAGCATGGCGCGTTCGGCGACGGGCTGTGGCGCGCGGTGTTCTACGCGGTATCGGCGTTCAACAACGCCGGGTTCGTCCTCCACCCCGACGGCCTGGCTTCGGTGGCCGACGACCCGGTCGTGTTCTGGGCGCTGATCTGCGCCGTGTTCCTGGGCAGTCTGGGCTTCCCCGTCCTGTTGGTGCTGTGGAAGCACCAGTGGCACCTGGGACGCTGGAACCTCCACACCCGCCTCACGGTCGAAGTCAGCGTGCTGCTCATGCTCGTCGGGGCCCTCGGGTTCGCCGCGCTCGAGTGGAGCAACGGGGCCACCCTCGGTGGCGAGGGCGTGGTCGACAAACTGCAGCACTCGGTGTTCGCCTCGGTGATGATGCGCTCCGGGGGTTTCGCCATCATCGACCCCGTCGACACGACGGCGTCGACCATGCTCATCACCGACGCCCTGATGTTCGTGGGGGGCGGTTCGGTCTCGACCGCCGGCGGCGTCAAGGTCACCACCCTGGCCGTCATCTTCCTGGCCTTCCTCGCCGAGGCCCGGGGCCGGGAGGACGCCACGGCACACGGGCGCGCGCTGCCCACCTCGTCGATCCGGGTCGCGGTCTCCGTGGCCGGGATGGGACTCACGCTGGTCGCCGGCTCCGCCCTGGCCCTGATGATCCTCACCGGTGAGGATCTCGGGCGCCCCCTGTTCGAGTCCATCTCCGCCTTCGCCACCTGCGGGTTGAGTTCAGGTCTCAGCGCCGAACTCGAGCCGGCGGGGGTGTACCTTCTGTCCGGGCTGATGTTCGCCGGACGAGTCGGCATCATCACCTTCGCCACCGCGCTGACCATGCGAGCAAAGCGGACCAGGTATCGCCTACCCACAGAGAGGCCGATCATTGGCTGATCGCACCCGCCGCCAGTCCCCAGTCCTCATCATCGGCCTGGGCCGGTTCGGAGTCTCCCTCGCCACCCAACTCGTCGGCCAGGGCCGGGAGGTCCTCGCGGTCGAACGCGACCACGGACTCGTCCAGAGGTACGCCGACTCCCTGACCCACGTGGTGGAGGCCGACGCCACCGACCTCGAGGCGCTCCAACAGCTCGGGGCCCAGGACTTCTCCACCGCCGTCGTCGGCGTGGGCACCTCGATCGAGTCGTCCGTGCTGGTCGCGGTGAACCTCGTCGACCTGGGGATCGAGCAGGTCTGGGCCAAGGCGATCAACCAGGCCCACGGCAAGATCCTCACTCGCATCGGATGCGACCACGTGGTGTTCCCCGAGCACGACGCCGGCGTCCGCGTGGCCCACCTGGTGGCCAACCAGATGATGGACTTCATCGAGTTCGACGAGGACTTCGCCATCGTCAAGATGCGGCCACCACGGGACGTCATCGGCAAGTCGATCGACTACTGCCACCCGCGCAAGCGTCACAAGGTCAACATCGTCGGCATCAAGGCCCCGGGCAGCCCGTTCCAGTACGCCCAGCCGGAGACCATCATCGGCGCGGACGACGTCGTCATCGTGTGCGGCCACGTCCGCGATCTGGAGCGGTTCGCCGACTTCTCCGAGCGCAAGAGATAACGAGCGCCACGCGCCCGTGGGCCGGGTCGGACCTGCGCCCCGGGCCCGCATCCTGCACCCGTGCCCGGTCCCTGCACCCGTGCCCGGATCAGCGGCGTGCGGCGTCCCAGCGGGCGAGCAGGTCGGCGGCCGCGGCCCGCGGGTCGGGGGCGGCCATGATCGACGAGACCACGCAGACCCCGTCCAGCTCGGTGGCGGCCAACCGCGCGACGGTCAGGGGCGTGACCCCGCCGATCCCCACCGCGCGGATGCCCGCGTCGGTCCCGCCGGTGACGCCCCCGGCTCGACGGTACGAGTGCGCGGCCCGGGCCAACCGGTCCGCACCCTCGGGACCGAGCGCGTCGGCGGTGTCGGTCTTGGTGGCCGTCGACCACACCGGGCTCACCCCGATCACGTCCGGTGCCGGTCCCGGCCCCGTCATCGCCGCGGCCAACTGCGCGTCCGACTCGATCGACAACCCCAGCATCAGCCCGTCCGGCAGCACCGCGCGGGCCGCAGCGAACGGCACGTCCCGCTGCCCGATGTGCAGGTGCAGTCCCAGCTCCCGCGCGACGTCGAGACGATCGTTGACGAACACCGGCACGTCACGGCCCGTCTCGGTGCACGCCCGCGCGACGGACTCGGCGACGGCGGCGGCGTGCGTGGCGAACTCGTCGTCGTCGCACTCCTTGTCCCGCACCTGGACCACACCCACCCCGCCCAGCACCGCCTCGCGGACGATCCCCGGCACCGCGTCGCGCCCGCCGCCCAGGTGGGGGTCGGTCACCAGGTAGAGCCGCCAGTCGACACCGGCGCCGCTCACGCCTCCGACACCGTGACCAGGCCCGCGATCTCCTCCGGGGTCAGCGTGTACAGGGCGTCGAGCCACGCCACGGCGAAGCTGCCCGGGCCCGCCGCGGTGCGCGCGGCGACCGTCCCCGCCGCGCCGGCGTGGGCGTGAGCGGCGACCACCGCGTCGTGGTCCGCGATCCCTGCCGACCGCGCCGCCCCGAGATAGGCCGCCGTGAGCGCCCCGAGGGCGCAGCCGGTGCCGATGACCTTCTGCAGCAGCGGGTGACCCGACTCGACCCACGTGGTGCGGGTGGGAGGCGCGGCCTCGCCGAGGTGGCCGGGGCGCTGGGTGACGACGAGGTCCCGCGGCCCCGTCACGGCGACCACGGCCCCCGACCGGGCCGAGAGGTCCCGGGCAGCGGACTCGGCGGCAAGGACATCCTCCGTGGAATCCACGCCCCGGCCGCCCGCTCCCGTGCCGGCGAGCGCGATGGTCTCCGACGCGTTCGCCCGGATCGCGGCGGGCCCGGCCTCGAGCCAGTCGGTGGCCAGCCCCGTCCGCAGGACCAGGCCGCCGACCGCCACCGGGTCCAGCACCCACGGGGTGCCGGCGGCGCGGGCGGAGGCGATCGCGGCGTGCATGCCCTCGACCTGCTCGGCCGTCGGGTTGCCGACGTTGATGAGCACGCCGGAGGCGATGGCGGCGAAATCGGAGGCCTCGTCGGGGTGGTCGACCATCGCGGGCGCCGCCCCGGCGGCGAGCAGCACGTCCGCGGTGATCTGCCGGACCACCGAGTTGGTCAGGCAGTGCACGAGCGGGCCGGTCTCGCGCATGACGGTCACGAGGCGGGCGAGGTCGACGGGACGGCCGGCGGGGCTGTCGGGGCTGTCGGTGGGGCGGTCAGCGGGGCGGTCAGCAGCGGGGGACATGCCCCCCAGTCTGCCGCCCCCGCCCGGGCGCCAACAGGAATAGCCTGCCGGGGGCCCGGGTTGCACGGGGCATGACCTCCCCCGAGACCAGCTCCCCCCAGTCCAGTACCGCCCTGCCTCTGTCCGTCATCGACTTCGCGACCGTCCGCCCCGGCCAGAGCATCGGGGAGGGACTGCAGGATTCGGTGGCGCTGGCGCAGAAGGCGGAGAAACTGGGCTACGAGCGGGTCTGGTACTCCGAGCACCACAACATGCCGTCCATCGCCTCCTCGGCGCCGGCGGTACTCATGGCGCACATCGCCACGCAAACGGAGCGGATCCGGCTCGGCTCCGGCGGCGTGATGCTGCCCAACCACTCGCCGATCGTGATCGCCGAGCAGTTCGGCACCCTCGCCGAGCTACACCCCGGACGCATCGACCTCGGCCTGGGGCGCGCCCCCGGCACCGACCCGCAGACCCTGCGTGCGCTGCGCCGCGAACCGTCGGCGGCGGAGAACTTCCCCGACGACGTCCGCGAACTGCAGGCGTTCCTCGGCGACTCGCCCTCCGACTTCGCCCGCACGCGCGGGATCGCGGCCATCCCCGGGCGGGGCACCAAGGTGCCGCTGTACATCCTCGGTTCGTCCCTGTTCGGCGCGCAGCTCGCCGCCGCCTACGGGCTGCCGTACGCGTTCGCCTCGCACTTCGCGCCCGACGCCCTCGAACAGGCCTCGCAGGTCTACCGCGAGCGCTTCCAGCCCAGCGAGCAGCTGGCTGAGCCGTACATGATCGCCGCCGTCAACGTGGTGGCCGACGACGACACCGAGCGGGCCGAACGCGAACTGCAGTGGTACCGCCGCCAGCGGGTCAAGCTCATGGCCGGCCGCGGACGCGAGTTCTCCGACGAGGAACTCGACATGATCATGGAGTCCGCCGGCGGTCGCCAGATCCTGCACATGATCCACTACACGGCGGTCGGCGACGGGCCGGCGGTGCGCGAGTACCTCACCGACTTCGCGCGCACGGCGGGGGCCGACGAACTGATGATCGCGCCGGTGGGATCGACGGTCGAGCGGATCCACGGCTCCCTGGAAGTGTTGCGGCGCGCCTGGAGTGACTGACGCCGGTCGGATCGGGTGCCCTTGATCACGAAAGCAGGGCTGCCGGACCCGCAGCCGTAGCCGTGGGTACCCGAACCGGCCTATCCTGGCTGTATGGCGATCTCCGATGTCGGCGAATACGCCCACCTCAGCTCCGACCAGATAGAGGAGCTCGGGCGGGAGCTCGATGCTATCCGCGCCGAGGTCATCGCCTCCCGCGGAGAACGCGACTACAGCTACATCCACAGCATCATCAAACTCCAGCGCGGCCTGGAGTTCGGTGCCCGCGCGCTGCTGTACTTCGGCGCCCGCAACCGCACTGTCTGGGCGCTCGGGACCGGCACCCTCGCCGTGGCCAAGATCCTCGAGAACATGGAACTCGGCCACAACATCATGCACGGCCAGTGGGACTGGATGAACGATCCGGAGATCCACTCGACCAACTGGGAATGGGACCTCGTCGGCAGCTCCGCCGACTGGAAGCACACCCACAACTACCTGCATCACAAGTACACCAACATCGTCGGCGTCGACGACGACGTCGGGTTCGGTGTCCTGCGCGTGACCCGCGACATCCCCTGGGAGCCCAGGTTCGCCGGGAACGTCCTCGTCAACGCGGTCCTGATGCTCGGCTTCGAGTGGGGGATCGGCCTGCAGGCGGTCGACACGTCCGACGCGTTCGACCCCGAGGCGTCCCCGGCCGACCGCCGCCGTGCCCGCGCGTTCCTGCGCAAGGCCGGCCAGCAGATCCTCAAGGACTACGTCCTCTTCCCGGTACTCGCCGGCCCGAGTGGCCGCCAGGCCCTCACCGCGACGATCACGGCCAACATCATCCGCAACATCTGGACCAACGCCGTGATCTTCTGCGGGCACTTCCCCGACGGCGCCGAGAAGTTCACCCTGTCGGACATCGAGACCGAGACGCAGGCGGAGTGGTACCTGCGGCAGATGCTCGGCAGCGCCAACCTCGACGGCGGCCCGGCGATGAACCTCATGTCCGGCAACCTGTCGTTCCAGATCGAGCACCACATGTTCCCGGACCTGCCGTCCAATCGGTACTCGGAGATCTCGCTCAAGGTCCGCGAGCTGTGCGACCGCTACGACCTGCCGTATGTCAGCGGGCCCCTGTGGAAGCAGTACCTGCAGTCGTGGCGCACCATCGCGCGGTTGTCACTGCCGGACCGTTTCCTCCGCCGCACCGCCGACGACGCCCCGGAGACCCGCAGCGAGAAGATGTTCGCCCTCGGGCCGCGCATGCCCGGCCTGGCCACCGCGCTGGACGGGGTCCGGAAGGGACGCGCCCACCAGAGCCGCTGACCCCCGGTGACAGAATGACCGCATGTCGCTGACGAACATGTTGGAGGCCGCTGCGCGCGGCGGGACCGTCGAGGTCGAGCAGGGGTGGACGCAGGGTAGGGCGATCTTCGGGGGCCTGACCGGCGCCCTGCTGCTGGCCGCCATGAAGGGGTGCCTGCGTAGGAGGGACACCGGAGACGGCTCGGCCCCCGTCGTCCACCCGCTGCGCTCGATGACCGTGTCGTTCATCGGCCCCGCGACGACCGGCCCCGTCGAGGTCGACGCCGAGATCCTGCGCGTGGGGTCCAACGTCGTCCAGTGCCAGGCGACCGTTCGGCAGGAGGGCGCGATCGTCGCGACCGCGCTGGCCGCGTTCGGCAAGCACCGGCAGTCGTCGATCTCGGTCGCGCCCGCCCATCCGATGCCGGCGCTGGGTGATCCGACGGCGATCGAGGCGTTCCCCTACATCGAGAAGCTGACGCCGGAGTTCTACCAGTTTGTCGAGCTGCGGCAGGTCGGTGGCCAGTTGCCGTTCTCCGGTTCCGAGACGGCCGACCTGTCCGGGTGGGCGTCACTGCGCGAGGCACCGGAGCGGTTCGAGGAGGAGCACCTGGTGGTGTTGGCCGACGCGTGGCCGCCGGCTCCCATCCAGATGCTCGACGGGTTCGCGCCCGGCAGCAGCCTGACGTGGACGCTGGAGCTGATCGCCGAGGTGGGCCCGGAGGCGTTCCCGGCCGAGTCGATCCTCGGCTACGCCGCCGCCACCGATGCCGCCCGTGACGGATACGCGCACACGCACGCGATGCTGTGGCGGCCGGACGGCGAGCTGGTGGCGATCAGCCGGCAGACGATCACAGTCTTCGGCTGACCGGCGCCCCAACGCCAGAATCCGCTACTCGAAATCCGGATCGGCTAGTCCGATTGGAGTAGCCGATCCGGATTTCGAGTAGCGGATTTCGGGTGGGGAGGGGAGGGGTGCCTCCCCTCGGGTCAGCCGGCGGTGCGGGTGGAGCGGCGACGCTGGTCGCTGCGGGGCCGCCCGGCCGCCTGGCCCACCGACTGCCGGGCGCCGGAGCCCTGGGTCGCGGAACCCTGGCCGGCCGAGCGCTGCCCGCCCGAGCCCCGGGTGCCGGAGCCCTGACGTGCGGAGCCCTGGCGGGGCGCACCGTGGGCGTCGGCGGTCTGGGGACGACGACGACGAGCGCCGCCGGTGCCGGAGCCCTGCTGGTCGCGGCCACCGCGCTCCGAACCACCGCGTTCTGAACCACCACGGCCGGCGCCGTCACGGCTCTGCCCGCCACCGCGGCTCTGCTCGCCGTCGCGCCCCTGACTGGCACCGCGGCCCTGACGCTGCTGGTTCTGGCTCTGACGGCCCTGGCCACGGCTGCGACGGGCCTGCCCGCGGACGGACTGGCCCTCGGCGCCGTCGTCGGACGGCACGTGCGCGGGCGGCTCCGGGGCGTCGGCCAACGCGACGGCGGCATCGGCGCCGATGGGCAGCTCGATCTCGCCGGCGGTGACCCCGGCCGCGCGCAGCAGCGACCGCACCTCGCGCACCTGGTCGGAGGTGGCGACGGTCACGACGGTGCCGATGGCGCCCGCGCGGGCGGTGCGGCCCGAACGGTGGACGTAGGCCTTGTGCTCGGCCGGCGGATCGGCGTGGACGACCAGCCCGACGTCGTCGACGTGGATGCCGCGGGCGGCGATGTCGGTGGCCACGAGCACGGTCGCGGCACCGGAGGAGAACGCGTCGAGGTTACGCACGCGGGCGTTCTGCGACAGGTTCCCGTGAAGGTCCACGCTCACGACTCCGCGGCCGGTGAGCTGCTTGGCCAGACGCTTGGCACCGTGCTTGGTGCGGGTGAACATCACGGTCCGCGGGTGCGCCACGGCGAGGTCGGCCAGGGCGCGGACGCGGTCGTCGGCGTCGACGCGCACCACGTGGTGGGCGGTCGGGCCGGAGGTGGCGGTGCCGTCGTCGACCGAGTGGTCCACGGGGTCGGTGAGGAATTTGGTCACCAGCTTCTGGACGCCGGAGTCCAGGGTCGCGGAGAACAGGAGTCGCTGCGCACCGGACGGGGTCGCCGCGAGGATCCGGGTGACGCCGGGCAGGAAGCCCAGGTCGGCCATGTGGTCGGCCTCGTCCAGCACGCTGATCTCGATCGAGTCCATGCGGCAGTGCTTCTGCCCCATGAGGTCCTCGAGACGACCCGGGCAGGCCACGACGATGTCGACGCCACGATTGAGCGCCTCGACCTGACGGCCCTGGGAGACGCCGCCGAAGATGACGGTGGTCTTCAGGCCCATCGAGTTCGCCAACGGCTCGAGGGTCTCGTTGATCTGCCGGGCGAGCTCACGGGTCGGCGCCAGGATCAGCCCACGCGGGGAGTTGCGGGCGCGGCGGCCGCCGGACGCGGCGAGGCGGGCGACCAGCGGGATGCAGAACGCGTAGGTCTTGCCGGAACCGGTGCGGCCGCGGCCCAGCACGTCACGGCCGGTCAGGGCGTCCGGCAGTGTGGCCGACTGGATGGGGGTGGGGGTGGTGATCCCCGCGCTGCCGAGAACGTCGAGCAGGGGGGAAGGAACGCCGAGATCGGCGAAAGAACGTGACAAGGGAGAAGGCTCCGTACATAGAGAATGGCGTCTTGCCCGGCGCGCTCGCGGGGAGTCGCATCCACTTCGATGAGCGATGCGCCCGGTGCGCGACCACGGGGAGGTCGACAACCGCACGGCCCGAGGCAAGAGTGGTGCGGGCCGTCCGAGGACCACCCTACGCGTAGCGGGCCCCACACCCCAGCCCCGCGGCCCGGGTGTGACGAGGGCATCACGATCGCCTCCCCGTGGTGGCACGATACGAGGCGTGCGAATAGACCTGTCCCTGCTGCGTCGACCGGAACTGGGGTCGGTGCTTCTCGGCCGGGAGGAGGAGTCCGCCCGCCTGCGCGCGTGGCGCGTCCGGATCCTGCTGCTCCTGACCCTGCTCGCCTCCAACCTGGTGGGCGTCGCGGTGGCCGTGGTGCTGGTCTTCTTCGTGCTGCCGGGCCCGGCGGTGCTGTCGCGGGAGTTCCTCGTCCCCTCGGTGATCGTGGTGCCCGTCTACGTGACGATGGCGGTCATCGTGGGCACGATCTGGGTCACCGGTGCGGTCTACCGCCGCGTCCGGTGGTTCCTCGACGGCCGCGAGCCCACCGACCGTGACCGCGCCCGGACCCTGCGCCTGCCCGCCCGCATCACCCTCATCCAGGCCTTCCTGTGGCTGCTCGGCGTCGCGGTCGTCACCCCCGCGTACGGCCTGGTCGACCCCACGTCGATCCCGGTGGTCGGGTTCACCATCTCCTTCGCCGGCATGGTCGTGTGCGGCGCCGCGTTCCTGCTCGCCGACTTCGGCCTGCGGCCCGTGGCGGCGGTCGCACTGTCCACGGGCCGCGCCCCGCGGGCCCGGTTCCTCGGCGCCATGACGCGGCTCCGGGTGGCGTGGGCCCTGGGTAGCGGGGTGCCCGTCACGGGCCTGATCATCGTCGCGATCTACACACTCGCGGGCCGCGCCCTGTCGCTGGAACGCCTCGCCGTCGTCGTCATCGTCCTGGGTGCCACGTCCCTCCTGGCCGGGTTCCTCCTCATCTCCCTCGCGACGGGGTCGATGATCGCCCCGCTGCGCAGCGTCCGGTGGGCGATGCAGGACATCAGCGACGGCACGCTCTCTCGGCGCGTGGTGGTCTACGACGCCACGGAGCTCGGTGAGCTGCAGCGCGGGTTCAACGAGATGGCCTCGGGGCTGCAGGAGCGCGAACGGCTGCGCGACCTGTTCGGTCGACACGTCGGGCGCGAGGTTGCCGAGGCCGCGGAGCTCGACGATCCGGAGCTGGGCGGGCGCGACTCGCGCGTGGGCGTGGTGTTCGTCGACCTCATCGGCTCGACCGAGATGGCCGTGCGGTCCGAGGCCGGCGAGGTGGTGGACGTGCTCAACCGGTTCTTCTCCGTGGTCGTGGAGACCGTGGAGGAGTACGACGGCATCGTCGACAGTTTCCTCGGCGATGCCGCGCTCGTCGTGTTCGGCGCGCCCCGGTCGATGGCGGACCCGGCGACCGCGACCCTGGCCTGCGCGCGGGTGCTGGCCGAGCGCCTGCCCGCGCGGGTGCCGGACTGCCGCGCCGGCATAGGGGCGTCCTACGGGGACGTCGTGGCCGGGTACGTGGGCTCGGACGACCGCTTCGAGTACACCGTCATCGGCGACGCCGTGAACGAGGCCTCGCGGCTGTGCGAGCTGGCCAAGGAGCAGCCCGGCCTGGTGCTGGCCTCCGGCGTGGCGGCCGACGCCGCCGCGGAGTCCGAGCGTGGCCGCTGGCAGGAGGTCGGGTCCGAGGTCGTGCGCGGCCGCACCGAGCCCACGAGACTGTGCGCGCCGGCGCCCGACTGACCACCCCTAGCGCAGCACCACGTCACGCCCGCCGAGCATCACCTCGAGGCCGTCGTCGACCACGCGCGCGTCCTCGATCACCACTCCCTCGGGCAGTGAGGCCATGGTCGTGTCGACGGTGCCGGTGATGCCGGAGAACAGCCCGTCCGGCAGCGGGAACCCCAGCAGCGAGGTCTGCTGCGGCGTGAGCGTGAGCTGCCCGTCGTTCACCCCGGGCTGCACCCCGATCTCCGCGATGCCGCCGATGTCGGCGCGCAGCAGTCCGGCCGGTGCGTCGGGGCGCACCGAGCGCACCTCCGTCATGCCCGCGATCGGCGAGCCCTCCGCTGGGTTGCCCTCCGCCGCGGCCGCCGCGAGCTGATCGGCGCTGAGTGTGGCGGTGCCGTCCGCGGACTCGGCGCGGATGCCACCGTCGACCTGCGAGACCGAGTAGCCGGTCACGTCGATCCGCGGCACGGTAGCGTCACCGGGGGAGGTCAGGCGGACCGTGCCCACGGCCTGCTGCGTGGCCAGGTCCCACAACACGGGACTGGTCCCGAACTCCACGGACACCGGCGCCCCGAGTTCCGCCGACGCCTCGCGCTCGGCCCGGTCCGACAGGTACCAGCGCGCGCCGAACTCCGCGGCCACCACCAGGCCCGCCAGAAGCAGGAGCAGCAGGACCAGCGAGCACCCGCACCCGCACCCACCGCGCCTATTGTCGCGACGCCCTCTGCGGTCCATCCGATCTCGTCTGCCCATGGGGGTATCGTGCCGGACCGGAGCAGCCGGGTCTACCGTCGCCGGACCGGTTGCGGCGCGGCGGGCAGGACCTCACGATCGGGATCATGACCGAGACACAGGATGCACTCACTGACACCCGTACCGTCGCCTTCCTCGTGGCCTCCGAGGGGATCGAGCGCGTCGAGCTCACCGAACCGTGGGACGCCGTCTCCGACGCCGGCTTCCGGCCGGTCCTCGTCAGCACGGAGGACGGCGAGGTCGGGCTGGTCGATCACCTCAGCCCGGCCGGCACCCGGCCCGTGGACCGCACGAGTGCGGACATCTCCGCAGCCGACGTGGACGTGCTCGTCCTGCCCGGCGGCGTCGCGAACCCGGACGCCCTGCGCGGGGACCAGCACGCGGTGACCCTCGTGCGCGAGATGGTCGAGGCTGGCAAGCCGGTGTTCGCGATCTGCCACGCGCCGTGGGTCCTCATCGAGGCGGACGTGGTGCGCGGCCGGAAGGTCACCTCCTTCCCGAGCCTGCGGACCGACCTGGTCAACGCTGGCGCGGAGTGGGTCGACTCCGAGCTCGTCAGCGACGACGGGGTCTTCACGAGCCGCCGGCCCGACGATCTCCCGGCCTTCTGCGAGGCGCTCGTCGGCGCCGCCCGGGGGTCGGCCTAGGGGCGACCGGGCGATGATCGGCGTGTACGTCCACAACCGTGGACGGGGGCACCTGCACCGGGTGCTGCCGGTCGTCGCCGCGCTCCGCGACCGGGGCGACGAGGTCACGATGCTCGTCACCGGCCCCTTCGACGACACCCAGCGTCCCCCCGGGACCCGCGTGGTCCACCTGCCGTCAGAGCCGGACGCACGGACCGGGCCCGCCGCCGCGCACGCGGCCGGACCGCCGGCGCGGGACGAGATCACCCTCGCCGCCCGTCGTGCCGCCGTGGCGTGGATGGACCGCGAACGCCCCCGCGCGCTGTGGGTCGACGGCTCCCCGGCGATGTCGCTGACCGCCCGCATGACCGGTACACCCATGGTGAGCACCCTGCCCCCGGGGGTGCGCGACGACGAACCGCATCTGCTGCGGTGCCGGGCGGCCGAGAGGCTCATCGCCGCCTGGCCGCCGGGCGTGCACCGCGAAACCGTGGCGCGGGCGGAGAAGCGGGTGAGCGAGATCGGGGGCGTCTCACGGTTCGAGCGACGCGGACGCGAGGAGCGGGCTCGTCGTCGCCCCCGTGTCGTCCACCTCAACGCCTCCGGCACCGGCGGTGACCACCGCTTCTGGCGCGCCGTGCGGACCACCGCGGCGGAGCTGGGCGTGACGGACTGGGTGGAACTGGGCGGGCCCGACGGCGAGTGGCACTCCGACCCCTGGCCCGTGCTGAGCTCTGCGGACGTCGTGGTGACCGGCGCGGGTCAGGCGTCCGTCGCCGACGCGGCCTGCGCCGATGTGCCGCTGGTCGTCGTCCCCGGGAAGCACGAGTACGGCGAACACGACGCCACCGCCGAGGCGCTCAGCTCCATCCCCGGCGCGTCGGTCCTGCGCTACGGCGACGGCCCGACGGCGGTCGCGCGCGAGGTGCGCGCACAGGTGGACCGCGCCCTCGACGGCGAGGCCGCCGGGATCCGGTCGTGGTGGGGGGTGGACGGGGCGGCACACCGCGCCGCGGAGGTCATCCGGGCGACGACGACGACGAAGTAGGCCCCTTTTCGGGTGATCCACGCCACCCGGACCACGCCTAGGCGTTTTCTCACGATGCCATCACGAAGGCTGATAACTGCTGCACACATGCCGTCCCCGGGGGCGATCCTTCATCTCACGACCCCGAAAGTGCGGCGCGACGTCCCCGGAACCCTGACAGTATTGCGGGACTCACTGCGAACGACGAACTTTCAGGGCTCGAGGCAGGGCACTTCGCGAGGCGCAGGGACGGAGGATGAATGCCGAGATACAGGAACCTCGAACCCACCTCGGACTTCTGGTCCTGGCGTGACAACGCCGCGTGCATCGGGCACGAAGACCTGTTCTACAGCCTGGAGGAGGAGTCGAAGGGGGAGCGGCGCAAGAAGGAGGAGCAGGCCAAGTCGGTCTGCGCCACGTGCCCGGTCTTCGATACCTGTCGGCAGTTCGCCCTCAATTCCGGTGAACTCTACGGAGTGTGGGGCGGACTCACCGAGGCCGAGAGGCACAGGATCTCCGGCCGCCACAGAACGGGCTGATCGCTCGGCTGGTGGGTCCTCGGCTGACGGTCCGGCGGTCCGGATCCTAGTTGTGATCCTGCGGGGTGGCCTCGTGCCCCCGGCGGCCGCCGGTCCGGTTGGCCTCCTTCATCTCCGCCTCGTGGACATGCCGTCGTCCTCCGGTGAGCTCGTCGCGCACCGCTCGGTCGAGGGTCCGGGCCGTGCTCCAGAACCCGTCGTCGAACTCCTCGACGATCTGGAACGTCCAGCGCCCGTGGAGGACGTTGACCCCCACCATCTCGTCGCGGATGCGCTCCGCCAGTTCGGGCCGACCGGACTGCGCCAGCTGGTCGGCGGCCTCCTGGAAGAGGATGTCCGCCCGGCCGATCAGCTGGTGCAGGTCGTACAGGTGCCCGCGGGCGCGCTCGATGTACTCCATCGCCTCGCCGACGGTGCCGGCCGCCTCGACCTCGGCGTCGGTCGCCCCCTCTGGCCGCCGATGCGCCTCGTCGACGCTCGGGGTCCGGTCTCCCTCTCCCGGGCCCGCCACGCTCAGACCGTCCGGGTCAGACGACGCAGCTGGTCGGGGCCTGTGTGGTGCTTGAGCGCGGTGACCAGGCCCGACCGCGGACCCACCGCGTCGTCGTAGGTCTTCGGCTCACCGGCGAACATCTTCTCCGAGCGGGTCTCCGGCGCGTCGTCCGTCGTGGCCTTGAGGAACCGGTTCGGCAGCGAGAGCTTGGCGATCGTGCGCCAGGACTGCCAGTACTGCTTGTACAGCGGTCCGGTGGTGTACGGCAGGTCCCACCGCCGGCAGACGTCCTGGACCTTCTCCGAAAGCTCCGCGTACCGGTTCGACGGGAGCGTCGGGAAGAGGTGGTGCTCGATCTGGAACGACAGGTTGCCGGACATGAAGTGCGTGAGCTTGCTGCCGGTGAAGTTCGCGGAGCCGAGCATCTGGCGCAGGTACCACTGCGCCTGCGTCTCGTTCTCCAGGTCCTCGAGCGTGAACTTGTCGGCGCCGTCCGGGAAGTGGCCACAGAAGATCACGGCGTTGGACCACAGGTTGCGGATGACGTTGGCGGTCATGTTGGCGCTCATGGTGGACTTCCAGTTGGGCCCCGACAGCAGCGGGAACCACACGTAGTCCTTGCCCACCTGGCGCCGGGCCTTGCGGAGGAACTGTCCGATCCGCTTCTTCTGCTCGTCCCACCCCGAGGAGTTGATCGTCCCCGGCGCGATCTCCAGGTGCTGGACGCCGACGCCCCACTGGAACGCGAACGCGAGCATCGTGTTCCACACCAGGTTGAGCGAGTTCGCCGGGTGCCACGGCTGGTCGCGCGTCACCCGCACCACGCCGTACCCGACATCGTCGTCCATGCCGACGATGTTGGTGTACTTGTGGTGGTGGTAGTTGTGGGTGGCCTTCCAGTGCTCGGACGTGCCCACGATGTCCCACTCCCAGGAACTGGAATGGATAACCGGGTCGTTCATCCAGTCCCACTGCCCGTGCATCACGTTGTGCCCGAGCTCCATGTTCTCGATGATCTTCCCGGCCGCCAGTAGTCCGGTGCCCACCAGCCACGCGGGTCGGTACCCGGAGAAGAGGAGGACGACCCGGCCGCCGGTCACCAGTCCGCGCTGCAGGCGGATGGTGTTCTGCACGTAGCGGCGGTCGTCGTCCCCGAGGGAGTCGACGACCTCCTGGCGGATCGCGTCCAGTTCCTCACCGATGGCATCGACGTCCTCGGCGGAGAGATGGGCGTATTCCCTTACATCAGATATCGCCATGTAAGAACGGTACGTAGCGGTCAGCGTCATGTCGACCGTTCCGGGAAACCCGAACTGCGGACAACTACTGCCGAGTTGACCGGCAAGCGTTCATCGGACGCTTATGATCCCACCATGGCTCTCGTCGAGATCTCAGGCGTCAATAAGCACTTCGGTGACTTCCACGCGCTCAAGGACATCAACCTGTCCATCGAGCAGGGGGAGGTCGTCGTGGTGATCGGCCCGTCGGGGTCCGGGAAGTCGACGTTGTGCCGCACGATCAACCGGCTCGAGACCTTCGAGAGCGGCTCCATCACCATCGACGGCAAGCCGCTGCCCGAGGAGGGCAAGGCGCTGGCGAGACTGCGGGCCGACGTCGGGATGGTGTTCCAGTCGTTCAACCTGTTCGCGCACAAGACGATCCTCGAGAACGTGACGCTGGGTCCCATCAAGGTCCGCAAACAGTCCAAGTCGGAGGCCGAGAAGCGCGCGATGGAACTGCTCGAACGGGTCGGTGTCCACGAGCAGTCGTCCAAGTACCCGGCGCAGCTGTCCGGCGGTCAGCAACAACGCGTGGCGATCGCCCGGTCGCTGGCGATGGACCCCAAGGTCATGCTCTTCGACGAGCCGACGTCCGCCCTGGACCCGGAGATGATCAACGAGGTCCTCGACGTGATGACGGGGCTGGCCAAGACCGGTATGACCATGGTCGTGGTGACCCACGAGATGGGCTTCGCCCGCAAGGCGGCCGACCGCGTGATCTTCATGGCGGACGGAGAGTTGGTCGAACAGGCCACCCCGGAGGAGTTCTTCACCAATCCGCAGAGCTCCCGGGCCAAGGACTTCCTGTCCAAGATCCTCACCAACTAGTCGGGCCCGTCCGCGGACCCGAACGAGACCCATCCACCCATCCCACGAGGAGAACCCATGAACATCCGACGGATCGGAGCGGCCACGGCGGCCGTCGCCCTGGCACTCGGCGTGAGCGCGTGCGGTAGCGACGATGGCGGCGGCGAGGACCAGCTCAAGGTCGGCATCAAGTTCGACCAGCCGGGACTCGGGCTGAAGGAGGGCAACGACTACACCGGCCTCGACGTCGACGTGGCGCGCTACATCGCCGACAAGCTCGGGACCCCCGAGGACGAGATCGAGTGGGTGCAGGCCCCCAGCGCCCAGCGCGAGACGCTGCTGGAGACCGGTCAGGTCGACATGATCGTGGCCACGTACTCCATCACCGACTCCCGCAAGGAGAAGGTCGGATTCGCCGGCCCGTACTTCATCGCCGGCCAGGACCTGCTGGTCCGCTCCGACGACGACTCGATCACCGGTCCCGATTCCCTCGACGGCAAGCGTCTGTGCTCGGTCACCGGGTCGACCTCGGCCCAGACGGTCAAGGAGCAGGTGCCGGGTGTGAACCTGCAGGAGTTCGGCACGTACTCGGAGTGTGTCTCGGCACTGGTGTCCGGCGCGGTCGACGCCCTGACCACCGACGACACGATTCTCGCGGGGTACGCCGCCCAGGACCAGTACCAGGGCCAGCTCGAGGTGGTCGGCGAGCCGTTCTCCGAGGAGCGGTACGGCGTCGGCATCGCCAAGGGCGACACGGAGATGTGCGAGCAGATCAACGAGGCCATCCGCGAGATGATCTCCGACGGCAGCTGGGACACCGCCGTCGAGGAGAACCTCGGCGCCGCCGGCTTCACCCCGGGCGAGGGCAACCCGCCCGAGCCGGAGGCCTGCGCCTGACCTGATCCGTCCCGGCCGGAGCGACACCCGCTCCGGCCGACCACCGCCTCCTCCCCGCGCCGACCCGTCGGCGCAGGGGGGAGGGCGGGCACCTCACCACGGAAGGTGGACCATGGGCGACATCTTCGCCGACTACGACGTCCTCGGGGCGGTCTGGGTGACGATCCAGCTGTCGGTCCTGGGCACCATCGGGGCCATGGTCCTGGGGACGATCATCGCCGTTCTGCGCGTGTCCCCGGTGGCCGTCCTGCGCGGCCTGGGCACCTCGTACGTCAACACGTTCCGGAACCTCCCCCTGACGCTGCTGATGGTCTTCAGCATCCTGGGGTTGTCCTTCATCCTCCAGCTGTCGGTCTCGGACGACTTCGCCCGCAACGCCTTCTGGTGGGCCGCGATCATGTTAGCCGTCTACCACGCCGCGTATGTCTGCGAGGCCCTGCGCTCCGGCGTGAACACCGTCCCGGTGGGGCAGGCGGAGGCCGCCCGCTCGATCGGTCTGGCCTTCGGCCAGTCCATGCGAGAGGTCATCCTCCCGCAGGCGTTCCGCGGGTCCATCGCCCCGCTGGGGTCGGTGGTCATCGCGCTGATCAAGAACTCCACCGTCGCGGCGGTCATCGGTGTCGGGGACTCCGCCGGCCTGCTCCAGGTCATCACGGAGAACGAGGGCGCGAGCTTGCTGACGTTCTTCTTCTTCGCCATGGTCTTCGTGGTCCTCACCCTCCCGATCGGACTGTGGACCACCTCCCTCTCCCGGAAGCTGTCGGTGAAGCGATGAGCACACAGGCGGTACTTTTCGACGTACCCGGCCCCAAGGCCCGGCTGCGGCACAGGATCCTCACCGCTGTCGGCGTGGTCCTCGTGGTCGCCATCGCCTACGTCATCTATCTCCAGTTCGAGAAGGCTGGCCAGCTCAAGGCCTTCATGTGGGAGCCGTTCGTCACCGACCCCGAGGTGTGGACGTCCTACCTCATCCCGGGACTCAAGGGGACGTTCACGGCGGCGGCGATCTCCATCGTGCTCGCCGTGGTCTTCGGGCTGCTCTTCGGCATGGGGCGGCTCTCGCCGTTCGCACCGTTGCGCTGGTTCTGCAGCGTGATCGTGGAGTTCTTCCGCTCCGTGCCCGTGCTGCTGATGATGGTCTTCGCCTACTTCGGCTACTTCGCCACCTCCAACATCGTGCCCAACCAGCACGCGCCGCTCGCCGCCGTCGTCACCGCGCTCACCCTCTACAACGGCGCGGTCATCGCCGAGCTCGTCCGCTCGGGTGTCCACGGGCTGCCCGCGGGGCAGTCCGAGGCGGGACTGGCCGTGGGCCTCACCCCGGGGCAGGTGCTGCGCTCGATCCAGCTCCCCCAGGCACTCACGGCGATGCTCCCGGCCCTCGTCGGCCAACTCGTCGTCGTCCTCAAGGACTCCGCACTGGGCTACGGCATCACCTACCTGGAGCTGCTCAACTGGTCCAAGACCCTGGGCTCGGCGTACGCGAACACCGTCCCCGCGTACATCGTGGCGGGCATCCTGTTCATCCTCGTCAACTACACGCTCACCAAGTTCGCCGTGTACCTCGAGGGCCGGATGAAGAAGCGCCGCGCGAAGGTCTGACCCGCACCCGCACCGACGGAGACCCGCACCCATACCGACGAAAAGGACGTTCCGCGCACATCGCCCGAGAGGGAGTGCGCGGAACGTCCTTTTCGATGCCCGGGGGCGTGGTCGATTCCGGGGGCGTGCTACTTCGGTGGCATCCGGATGCCGCCGTCGACGCGGATGGTCTCCGCGTTCATGTACGGGTTGGTGAGCAGCTCCATGACCATGGACGCCAGCTCGTCGCCCGAGCCGAGACGCTTCGGGAACAGGACATTCGAGCCGAGGTTGGCCTTGAACGCCTCCGAGTCCGGGCCCTCGCCGTAGATCGGGGTGTCGATGAGGCCGGGCGCCACGGTGTTGAGGCGGATGCCGGCGGCCGACAGGTCACGCGCGACGGGCAGGGTCAGGCCGACGATGCCGCCCTTCGAGGCGGAGTAGGCGGCCTGGCCGATCTGGCCGTCGAACGCGGCGACGGAGGCCATGTTGACGATGGCGCCCTTCTGGCCGTCCTCGTCGGCCTCCTGAGTGCTCATCTTGGTGGCGGCCAGCCGCAGCATGTCGAACGAGCCGATGAGGTTGATGTCGATGACCTTGCGGAACGAGTCGATGTCGAAGGCCGACGAGTACTCACCGTCGCGGCCGATGGTGCGCTGCGCCCAGCCGATGCCGGCCGAGTTGACGAGGTAGCGCAGCGGGCCGAGCTCGAGAGCGGCGGCGACGGCCTTCTCGTTCTGGTCGGTCTTGGTGACGTCGACGGAGACGAACACGCCTCCGACCTCGTTCGCCAGGGCCTCACCCTTCTCGGCATTGAGATCGGCGACGACGACCTTGGCGCCCTTGGCGGCGAGCTGACGGACGACGGCGGCGCCGATTCCCGACGCACCGCCCGTGACGATGGCACTTGCTCCAGATATATCCATGCCTGCACGGTAACAAGCACCGGCGCTGGATATGGGTACCTTCGCCGGGTCAGCGCGTATTCAGTCGCCGGTGCCCGGCACGACGACGTCCCATCGGATGCCGAACCGGTCGTGGACCTGCCCGTACCGGTCACCCCACGGGGCGACCTCGAACGGCATCGCCATCTCGCCACCGCTCGAGGTGACCTTGTCCAGGAACGCACGGGCCTCGTCCTCGGTGTCGAATCCCAGCAGGAACGAGTAGACGTCGCTGCGCGGCTGCGGGAGGCTCTCGCCCATGGCGTCACCGCCGGTCAGGCTGATCCCGGGGGCCTCGAGGGTCGCGTGGGCGACCGAACCGTGCGGTGGGTCGAACGGGAAGTCCTCCGTGGAGGGGAACTGGTCGTAGGTCATCACCTCGAGCTTCCCGCCGAAGAGTTCCTGGTAGTAGGGGAACGCCTCCGCCGCGTTGGCGGGAAAGGAGATGTAGGGGACGCAGGTCATGGCCATTGTCGGAGCCTCTCCTCGTGGGCGACCGCGTGCCGGTGCTACCCGGTATTCGCAACGCTAGACCCGTCTGCGGAACCGGTCACGTTAATTCTGGGCGCTGTCGCTGTCGCTGCCGCTGTCGCTGCCGCTGTCGCTGTCGCTGTCGCCGTTGCCGCCCGGCCCGGCCGGGGAGGGGCGCCGTCCGGACAGCGCGAGCAGTCGGGCCCGAGAATCCGCCCCGAGCGTCACGGGGCTCGCCTCGGCGAGCACGTCGAACGACCGCATCAACTCCACCACGCTCCTGGCGTGGTCGAGGGTCCAGGCGGCGAGGTCCTCCGCCTCCGTCGAGACCCACGTCCGCGGGTCGAGATCGTGGGCGTGGACCAGGAGTTCGAAGACGCGCAGGGCGAGGAGGTCGCGGACCGGGATCTCGGCGAGCCGGTGCTGGACGATCGCGTCCGCGTCCCGGGCCCGCGAGAGTTCTCTGCGCAGGCCCGCGGACGTGCGGTGCAGGGCGGGGACCGGCTTCTCACCGGCGTGGTCGGCGGTGCGGGTCCACTCGATCTCCGACTCCGGCAACCGAGAAAAGTAGGCGGCGTAGCGCAGTCCACCGCCCAGGACGTGGTTGGCGCAGTCGCGGCGGGTCCATCCCGGGCAGGCCTCGCAGTCACCTTCGAGTCCGCCGGCGAGAGCGCGGCCGAACAGGGTGGTGGCCCGGTCGAGGACCGCGAGGTCCTCCGGGCTCAGCGGGGTCGGGGTCACGGGCACCTCACCTCCAGGAATGTCTGGGCTTCACACTAGGTTGACTGGGACGGTGTGAACAGATCGCGCCAGCCCTTCAGCCGTGACGAGAAAGGACCGATACCCGCCATGAGCCCGCAGACCTCCGGTGCAGCAGAGACCCGGGAGTTCCAGGCCGAGACCCGGCAGCTGTTGGATCTGATGATCCACTCGATCTATTCGAATCCGGACACCTTCCTGCGCGAGGTCATCTCCAACTCGTCGGACGCGCTGGACAAGCTCCGGTTGGCCGCGCTGCAGGATTCCTCGCTCGGCGCGGACACCTCGGATCTGCACATCGAGCTGATCCCGGATGCCGGCGCCCGGACGCTGACGATCCGCGACAACGGCATCGGCATGTCCCGCGACGAGGTGGTGGACCTCATCGGCACGCTCGCCAGGTCGGGCACCGGGCAGATGCGGGAGGCACTCTCCGCGGCCCGGGCGGCCCAGGAGTCGGGTGAGGTCTCGGAGCAGGCCACCGCTGATCTGATCGGCCAGTTCGGCATCGGCTTCTACTCGACGTTCATGGTCGCGGACACGGTCACGCTGGTCACCCGCAAGGCGGGCGAGAGCGTCGGGACGCGCTGGACGTCGAGCGGGGAGGACACGTACACGATCGAGGACGCCCCGGACGCCCCCCAGGGCACCTCGGTGATCCTGCAGCTCAAGCCGGCCGGCGGGGACGCGGCGCTCCCGGACTACGCCGAGGAGCAGACCCTGCGCCGGGTGGTGCGCACGTACTCGGACTTCATCGCCTGGCCGATCCGCATGGACGTCGAGCGCCCGGCCCCGGAGCCGGAGTCGACGGACGGGGACGGCGAGGCCGAGGGGTCCGAGGCCGAGGGGTCCGCGGCCGGTGGCACCGTCACCGAGACGGAGACGCTCAACTCCCAGAAGGCGCTGTGGACCCGGCCCCGCTCGGAGGTCACCGACGAGGAGTACGCGGAGTTCTACCGCCACGTCTCGCACGCCTGGGACGAGCCGCTGGAGACCATCACGCTCAAGGCCGAGGGCACGTTCGAGTACCAGGCGCTGCTGTTCCTGCCCACGCAGCCGCCGTTCGACCTGTTCTCCCCGGACACCAAGCGCGGCGTCCAGCTCTACGTCCGTCGTGTGTTCATCATGGACGACTGCGAGGAGCTGGTCCCGCCGTTCCTGCGCTTCATCAAGGGCATCGTCGACGCCCAGGACCTGTCGCTCAACGTCTCCCGCGAGATCCTCCAGCAGGACCGCCAGATCCGGGCGATCCGCAAGCGCCTGGTCAAGCGGGTGCTGCAGACGATCGAGCAGATCAAGACCGACCGGCCGGAGGAGTTCCGGAGCTTCTGGGCCAACTTCGGCGCCGTCCTCAAGGAGGGCCTGATCGCGGACGTCGACGCCCGGGAGCAGTTGCTGGCCGTGAGCACGTTCGCCTCCACGCGTCCCGCCCAGGCGGGCGCCGGGGACGCCGGGTCCGGATCGGACGAGACCCCGCGCGACGACGAGCGTGACGACGACGAGGTGGGCACCACCATCGCCGAGTACGTCTCCCGGATGGCCGACGGGCAGGAGGAGATCTACTACCTCACCGGGGCGTCCCGCGCGGCGGTGGAGAACTCCCCGCACCTGGAGGCGTTCCGGGCCCGCGGCGTCGAGGTCCTCATCCTCACGGACCCGGTCGACGAGGTGTGGGTGGACGCGGTCGGCGAGGTCGACGGCAAGCGCCTGCGCTCGGTGGCCAAGGGCGACGTGGACCTGTCCGGCATCGGCTCGGAGTCGCAGGAGGGCGAGGACGCGCCCGACGCCGCCGAGTTCGCGGACCTGCTCACCTGGCTGGGCGAGGAGCTGTCGGACGAGGTCAAGCAGGTCCGCCTGTCGCACCGGCTCACGGAGTCGGCCGCCTGCATGGTGGGCGACGAGTTCGACATGACCCCGCAGCTCGAGGCGATGTACCGCGCCTCGGGCATGGAGCTGCCCACCAGCAAGCGGATTCTGGAGCTCAACCCCACGCACCCGCTGGTCACGCGGCTGCGCGAGCAGTACGCGTCGGATCCGGAGGCGCCCGGCCTCACCGACACCGCCCGGCTGCTCTCGGGTGCGGCCGTGCTCGCGGAGGGTGGCACGCTGTCCGATCCGGCCGCGTTCGCCAAGCTGCTGGTCGACCGGATCTGATCCGGCTCCGCCCCGGGCGGCGGCTACCCGACCATCAGTGTCCGGCCGCCGCCCAGGGCCCCGCAGGCCGCTCCGATCGCCGCCCCGAGCGCGGTCTCGGCAGGGGAGTGGTGACTGATCCGCACCCGTGCCCACGCCACCGCCGGCACCAGGACCAGCAGTCGCCGGTAGCGGGGTGAGAGTTCGCGGGCGAGTACCACGATCACCCCGGCGAGCACGGCGGTGTGGAACGAGACCTTGACCCGGAGCGTCGCGGCCCCGGTCACGCCCAGCGCCACCAGAGCCGCGCGGGTCATCTGTTGCAGCTCGTCGGGGGCGCCGCGGAGCCGCTGGGCCGCCAGGAGCGACGCCACCGACCCGGCGATCCCGGCGATCACCAGTGGCCGGTCCTCCCGCCGCGTGACGTGGTGATCGGACAGCGCCTTCCGCCGGACCCGCCAGGTGATCGCCGCCTGTGGCAGCAGGCCGAGGCCCGCGGCGGTCGCGAAGCCCCAGCCCGTCGAGCCGACCCGTCGGCCGAGGTGCACCGACCCGACGGTGAGCACCACCCACGGTGCGCAGACCTCCGTCAGAACCGTCGCCGGGAGCACGCCACGCGCCCGCCCATCCGACGCGACCGGGCCCCGGGCCGACGCACCGCTCTCGACCACCACGTTCTCCGCCACCCCCCGAAAATCCGCTATCCCGAATACGGATCCGCTGGTCGGATTGGAGTAGCGGATCCGGAGGGAGAGTAGCGGATCTGGCTGGTGCGGGGTGGTGCGGCGCGGGGTGGTGCGTGCGGTGCGGTGCGGGGTGGCGCGGGGCGGGGCGGATCGGAGTGCGAGGCGGGCCGGGCGCGGGGCGGGTCAGCGGGGCCGGATCTCGGCGAGGCACTGCTCGGCCAAGCTCAGGGTGGCTGCGTCGAACAGCAGCAGCGTGGCGGACTCCACCTCGGTGTCGATGCCGGCGAGAGTCCCGAGCGCGGTGCGGATCGCGTCCTCGCGCGGCCAGCCGTAGGCCCCGGCGGAGATGAGCGGGAAGGCCACCGTGCGGGCGCCGAGCTCATCGGCCACGGCGAGGGAATTGCGATAGCAGCCGGCCAGCAGCGCTCCGCCGCCGGTGCCGCCCGTGCCGCCCGTTGCTTCCGCGCCGCCGGTGCGTTCGTAGACCGGGCCCACGGTGTGGATGACCCAGCGGGCGGGGAGATCTCCGGCGCCGGTCGCGACGGCCTGTCCGGTCGGCAGCCCGTCGCGCAGGCGGCCCGCCCTCAGCTCCCGGCACTCGGCCAGGATCGTCGGCCCGCCCGCGCGGTGGATCGCCCCGTCCACACCGCCGCCCCCGAGCAGGGAACTGTTGGCCGCGTTGACCACCGCGTCGACGGCCATCCGGGTGATGTCGCCACGGCCCAGCTCGATCCGGGCGCGCCTCGTCGTCGTCATCCCGACACCCCGGGCGTCACGGCCTCGCGGGGTGACCTCCGGTGGGTGATCATCGGCGTCGGCGAGTCGTCGAGGCGGTCCATCAACCACATGATGGTCGCCACCTCGCCCACCCACGCCAGGCTCACGCACCAGCCGGCCAGGATGTCGCTCGGGAAGTGCACACCCAGGTACATGCGGGTGACGCCGATGGCCGGGACGTACCCCGCGGACCCGACGATCACCGGGTAACGCCACGCCGTTGGCCAGGCCAGGACGCAGGCGCACCCGGCCAACGCCGCGCTCGCCATGGCGTGACCGCTGGGGAACGAGTAGCTCTTCTCCTCCACGATGTGGGTGAAGAACGTGGGCCGACCCCGCCGGTACAGGGCCTTGAGCACCGAATTGATGATCGTCGACCCCACCAGGGACACCGTCAACAGTGCGGCGGGCCGGCGACTGCCCCGGACGGAGACCAGATACGCCGAGGTGGCCAGGGCGAACAACGGCACCGCAGTGACTCCGCCGAGTTCGGTGACGGCCCGGACGATGCGCGTGTTGCGCGGCGAATGGCGACTCTGCAGCCACAGCATGACGGGCCGGTCGAAGGGCAGGCCCGCATCGCCGCGGATGCGCTCGGCCAGCTCAACGAATCCGATCACCGGGGTCGCGAACCCGACGAACGCCACCCCGAAGATCGTCCACGTCCCGCGCGGCAGCGGCATCTCTCGCCGGTCGACGATGCTGCCCAGCACCCCGTCCGACGGGTACAGCTGCCGCAGGATGTCCCGAGCGGAGGTGAACGCTCGGGAGCGACGGGAGGTCGTCGTGCGCGACATGCCCCCACACTAGGCAGAGCGGCGGCCTTCCCGCCGGTGGATCGCCGCGAGGTCGGGTGCGGCGCGGTTAGGGTGGGCCGCAGGCGACCCGAGAGGCGGAGGACGAATGAGCCAGACCCGTGTGGAACATGACCTGCTCGGTACCAAGGAGGTCCCGGCGGAGGCGTATTACGGCATCCACACGGTCCGGGCCGTCGAGAACTTCCCGATCACCGCCACCACCATCAGCGACATCCCCGACTTCGTCCGCGGCATGGTCATGGTCAAGAAGGCCGCCGCGCTCGCGAACCTCGAGATGGGTGTCCTCGACGAGACGGTGGCGAAGGCGATCGTCGGGGCCTGTGACGAGATCCTGGTCGACGGGCGCTGCATGGACCAGTTCCCCTCCTGCCAGTTCCAGGGCGGCGCCGGCACCTCGGTGAACATGAACACCAACGAGGTCGTGGCCAACCTCGCCCTCGAGCGCCTCGGCCACCCCAGGGGCTCCTACGACATCGTCAGCCCCAACGACGACGTCAACCGTTCACAGTCCACCAACGACGCCTACCCGACCGGATTCCGCATCGCCCTGTGGCACGCGCTGGAGCGACTCGAGCCGGCGATCGTCGCCCTGCGGGAGGCCTGCTACGACAAGTCCGAGGAATTCCGCGAGGTCCTCAAGATGGGGCGCACGCAGCTGCAGGACGCGGTCCCCATGTCGATGGGCCAAGAGTTCGGCGGCTTCGCCGTGACGCTCGACGAGGAACTCCACGTCCTCGGCGCCGCGGCCCGGATGCTGCTCGACGTCAACCTCGGTGCGACCGCGATCGGCACCGGAGTCAACACCCCGCCCGACTATCGTCGCGCCGTCATCAAACATCTGCGGGCCGTCACCGGACTGCCGGTCACCGGCGCGATGAACCTCATCGAGGCCACCAGCGACACCGGCGACTACGTCAACGTCCACGCCGCCCTCAAGCGGACCGCGGTGAAGGTCTCCAAGATCTGCAACGACCTGCGGCTGCTGTCCTCGGGGCCGCGCGCCGGCTTCAACGAGATCAACCTGCCGGAGCTGCAGGCCGGGTCGTCGATCATGCCAGCCAAGGTCAACCCGGTGATCCCCGAGGTCGTCAACCAGGTGTGCTTCAAGGTGATCGGCAACGACGTCACCGTGACCATGGCCGCCGAGGCCGGTCAGCTCCAGCTCAACGTCATGGAGCCGGTGATCGCCCAGGCGATGTTCGAGTCGATCTCCCTGCTGACCAACGCCATCGAGACGCTGACCGAGAAGTGCGTGGAGGGGATCACCGCCAACGTCGAGGTGGCCCGCCAGAACGTGATGAACTCGATCGGGATCGTCACCTACCTCAACCCGATCATCGGCCACCACAACGGTGACCGGGTCGGCCGTGAGTGCGCCCGGTCGGGCCGCGGGGTCCGGGAAGTGGTGCTGGAGATGGGGCTGCTGTCGGCGGAGGAGCTCGATGACATCTTGTCGCCGTCCAACCTCCTGCGGCCGAAGTACAAGGGAAAAGGTGGTACACGGGACGTGGCACAACCCGGGCAGGATATGACCGGCCCCACGGCCTGAGTCGCCGGGTCGGAGTCGGACCAGGGCGGTCCGACTCCGACCCAGGTGAGCCGTGTCAGGGTGAGCCGTGTCAGGTGGTGGGCTCGCCGACGCGACCGATGCTGCTCACGGCGAGGTTCCCCAGCGAGCTGTCGAAACCGAACTGCTGGTCGATGAATGCGGACGAGCCCGAGATCGCGGCGTTGATGGCGGCGGACGAGCCGACGGTGAAGTCGAACTGGGCGAAGAAGTCGGCGATGGCCTTGATCATGAGTGCCTCCGGATGGATCGGTGGTCGCGCCGCGAACCGGGCGGCGGGACGTGAGCTGGCTTACACAGGTGATATCGGACCCGCCGCCCCGATCGTTAGCCGGGCAAACTGATGATTCCGGCCCGCGCGACCGCTACCGTCGCACCATGAGCTCTCCCACCTCCCGCGTCGTCGCCGGGCGCGAGATCACCTTCCCGGTCCCCGTCGTGTCCGCCTCGGTCTCCGGCGCGGCGTTTCTCACCCGGGCAGCCGTCGTCCGCCGGCTCATCGCCGCCGGCCGCCAGTCCGCCGTCCTCGACACCGCGGGCGCCGAGCCGGTGGCACTGCCCGGCGGCCGGACCCCCGCGATCATGATCCACGTGCGCTACCACGACGTGCCGGGCAACGTCCTGGGTGCGTACCACGAGATGGGACTGGCCTTCCAGCTCAAGGTGCCGGGCCACGGGACCCTGGTGCACATCCACGAATTGCCCGTGGACCAGGACTTCACCCTCGCGGCGGGCAATGAGCTGTGGGGCTTTCCCAAGTGGAAGGGCGACATGGTCGGCACCGCCGGCGGGGCGCTCGACGATGCCCGCCTCGGGGCCGTCGGGTCGGCGGGCGCGGGCGGGGTCGATCTCAGGCTGGATACCCGCGTCGGTGTCCCGATCCCCGGCAGCCAATCACTCGCCATGAACTGCGTGCAGGTCCTCGACGGTCAGCCGGTGCGGGTCACGGCCGAGGCCACCGCCCGGGGTGGGCGGATGCGTCCGCTGAGCGGCGCTCGCGTGACGATCGCGACGGGCGCGGATGACCGCGACGCCGATGTCGCGCGGTTCGCCGAGGCGGTACGCGAACTCGGGCTGGACCGCGCCCGCGCCCTCGCCACCTTCTCCTACGACAGGTTCGAGGCCGAGTTCCAGGCGCCCGAACGGATCGGCTGACGCCGCCCGGGGGCGCCGCCCAGAGCGGCGTCGCCGAGCAGGATCGCGAACGCGGCGATTCCGCTCACGCCCTGCGCGTTGCCGATGAGCCACTGCAGCACGTGGGCGGCTGGGTCGACCGCGGTGAGCGCGTAGGCGTAGTGCGTGCCGATCAGGTGGGTGAGGACCAGGACCGCCACCGCGATCCGGACCGGTCTGCGCCGGGCGGTCAGTAGTAGCGGGATGGCGATGATCACGCCGGACCAGTGGTGGGTCACCGCCACCGGAGAGGCGATGAAGACCCCGAGGGCGACCAGGAGCAGGGCGTCGACGGGCCGGCTGTCCCGGGCCAGTCGCCAGGCTCCCCAGGTGGCTGCCGCGGCGACGAGCAGGAAGAAGCCGTAGACGGGCGGGTCGAGGTGCTCGGCGGGGATCCGGGCCCGGGCCAGCAGGCCGCTCAGGGCCTGGTTGGGGACGAAGTGCCGTGTGCCGCCCCGTTCGGTGAGGAAGAACTCGGCGGTCCAGAAATGCCAGGACTCGGCCGGGCGGATGAGGTGCCCGAGGCCGATCGTGGCCGCGACTGTCCCAACCGCCCGTGCCAGGGACGCCCAGTCTCTACGGACGAGGAACAGAACGCCGAACGCGGCCGGGGTGATCTTGATGCCGGCGGCCAGGCCGAGCAAGACGCCGCGGGCGCGGCGGGGAGTGAAGCCCAGGACGTCGGCGGTGACCATGAGGAACAGGAAGATGTTGATCTGGCCGAAGCCGATGTTCGCGCGGACCGGCTCGAACAGCAGCGCCACGCCGGTCAGTGCCAGGGCCAGGGTTCGTGCGCCCTGAAGCTGGAGCCGGGACGCGGCCATGGCCAGGATCGCCCAGACCGCGACCACCGTGGCGGCGGTCCAGGCGAGTTGGGCGACAGTGGCTCCGAGTGGCGCCAGCGGCAGGAAGACGACGGCGCCGAACGGCGGGTAGATGAACCTGAAGCCCGAGCGGGTGGGAAAGCCCTCGGAGTACAGGTCCGCCCCGGCCAGCAGGGCCCGTCCGGCGTCCTGGAACACCTGGAGGTCCAGCATGAACTCGGTCGCGGCTCGCACCATGACCGCGGTGATCACCGCCGCGGTCAGGATCAGACCTGCCAGGCGCAGCGCGCTCCCCGGCTTCGGGAGGGTGTGCATCGGGTAGCGCTCCTTTCGGTCCGGAACGGGGTGCGGTCGACCAGGATACGGTCTGGTCTGGTCTGGTCAGGCCGGGTCGGGTCAGGTCAGTGCCCCTCACCGAGGTTGCCGGAGAGCTTCTCCAGCCGCTCCTGGCTGGCCCCGTCGAGGCCGATGATCTCGACCGTCTTGCCCTTGGCCGCGTACTTGTGGCTGATCGCATCCAGGGTGGCCACGGTGGAGGCGTCCCAGATGTCGGCCTCGGTCAGGTCGATGACAACGTGCTGGGGATCGCCCGAGTAGTCGAACTGGTAGACCAGATCATTGCTGGAGGCCCAGAACAGTTCCCCGCGGACCCGGTAGGTACGGATGTCGATGGTGCCGTCGTGATTCACGTCGAGCTCCGAGACCTTCTCCAGGCTCGTCATGTGCGCGACCCGGCGGGCGAACATGACCATCGCGGTGAGGACGCCGAGGACGACGCCGATGGCCAGGTTGTGGGTGATCACGGTGGCGGCCACGGTGACGATCATGACGACCGTCTCGCTGAGCGGCATCAGACGCAGGGTGCGGGGATGGATGGAGTGCCAGTCCAGGGTGGCCACGGAGACCATGATCATCACCGCGACGAGAGCGGCCATGGGGATCAGGCCGACGATGTCGCCCAGTGCGACGACGAGGATGAGCAGGAAGACGCCCGCCAGGAGGGTCGACAGGCGGGTGCGGGCGCCCGACTGCTTGACGTTGATCATGGTCTGGCCGATCATCGCGCAACCGCCCATGCCGCCGAAGAAGCTGGTGACGATGTTGGCCACACCCTGGCCCCAGCCCTCGCGGGTCTTGTCGGTGCGCACCTCGGTGAGGTCGTCGACGAGTTTGGCGGTCATCAGGGACTCCATGAGCCCGACCAGGGCCATCGCCAGGGCGTAGGGGGCGATGATCTGGAGCGTCTCCATGGTCCACGGCACGTCGGGGATGAACAGCGACGGCAGCGAGTCGGGCAGTTCACCCTGGTCGCGCACGTTGGGCATGGTCCAGCCGAACAGCACCACGACGGCGGTGATCGCCACGATCGCGATCAGCGGTGCGGGAACCGCGGCCGAGAGCCGGGGGAAGAACACCATGATGCCGATGCCGGCCGTGACCATCGGGTAGACCAGCCAGGGCACCCCGAGCAGGTGCGGGATCTGCGCGGTGAAGATGAGGATCGCCAGGGCGTTGACGAACCCGACCATCACGCTGCGGGGGATGAAGCGCATGAGCCGGCCCACGCCGATCAGGCTGAGGACCACCTGGAAGATACCGGCCAGCAGCACTGTGGCGACGAGGTAGTCCATCCCGTAGTCACGCGCCACGGGGGCGATGACCAGAGCGATCGCGCCCGTGGCGGCGGAGATCATCGCCGGCCGCCCGCCGGTGAAGGCGATCGTCACGGCCATCGTGAACGAGGCGAACAGCCCCACCCGCGGGTCGACTCCGGCGAGGATCGAGAACGAGATGGCCTCGGGGATCAGCGCGAGGGCGACGACCAGTCCTGCCAGCACCTCGGTGCGCAGCCGCCGGGCCGAGGAAAGGGCGTACCTGAATGACGCGAGGACACCGACGGGCGCCAGACCGTCATCGTCGACGCCGGGAGCGGGAGCGGCCCCGGGCGTGGTCGCGGGAGCTGTCACGGAGAATTTTCCTCACCACGTAGGGGCATGACACACTCTCCCGTAGCGGGAGATTTTGAATGTACCGTAACGGTAGAGTTGGCCGAGCGCGAACCCGAGCCCATGAGTGTGAACAAGCCCACAAGGAGAACGATGTTGGACGACGCGGTGCGCAAGATCGGCGAGGTCGCCGAGATCACCGGTCTGTCGATCCGCACCCTCCGTCACTACGACGAGCTCGGCCTGGTGGTGCCCTCCGGTCACACCGCCGGTGGGTTCCGGCTCTACACCGATGCGGATGTCCAGCGACTGCTCCTGGTGCGGCGGATGAAGCCCCTGGGGTTCTCGTTGGAACGCATGAGGCAGTTCCTCCGGGCGACGGACGTCCTCTCGGCGGGCCGCGGTTCGGGTTCGGTGGAGCTCGACGACTGGCACGCGGCCCGGACGACGGTCGAGGAGATCCGCTCGGAGGCGGAGGCCCGCTATCGCGACCTGCAGACCCAGCTCGACTACGGCACGGAGTTTCTGCAGCTGGTCCGGAGATTCGACTAAGGCCTCCCGGCGCCCGTCGGCTCCAGTCGGGTCGCGACAGGCGCGGAAGGCGTACCGGCAGTCAGTCCGCGGCGGCCCGTCCCGCGGCGAGGGCCTGACGGGCGACCGGCTCGGCGGCGGCCCGATCGGTGGCCACCAGCCCGATGCGGCTGCGACGGTCGAGGACGTCGTCGACGGTCAGCGCCCCCTCGTGGGTGACCGCGTAGGAGAACTCGGCGCGGGTGACGTCGAGGCCCTCGGCCACCGCCTCCAGCGGCCGATCCAGCAGGCTGGCCGCCACCACGGTGCCGGCCTCCTGGCCGTAGCGCGCGACCAGGGAGGCGGGGAGGAGTCCGGCGGAGGTGGCCGCCACCGCGGCCACGGGATGCCCCGGCGCCCCGACGAGCGGGAGGTCGGCGGTCCGGCACGGACCGGCGGGGAGTCCTGCACGCCCCGCGACGAGGTCGACCACCTGCTCGGCCATGAGCCGGTACTCCGTGAGCTTGCCGCCGGTGATCGTGACGAGGCCGTTGTCCGAGGTGAGCAGGGCGTGATCGCGGGAGAGATCCGCCGTGTCGCCGTCGCCGGAGTCGACCAGGGGGCGCAGGCCCGCGAACGTCCCCAGCACGTCGTCGCGGGTCAGCCGCACCTCGAGCGCGCGGTTGACCACATCCAGCAGGAAGTCGATCTCCGCCTCGGTCGACTCCGGCACATCCGGCACCGGGCCGGGGGCGTCGACGTCGGTCAACCCCACGTGCAGGCGCCCGAACTCCGCCGGGATGGCAAAGCAGAAGCGGTTGGTCTCACCCGGCACCGGCACGGTGAGGGCGCCGACGGGATGGCCCAACGCGGCCGCGTCGAGGACCAGGTGGGTGCCACGCGAGGGGCGCACGCGCACCCCGGGGGTGGTCTGGCCGGCCCACACGCCGGTCGCCGACACGACGGCCCGCGCGGAGAGGGTGAACTCGTCGTCGTCGCCGCCACCCGCGACCCCCGCGCCGAGCTCGTCGCGGACGGTGACCCGCGCGCCGCTCGCCTCCAGCACCCGCGCCCGCGTGATCACCCGGGCCCCGTGCCCGGCCGCGGTGCGCGCGACGGCGGTGACCAGGCGGGCGTCGTCGACGAGCTGACAGTCCCAGTTGAGGTGGCCGAACCGCAGGCCGTCGCGGCGCACGCCCGGCACGTACTCGGCGACCCGGCGCGGGCCCAGCACCCGCGCGCCCGGCAGGCGGTCGGCGCGGGTCCCGGCGAGGCGCGAGAGCACGGTGCCGGCGACGAACCCGAGGCCCGGCAGCACGGCCCCCATCGGCGGGGTGTCGCGGTAGACGGGCACCACCTGCGCGAGCGGACGCACGAGGTGGGGGGCGGTGCGCTCGAGCATGATGCCGCGCTCGACGGCCGAGCGGCGTGCGATCGCGACGTTGCCGGTCGCCAGATAGCGCAGCCCGCCGTGAGCGAGCTTGGAGGACCATCGGCTGGTACCGAACGCCAGGTCGTGGGCCTCCAGCAACACGGTCTCGAGTCCGCGGGAGGCGGCGTCGAGCGCGATCCCCGCGCCCGTGATGCCGCCGCCGATCACGATGAGGTCCACGGGAGTGGAGCGGCCGCGCAGGTCGGCGAGCTCGCGCGCGCGTCGACCGGCGGACAGCGCGGTGGACGGGGCCGTCGCATCGGTGGGCCCGGGGCGCGCGGTGGGCCCGTGGTCCGCTTTCGCGTGCCCGGTCACAGGCCCAGGTACCCGGTCACGAGCAGGTGGAGCTCGGCGCGCCACGAGTCCGCGTCGAGCGGCGGGTCGGCCAGTGGAGCGGACAGCACGGCGCCCTGGACCGCGAGGTAGAGCATGGTGGCCATGCGGTCGGGGTCGCGGCCGGCGAGGCGGGCGTCGGCCGCGATGGCGCGGGCGAGGACGTCGCGGAGGAAATCGATGAGTCGGTGCTGGGACGTGCCGAGCCGGCGGAACACGTACTCGGCGAGCATGCCGCTCTCGTGTCGGCGCAGCGCGTCGAGCAGGGGGTCGGTGCGCACCTCGTCGGCCATCGCACACAGCAGGCGGGCCAACTCGTCGGCATCGTGGACCGCGCCTTCCAGCAGGTCCGGGCCGACGCGCTCGACCACGCCGGTGAGTTCGCGGGTGAGGAGATCGGCGACCAGTGCGCTGATGTCCGGCCAGTGCCGGTAGAGGGTGGTGCGTCCGACGCCGGATCGGCGCGAGACCTCGACCATCGTGGTGCGACTGGGGCCGATCTCGAGGATCGCGGCGCGGGCGGCGGTGAGTGCGCGGTCCCGGGTGGTGTGGCGCGAGGGGGCGGAGATGGTCACCGGGCCTCCTTCGCGGCGGGTCCCGCGGGGCGCGGGTCGGTGCCGGGACACCGGACGAAAACCCGTGAGCGGAACAGATCGTGCTCTAGTGTCCCAGTATGAGCGACGTGAACCCCGCTGACAAGCACCGATCCGGCCGCCTGCCGCTACCGCCGATGGACCTGTCCAGGTGGGGGACGGCCGCCGAGGCCACGGAGCTGAGCGAGAGCATCCGCGCCCTGCTGCGCGACGTGCTCGGCGTGACCGCGGAGACCGGGCGGACGTTCGACCCGTCCGCGGTGACCGCCTCGCCGTCGCGATTGACCGATGCCGATCTCGCCGCACTGGCCGACATCGTGGGCCCCGGCGACGTCTCGGTCGACGACGCGCAGCGCCTTCCGCGCGCCCGCGGCAAGTCGACGCCCGACCTGTTGGCGTGGCGGACGAGGCCGGCCGTGGACTGCCCCGATGCGGTGGTGGCCCCGGGGGACGACGACGAGGTGGCCGCCCTCCTGGACTGGTGCACCTCCGAGAAGGTCGCGGTCGTCCCCTTCGGCGGCGGCACTTCCGTCGTCGGCGGCCTGGACCCGGACTCCGGGACGAACAGGGCCGTGCTGAGCGTCGACCTGGCCCATTTCGACGGTCTCGAGTCCATCGACCCCGAGTCGGGGGAGGCGGTCCTCGGGGCGGGCGTCACGGGTCCGCGGGCCGAGGAACTGCTGGCTGAGCACGGTTTCTCGCTAGGGCACTTCCCGCAGTCCTTCCCCTACGCCACGCTGGGCGGTTGCGCCATGACCCGGTCCTCGGGACAGAGCTCCGCCGGGTACGGGCGCTTCGACGAGATGGTCAGCGGGCTGACGGTGGTCACTCCGGTCGGCGTGATCGAGGCGGGCCGGGCCCCGGCGTCGGCCGCGGGCCCGGACCTGCGGCAGTGGCTCCTGGGATCGGAGGGTGCGTTTGGCGTGTGCACCCGGGTGCGCGTGCGGATCCATCCGGTGCCGGAGGTGGTGCGGCACGAGGCGTTCCGCTTCCCCGACTTCGCCACCGGCGCCGCGGCGCTGCGCGCGGTCGAGCAGCAGGGGACGGGCCCGACGGTCATCCGCCTGTCCGACGAGACGGAGACGATGGTGAACCTCGCGACCGCGACCGACTCGATCGGCGAACGGGCCGGGGACGACGAGGACCGCTCCGGGGGGTGTCTGTGTCTCTGCCTGTTCGAGGGCACGGCTGCCCACGCCGGGTCCCGGCACACGGAGACGCGGGAGGTCCTGATCGCCCACGGCGGCACCTCGCTGGGCCCGGGGCCCGCGCAGTCGTGGGAGCACGGCCGCTTCGGGGCCCCGGTCCTGCGCGATGCGCTGCTGGACAACGGCGCGCTGGTGGAGACCCTGGAGACCGCCACCGACTGGTCCCGACTGCCAGCACTGCGGGCCGCGGTCACGGAGGCGTTGACCACCTCGCTCGAGGCCTCCGGAACGCCGGCGCTGGTCATGTGCCACATCAGCCACGTCTACCCGACGGGTGCGTCCCTCTACTTCACCGTGGTCGCCGGTCAGCGTGGGCAGGACCCCGTCGCCCAGTGGCTCGAGGCGAAGCGGGCGGCCTCCGAGGCGATCGTGGCGGCCGGCGGCACGATCACCCACCATCACGCGGTCGGGGTGGACCACCGCCCGTATCTGGAGTCGGAGATCGGCGAGGTCGGCCTGCGGATGCTGCGCGCGGTGAAGAACGCCGTCGACCCCCACGGCGTGTGCAACCCGGGCACACTCATCCCATGAGCGCGCAGTTGTCCGACCGCCGGATCGGCGCGGTCACGCTACTGGTCAACCCCGCCGCGGGCGGTGGGCGCGGGGAGAAGGTGGCGGACCGGGCCGCCGACCGGCTGCGTGCGCACGGACTCCAGGTCACGCGACTGGCCGGCGGCGGGGCGACCGAGTCTCTCGCGTTGGCGCGGCGGGCGGTCGCCGACGGGACCGACGCGCTGGTGGTGTGCGGCGGAGACGGGATGGTCTCGATCGCCGTGCAGGCGCAGGCCTTCACCGATGTGCCCGTGGGCATCATCCCGGCGGGCACCGGCAACGACCTGGTCCGCGAGTACGGCATCCCCCTGGGCGATCCCGAGGCCGCCGCGGACGTCGTCGCCGACGGCCGGGTCGAGACCGTCGACCTCGGCCGGGCCACCCCGGACGGCGGGGAACCAACGGTGTTCGCCTCGGTGCTGTGCGCCGGGTTGGACTCGAAGGTCAACCGGCGGGTCAACGAGATGGGACTCCTCCGCGGGCCCCTGCGCTACGTCCTCGCCTCGATCATCGAGTTCCCGACCTACCGTCCCCGGCGCTTCCGGATGGTCTTCGACGCCGGGCTGCCGAGCGAGGACACCGTCGAGACCGAGGTCCTGCTCAGCGCGTTCGCGATCACCCGCAGCTACGGCGGGGACATGAAGATCGCACCCGACGCGGATCGCGGCGACGGACTGTTCGACGTCTGCTACGTCGGGAAGATCTCCAAACTCCGCTTCATGCGGCACTTCCCCTCGATCTACTCCGGTGCCCACGTGGGTCTGCGCGGCGTGTCGACGAGGCGGTGCCGGACGGTCCGACTCGAGGCCGCGGACGTCGAGGCCTTCGCCGACGGGGACGCCATCGCGCCCCTTCCGGTGACCGTCGAGGTGCTCCCCGGAGCGGGTCGGTTCCTCGTACCCCGTGAGCCACTCCAGTCACACCAGCATCACTGATATCTGCTGGTCACAGCATTGACGCCGTCCCGCGCCCGTCCTGTTACCTCATCGGCCAATCGGTTCGCTTCAGGCGCACCGAGACGGCATGATCACCACCATGCGCACCAGTCCCATCGCGTCACTCGCGACGATCGCCGTCACCGCCGCCACCCTTCTGGGTGGGGCCGCGACCGCCTCTGCCCAGACGGCTGACCGGACCCTGCCGTCCTTCATCCCGCAGCACCTGATCCCGGCCCACCTGGTCCCCCAGGTGGACGGTCTAGTCTCCCAGGTGCGGGCCGCACTGCCTCCCGAGGCGTGGGCTGCGGTCGGCTCCAGCGAGATGGCCTACCAGGACATCACCGCCCTGGCCGTCGGCGGCGGGTTGCGCGAGGGCATCGTCCGCGAGATCGACTCGTACCGCGTCGGCCGCGCACTCGGGACGCTGGCGCCGAACCCGGAACTCGACCGTGAGGCCCAGGCCTGGGCCGACCGTCTCGCCGCCCGCGACGAGGTGGTCCACAACACCGCCCTGATCGGCCGTGGCTACGGGGAGAACATCGTCGCCGCCGGGACCCACTGCGGCGCGACCTGCCTCGTCGACCTGTGGAAGAACTCGCCCGGCCACAACGAGAACCTCCTCGATCCCGGTTACCGGTCCGCCGGGATGGGAATCGCCTATTCGAGCGGCGGGAAGGTATTCGTGGTACACAACTTCGCGTACTAGAAGCAGGACCACAAGTAGAAGTCCGACCACAAGTAGAAGCCCGACCACTAGTAGAAGCCCGACCACTAATAGAAGCAGCACTCTGACTGAACCACTCGATCCGGCGGCACCGGCGCCCGGGTAGAGCCGAGACGACGGGGGAGACCATGTCCGAACGGATACTGAGAGCACTGAGGCTCAAGACCGATCCGGGGGTGTTCTTCACGACCGTCGGGGTCATCGTCGCCTTCGTCGTGGTGACGTTCTTCGCCGGCGAATGGGTGGGCAGCGTATTCGGCACCGCGTCCGGCTGGATCATGACCAACCTCGGTTGGTTCTACATCTTCGGTGTCACCGCGTTCCTCGGCTTCCTCATCTGGATCGCGCTGAGCCGATTCGGCCACGTCCGTCTCGGCGGGGACGACGAGCTGCCCGAGCACTCCACACTCACCTGGTTCGGCATGCTGTTCGCGGCCGGGATCGGCACCATCCTCATGTTCTGGGGCGTGGCGGAGCCCATCTCGCACTTCGCGACCCCGCCGCGCGGGGGTGTCGAACCCGGCACCCGGGACGCGGCCACCGAGGCGATGGCGTTCACGCTGTACCACTTCGGCCTGCACACCTGGACGATCTTCGCGCTGCCCGCCCTGGCGTTCGCCTACTTCATCTACAAGCGCAAGATGCCACCGCGGGTGAGCTCGATCTTCGCGCCGCTGCTGGGCGACAAGATCTTCGGCCCGCTCGGCAAGACGATCGACATCGTGGCGCTCGTCGGCACCGTGTTCGGTGTGGCGACGTCGGTCGGCCTGGGCACGCTGCAGATCAACGCCGGCCTGGACGAGCTGTTCGGCATCGCCATGTCCCCGGTCGTCCAGGTCCTCGTCATCGTCGTGGTCACCACCATCGCGTGCATCTCCGTGGCCCTGGGCCTGGAGAAGGGCATCAAGCGGCTGTCCAACCTCAACATCGCGGTCGCGGTCGCGCTGCTGATCTTCGTCGTGGCGACCGGGCCCACCCTCTTCCTGCTCAAGGGCACCGTCGAGTCGCTGGGGATCTACCTGTCGACCCTGCCGGAGCTGGCGCTGTGGAACAACGTCTTTCCTGCCAACGACGACCTGGCCTCGTGGCAGAACACGTGGACCGTCTTCTACTGGGCGTGGACCATCACGTGGTCGCCGTTCGTGGGCATCTTCATCGCCCGGATCAGCCGCGGCCGCACGATCCGCCAGTTCGTCTTCGGCGTCCTCGCCCTGCCGGTGGGCTTCTCGGTGTTGTGGTTCGGCATCTTCGGCATGGCCTCGTTCCACATCGAACTCTTCGGTTCCGGCGGCCTCACCGAGGCGGTGGTCGACGACGGCGACATCCCGGGCGCGCTGTTCGCGTTCCTGTCGAACTACCCGCTGGCCACGCTGCTCTCCGGTATCGCGGTGCTGCTCGTCGTCGTCTTCTTCACCACGTCCGTCGACTCGGCGTCGATGGTCGTCGACATGATGGCCTCCGGCAAGGACGACGACTTCGAGCCCTCGCCGACCCATCAGCGCGTCATCTGGGGCGTGCTCATGGGAGCGGTCGGCGCGACGATCCTCGCCGGTACCGGCGAGGGTGGGCTCACCGCGCTGCAGGAGGTCATCACCGTCGTCGGACTGCCGTTCTTCATCATGGGCTTCGTCATGATGTACAGCCTGGTCCGCGGAATCAGCAACGACATGGGGGAGCGGCCCCCCACGGTCACCAGGCAGTGGCGCCGCGCCTACTCGGCCGAGGAGCTCGAGAAGCACGAGGAGGCGCCCTCGCCCGAGCCGGTGCACCCGCTGTACCACATCCCGGGGGACGGGGAGCAGGACGACGGTGCCCCCCTGTCGGCCGGCGACGACAAGGGGACGGCAACCGAGAAGGACTAGTGGCCGCGCACGTCGAGCATCGTCATGCCGGCGTGCATCTCCCACGCGAGGATCTCGGCGCCGTGGTCGCCGGCGGTGACACGCCGTCCCCCGGCGGCGGTCATCCGCGCGGCGTCGCCGGTGTCCATCGGGCCTTCGCCCTCCAGCGTCACCGAGCCCAGGGGCACGTAGAGGTGGAGGTGGGGCGCGTCGGGGAGGTGGACGGACCGGCCGGGTCCCAGCCGCGCTGCGTGCAGCGCGGACGTGCGGTCGCGGATCCGGATGGCGGCACGGTCCGAGTAGGTGGGTAGCCCTCCGGCGACGACGACGAGCTGGTTCTCCAGCTCCGCCGGTTCGATCTCGAGCTGTTCGTACCCGGGATCCCCGCCGGTCTCGTCCGGGACGACCCACATCTGGACGAGGTGGACCGGGTCGGCGGGAGCGGCCTCGGTGCGGACCGAGCCGTCACGCCAGGCGTCGTTGCGTTCGGAGTGCAGGATTCCCGTGCCGGCGCTCATCCGCTGCGCGAGTCCGGGGTAGATGATCCCGCTGTGTCCCTCGGAGTCCTGGTGCACGAGCGAGCCGGACAGGACCCAGGTGACGATCTCCATGTCCCGGTGGCCGTGCGTGTCGAATCCGGAGCCGGCGGCGATGCGGTCGTCGTTGTTCACCAGCAGGCGGCCGAAGTGCGTGTTCATCGGGTCCTGGTAGTTGCCGAACGAGAACGAGTGGCGGGAGTCCAACCACCCGCCGGCGTCGTGTGAGCGCGACCGGGACCGGTGGATACGGATGTCGGACATGGGCTCTGTGCCCCCTCCCCAGAGGTGGATGACGCATCAACTATAGCATCGGCCGGTGGCGGGATGACGCTCTCGCGCGTTCGGTGGCGGCGATGGAGGGGGCACCTTAGGGTCGGGTCGACCGCTCGGGCGATCGTTCAGAACAACTGTCCAGAAAGTTTGTTTATCTGTCAGCGGCCCGCCGCAGACGAGCGTAGAGTGACGGGTGTCACACTGACTAGCAGGAGGTTCCACGATGTTGCAGAACGCGCTGGCCACCACGGTGCGGGTGGGCGTGGCCACATACAGCGGGGTGGCGCAGATCGTCGTGGACAACACCCTCGGTCGGGTGCTCGACACCAACCCCGACAAGGTCCGGTAGGTCGTCGGGGCCCTTTCTGCTCCTCGGGCGCCCTACTGCTCGGCTCCGGGCGTCGCATCCCTGACCTCGCCGACGAGTTCGGCGAGGACGTCCTCCAGGACCAGCAGCCCACGCGGGTCGGGTTCGCCGGGTTCGCGATCGTCGACGACCGCGAGGTGGGCCCGCGCCCGCTGCATCGCCTCCAGGACGTCGTCGAGGGGGGTCTCCGCGGGCACGATCCCCAGTTCGCGGATCCGATCCCGGCGCAGAGGCTGGGACAGGTCGTCGCCGAGGGTGTCCTTGACGTGGACGTAGCCGACGTACGCGCCGCCGCGGCGCACGGGGAACCTCGAGTGCCCCGTCCGCACGCACAGTTGCTGCACGTCCCCGGTGGACCAGTCCTCCTCGATCGAGTCCACCTCCGCGATCGGCCGGAGGACGTCGGCGGCGGTGATGTGATCGAACTCGAGCGCGCCCTCGAGCAGCAGCGTCTCGTCCTCGTCGAGGAGGCCGGAGTCCTCGGCCGCGGCGACCATCCCGTGCATCTGGTCCACCGTGAAAGTGGTCTCCACCTCGGAACGCGGTTCCACCCGCAGTACGTACCTCACCACCGCGTCCGCGGACTTGTTCATCAGCCAGATCGCGGGCAGGAACACCAGCACGAAGACCCGCAGGACCGGGCCGAGCAGGAGGGCCGCGGCCGCGGGCCGGGCGATCGCCATGTTCTTGGGCACCATCTCGCCGAGCACCATGTGCAGGAATGTGACGATGAGCAGGGAGATCACCAGAGCGATCGGGTGGGCGAACCCGGTGGACACGCCCAACCAGCCCAGCGGCTGCTCGATGAGATGGGCGATGGCGGGTTCGCCGACCGCGCCGATGAGCAGCGAGCAGGCCGTGATGCCGAGCTGCGTGGCCGCCAGCGAGAGCGACACGTTCTCCATGCCGCGCAGCGACCACAGTGCGCGCGTGCTGCCCTCGGCCGCGTGCGGCTCCAGGTTGTCGCGCCGCGCGGAGACCATCGCGAACTCCGCGGCGACGAAGAACCCGTTGCCCAGCAGGAGGGCCACCAGGACCAGCAATGCCACGCCGTCACTCATCCGGGTCCACCGCTTCGGGCTCGTCCCGCAGGACGGTGGCGCGCACCTGCTCGGCCCGGTGCGCGCGCAGTGATTCCACCCGCAGGCGCACACGCGCCCGCGTCGGCAGGTCGTCGTCGTCGCGGTTCTCGTGGTCGTGCGCGTCCAACTCGGTCTCGTCGCCGACTCGGGGGAGTCGGTCCACCGCCTCGGACAGGAGCCCGGACAGGGTGGACACCGTCTCCACCGGCGGGATCTCCAGTCGCAGGATGGCGCCCAGTTCGTCGGGCCGCATCATCCCGCCCACGAGAACGGTGTCGTCGTCGACCCACTCGTGGGTGCGCGACGCACGGTCCTGCTCGTCATCGATCTCGCCGACGATCTCCTCCACCAGGTCCTCCAGGGTGACGATCCCCGCGGTCCCGCCGAACTCGTCCACCACCACGGCCATCTGCAGATCGGTCTGACGGAGCAGCCGCATGAGCGGGTCGAGCGTCATCACCTCCGACACCACGGTCGCCTCGGTGGCGATCTCCCGCACCGGCGTCCGGGCGCGCTCGTCGACAGGCACGGCCAACGCCTGCCGGTAGTGGACGACGCCCACCACCTCGTCGACGGTCGCGCCGAGGACGGGGAACCGCGACCGGCCCGTCGCGGCCACCGTGTCGAGCAGGTCCTGCGCGGTGTGGTCACGCAGGAACGTCACCAGCGGACGGGGCACCATCACGTCCGCCGCGCGGTGTTCCCCGAACGAGATCGAGCGGGTCACCAGCTCGGCCGTGTGCGGGTCCATCGCGCCCTGACGGCCCGACCGCGCGGCCGACGCCCGCAGCTCCTCGGGTGACCGTGCCTCGCCGGGTTCCTCCTGCGGGGTGAACCCGAGCAGCCGCAGGACGACGTTGGCGGTGGTGTTGAGGCCCGTGACCAGCCAGCCGAACACCGCCATGAAGATCCGCTGGGGGATCACGACCAGCCGCGCGACCCGCATCGGAGCGGCGATGGCCCAGTTCTTGGGGACGAGTTCGCCGAAGACCATCTGGAGGAAGGTGACGACGACGAAGGCCACCGTCATCGCGATGCCGCGGGCCGCCGGCTCGGACATCCCCGACACGCCGAGGGCGCCGGTGATCAGCTCCCCCACGGAGGGACCGGTGAGGTATCCCGCCAGGAGGCTGCTGACCGTGATGCCCAGCTGGGCCCCCGACAGGTTCGTCGAGGTCCTGGCCAGGGACCCGTCGAGGGTCGTGGCGATGCGATCGCCCTCCGAGCCGGCCGCACGCACGTCGTCCCGGTTGACGGTCAGGAACCCGAACTCGACGGCCACGAACAAGGCGTTGGCACTGATGAGCAGTATCAACGCCAGCGTGAGCGTCAGGGCGATGGCCACGTCAGGCCCGGCTACTGGCCGTCTGCCGTACCGTCCGAGCCGCCCACGGCCTGATCCGGCTGCTCAGGGGTCTGGTACACCTTCTTCTGCTCGGCGCGCTCGGCAGCGCCGTCCCCGCCCGCGCCGGACGTCGCAGCGGAGCTCGCCGCTCCCGCGGAGTCGTGCGGTGTCGCGCCCCCGGCGGCCCGGTCGGCGGCGGGCTCGGTGGCGGCGGACCCGGTGGCGGCGGACCCGGTGGCGGTGTCCGCTTCGTCCCCGCCCCGGGAGGTGCTGCCGTCGCCGGCCCCCGATCCGTCGATGGTGTTGCCGAACGACTCCGGGGGCTCCTCCGGGATGCGCGCGGGGTCGTCGGGTCGGGTCTGGTCGGTCACAATCGCCTCCGCGGTCTCGGTGGTGGGCGCCGGTCCCCGGCGCCGGGGTGCTGACGACCCTAGTCCCGTGGGGACCCCTTACGTCGGAATCTCCCGGCCGCGTCACCGTGGCTTAGTCTGGTGCGCATGTCGGACAATCCCTTCGGTCGGGTCATCACCGCGATGGTGACCCCCATGCATGACGACGGCTCGATCGATTTCGACGGCCTGCAGCGGCTCGCGGTCCATCTCGCCGATCACGGCCACGACGGACTGCTGGTCAACGGCACGACCGGCGAGTCCGCGACGACCACCGACGACGAGGACTACGACAGCGTGGCCGCCGTCGTCGAGGCCGTCGGCGACCGGGTGAAGGTCATGGCCGGTTGCGGCACCAACGACACCGAGCACTCGATGCGTGCGGCGCGCGAGATGATCGCCCGCGGCGCCGACTCCCTGCTCGTGGTGACGCCGTACTACAACAAGCCCACCCAGCACGGGATCGTCGAGCACTTCCGCATGATCGCCGAGGCGGCCGACCGCCCGATCATGGCCTACGACATCCCCGGCCGCACCGGCACCGCCCTGGCCACGGACACCATCCGGCGGATGGCGGAGATCCCCCGGGTGCGGGCGGTCAAGGACGCCAAGGGCGACCTGTTCGAGGCCAGCCGACTCATGGCGGAGACGGACCTGCTCTGGTTCTCCGGCGACGACGTGCTCAACCTGGCCTTCCTGGCCCTCGGTGCCACCGGCATCGTCTCGGTCGTCGGCCACGTCGCCGGCGACGACTACCGGGCGATGATCGACGCCGTCGACGCCGGTGACCTGCCGCGGGCCCGCGAGATCCACACCCGCCTCATCCCGGCCGTGGACGCGATCATGCACACCTCGCAGGGCGCCATCCAGGTCAAGGCGGCCCTGAAGGAGGCCGGCCTCATCGGCTCGGACCGCCTGCGCATGCCTCTCCTCCAGGGGCCGCCCGAGCACCGGGCCAAGTTGCGCGACGGGCTGGCCGCGGCCGGGCTCGGCTGACCCATCCCGGCCACCGGCCGACCACGGTCACCACTCTGCGGGGGATGACCTCGTCGTCGTGACCCTCGTCATGCCCGCTGGAACGCGGCCATCTCCGTGCACCGCCGCCACAGGGCGGCGGCCGTGGTCCGGTCGTGCGAACGGCGACCCGACCGGGCGGGCTTCGGATGCCCGCGCAGGCCCCCGAGGCGATCGGGGCCGACGAACGCGCCGCCGGCGAGGCCGGGCACCGTCGCCGCGTACAGCACGGACAGCGCGCCCATCTCCGGTGTCAGGCCCGCCCACGTGATGGAGTTGCCCAACTCGAAAAAGCGGTCCGCCAGTGGGTTGCCGCTCTGGCGGGTGAGGTCGGTCGCCGTGTAACCGGGATGGGCGGCGACCGACCGCAGCCCGCTGCCGGACCGCTCGAAGTGGCGCTGCCACTCGTAGCCCAGCATGATGCACGCCAATTTGGAGTCCGCGTACGCCGCCATGGGTCGGTAGCCGCGCACGTCCATGTCGAGATCGTCGGTGTCGAGTCGTCCGCGCAGGTGGGCGAGCGAGCCCAGCCACACGACCCGGTCCGTCAGCATCGGCTCCAGCCCCAGGGTGAGCGCGTGATGTGCCAGCACGTTGACCCCGAACTGCATCTCGTGTCCCTGCGCGGTGCGGGCGTGGGGGATGTTCATCACACCGGCGTTGTTGATCAGCACGTCGACCGGCGCACCCTCCGCCGCCGTGGCCGCCACGAACGCGTCGACGGAGTCCAGGTCCGCCATGTCGAGCAGGCGCACCTGCGCGCGCTCCCGGTCACCGGCGGGGAGCGTCGCGCGCGCCTCCTGCGCTTTCTCCTCGTTCCTGCAGGCCATGACGACCCGGGCACCCCGGGCGGTGAGCGCGGCGGTGGTCGCCAGCCCGATCCCGCCGTTGGCGCCCGTGACCACGAAAGTCCGGCCCGTCTGGTCGGGGATGTCGGTGGCGGACCATCTGTGCGCGCGAGTCATGAACGTCAGTCAACCAGCCGTGCCTGCGCTGTGGTGGTCCGTCCGTGTGGTAACGCCGGGATATCCTTCGCGATGTCCTTGTGACACACTCGTCGGGTGTGCGGGTCCCACGTGTCACACGTGCCCCCGCGTGCCCCTTCCTCGAGATCCCGGAGTAGCCCCATGACGTTCGACCGCCGAACCTTCCTGCGCCGCGCCGGCATCGGCGCCGCCGGGGCGGGCGCCCTCGCCGCGGGCATCACCCCCGCGGTGGGTGCCCAGTCCTCGATCCCCGCCGGGCTCGGTGCGCTGCCGGGAGCGGGTGTCGGCGTCCCGATCGGCACACTGCTCGACTACGCCTCCGGCCCGCCGTCGGCGGCGTCGATCCGCGCGGCCGGCCACATGGGCGCCGTGCGGTACTGCTCCAACCGTCGCCCCGGCGCCGAGTGGATGACGGGCAAGCCGCTGCTGCGCCGCGAGGTCGACGACTTCCGCCGCAGTGGCCTCAACATGGTCTCCTGCTACCAGTACGGGCGTGCCGAGACCGCCGACTGGAGGGAAGGCGCCGCGGGCGGCGACCGCCACGCCCCGATCGGGATCCGGATCCACCGCGAGGCCGGTGGACCGTCCGGTGTGCCGATGTACGTCGCGATCGACGACAACCCCACCCGGTGGCAGTTCGACAATCAGATCCGCCCGTACCTCGAGCGCTGGCGCGCCCATCTCCACGGCGCGGGGATGGAGCTCGGCGTGTACGCCAACGCCCCCACCATCGACTGGTGCCGTCAGACCGGCCTGGGGCGGTACTTCTGGCAGCACGACTGGGGCTCCGGTGGGCGCCTCAACCCGAGCGCGACGATCCACCAGCTGCCGGTCCGGCAGCAGGTCACCGTCGGCGGCGTCGTGTCCGACCTCAACCGTGTCTACGCACTCGACTACGGCCAGTGGTGGCCGGTCGACCCGATCGCGCTCGCGCAGTCGGCGCTCGGCAGCTCGATCTGACGCGACGTCTGGCGGGGCCTGCCCCTACTCGACGGTGATCTCGCCCATCGTCCCCCACTCCTCGCCCTCGGCGGTGGTGTTGATGATCCGCGGGGTCCGCTCGAGGTAGCGGGCGGCCGAGCCGGTGAACTCGGCGAAGTGGTCGGAGTTCACGTGCTGGGCGGGGGCGTCGCCCTCCCGGAAGGCCTCGCACAGCAGGAAGGTGTTCGGGGACTCCGGCGACCGGTACCAGTCGAAGAAGAGGTTGCCCGGCTCGGCGCGGGTGGCCTCGGTGAACTCGCGGGTGAACTCGAGCCAGGACTCGGCGAACTCGGGCTTGACGTCGAAACGCACGTTGATGAGGATCATGGCCCCATCCTGCCGCGTGGGGAGCGGGCCGTCGAGGGAGGTGCGGCTCGCCCCGATCGCCGGGGCAGGCATACGCTGTATCAGGTGACCATCGAGCTGAGCGCCGAGAACCCGTGCGTCCCGCGGGCAGAGGCCGACTCCTCCGTCCGCGCCGTCTGGAACCGCCTGTCGCTGGACGCGACCTCGAGCAGGAACGAACCGCTGATCGCGGGACTGGTCCTGGACCTCATCGACGGCTGTGATGACCTCGGCGAATCCCTCGCGCGCCTCGCCGCCTCCCGGGTCGCGACCCCCGAGATCGGTCGGCACGTGCTGGAGAAGGAGATCCGGGCGGTGCTGGTGAAGCATCCCCACGTTCTGGAGGCCGTCGCGGCCGACCTCGTGGTGAGTTTCGAGCGCAACCCGGCGTACCCCAACTACCTGGTGCCCTACCTCTTCGCCAAGGGCTTCCTCGGCCTGCAGGTGCACCGCGTGGCCCATGAGATGTGGAACTCCGGGCGGGTCATGGCGGCGTCGTTCCTGCAGAGCCGGATCTCCGAGGTGTTCGCGATGGACATCCATCCCGCCGCCCGTGTCGGCTCGGGCATCCTCGTCGACCACGCCACCGGGATCGTCGTGGGCGAGACCTGCGTGATCGGCGACGGCGTGTCCATCCTGCAGGGCGTCACCCTCGGCGGCACCGGCAACGAGGACGGCGACCGCCACCCCAAGATCGGCTCCGGCGTGCTGCTGTCCGCCGGATCGATCGTGTTGGGCAATGTCCGGGTGGGCGCCTGCTCCAGGGTGGCCGCGGGATCGGTCGTCCTGCACGAGGTCCCGCCCCACACCACCGTGGCCGGGGTCCCCGCGAAGGTGGTCCGGCGTCACGCCGACTCGCTGGTCCCCGCAGAGCGGATGGACCAGGAGATCGACGCCGAGGGGTAGGACGACACGCCGATGCGGGTCCTGGTGGTCGACGACGAGCCGGCGCTGCGCGAGAGCGTGCGCCGGGGACTCGTCACGGGCGGCTGGGCCGTGGAGACCGCCGCCGACGGTGAGGAGGGCCTCGAGATGGCCTGCGCCGACGACTTCGACGTGGTCGTGCTGGACATCATGATGCCGCGGCGCAGCGGGTACGAGGTCGTCCGCGAGATGAGACGCCGCGAGGTCTGGACCCCGGTGCTCATGCTCACCGCCAAGGACGGCGAATACGACGAGGCCGACGCCTTCGACCTCGGCGCCGACGACTACCTGGTCAAGCCGTTCTCGTTCGTCGTCCTCGAGGCGCGGCTCCGGGCCCTGGTGAGGCGGGGGGCACCGGAGCGCCCGGCGACGTTCGAGGCCGGCGACCTCGTGGTGGACCCGGCCGCGCGGGAGGTCCGCCGCGGGGATACGCGGATCACCGTGACCGCGCGCGAGTACGCGGTGCTCGAGTACCTCATCCGCCACCGCAACCAGGTGGTGTCCAAGGTCCAGATCATGCGGGCCGTGTGGGACGCCGCCTACGACGGTGACGACAACATCGTCGAGGTGTACGTCGGCTACCTCCGACGCAAGATCGACGCCCCGTTCGGCGCCCGCGCCATCGAGACCGTCCGCGGGCAGGGCTACCGGCTCGTCGACAGCGTCGCGGCGCCGGCCGGGAGATGATCCCGACGGGCGCCGCGTGAGGGTGCCGTCGCCTACTCGGCCAGGGCCAGCGCCTGCCGGTAGGTGAGCTTGCCGCCGGTCTGCATGATCGAGCGTCGGTACACGCGCTCGGCGACCACCATGACCAGGGCAGCGGCCGCCAGGGTGATCACGGCGGCCACGACCGGCTCCCACCAGGCGGCGGACCCCTCCACCAGACGGATCGGCATGGTCACCGTGGACATCAACGGGACGTAGGAGGCGACCACCTGCCAGGTCCCCTGCAGGAACAATCCGCCGAACGAGGCCACCATGATGAGTGTGAGCAGCGGCGAGGAGGTGGACTGCACGTCCTCGGCCCGGGTGGCCATTGCCCCGGCCACCGCGAACAGACAGGCCAGCGCCACGAATCCGATCACGAACAGCACCAGGTACCAGCCGGCCGCGCCCGCGAGCGAGGGCAGCAGCGCCGTGTACTCGGTGAACGTCAGCCCGATCAGACCGATCGCCACGAACAGCACCATCTGGCCCAGGGCCAGCACGGTGGCACCCACGACCTTGCCGACCAGCAATTGGCGCAGCGGGATGGCCGCGGCCAGGATCTCCACGATCCGCGATTGCTTCTCCTCCACCACGCTGTTGGCGATGGCGTAGCCGAAGAGGATGGCGGCCATGTAGAACAGGAACACGAAGACGAACCCGGCCACCACCTGCACGCCCTCGTCGGTCGCCCCCTCGGGCTCGAGCAGCTCCACCCCGACCGTCGATCCTGCGGTGAGGTCGCCGACGGAGGTGCCCGCGGCGGCGGCGTTGCGCTCGAGTGCGTCGGCGGCGATCACCGCGCCGATGCCGACGGAGATCCCGGAGTCCACCCCGTCCGACCCGAGAAGGGTCCAGGCGCCCGGCTCGCCCAGCAGCGCGGCGTCGGCGTCCCCGTCGAGCACGGCCTGCTCCGCGGCGGCCCTGTCGGAGACCTCGAGGACCTCCAGTTCGGCCTGCGTGGCGACCGCGGGTCCGGTCACGGTGGCGGTGGCGGTGCCGTTGTCGTCGTCCACGCCACCCGGCGCCTCACCGGAGGCCGCATCCGCAGCCCGGACCACCGCGGCGGCCTCGCCGGACGTCACGGCCACGGTCGCGGCGTCGTCGCGCCCGCCCAGCAGTAACGACACACCGAACGCGCCGATGAAGATCGCGATGGTGGTCAGGGTGGAGATGATGAAGTTGCGGTCCCGGAGCTTGACCACGATCTCGCGGCCGGCGACGATCCGCCAGGCGGCCTCGGTGGACGGCTCCCGGTCGGAGGCCCCGGCGGTCGGGGTGTCGGCGGGCGTCGTGTGGGTGGTGGTTCCGGTGGTCATGCCGTCACCTCGCGGTAGATATCGGACAGTGTGGGGACGACCTCGGCGAACTCGCGGACACTGCCTCGGGACAGGGCCTCGGCGAGCACCGCGTCGGTGAGATCGGCGCGCTCGAGGTCGAGCAGGGCGGTGGGTCCCTCGACGTCCACCACCTGCACGCCCGGCAGGCCCCGCACCCAGCCGGCGTCGGTGCCCACCACCAGGCGGTGGCGGACCCGACCGCGGCGGCGGAGGTCGTCGACGGTGCCGCCCGCGACGACGCGACCGCGGGACAGGACGACGAGGTGGTCGCAGAGCCACTCCACCAGATCCAGCTGGTGCGAGGAGAACAACACCGGCACGCCGCGAGCGGTGTGCTCGCGCAACAGGTCGGCCATCGAGTCCACGGCCTGGGGGTCGAGGCCGGAGAACGGCTCGTCCAACACCAACAGGTCCGGCTCCCCGATGACGGCGGCCGCCACCTGGACGCGCTGCTGGTTACCCAGCGAGAGTGACTCCAGCTTGTCGGTGGTGCGTTCGCCCAGGCCGAACCGTTCCAGCAGCTCCAGGGCGGAGCGCCTGGCCCCGGCGGGACTGCGTCCCTGCAGTCGACCCAGGTAGACCAACTGGTCGAGGATCGGCTGCTTGGGGTACAGGCCACGCTCCTCGGGCATGTAGCCGAAGGTGCGGCGGTCGGCGACGGTGACCTCGCGGCCGTGCCACGAGACGGTCCCGGCCGTCGGCTGGAGCACGCCCATGATCATCCGCATGGTGGTGGTCTTGCCGGCCCCGTTGCCGCCCACGAAGCCGGTCATGGACCCGCGCGTCACGGTGAAGCCCACGTCGTCCACGGCCAGCGTCTCGCCGAAGCGGCGGGTGAGCCCCTCGAGTCGGAGCATGGTGTCCTCCCTGCTGTGTCTGTGTGCAGACCACGCTAGGGCGCGACGGGGTGCGGCGGATCGGCCGCGAGGGGGAGATCAGGTGGGCCGGTGCGGGCGTCGTCTCCTCCCCGAGGGGGAGGGCGGCGGTGCGACCTCAGTCGCCCGGCTGGACCAGTCCCGCCTCGTAGGCCAGCACCACGGCCTGGACGCGGTCGCGGAGGTGGAGCTTGGACAGACACGACGAGACGTGCGTCTTGACGGTGGCCTCACCCACCACCAGCTGCGCGGCGATCTCCGCGTTGGACAGGCCGCGCGCGACCAGCCGTAGGACCTCGGTCTCGCGGAGGGTCAGCCGACCCAGACCGGGTGGGGCCGGGCGCGGTGGCGGCACATCGAGACCGGCGGCGGCGTCGGGGACCGCGAGTCGCTCGATGACCCTGCGGGTCACCTCGGGCGCGAGCAGAGCGTGCCCGTGGCCCACGGCGCGGACGGCGTCCACGAGGTCGTCCGGGTCGGAGTTCTTGAGCAGGAAACCGCTGGCCCCGGCCCGCAGTGCGTCGAACAGGTAGTCGTCGCGGTCGAAGGTGGTGAGGATGAGCACCTTGGCCAGGTCCTCGGCGACGATGAGAGCGGTGGCCTCGATCCCGTCCATCCCCGGCATCTGCACGTCCATCACCACCACGTCAGGCCGGAGCCGCCGGCACGACTCCAGCGCCCCGGCGCCATCGGAGGCGTCGCCGACCACCTCGATATCGGGCTCCGCGCCGAGCATCAGGGAGAAGCCCGAGCGCATGAGCGCCTGGTCGTCCACCACCAGCACCCCCAGGGTCTCAGTCATCGCAGGCCCTTGTCATCCTCGGCCCCCGTCGGTACCGGGGAGTAGGGCAGCCGCACCCGGACCCGGTATCCACCGATCACGCGCGGTCCGATCTCGCATTCGCCGCCGTGGGAGCGGACGCGTTCACGCATGCCGAGCTGCCCCAGCCCGCTTCCGGAGCTGCCGCTGCGGGGCCGCCCGGAGTCCAGCACCTCGACCTCCGCGTACGGTGCGCCGCCGCGGCCCTCACCGGTGCGGATGGTGACGCCGGCACGGGTGGCGGTGGAGTGGCGCCGGACGTTGGCCAGCGCCTCCTGGGCGGTGCGGTAGAGGGACAGGCCGACCAGGGGCGGGACCTCGCCGAGGGGGTGGGAGGGGTCGGTGACGACGACGACGTCGGCGGCGAAGTCGGCTGTCCGGTGGGACGCGGCGAGCGCGGGGATCTCGTCCAGGCCGTGGCCGGCCGTCCGTGCCGAGTCGCGCTGGTCCCGACCTGCCCGGTCCTCGGAGCGCAGCGCCCCGAGCAGGGCGCGCATCTCCGCGACGGCCGAGCGGGAGGACTCCTCCACCGTTCTCAGGGCGACGGCGGCCGCCTCGGGATCGCGGTCCATCACCTTGCGGGCGGCCCCGGCCTGGACGCCGATCGCGGCCACGTGGTGGGCGATCACGTCGTGGAGCTCCCTGGCGATCCGTAGCCGTTCGTCGACAACGGCACGGTCACGCAGGGCCTCGGCCTGCTCGGAGATGGTCCGGGCCTGCTCGGAGAGTTCATGACGTCGTCGCGCGCCGCGCCACGACCCGATCCCGAGCGCGGCGGCGCCGCCGAAGTAGACGATGTTGATCAGGGCGGTATACACGAGAAAGGAGGGCACCGGCGGGAAGAGCCCACGGGAACGCTCCGGATCCTCCACGGCGTCGAGGATCTGCTGCATCCCCGACCCCAGGGCGAGGTACCAGACCATCCACACCACCAGGGCGACCGCGACCCCGGCGGCGACGCCCACCAGCGCGCGGCGGTCGCGGGCCCACGCCACTGCCGAGTAGACGGCCACGAAGTAGAGGACCTGTTGGGGGATCTGGCCCATCACCAGCGGCATCACGCTGCCGATCACCAGCAGATGCACGGTGGCGCCCATGCCGGTGACCAGGGGGTACCTGCGGCGGCAGGCCAGCAGGGCGGCGGCGCTGCCCATCGCCAGGTACTGGGCCCACACCGGTGCGCTCTCGCCCCCCAGGCCGCCCATGCTCCGAACGATCTCCAGGCCCACCGCGGAACAGGCGAACATCGCCAGGGCGAGGAGGAGGTCGGCCCTCCGGTAGCCCTCCGGCAACGGGCGGGTCCAGGGATCCTCCGCGTCGAAGAGACGGCTCAGGCGGTTCAGGCGGACCCACACGGAAGCCGACCCTATCGGGTGGTGGACCTGACGGTCACCCGGTGCACCCGGAGTCATGGCCCGGAGTCATGGCCCGCTGTCATGGCCGATCCGCCAGATCCTCCGCGGGTTCGACCGGTAGCTCGACCACGAACCTCGCGCCGCCGCCAGGGGCGTCCTCCGCCCGGACCGAGCCGCCGTGGGAGCGGGTGATCTCGGCGACGATCGCCAGACCCAGTCCCGATCCGCCCTTGCCCCGTGCGCGGTCCGCGTCCAGGCGGGCGAAGCGATCGAACACCGAATCCCGTTGATCAGGCGGAACGCCCTCGCCGTCGTCGTCCACACACACCACCGCGCGCGGCGCCCCGGGGATCGTCCGGTCGACGGTGAGCCGCAGCGCGATCCGGTCGCGCGCGTGGCGGCGGGCGTTGTCGACGAGGTTGCGCACCACGCGCTGCAGGGCATCGGCGTCGCCCACGAGGCGCGCGGGCTCCACCGAGGCCGCCACCTCGAGCCCGCCGCCGTCGCCGCCGTCGCCGCCGTCGCCTCCGTCGCCTCCGCCGACGAGGCCGCGGAGCCGGGCGGCCTCGGAGAGCACGATGTCGTCGAGGTCCACGTCGTCGCGCCGGAGTGGCCGGCCGCGCTCGTCGTTCTTGGCCAGCAGGAGCAGGTCCTCGACCATCGTGCGCATCCGCTGCACCTCCGGCAGGAGCAGTTCGTCGACGGTCTCCACGTCCACCGGGGTGCCGGAGGTGGAGGACAGCTCGAGCATCGTCGACAGCGTGGACAGCGGGCTGCGCAGCTCGTGGGAGGCGTCGCCGACGAAGGAGACCTGAGCGGTGCGCGCCGCGTCGAGGCGCGCGAGCATGGCGTTCATCGTCCGGGCCAGGCGGGAGATCTCGTCCTCGGCCTCGGGGACCGGGACCCGCTCGCCGCGGCCGGAGGCGGAGATCTCGGCGACGCGGGAGCGGATCGACTCGACCGGACGGAGCACCCGACCCATGGCGTAGTGGACGAACACGGCCGTGGCCAGGCCTGCGACGGGGACGAACGCCAGGAACAACACCGCGCCGGTGGCCAGGAGGGAGTCGTAGCGGTCGGTGTCGGTGGCCACGTCCACGGCGAACGTCGCCCCGCGGACCTCCACGCCGACGGAGGTGAGGCGGAGGTCGGCGCCGTTCGGGGCGTCGAGGTCGCGCTGGATGACCTGACCGGGGGCGGGCGAGGGGAGGGCGGGGACGTTCTCGAGGCCGCGGGTGACCTGACCGGCCAGGATGCGGCCGTCGGGCGCGACGACCCGCACCAGGTCCACCCCGGACAGCGGTTCGGAGACCAGCTCGAGGGACGCCTGCGGACCCCGGGACGCGACCCCGCCCGCCACCTCGACCGCCCGGGCGCGGTCGGCGGAGTCGATCGCGCCGTGCACGGCCGAGCGCAGGAGCAGCCACGCACCGCCCGCCGCTGCCGCCAGCACGAGGATGACGATGCCGGTGGCGATCACGGTCGTGGCGACGCGGATGGGCCAGCGGCGGGGGGTCGTGAGGGCCTCGCGGTTCAGTGGCACGACTCCATTGTGCGGACGCGATCCGGCGCGCGCGGTCGCGGGGAGTGAACGAGAACACGTGTTAGCGTCGGCGGGTGAGAGAATCGCAGCACGACGGCCCGGAGCCCCGCCTGGGGTTGACGTTCAGCCCGAACCCGGACGGTTCGGTGAGCTGGCACCAGCCGGTCGCCGACCAGTTCATCGACCCGTCGGGGCGTTTCGCCACCGGCGGTCTGGCGGTCCTGGTGGATTCGGGCCTCGGGTCGGAGAACCACCGCCGCCGCCCCGAGGGGATGTGGACGGTCACCACCGAGCTGCGGATGGACCTGTTGGCGCGCCCGCGCGCGGGATCGGCGGGACTGGGCATCCGCACGGACCACCTGGGCGACGACGGTCACTGCCTCACGACGCGCGGTGAGGTCGTCGACGACGACGGCGGGGTGATCGCCTCCGGACTGGTCAAATCCATGGAGATCGCGGGAGCCGTGGACCCGGACGGGTACGACGACGAGCCGCCGTGGCCGTCCAGACTCGCGCCGGGAACGCTGGCCGAGGTCCTGTGCCTGACGCTGGACGAGCGGGACGACGGCCCGGGCGGAACCCGCGTCGTGGAGGGCGTGATCGCGCCGGAGCCGACGTTGGCCAACCCGCTGGGCAATCTGCACGGCGGCGTGTTCGCGGCGGCCGCGGAGGTCGCCGGGGCCGCGGTGTTCCCGCACGAACGCGAGGTCAGCTCGTCCTCACTCGACGTGCGGTACGTACGACAGATCCCGCTGGTGCAGCCGGTGACGGTCCGGGCCGAGGTCCTGCACGACGGGCGGAGCTGGGGCATCGCCCAGGTGACGACGAGAGACGAGCGGGGGCGTGTCTGTGCCGTGGCGACGGTCACGGTCTACGGCCACCGGTAGTAGGTGTCACGTCAATCAAGTAGAGTTCTCGTCATCAGCAACCCGCACGACGAGAGGGGACCGTACGTGAAGATCGGCATCATTCTGGGCAGCATCCGCGAGGAGCGTTCCGGGCAGACCGTGGCCGAGTGGGTCGCGCAGGAATCGCAGGCGCGGCAGGACGCCACCTATGAGCTGGTCGACCTCAAGTCGTTCGACGTCCCGCTGCTCACCTCGGCCACGGTGCCGGGCGCGGCGAACAAGCAATACTCCGACGAGCGGGTGCAGCGCTGGAGTTCGACCATCGACTCGTACGACGCCTTCGTCTTTGTCACCCCCGAGTACAACCACAGCGTCCCGGGCGGCCTGAAGAACGCCTTCGACTCGCTCGGTAGCGAGTGGGCGAACAAGCCCGTCGCCTTTGTCTCCTACGGAGCCGAGGGTGGTGTGCGCGCCGTGGAGCACTGGCGTCAGATAGTGGCCAACTTCCACATGTACGGCGTGCGTCAGCAGATCTCCCTGAGCCTGTTCACCGAGTTCGGCCCCGAGGGAGTGCAGCCCGCGGAGCGCCGCTCCGAGGAGCTGGCGACGCTGTTCGATCAGCTCGAGCAGGCCACCCGCCGCTTCTCCCTGGTGGACGCGAGCGCCTGAGTCGCGGCGCGCTACACAGGCGAAGTAGCCGGACGCAGTAGTTGAGCAAGGAGGCCCGCCCCCGTTTCTTCGGGGGCGGGCCTCGTCGTTCGCTGCGGTGCGCTCAGTTCACGGCGGCGAGCGCGGCGTCGTAGTCCGGCTCAGTGGTGATCTCGTCGACGAGCTGCGTGTAGACGACCTTGCCCTCGGCGTCGACCACGACGACCGAGCGGGCCAGCAGGCCCTCCATGGGGCCGTCGGTCATCTTGACGCCGTAGTCCGCGGCGAAGTCGCTGCGGAAGGTCGAGCCGGCGGTGGCGTTCTCGATGTCCTCGGCGGCGCAGAAGCGCTTGTGGGCGAACGGCAGGTCGGCCGATATGTTGACGACCTCGGTGTTCTCCAGGCCGGAGGCCTTCTCGTGGAAGGTGCGCACCGACTGGGCGCACACGCCCGTGTCGACGCTGGGGAAGATGTTGAGGATGAGCTTCTTGCCGGCCAGCGACCCGGAGGTCACGGGAGCGAGGTCGGTGCCGACGAGTTCGAAATCCGGGGCCTTGGAGCCGACGGCGGGGAGCTCGCCGGACGTGCTGACGGGGTTGCCCTTGAAATTGGTGGTTGCCATGCGTCCGTTCTACCGGATGCCGGTGGTCGGCGGTGGTCCGGCCGGTTCCGGGGTGGGGCGGCGGATGGCGGGTTCCCCGCTCCCGGTCCCGCCGAACTCCTCAGCGCGGGGTCGCCACGTAGACGGCGATCCCGTCGGGCACACCCTTGACCCCGCCCCACCGGAAGGTCCGCTTGGGGCGGGTCGCCACGCTGTCGGGGTCCAGCCCGGCGCGGGTGGACTCGCTGATGAGGATCTCGCCCGCGCCGGCCTTCTCCGCGAGCCGCGCGGCGACGTTGACGTCCATGCCGAGGTAGTCGTCCCCGATCCGGCGCGGGCGCCCGGTGTGGACGCCGACCCGCAACCGCGGACGCCAGCCGGCCACCTCCACGCCGGCGACCCCGTCCAGGCATGCGGCCACCGCGTCCAGCGCCAGCTGGGGAGACGGGAACGTGGCCATCAGTCCGTCGCCGAGACGTTTGACGACGGCGCCACGGTGGGCGAGCACCTCGGGTTCGGTGGCCGCGGCGACCCTTCGGAGGAGCTGGAGCGACTCCTCGTCGCCGGCGCGCATCGCCCAGTCCGAGAACCCGACGATGTCGGTGAACACGATGGTCACCTCGCTCCCGCCGCCGGCCCGCCCCGTGCGCTCGAGCACGGCGTGCCACACCTGGAGCCCGCCGAGCGTCACCTCCCGGGACGCGGTGGGCTGCTCGTCGAACAGTCGGCCGGCCACCCGGGCGATCGTCCCCGCGCTGTCGCGGCCGGCGGCCGAGAGCGGGTCGCCGAAACCGGCGTCCCCGGGCAGGGCCCGCCGGGCCCGCCGCAGCAGTTCGACCGACGTGGGATGACGGTTGACGTCGCGTGCGCCCGCCGCGGCGCGGGCCGTCGCCGTCCGCACCCGCTCCCAGTAGAGGTTCGCCATGGTCGTGAAGCCTAGGACGAGGAGGTGGGCGCCGGGGCCGCCTCGCCCGTCTGGTCCACCGCCCGCCACAGGTACCAGGACGCCACCGACCGGTACGGTGCCCAGCCGGCCGAGTGGTCCAGCATCATCGCGGGGGAGGCCTTGTCGTCCAGACCCAGCACCCGTTCGAATCCCCGCCGCACCCCGACATCGGCGACGGGGAACACGTCGGGTCTGTCCAACAAGAAGATCAACAGCATCTCCACGGTCCATCGGCCGATCCCGCGGACCGTCGTCAGGGAGGAGATGACCTCGTCGTCGTCGTAGTCCCTCAGTTCCCCCAGGGTCGGGATCCGACCCCCACGCACCGCATCGGCGAGGTCCCGCAGGGCGGCCACCTTCGGCCGCGAGATCCCGCACGCCCGCAGTTCGTCGTCGGACAGTGCGGCCACGAGCGCGGGGTCGAGCTGGGCGTCGCTCGTCGCCCGCCCGCGCAGCCGGCCCGCGATCGTCGCCGCGGCCTTCACCGAGAGCTGCTGGGACAGGATCGACGAGGCCAACCGGTCGAAGAGGGTGTGCGGCCCCGTGTCCGGCGTCGGGGTGAGGGTGCACGGACCGACGGCGTCGATGTGCGCGCGCAGGTGTGGGTCGGCATCGTGGAGGTACCGCACGGCCGTGACCCTGTCGTATCCTTCCGGCATGCCGTGAAGGGTACGCGGGCCGCGCGTGACCTCCCCGTGTCACAGGTAACGACCTTCACGCACAATGCGATAACCAACGGGTCACGACACTGCTCGGGAGAGGACCGTTATCGTGCGTAGAACTCAGAGGCGTCTCGCCGCCGTCGCGGCCGCCGCCGCTCTCGCGCTGGGCGCCGGAGCGGGCACCGCCTCCGCCGGGTCGGCCGAGGTGCCGTCGGGCGTCGCGCTGTACAGCGGCCTGACGATGCTCGGCTGCCAGAACGTCGGCCAGGAGCTACTGGCGCTGTGTGGGGACTTCGAGGTCCCCACCGTGGACGATCCCGCGGTGCTCACCGTCAACCCGTTCACCACCGACATCGTCATCCTGGGTGCCGGACTTCTCCCCGACGGCGGCATCCGCCCCGTGCTCGAGGAGCGACTGCGGACCGGGTACCGGTTGGCGCAGGCGTACCCGACCGCCCGCATCATCGTCACCGGCGGCGTGCCGCAGAACGGGCGCACCGAGGCACGCGCGATGGGCGACTGGCTGCGTGGCGCCGGAATCGCGCCGTTCCGGATCACCGAGGAGGGGAACTCCGCCTCCACGGTGCAGAACGCCCAGTTCACCGACCGGATCTTCCGGGAGCGCGGCACCACCGGCGCCGTTGTCGTGACCACCGGTGACCACGTGAAGCGCGCGGTGCTCAACTTCCGCCAGGCCGTGGACGGCCGGATCCCGGTCACCGGCGTGGTCGCGCGGGGCTGATCGAGATCGCCGCTCCTGTGGTCCCGGCGGCCGAGGGTGATCTCGGCGGGGTCGCCGGCTGGGCCGTGGGCGTCATGGAGGCGCTCGGCGGGCCCGGCGCGGCCCTCGTCGTGGGTCTGGAGAACGTCTTCCCGCCCATCCCCAGCGAGGTCATCCTGCCGCTGGCGGGGTTCAGCGCGGCGCAGGGCACGTTCACCCTCGCCGGTGCGATCTTCTGGACCACCCTCGGGTCCGTGCTGGGGGCGATCCTCGCCTACGGTCTGGGTTTCTGGCTCGGTGCCGAGCGGGTCCGCGCGCTGTTCGACCGGGTCCCGCTGATCCAGGTCGCGGACTTCGACAAGGCCGAGGGCTGGTTCACCCGCCACGGGCGGGGCGCGGTCTTCTTCGGTCGGATGGTGCCCGTCGTGCGCAGCCTCATCTCCATCCCGGCGGGTGTGGAGCGGATGAGCCTCCTGCTGTTCGTGTTGCTCACCACGGCCGGCAGTCTGATCTGGAACTCGCTGTTCGTGGTGGCCGGTTACCTCCTGGGTGAGCAGTGGCACCGGATCGAGTCGGTGGCGGGATGGGCGTCCAACGCCGTCGTCGCGGCGATCGTGGTGCTGCTGGCGGTGTTCCTGGGGCGGCGTGCCTACCTGGAGTTCAGGGAGCAGCGGGAACACCGCGCCGCCCCACGCGGTTAACTGATGTGACAGCAAGAAGTCGTACCAGCTCACCCGTGCACCCCGGCACCCGTGCACCCCAGGAGGAAACCATGTCCGCTATCCGCCAGGTTGTCCCGCTCGGAGGCCAGTGGCCGGGTCTCGACCCGTTCCTGTTCGCCGTCCACCACCGTGACGAGTTCCCTCCGGCCGAGGGCGAGACCATGCGTCCCGCCGCCTCCCTCGCAGGCCGGTCCCTGGGTCAGGACTTCTCGGGCAAGGACGGGTGGTCGATGTACCACGGTGAGACCGTCCCCGGCTTCCCCCAGCACCCGCACCGGGGGTTCGAGACCGTGACCGTGGTGCTCGACGGCGTGGTCGACCACGCCGACTCCCTCGGCGCGGCGGCCCGTTTCGGCCACGGCGACACCCAGTGGCTCACCGCCGGCTCCGGGATCTCGCACTCGGAGATGTTCCCGCTCCTGGACACCGAGCGGCCCAACACCATGGAGCTGTTCCAGATCTGGCTCAACCTCGCACCCGAGGACAAGTCCGCCGAGCCACACTTCGACATGTTCTGGTCCGAGAAGACCCCGGTCGTCGTCCGCGGAGCCGATGGCGCCGCCGCGCGGTTCCGCCTGATCGCCGGGGAGATAGACGGCGTGCGGGCGCTCGACCCGCCGCCACACTCCTGGGCGGCGCGACCCGAGAACCACCTGGCCATCTGGATCGTCACGCTCGACCCCGGCGTGAGCACGGAGCTACCCGGTGCCGACCCCTCCGCGAACCGGGTGCTCTACAACTACGGCGGGCCGCTGACGGTCGACGACCGGCAGTTGGGGTACGACGCCGCCGTCCTCGCCCCGGAGACGGTCACCGTGACCGCCGGTGACGAGGGCGCGTCGTTCCTCGTCCTGCAGGCCCGGCCGATCGGCGCCCCGGTCGTCCAGCAGGGGCCGTTCGTCGGCAACACCCGCGAGGACATCGTCACCGCCATGCAGGAGTACCGCGCCGGCGTGTTCGGCACCTGGGACCTGCCGCAGAACGACCCCGTCCACCCGCGCGGCGAGACCCGGTTCGCCCGCTACCCCGACGGCCGCGTCACGCGGCCGGTGGGTTAGACCGCGGCCGTCGGGTCAGTCCCCGTCGGGCCAGGCGCCGGTCCGCAGGAGCTCGAGGCTGGCCTTTTGGTCGATGATCGGCTGGCGCATCTGGTCGGCGCAGAAGTCCAGCAGCGCCTCCGAGAGGGCGGAGTTGTCCGACGAGATGGCACCGCGGGCGACCGCGACGTGGAGGTTCTCGGCGAACCCGTCGATCGCCGTCTGCGACACGCAGCTGTGCGTCGACACCCCGCACAGCAGCAGGTGGTCCACGCCGAGTTGCTCGAGCCGGGCCTTGAGCTCGGTCTCGAAGAAGGCGCTGTCGCGGGTCTTGACCACCTCCACGTGATCGCCCGTGGCCAACTCGTCGAGGAACTGCGCCTGCTCGGTGCCGGGGAACGCGAAGCCCTGGTCGTCCTCGCACATGTTGAGCGTCCACGTGGACTTGTCGCGGGAGTGCTCGGTGCGCACCAGCACGACGGGTCGTCCGGCGTCGTGGGCGGTACGGATGAGCTCGTTGACCCGCGGCACCAGCTCGTCGCGCACCGTCGCCAGTTCGGGGAACTCGAAGTACGAGTTCTGCATGTCGATCACCACGAGGGCGGTCTGCTCGCCCGGACGCCACCACGTGTCCGAGACCTCGACCGGCGTGGTGCGCTTGTGCCGGTTGCGGTGCCACACCGTCTCGATCGTCCGCGCCACGTGCTCGGGGACGTCGCGGCCCTCGAGGTAGTCATCGATGTCGTCGTAGCGCAGGCCGAGTTCGTCCTCGTCGGTCTGGCCCTCGTTCTCGTCCAGCAGGTCGGCGGTGGGCACCTTGTCCCACAGTCGCTTCGGGGCGCCCAGTTGGCGGAGCAGGGCGCGACCCTGCCGCTTGTTCAGCCCCGACAGCGGCAACACGTCCGCGGCGCCGTCGCCGAACTTCGTGAAGAACCCGGTGACGTTCTCGGCGGCGTGGTCGGCGCCGATCACCAGTAGTCCGCGGTCCCCGGCCAGCGCGTACTGGGCGACCATGCGGTGACGCGCCTTGGCGTTGCCCTTCGTGAAGTCGGTGAGCTCGGCCCCCGTGCCCTCCCGGATCGCCCCGTTGAGGGCGTCGACCCCCGGTGCGACGTTCACGGTCACGGTCTCGTCGGCGTCGACGAACTCCACCGCGGCGACGGCGTCGGCCTCGTCGTGCTGCACCCGGTAGGGCAGGCGCATCCCCACGAACACCGCGTCGCCGCCGTCCGCGCGCACCCGCTCCACCGCGATCTGGGCCAGGCGCCCGGCCAGGGTGGAGTCGACCCCGCCGGAGATGCCCAGGACGAAGCCCTTGGCGCCGCTGGTGGTGAGGTAGTCCACGAGGAACCGCACCCGACGGTCGACCTCGGTGGCGGGGTCGATGTCGGGCCGGACCCCGAGGCTGTCGATGATCGTCCTCTGAAGTTCACGCATGGCCCCATTGTGTGGATGCGCCGCGGCGGCGCGCCACCGGAGGCCGGCGGCCACGTTCAGGCGAAGAGTTGCTCGATCTCCGCCGCGTAGAGTTCGTCGACCACCCGGCGTCGCAGCTTCATCGTGGGTGTGAGCTCGTGCCCGGGGCGCCAGTCCTGCCGCAGCACCGTGTACTTCTTGATCTGCTCGACCCGCGACAGCGTGGCGTTGGCGCGATCGACCTGCGCCCGGATCGCCTTCTCGAGTTGCGGGTCGCCCGCCCGCTGCGGGTCCGCCACGATCAGGGCGACGTTGTAGGGGCGTTGATCGCCGATCACGGCCACGTGGGAGATCGCGTTGCCCGCCGAGCGGATGGCCATCTCGATGTTGGCCGGGGACATGTTCTTGCCGGCCGCGTTGATGATCAGCTCCTTCTTGCGGTCGACGATCCACAGGTAGCCGTCCTCGTCGAGCCGGCCGATATCGCCCGTGTGGAGCCACCCGTCGCCGTCGATCGCCTCGGCGGTCTTCTCCGGCGCACCGCGGTACCCCCGCATGACCTGCGGGCCGCGCACCGCCACCTCGCCGTCCTCGGCGATCCGGACCTCGACGGTGTCGAGCGGCTTTCCGACGCTCCCGAGCTTGATGGCGTCCGGGGTGTTGGTGGCCACGCAGCACGAGACCTCGGACATCCCCAGCATCTCGCAGAGCGGGAGGCCGAGGGCGGTGAAGAACTCCAGGACACCACGAGGGGTCGGGGCCGCCCCGGTCACGACCCACCGGGCCTCGTCGAGTCCGATCTTGGCCCGCAACGCCTCGGCTACCTGCGGGTTCGCGACGGAGTCGGCTACCGCGTCACCCGGGTAACCCGCCTCGAGTGCGGCCTTGAGCTTCTCCCACACCCGCGGGACGGCGCCGAACAGGGTCGGGCGCGTGGCCACGAGCGCGGCCGGCAGCTCCGCCATGTCGGCCACGCACGTCACCGTGTTGGCGTAGGCCATGAAGCCGGAGTAGTGCGAGGTCCAGCGATCGGCCACGTGGGCCGCGGGCAGGAACGAGATCTGGCGCCCGTGTCCCGGCAGCGGGACCGCGTGATGGACTCCGCGAAGCTGCGTGAGCATGCCCTCGTGGGTGAGCTCGACGCCCTTCTGCGGCCCCGTGGTGCCGGAGGTGTAGATGAGCGTCAGCAGGTCGTCGGGGCGGATCGCCTCGGCGCAGGAGAAGTCGAAAGCGGTCTCCTCGGCGGCCAACTCGCGCAGCAGGTCGTCGTGGTCGTCCGGGCTCTCGTCCACCAGGACGAGCCGCTCCACCACCGGGGCGGACCCCCGTGCAGCCCCGAGGACCCCGACGAACGCCGACTCGGTCACGATGGTCTTCACACCGGCGTCCGCCAGGACGTAGGCGAGCTGATCCGGCGCCGACGTGTTGTAGAGACTGAACGGCACGGCGCCGAGCATCATCACGGCGGTGTCCACGAGGTGGAACTCCGGTCGGTTGCGCAGCATCAGGGCGACCGGCTCGCCCGGGGCCACACCCAGCTCGCGGAGCGTGCCGGCGATCGCCCCGACCCGTGCCCGGGCCTGTGCGTACGTGACCTCGGCTCCCGTCTCGTGGGAGCGGAGCGCGACCTCGCCCGGGTGGGCGGCAGCCGTGGCGAGGAACAGGTCGGCGAGGGTGCCCGATTCCGCCAGGCGGGTGGCGCTCGCGGACGCGGACGGGGTGGCGGTGGAGGTCACGGTGGTTTCCTGGAGGTCGTCGGGGTGTTCACAGTGTCGTCTGACTCACATTCTCGCCGGGTTCGTGATCGCGGTGACACCCCCGGAGGTCGTGGAAGATCACCCGAACGGGTGCCGGACCCGGCGGGCCGGGCCGGGCACACACGCTGCCGTAGCCTGGGCTGATGCACGACGATCCGTCCCTCGACTACCGGGACCTCCTGGCCCGGCTCGCGGATGTCGTCTACGCCGTCGACACCGACGGCAGGTTCACCTACATCAACCCCGCCGGCGAGCGGATCTTCGGCTGGGACCTCGCGGATCTGATCGGCGAACACTTCTCCAAGGTCATCGACCCCGACGCCCTCGCGGAGACCGTCGAGCACTTCCGACTCGGGATGGCCAGCGCCGACCCTGGGCGCTACTTCGAGACGCGGATCCTGCAGCCGGACGGCCAGCTCCGCGACCTGGAGATCCACGCCGGGAACATCTACCGCGGCGGCCGGCTGGTCGGCCGGCAGGGCGTCGGCCGGGACATGACCGAGCTGCGCCGGCTCCAGGCCAACCTGGCCACCAAGACCAGGCGCCTGGAACTTCTCGAGGAGCAGCAGCGCGCCGCGCTCGAGGTCTACCGGCGCCTCAACCTCATGGTCGGCCGCGCCGGCGGTGACCCGGGCCGGACGGAACAGGCGCTCGACGCCGTGGAGAGCTCGCTCCAGCTCGAGACGGCGCGCGTGATGGGGTTGCAGGACGACCTCGAGATCATCGCCCTGATCGCCGACGGCTACTCCAACCAGGAGATCTCCGACCGTGTCCACCTGAGCGTGCACACGGTCAAGGACCGCGTCAGCCGCATCATCACCAGGCTCGGCGCCCGCAGCCGCGCCGCGGTGGCCACCCGCGCTACCGAGTCGGGGCTGCTCCGCTCTCGCCGGTGAGGGCCCCGATGAAGTCCGACACCGCCCGCGGCCACTCCTCGACCTCCGCCGGGGAGCGGGCGACCTCGAGCCGGGCGTTCGGCAGCAGCTCCAGCAGGTGCTCGGCCACCTCGAGCGGGTGGGAGGCGTCCTGCGGCCACGCCAGCAGCAGCACCGGCATCCCCAGCCGCGCGATCCGCTCCTCCGGCGGGAGGTCGGTCGCGGCCGCGCCCCGGAACGCAGCGGGCAGCCACTCGTCCGCCACGTCGGGCGCGGTGACCGGCCGGGCCGGGTCGATGGCCGGCGAGGTGGGCGGCTGCCGGGTCACCTCGGACCACCGGGCCCCGCCCCAGCGTTCCACCTGCCGCGCGGCCAACTCGTACAGCCGCGACTGTTCCCGCCGCCACTGCCACACCGTCGGCGGGATGCCCAGGGTGAGCGATGCGAACCGCTCCGGCTCGGCCACCGCCGCGGTCAGCAGCGTCGCTGACCCCATCGACTGACCCACACCGTGGACTCGCTGGCCGGGGAACTCCTCGTCGAGCAGGGCGAGCAGATCGCGGGCCAGCGCCGGCCACGTGTAGTCGTCCGGGTCCGCGGTGCCCGGGGACTCACCGTGACCGCGGGCGTCGTAGCGCACGACCCGCAGGCCGTTGCGGCCCGCCGTGAGGTCGAGGCCGAACACCTCGTCGCGGCGCCGGCTCGAGCTGAGCCCGTGCAACTGCACCACCGGCAGCCCGTCCCCGCGTACGTCGCGGGCGAGCGCGGGCCCGTCCCCGCCGGGCCGGGCGTCGAGCCGTCTCGTCGTCGTCACACTTCGCGCCTTTCCCCGTAACACGCCGCCCCTACCGTCCGGGCCATGAGGCTCACCACCGTAACGCGGATGTCGCTCCCCGACGGCGTCGTGCACCGGTTTGCGACCGATGTCACCCCAGCTCACGGCGAGGATCGATCCCCCTCGTTCGACCAGGCTCGCCACGCCTCGCTCGGCCCCCGCCCGGGCTCGTGGATGGCCGTGGCGTTCGCGCTGCCGTTCCCGGCCGACCGGGACGAGGTCGCGCGGGCGTGGCTAGCGGTGGTCGCGCGCCACGAGACGCTGCGCACGGTGCTCACCGGAGGCGGGCACGACCGCGACGAGCACGAGGGGAGGACCGACCGCGACGACCGTGACGACGACAACGACGACGAGCTGCGCCTTCGGCCCGTGACCGTGCGGCCACTCGGGTGGCGGACCCCGCCCGCGGAGCCGGGGGAGGACCCGAGGGCCGTCCTGCGCCGGGTGTTCGACAAGGCGTGCTGCCCGTTCTCCCGGCCGGCGCACGCGCTGTGCCTGGTGGAGCCGCGGGACGAGCGGGAGCGGCCGGTCGTGGTGATCGGGCTCGACCACTGCCACGTCGACGCCTGGTCGCTGCTGGTGCTGATGCGCGACTTCTGCTCGTGCCTCGACGACCTGGCCTGCGGCCTCGAACCGGGCACCTGCCTGCCGCCGGCGACGGCGTTCGCCGCCCACACCGCCGAGCTCGCCGCCCGCCCGCCCGCGCCGGACGAGGTGCACCGACGCTGGGCCGCGATCCTGGCCCGCGGCGGCGGTGAGATGCCGGTATTCCCGCTCGACCTGGGCGACATCTCCACCCCGCGCGAGGAGGTGGTCGAGGTGCGCGACGTGCTCGACCCGGCCGGGGTCGCCGCCCTGGATGAGGCGGCCACCGCCGGCGGAGTACGCATGATCTCGCTGGCGATCTCCGAGATGACGGCCGTACTCCACCGCCGCGCCGGGGTGGGCCTGCGCGCGGTCCTGCCGGTGCACTCCCGCCACGATGTGCGCTCCGCCCGCTGGAACGACTCGGTGGGGTGGTTCATCACCAACTCCGTGATCGAGTGCGACGACCCCGACCCGGCCGCGTGCGCGGTGGCCGTGCGCGAGGCCGTCGACCTCGGTTCGCACGCACTGGGGCCGATACTCGCCCCGTACGGCGGGATGCCGCACACCCCGGGGATGTTCGCGATCTCGTGGCTCGACCACCGCCGCCTGCCGGTTGACGTGGACCTGAGCCTCAGCCCGCAGCACGTGTCGGCCGCGATCCGGACCGACGGGGTGATGGTGTGGTTCGTGGTCAGCGGTTCGGGGCTGCACGTGCGCTGCCGCTATCCGGGCACCGAAGCCGCCCGCGGGTCGGTGGGGGGTTGGCTCGACGAGCTGTGCGCCGGGCTGGTCCGCCGCGCCACCCCGGCCGCCGGTCGCACCGGGCCGGGCGGGCAGGTCGAGGCAGACCTCGGGCAGGTCAGTGGGGCGGCGCGCCGGACTCCGGTCCCAGGTCGGCCTGCAGCCACCCCACGTCGAGCCACCGCCCGTGCTTGAACCCGATCCGTTCCAGCCGGCCCGCCTCGCGGAACCCCATGGCCAGGTGTAGAGCCACACTCGGCTCGTTGGGAAGGGTCACGATCGCCAGCAGTCGGCGGAACCCGGCCGCCTCGAGCCGGGCGAACAGCTCCCGGTACAGCGACCGCCCCAACCCGAGGCAGTGCGCGCCCGGATCGACGTAGACGCTCACCTCGCATGACCAGCGGTACGCCGCGCGGTCCTTGACCGGCCCGGCGTAGGCGTACCCGACGATCCGGCCGTCGAGCTCGGCCACCAGCCAGTCGTACCCCGCCAGTGCCCGGTCGATCCGCGCCGCGAACTCGTCGACCGGCGGCACCTCGGTCTCGAACGTCGCCGTGGTCTCGCGGACGTACGGCGCGTACACGTCCAGACAACCGGCGGCGTCGGCCACGGTGGCGCGGCGGATCGCCCTCACACCTCCGGCCCTCCCGGGTTGCACCCCTCGGCCAGCATGCGCTCGGGCGAGACCACCGGCCGCCACGGCTCGAGATTCCAGGTGGGCTTGTCCGGCTCGAGCAGTCGCGCCCAGGTCCAGTGGCAGTCGAACTGCTCCCACATCCCCGGGCTGTCGGCCTCGGGGACGAGCCGGACGACCTCCCGCCAGGCCGTTCGCGAATCGTCGTCCCCCCACGCCTGGCGGCCGGCGGTGGACGGGGCGACCTCGAGCGTCACCCCGTAGTCGGAGTCGCCCCAGGTCGCGGCCTCGATGAACGGCGGGACGGGCGAGGGCGAGCCCCACTCCGAGGGGACGGGACTGTCGGTGGCGGGGGACGACGACCGCGCCGGGGGCGGGGACTCCCGCGGCGCGGCTGTCGGCACCCGCGCCGCGGAGGTGGACACGGACGTCGTCGCCCCCGCGTCCCCGGGCGCGGGCTCCCGCGGGTCCGACGAGCACCCACCCAGCGCGGTGGCCGCCAACAGCACGGCGCCGAGTGCGGCGGCAGTGGATCCGGTGGGCGGGCGGTGGGACATCGCTCGCAGTCTGCCACGGGCAAAGGGTTGCGTCCGAGCCCGTGTGCAGAGGATCCTGTCTGCGGAAGGGAACCGGCGCAGGCGGAGAGCCCGCACGCCACCCCTCCCACAGAAGGAGCGTGACCGATGCCCCCGTTCGACCTCTCCCAGCTGCAGGCCATGTGGGACGGGATCTTCCCCGCGATCTTCGGGCCCCTCGCTGCCTTCGTCGACACGATCGGCGCGTCCGTCCAGGGGCCCTGACGCGTCTCAGCCCACCGCGAGGATCTTGTGTAGCGTCCGGAGGTTCCTGCTCGTCAGGTGACGGTCATGCGCTCGGTTGCCGGAGGCCTTGCCGGCGGCCGAGCTCAGCGTCGCCCCCTTGGGAACCCGCCAGTACACGCACCCTGATCCCGCTGTCACGACCTCGGTGCCGCCGGGCTCGATCGCCGCGCCCATCGCCTCGGCGACCGCCCGGGTGACCGCCGGGTCATCGGAGAACACGACGTAGTCGTGGTGCTCGTCGAGCGACTCGAACGGGTACGCCGCCACCGCCTCCTCGACCGCATCACGGGTGAGGACCTGCACCACCGCGTCGTAGCCGAACCTGTCGGCGTAGGCGGCTTCGAGCACCGCTCGGAGTTCGTCCTCGGTGCGTGGGTCGGTGAGCACGACGTTCCCGGTGGCGAGGACGGTTCTCACCTCCGTGCACCCCGCGTCCTCGGTGCAGGCCCGCAGGTCCGCCATCGCGATCCTGGCCGACCTGCCCACGTTGATTCCCCGCAGCAACGCGACCTTGCGGTCTGAGTTCGACCCGCCGGGACCGGTCGTGAAGTTCATGGACCGATCCTCGCACCACGGGCGGGCCGCGAGGGTAACTTTGGCGACCATGGCAGTGTCAGTGCAGTCAGTGACCACGATCGAGGCCGGCATCCCGGAGATCATGGAGGTCCTCGCCGACGTCGAATCCCTAGTCGACTGGTCGGAGGCCCACCGCGAGGTCGAGATCCGCGAGGCCGACGACGAGGGGTGGCCGATCGTGGTGTGGGAGAAGATCGCGCAGTACGGCGTGACCGACGAGATGGTCGTGCGGTACGAGTGGTACGACGGCGAGGTGAGCTGGTCTCTCGTCGAGAGCAGCACCCAGAACGTGCAGAACGCGCGTTATGTGCTGACGGACAAGGGCGACGGCACCACCGAGGTGGTCTTCGACCTCGAGGTGGACCTCAAGATCAAATTTCCCGGAGTGATGCTCAAGAAGGCCCAGAAGCACATCGCGGACGTGGCCACCACCGGCCTCCGCAAGGAGGTCCTCCGGCGCTACGGCTAACCCAGCAGATCGAGCGCGGCCCGCACCCCGGCCGCCGGCAACTGCCCCGGCGCCGAAGCCGCGCCCACGGTGGCGAAGGTGGCCGCCGATCCGAACGTGCCGCCGCCGATACGCGTCACTGCCCCGAGCGCGCCCATAGACATGGTGATCAGCGGGATACCGGCGACGCGGTGGCGACTCTCGGTGGCCGCGATCAGCGTCACCACGTCGGCCGCCGAGCGGGGCATCACGGCGATCTTGGCCACGTCCGCCCCGGCGGCCTCCATGGCCTCCAGTCGAGCGACGATCTCCGCGGCCGGCGGGGTGGCATCGAAGTCGTGGTTCGACGCCACCACCGAGGTGCCGTGCGCGTGGGCCGCCTCGATCGCCCGTGCCGCCCGCGGGTGCCTGTGCTCGACGTCCACCGCCGCCACCAGGCCGGTCGCCGCGAGAGATGCGACCAGCGCGATGTAGGCGTCGTCGGTGATCCCGGCACTACCGCCCTCGGCCGTGGTGCGGAACGTGGCCAGGATCGGGGTGTCCGGAAGCAGCCCGGCCAGGGCCTCGAGCGCTGCCACCGCCGGGCCGGGATCGGTCGACGTCCCGGCCTGGGCGGCGGCCGCCCCGGACCGGGCGGGGGCGGGCTCGTAGAGATCGACCCGCCACTCGACGAGATCGACCACGGGATCGTCGGCCAACGCCGCGGCCTGCTGCTCCAGTTGCGTGAGGTCGCCGGCGGTGATCGGGACGATGATCGACGGCGAACGCGCATCCAGGTGCAGCTGGTGACGGGGCATGGTTAGACCCTACGACGACCCCCGCCGGGCCCGGACCGTCAGCTACACCCCTCGCAGGGGCACGGCCGGCGGGCCGGGATCAACTCCAGCGCGGCCAGGCCCCCGGTTCCGGAGGTGCGGTAGTACCTGCCCGCCCAGCGCAGGGTGCGGGACGGCCGGCGTACGGGGACCAGTTCCCAGGTCGGGCCGCCGGAGCCCTCGCACAGCAGGTGCCCGGCATCGAAGACCTGGCCGGCCAGGACGGTCTCGCCCCACCGGCCCAGCAGATCGGCGGTCTCCCGCGCCGACAGGCCCCGCACGAGCAACTCGGGGTGCCCCAGATCCGTCAGTCCGATGGTGTAGCCGAACCTGTCGTCCGGAGGAAGTGGTGTGGCAGCGCAGTCGCCGCAGTCGCAGCCCTCGCCGACGTGGACGACGTGCATCCCGGAGCGCTCGACGTTAGCGGCGACCCGCAGCATGTCGCGGTCGATGGTGGGGGCGTAGGCGGAGCCGGTACGGGGTGGGATGGCGGTGTGGGACATGGGATCTCCTCTGTGCGGGTGTATCGGGCCCGGGGCCCGGCATCGAACAGGTGCTCGATGCGGTGTCGACGGTAGATCCCACCTACGACACGGACCGTGAAGATGAGGTCGTGTACCGGGACGGGACGGGTGCACACTGGTGGCGGACACGCGGGGGACGCGTGGTCGGACTCGACCGAAAGGGGCGCCTGTGAGGGTCGCGTTGGCACTGGGCTCGGGCGGAGCGCGTGGATACACGCACATCGGCGTGATCCGTGAGCTGCAGGCACGCGGACACGAGGTGGTCGGGGTCTCCGGGGCGTCGATGGGTGCCGTCGTGGGTGCCCTCTACGCGGCCGGCAAGCTCGACGACTTCGAGAAGTGGGTGCGGGGCCTGACCCAGCCCGCCGTCCTGCGGCTCCTCGACGTCTCCTTCGCGGGCGGCGGCGCCATCCGGGCGAACAGGATCATGGCGGTGATCGGGGCGATGTTGGACGACGTCCGCATCGAGGACCTCGAGATCCCGTTCACCGCCGTCGCCACCGATCTGCGGGCCCGCCGGGAGGTCTGGTTCACCCGCGGCCCCGCGGACGTGGCGGTGCGGGCGTCGTTCGCCATCCCCAGCGTCATCACCCCGGCGTTGGTCGGAGGTCGGTTGATCGTCGACGGCGGCGTGACCAACCCCGTCCCGCTGGAACCGCTGGCGCCCGTGAACAGCGACCTGCTGCTCGCGGTCTCGCTGACGGGTCGTCGGTCCGGGATCCGCGGGTCGACGTTCCAGGAGAGCTCGGACCCGGACGAGGTGTCCCCCGAGGCCGAGCCCAAAATCTCCCGGAGAGGCGTCCCGGCCGGGCCGGGGCCGGCGGGCAAGCTGACCGGTCGGATCCGGACCGCGGCGGCGGACGTCCGCGACGGCGACCTGGTGCGATTGATCGCCGCGCGATTCGGTCAGGACGCGGCCGTCCCGGAGGACGAGGACTCATCGGATGCCGGCGGTGACGTGGCCGACGACGCGGCCGACGACCCTGTCGACGGCGTCTACGACGGGACGGCCGGAGTCCGGGCGCCCGGTCAGCCGTCTGACGTGGTGGAAGAGGCGGTCGACGAGGGCGAGCAGGAGGTCGCCGCCGATGCCGAAGAATCCCTTCCCGGGTCCCTACGGATCTTCGACGTGGTCACCCATACCGTCGAGGCGATGGAGAGCATCGTGACCGCCTACCGCATGGCCGGCAACCGCCCCGATGTCCTGGTCGAGGTCCCCTCGGACGCGTGCTCGACGTTCGACTTCCACCGGGCGGACGAGCTGATCGCCCTCGGCCGCCGCCTCACCGCCGAGGCGCTCGACCGCGCCGGGATCTGACGGGGTCGGTACTAGGTGCCTCCGCCGTTCTCGCCTCCGTCGCCGACGAGTGGCAGGTGCTGCGAGCAGTACGCCTTGACCGCGGCCGTCACCACTGCCGGTGCCTCGGTCACGGGAGCATCGGGATGGGCGTCGTTGTACATCTGGAGCACGTCGATGTAGCCGGTCCCCTCGTCGAACGAGGTGCAGGCGTCGCGACCCCGGGTGATGTAGTCCTGCTCGTCCGGCGTGTCCACGCCGACCCGCCGGATGTCGTTCAGGAACTCCTCGTCCGGGTTCGGGCTCTCGCCCCCACCCTCCTCGGAGCCCTCGGGCTGCGGGCCGTTGCCGGTCGTGGCGCCGCCCTCGCCGCCTTCCCCGCCGTCGTTCATCGCGTCACCGACCGCCGACGTCGCCTCGGCGGCGACGGAGCCCACCGCGCTGGTGGCCTCGCCGACGGCCTGCTCGGCCTCGCCCTCCTCTCCGCAGGCCCCCAGTACGAGGGCCAGAGCTGCGAGGCCGGATGCGGCGGCGAGGGGGCGGGAACGGGTGCGTGCGGACCGGGGTGTGACGGCCACGGTGGGTCCTCCTCTTCGAGTCGGTTGCGCGACACCGGCACTCGGGGCCGGTGCTGTCGCAAGGGTATTGCACCCGAGCGGCCGGGTCGGGCCTGATGTCCCGATTGTCTGTGAGTGGTGTCACAATCGAGATGTGAACGAGATGGGGTACTCCGAATCGCTGGGTCGCGCCCTCGGGGCCCTCGCGGATCCGTTGCACGAGCCGGTTCTGCTGGCACTTCCGGTGTTCATCGCGTTCGTCGCCATCGAGTGGATCTCGGCGCGGGTGCTCGAGGCCCGGGAGCCGGGTGGCTACCAGCCTCGGGACGCCGTCACCTCGCTCCTGATGGGCGCCGGTTCGCAGGCGTTCTGGCTGGTCGGGAAGCTGATCGGCCTGGTGATCTACGCCGCGGTGTGGGTCTACGTCGCGCCGTGGCATCTGCCGTCGGATGCCTGGTATACGTGGGTCCTCGCGATCGTCGGCACCGATTTCCTCTACTACTGGTACCACCGCGGCGCGCACCGGATCCGGCTCGTCTGGGCCACCCACCAGGCCCACCATTCGAGCGAGTACTACAACTTCGCGACCGCCCTGCGCCAGAAGTGGAACAACTCCGGCGAGATCGTCGCCTGGCTGCCTCTACCGCTGTTGGGGGTGCCGCCGTGGATGGTCTTCACCGGGTTCTCGATCTCGCTCGTCTACCAGTTCTTCGTGCACACCGAGCGCATCGGTCGGCTGCCCGGACCGGTCGAGTTCGTGTTCAACACCCCCTCTCACCACCGCGTGCACCACGGCAGCGACGCCGAATACCTGGACCGCAACTACGGCGGGATCCTCATCATCTGGGACCGCCTGTTCGGCACCTTCCGCCCCGAGACCCACCGGCCCACCTACGGGCTCACGACGCCGGTGACCTCGCACAACCCGTTCTGGCTCCAGACGCACGAGTACGTCGCCATCTGGCGGGACCTCCGCGGTGCCGCGAGCTGGCGCGAGCGGCTCGGCTACGCGTTCGGCCCACCGGGATGGAGGCCCGCCCCGGTGCCGGCACCCATCCCCCGATCATGCGCCGGGGTCCCCGAGCCGCACTAGGGTGGGGCGCATGGGAACTGCCACCAGCCTCGCCGACCCACTCGTCGTGGGTACCGCCCGACATGACGAAGGCGTGCGGCGACTGGTCGAGAGCTTCCGGGCCGTGCCCGCAGGTGAACCGGTTCGGCTGGCCAAGCGGACGTCCAACCTGTTCCGGCCGCGCGCCTCGTCGTCGTCGCCCGGTCTCGACACCTCCGGTCTCACGCGCGTCATCTCCGTCGACCCCGAGGCGCGCACCGCCGACGTCCAGGGCATGTGCACCTACGAGGACCTGGTCGACGCGACGCTGCCGCACGGGCTGATGCCGTACGTGGTGCCGCAGCTCAAGACCATCACCCTCGGTGGCGCGGTCACCGGGCTGGGCATCGAGTCCTCCTCGTTCCGCCTGGGCCTACCGCACGAATCCGTGCTCGAGATGGACGTGCTCACCGGCACCGGCGAGATCGTCACCGCCCGCCCCGACGGCACCGAGCGCGAACGCGCGCTCTTCCGTGGCTTCCCCAACTCCTACGGCTCGCTCGGGTACGCGGTGCGGCTGCGGATCGCGCTCGAACCGGTGGGGCGCTTCGTGGAACTGCGACACGTGCGATTCGACTCCCTCACCGCGCTCGAGTCGGCGTTGGCGCGGATCAGCGAGGACGAGCGATACGACGACGAGGAGGTCGACTTCCTGGACGGGGTCGTGTTCTCGGCCGACGAGTCGTACCTGTGCCTGGGTCGGCGGACCGACGAGCCGGGGCCCGTCTCGGACTACACCGGGGTGTCCGACAAGCAGGCGATCTTCTACCGCTCGATCCAACACGGCGGTCCCGCCGGCTCGGTGGAGCGCGACCGCCTGACCATCCGCGACTACCTCTGGCGTTGGGACACGGACTGGTTCTGGTGCTCCCGGGCGTTCGGTGTGCAGAATCCGCGCATCCGCAGGTTGTGGCCGCAACAGCTGCTGAGGAGCTCGGCGTACTGGAAGATCATCGGGTTGGACCACAAGTACGACCTGGGCAACAGGATCGGCGCACTCAAGGGCGAGGGCCCGCGCGAGCGGGTGGTGCAGGACGTGGAGGTCACCATCGACCACACCGCCGACTTCCTCGAGTGGTTCCTGCGCGAGGTGCCCATCGAGCCACTGTGGATCTGCCCGCTGCGCCTGCGGGAGTCCAGCCCCTCGCCCGGCGTGGGCGGCGGCCCCGGCTCCGACCGGCCCTGGCCGCTGTACCCGCTGGCCCCGGACACGACCTACGTCAACATCGGCTTCTGGTCGTCCGCGCCGATCGGACCCGGCATGGCCGAGGGGGCGTGGAACCGGCGCATCGAGGAGGAGGTCTCCAGGCTCGGCGGTCACAAGTCGCTGTACTCGGAGGTCTTCTACTCCCGCGAGGAGTTCGCCCAGCTCTACGGCGGTGACCACGCTGGCAGGCTCAAGACGGAATTCGATCCCGAGGGCCGGTTCGCGACCCTCTATGACAAGGCGGTGGGTGCACGGTGACCACGACGAGTGTGGGGACCGCTGGTGCCCCGGGGAAGATGACGATCGGCGAGATCATCGGCGCCTTCGCCGCCGGTGAACCGCCCCTGCGGATCGAGGCCTACGACGGGTCCTCGATCGGACCCGAGAACAGTGACCTGGTGCTGCGGCTGAAGAGCGAGAAGGCGCTGCAGTACTTCGTCACCGCCCCCGGTGACCTCGGGCTCGCGCGGGCCTACCTCATGGGTGAACTCGAGATGGACGGTGTCCACCCCGGGGCGCCCCACGACGTGTTCGGGGCGCTCGAGGTCTTCCGCAAACACATGACCCGCACCCCCGATGCCCGGACCCTCGCCCGGATCGCCCGGGCGGTGGGCACGGAGAACATCAGATTCCTCCCCACGCCGCCCATGGAGGTCAAGCCCGCGTGGAAGCGGGTGGTGTCGGGGATGCGCCGTCACTCCAAGGAGCGGGACTCCGAGGTCGTCAGCTACCACTACGACGTGTCGAACCGCTTCTATCGGTGGATCCTCGGGGAGTCCATGACCTATACGTGCGCCTGCTACACCGACCCCGACACCTCGCTCGAGGCGGCGCAGGAGAACAAATACCGGCTGGTGTTCGACAAGCTGGGTCTCAAGGCCGGTGACCGGCTCCTCGACGTGGGGTGCGGCTGGGGCGGCATGGTCCGCTACGCCGCCGCGCGGGGCGTGCGCGTGATCGGCGTGACCCTGTCCAAGGAACAGGTCGAGTGGGGGCAGGCCGCGATCGAGGCCGACGGGCTGGGCGACCTGGCGGAGATCCGACTGCAGGACTACCGCGACGTGCCCGAACGCGACTTCGACGCCGTCAGTTCGATCGGCATCACCGAGCACATCGGCCGCAAGAACTACCACGACTACTTCACCCGGCTGCACAACTACCTCCGGCCCGGCGGACGCCTGCTCAACCACTGCATCACCCGGCCGGACAACTCGCGCACGGTCAAGGCGGGGCAGTTCATCGACCGGTACATCTTCCCCGACGGTGAGCTCGCCGGCGCGGGGACCGTGCACCTGGAGGCCGAGAACGCGGGCTTCGAGGTGGTGCACGAGGAGAACCTGCGCCAGCACTACGCGTTCACCCTGCGGGACTGGTGCGCCAACCTGGTCGAGCACTGGGACGACGCCGTGGAGGAGGTCGGCGAGCCCATGGCCAAACTGTGGGGCCTCTACATGGGCGCGTGCCAGTACGGGTTCGAACACAACAAGATCCAGCTGCACCAGATCCTCGCGGTCCGGCTGGGCGACACCATGACCTGGGATGTGCCACTGCGCCAGTGGTGGCGGGCCTGAGCGACAGGTCGCGCGCCCGGCCCCCGGCCCGCGGCCCAGACGCCCGGCCCAGGCAGGGGCCGTTGCGCCGACCGCCGGGTCAGTCGATATCGAGGGCCAGGAGGACCTGACCGGTCGGCGCCGGCGATCCACCCGCGGGCTCCTCGGTGATGCCGATCTGCTCGGAGTTCCGGATGCCGTCGATCTGCGCCGAGGGCGACGGTCCGACCTGGCCGGACTCCATGGTCCCCGCCGAGATGGGCTCGTGGTCACCCATCAACCAGAGCTGGTAGGCGCGGCCGGTGGCCGGCTCGGGGAGGTCGGTCATCGAGATGACCGCCATGTCCTCCGTCTTGGACGCCAGGACGGTTGCGGTGCCCGTCCCGCCGACCTCGCCGCGGACCACCGCGAGGTCCTCCGCCGCCAACAGTGAGGTGACCTTGCCGGGCATCGACGGCGGGGCCGCGACGGGCAGGGAGTTCTCGGCGTCCGCGCCGTCGGTGATGCGGCCGATCGCCACGCCGCCGACGACGAGTACCACGGCGGCCGCCGCGGCGGCCAGGAACGTCAGCGGGCCGGGTCGCCTCCGCGCACGCTCGCGGCTCAGGTCGACCACATCGGTGCCTCCGCGGGGCTGATCCCGGTCGGTGTCCCCGGCGTCGGCCGGCCGGGCCGGCCCGCGGGGGGTACCGGCCGCGGCCAACTCCAGGACGCGGTCCCGCAACTGCGGCGGGGGCGCGGTGTCGAGCCCGGCGTCGGCGACCATGCCGGCGACTACCTCACGCGTCGAGGCGATGTGCGCCAGCATGGACGACTTCTCCTCGGCCGATGCGCTGACCAGCGCCATCTCGACGGCTTCGGCCTCGTCATCGTCCAGGGCGTCCAGGGCGTAGAGGTCGAGGTCCTCGGGACGGACGCTGCCCAGGTCCGACGGATGATCGTGGTGCCGAATGCTCATGACAGCTCACCTCCCAGGCAGTTCTTCAGGCGACGGAGACCGTCGCGGATTCTCGATTTGATCGTGGGTAGCGCGGTGCCGAGATGGTCGGCGACCTCGCGGTACGTCTGGCCGGAGAAGTAGGCCATCTCGATGGACTCGCGCTGGTTGTCGGTGAGGGTCCCCAGGCATCTGCGGACTTCCGCGGCGTCCTCGTCCCGGGAGATCTGTTCGGTGACCTGCTCCGCGATGTCGCCGGACCGGGTGAAGTCCGCCGCCGCGTCCATCTCGTCGCGCCGCGCGGCGGATGTCTCCGACCGGACCCGGTCCACCGCCCGTCGGTGCGTGATGGTCAGCACCCAGGACTGCACCGATCCCAGGCTCGGCCGGTAGTCGGCCGCCTGCTTCCAGACCTGGAGGAAGACCTCCTGCACGGTTTCCTCGGCGTACCCCGGGTCCCGTAGGACCCTCAGGGCCAGGCCGTAGACGCGCGGGGACATGAGGTCGTAGAAGCGACCGAAGGCCTGGAGGTCACCGGAGGCGGCGAGCTCGAGCAGGCGCCCCGGGTCGGTCAGTGGCGGGGCGATTGGCTCGGACACGATCCCCAGTCTAGGGCCAATCCGGTCCGGGTCGCGGGGCGGCCATGTTCCCGGTGCGCGGATCTCTACGAGGGTCATGCCGTCGCCACCCGGAACGTCCGGTTGTGCCAACCCGTGGCGCCGCTCGGGACGGGATCCCGCCGCTCCTCGGGCTGTACCCGACCGGTCCCGTCCGTCGCGCGGACGTGCAGGGTGTGCAGGCCGGGCTCGGCGTCCCAGGTCCACGACCACATCCGCCAGGTGTCGACCGAGTACTCCTCGGACAGTTGCGCCTCGCGCCACGGGCCGTCGTCCACCCGGACCTCGACCCGTTCGATACCGCGACGCTGCGCCCAGGCGGTGCCCGCCACCACGACCGGCCCGGGCGGCACCTCGGCGAGCGGCGCGGGCCGGTCGATGCGGCTGGCCGTCCGGATCGGACCCCGCTCCGCCCACCCGCGATCCGTCCAGTACGCACTGGCCCGGTCGAATCGGGTGACCTCCCAGTCCACGACCCACTTGGTCGCCGAGACGTACCCATAGAGCCCCGGCACCACCTGGCGGACCGGGTACCCGTGCTCGAACGGCAGCGGTTCGCCGTTCATCCCCACGGCCAGCAGGGCGTCGCGGCCGTCGGTCAGTGCTTCGAGCGGGGTGCCGGCGGTCCAGCCGTCGACCGACGTCGACAGCAGCATGTCGGCGTCCGACAGGGGCCCGGCCTCGGCGAGCAGGTCAGCGATGGAGAAGCCGGTCCAGCTCGCGGTGCCGACCAGGTCGCCACCGACCTCGTTGGACACGCAGGTCATGGTGATGATGCGCTCGCGGGTCTCCCTGTCGATCAGCGATTGCCAGTCGAGCTCGATCTCGCGCTCCACCATCCCGTGGATGCGCAGTCGCCAGTCGGCGGCCCTCAGCGAAGGGACCCGCAGAGCGGTGTCGATCCGATAGAACTCGTCGTTGTCGGTGAGGAACGGGGTCACGCCGGGCGCGTCCGGGACCACACCTGTCGGCACGGCAGGCGCCGCGTTCCGCGCGAGGACCCGGGGCAACCGCAACCCGGTGCGTTCGGCCACCGCCTCGGCGGCCCGGCGGGTCAGTGCCATTCCCGTGGCACCGGCCGCGGCGATGACGGCCGCGGCCGACCCGGCCAGGACCAGGAAGCGTCGACGGTCGGGATCCCGCCGCGTCGCGGTCCCCGCCGCGGCGGTGCCGGGCGAGGAGGCACTTTCCCCGGTGCCGGCGGAGGCGGCCCCCTCCGGGCCTCCGGCGGCCGCGGCGACGGAAGACGCGGGGAACAGGGCGCCGATCATCGCCCGCAGGGCCACGATCGAGACGATCGCGCCGAGCACCGTCGGCAGTGCCCACAGCGGCCCCGCTGTCGGCCGGGTCACCGCCGCTGCGGTGCCGATGAGGCCAAAAAGGGCGAGCACGATCGTGCCGGCGGGACGTCCCCGGCGCTCGATGAGGCCCACCACCACGCCCGTCACGACGAGGATGACCGCCAGCCCGGCCATCAGTGCCGGCTTGTCGGCGGTACCGAGTGCGTCGATCGTCACCTCGCGCACCGCGGACGGTGCCCGGTCGACCACTGAGTCGGCCACGGCGAGGAACGGAGACGACCCCGGGGCCACGACTCCGGCGACGGCATGACCCACCGCGACGGCGAGACCGGTGGCGAGGAGGCCCGCGCCGGCTCTGGCCGCGACGAGGGATCGGGTCTGTGGAGTGTTCACGTCCTTGATTCGGAGCCGGAGCCCGGTCGGACGGCCCGGTCGGCCTGCACGGCGGGCCTGCACGGTGGGCCTGCACGGTGGGCCTGCACGGCCGGCACACCCCGGCGACCCCGGGCCGGTGCCCCGGTGCCCCGGTGCCCCGGTGCCCCGGCGTCACCGGGACACCTCCCCGACGACCCTCAGCCGGCATCCGCTCCCGCGCATGGCGCCCTGCTCGCGCGGATGGACGCGCCGGCGACCGCCGCCCCCGGGGAGGGCGTCTGGCCTGCGCATCTGTTCACGCGAGACGCCATCGTGACGGGCGGCGGCAGGCGGCTGCGGCCGGCGGCTCGAAAAAAAATCCGGGCCGGACCCATCCGGATCACGGGGGGCGGCGAAGCACTGGTGACCCACCGCACAGAGCCCCACACCACAGGGGCTCCACCGAAAGGACAGCACAATGGGCATCACGATCTCCCGCCGAGTCGCCTCGATCGCCGCAGCCGCCGCGGTCTCCGGACTCGTCCTCGCCGGCTGCTCGACCGACGACGGAAGCGACACCGAGACCACCGCCGAGGGCACCGCCAGCTCCATGATGAGCACCACCGCCTCCTCCGAGACCTCGTCCATGGAGGCCGAGCCGGCCGGCATGCTCGTCGGCCCCGGGTGCGCGGACTACGCCGAGGCCAACCCGGAGGGACCGGGCTCGGTCGACGGCATGGCGATGGAGCCGGTCGCCACGGCCGCCTCCAACAACCCGCTGCTGACGACCCTCACCGCCGCCCTGTCCGGCGGCGTCAACCCGGACGTCAACCTCGTCGACACCCTCAACAACGGCGAGTACACAGTCTTCGCCCCCGTCGATGACGCGTTCGCGCAGATCGATGACGCGACGATGGAGGCGCTCCAGACCGACGCCGACCTGCTCACCGGCATCCTCACCTACCACGTCGTGGAGGGCCAGATCACGCCCGACGAGATCTCCGGGATGCAGACCACGCTCAACGGCGCTGACGTCGATGTGACCGGTTCCGGCGACGAGCTCATGGTCAACGGTGCCAACGTGGTCTGCGGCGGCGTCGAGACCGCCAACGCCACTGTCTACCTCATCGACCAGGTCCTCATCCCCGAGGAGTGATCTGACCGAACACCGCGGACGGGTGCCCTGAACTCCCGCCCATCCGGTGAGGTCGACCAGACGAGACGAGGCCCGGGCCGACGCGAGAGCGCCAGCCCGGGCCTCGTCGTGTGCCGCCGCCGAGCGGTCGGCCGAACCGGGCGCGGTCCAGCACCGGACCCGGGTCAGAACCAGAGGTCAGAACCAGTCGTCGCGCATGTCCAGCGTCGTGCGGTCGCCCGCGGCCAGCAGGTCGAACTTGGCGTCGACGATCGGGAGCTCGCGGCGCAGGAAGTACTCCGCGGCCCTGAGCTTGCCCGCGGCGAAGGCGTCGCCCTCGTCGCCGGTGCGCGCGCCCAGTGCCATCACCTGTTCGACCCAGATCCAGGCGATCACCACATGCCCGGCGGCCTCGAGGTACTCGGTGGCGTCGGCCAGGAAGGCCTCCGGATCCGTGGCCCCCACCTCCGCCAGCGCGGTGGTGACCTCGATGAGGCGGGTGACGCGCGGGCGCAGCAGCGCGGCCATCTCGGCCGCGGACCCGCCCGCCTCGGCAGCCCGGTCACACGCCTGGGTGATCCGCCCGGTCAGCGCGGCCAACCCGGCCCCGCCACCGGCCATCACCTTGCGTCCCAGCAGGTCCTGGCCCTGGATGCCGTGCGTGCCCTCGTGGATCGGGTTGAGACGGTTGTCGCGGTAGTGCTGCTCCACGTCGTAGTCGATGGTGTAGCCGGCCCCGCCCAGCACCTGCACCGCGAGCTCGTTGGCCTTGAGACACCACTGCGAGGGCCACGATTTGGCGATCGGGGTGAGGACGTCGAGCAGCATCTTCGCCGCCGCCGACTCCTCCGGGGAGCCGGTCTTCTCGTCGTCGACCAGTCGCGCGCAGTACAGCCCCAGGGCGAGGGCGCCCTCCACGTACGATTTCTGGGCCAGCAGCATGCGGCGCACGTCCGCGTGGCCGGTGAGCATGACCTGCGGCGATGACGGGTCCGCCCCGACCTGCCGGCCCTGGGGACGGTTCCGGGCGTAGTCCAGCGACTTGAGGTACCCGGTGTAGCCGACGGCGGTCGCGCCGAGGCCCACGCCGAGGCGGGCCTCGTTCATCATGGTGAACATCTTCTTGAGGCCGGTGTTCTCCTCTCCGACGAGGTACCCGATCGCGCCCGCCCGACCGCCGGGGGTGTGCATGCCCTGGCCCAGCGTGGGCATGGTGTTGACCGTGCCGCGGAAGCCCATCTTGTGGTTGAGGCCGGTGATGACGATGTCGTTGCGCTCGCCGATCGTGCCGTCGTCGGTGACCAGGAACTTCGGCACGACGAACAGGCTGATGCCGCGGGTGCCCGCCGGCGACCCGGGAACCTTCGCCAGCACCAGGTGCACGATGTTCTCGGCCATCTGGTGCTCGCCGCCGGAGATCCACATCTTCTGCCCGAACAGCCGGTACGTGCCGTCGGGCTGCGGCTCGGCGCGGGTGGTGATGTCGGCGAGGTTCGACCCGGCCTGCGGTTCGGACAGGCACATCGTCCCCGTGAAGCGGCCCTCGATCATCGGCTTGACGTACCGCTCGATCTGCTCGTCGGAGCCGTGCTCGATGAGCAGGTTGGCGTTGCCGGTCGTGAGCAGCGGGTAGGCCGCGGTGGAGATGTTCGCGGCGTAGAACCAGGCCATGCACGCCAGGTAGGCGGTGTAGGGCAGCTGCATACCGCCGACCCGCTCGTCCATCGCCGCACCCACGAGGTCGGCCTCGGCGAACTTCGCGAGTGCCTCGCCGATCTCGGGGATGAGCTCCACGTCCTCGCCGACCAACCGGGGCTCGGTGAGGTCGGCCTTGCGGAAGTGGGGCGCGAAGTACTTCTCGGCGAGTTCGGCCGACAGGTCCACCACGGAGTCGATCGTCTCGCGCGAGTGCTCCGCGTACCGCTCCCGATCGCACAGCTCGGAGACACGGAGCCAGTCGTGCAGGAGGAAATCGAGGTCGGCGCGGGAGAGCAGGTGCGAAGGGGTCATGCCCCGCAGGGTACTAGCGCGCGGTACCAGCGCGCGCCGCCCCCGGTGCTTACGTGCCCGTCGCGCCCGTTCCCCCGGCCTCGGCGCCCGACCCGCCCGTGGCCCGTGTCGCCGCCGCGAACTTCTGGCCCATGCCGAGCATGGTCCTGGCGTACGCGGCGGGCAGGAACCGCTTGGCGCGGTAGGACTTGCGGGCGTCGGGGTCGGGGAGGATGAGGAACTGCTTGGCGTCCAGGCCCGTCATCACCTCGGAGGCGATCTCGTCGGCGCCCCGCTCGGAGCGGTCGATGAGCTTGCTCGCGAACCCGCTGGCGGCGGGGTCGGAGGCGTTGAGACTGGAGGCGAGGTTGGTGCGGAAGAAGGACGGGCACAGCACCGACACGTCCACGCCGAACGGCTCGAGCTCCCACCGCAGGCTCTCGGAGATCGCCACGACCGCCGCCTTGACCGCCGTGTAGGAGGACATGGTGGGCGGGTGGACGAGGCCGGCGAGAGAAGCGGTGTTGACGAGGTGACCGCTGCCCTGCGCCTTGAGCATCGGGACGAAGGTGCGGCATCCGCGCGCGACGCCGAGCAGGTTGATGTCGACGATCTGCCGCCAGTCGTCCTCGGTGAGCATCTCGATGCGGCCGCCCTGGGCGATACCGGCGTTGTTGACGAGCACGTCCAGGCCGCCCCAGATCTGCTCGACCTCGGCGCGTGCGGCCTGCCACTCGTCCTCCGAGCGCACGTCGAGCCGGAGGTAGTGGGCGTCGGCGGGCACGGAGTCGGGGCGGTCGTCGGTGGGGGCGAGGTCGGCGATGATCACCCGGTCGCCGCGCTCGAGGAACGCCGTCGCCAGGGCCAGACCGAGGCCGGAGGCGCCGCCGGTCACCAGGACGCGGCGGTGGGTGTCGGTGGGGGAGGGGGACGACGACGAGAACGGCAGCCGGTCGAGGCCGGGCAGCGGCAGATTCTGCAGGGACAGATCGGGCAGGGACAATTCGGGGAGCGAAACCTTGGGCAGGCGCATGTGCCGAAACTACCGAGCCGCCAGGGGAGCCGGTTGGCCGACACCCCCGAGGAAGTCGGCGGCCAGCTCCACCGCCGGGCCCGAGGAGTCCGCGCCCTCGAGGAGAACGGCCACCGCGATGTCCCCGGTGAAGCCCACGAACCAACCGTGCGCCGGCCCGCTGCCCACCTCGGCGGTGCCGGTCTTGCCGCCCAGCCCGGGCACGGACCTCGCGGCCGTCGCGGTGCCCGACTGCACGGTCTGCACCATGTAGCGGCGCAGGGTGTCGACCACGGCCGGGTCGAGCGGCTCCGGGGAGTCGTTGGCGACCGCGGGCATCCCGTCGATGAGCTGCGGCAGGATCATCCGGCCACCGTTCGCGAGCGACGCCGTCATCACGGCCATGCCGAAGGGGCTGGCCAGCACCTCGCCCTGCCCGATCGCCGCCTCGACCCGGCCCGGGCCCCGCTCGGTGACGGGCACCTCCCCCGTGTAGGTGTTCAGCCCCGGGGTGAAGAACCCGACGCCGAGGCCCAGCTTCGCGGCGGTGTCCTTCATCGCCGCGGGTTCCAGGCGGTCGCTGATGACGGCCTGAGTGGTGTTGCACGACCGGGCGAACGCCGTCTCCAGGGGGACGGGGCCCAGCTCGAAGTCGTCGTCGTTGGGGATCGTCCGGCCCGAGACGGTGACCGACGCCGGGCACGGCACGATCTCGTCCGGGCCCACGACGCCGGCGGAGAGCGCGGCGGCGGTGGTGACCACCTTGAACGTCGACCCCGGCGGGAAGCGCCCCTGCAGGGAGACGGGCCCCTGCCGGTCTGCGGCGGAGTTCTGGGCCACGGCCAGCACCCCACCCGTGGAGGGCTGGATCGCGACGATCGACGCCGGCAGCCCGCTTCCGTCCACGGCCCGCTGGGCCTCACGCTGCATCGAGATCTGGACCATCGAGACCAGGTCGTCGACCTCTCCGGCCGGCGCGCCCCCGATCTCGATCGGTTCGGCGCCGGGGTTGACGATCTGCGCCGACCACCCGGCCTCGGACTGCAGCGCCTCCGTCCAGGCGTTCGGCAGGCCGTCGAGGGCGGGGGAATCCAGGTCGCGGTCGGTGCGGATGAGCTGGCCCTGCTCCGGCAGGCTCACGCCCGGGACCGCGGCGAGCTGATCGCGGATCGGGTCGATGTCCGCCGGGCGCAACGCCACGACCTGGTACGGCTGGTCGCCGGCCTCGGCCATCCCGTCGCGGATCGTCTGACCGGTGATCGTCGGTGCGGCCCCGCTGACCAGCGACGCGACCGCGTCCGCGGAGCCGGCGGCGTCGGGTGCGAGCGTCACCGCGGTGACCGGCGTCCACTGCATGAGCGGCTCGCCGGTCCGGTCGAGGATGTCGGTGTCCCAGTCGAGTTCCTCGGCGAACGTCAGCCGACCCCCCTCGGCCAGCCGGGTGTCGAGCACCGTCGGCGCCCACTGCACCTTCCACTGGTCGCCCACCTCGGTCGTCCGCACCTCGCCGCGGGTGGTCACGCTGCGCGTCCCGGCGCCGGCAGCCTCGTCCCCGCCGGCCGGGCCGGAGCCCGCCTCGTCGTCGTCACCAGAACCGTCGGCGCCGCCCTCGTCCTCGCCGCCCTCATCGTCGGCTCCGGCGGCGCCCATGTCCCACGTGATCTCCACCGTCACCGGGTCGCGGTCGGGGCGCCCGTCGTCGCCGGTGGTGGTCGCGGAGATCGCGGGCAACCCCATCCCCTCGACGCTCGCGATGATGGTCTCCTCCGCGGCGGCCGGGTCGGTGGTCAGCGCGGCCGCGCCCGTCACGTCGCCCCGATTGAGGGCGGCCAGGAACTGGTCCACCTCGTCGGCGCCCGTGTCGCCGGTCAGCGCGGCGCACCCCGACCCCACGAGCACGACGGCGAGGGCCGCCGCTACGAGGCCTCCGGCGCGACGATGCGGGCGCCGGGTCGCGCCGGGATCGCGGTGGGGCCGCAGCGGGCGGCGACTCGGCTGAGAGGCGGGCGTGGGCATCATCTCTCCACGAAACCAGATCCCGGGCCCGGGCGCACCGGGAGCGCGGACCGTAGGCTCGGGCCCGTGAACCCCGACCGTCCCGACCCCGCCCCGGCACCCGTCGACCGCACCGGTGTCTCCCCGGTCACCACCGGTCTCGCGCGCGTGCTCGACGACCTCGTCCGCATCCCCGGCACCCGCTATCGCGTCGGTCTGGATCCGGTGATCGGGCTGGTCCCGGTGGTCGGCGACGCGGTCGGCACCGTGTTCGCGGCCGCCGTGTTCGCCGAGGCGGTGCGCAACCGGGTGCCCGTGCGGATCCTGTTCCGGATGGGCTGGAACTACCTGGTGGACGCCGTGCTCGGGCTGATCCCGTTCGTCGGTGACGTCGCCGATGCCGCCCACAAGGCCACGTCCAAGAACCTGCGGCTGGTCGACCGCACCATCGCCGACGGCAGACGCGTCGACACCGATGCGCGCGGCTACCTGCTGAGGGCGATCGGCGCGGTCGGGCTCATGCTGCTGGTCCTGCTGGGGATAGCCGGGCTGGCGCTGTTCGGCGTGGTCTGGCTCATCAGCCGGATCTGACCCGCGCCGGTCCACCTGCGCCGATCTACCCCCGCCTATCTACCCCGAGGTGACGGGCAGGAGGCGACGGACCACGTCGTCGAGGGTGAGGACGCCGCGGACCTCGGAGACGTGGGTGCCCGGGTGCCCGCCGGATTGTTCGACGACGACGAGGTGCGCCCGTGCGTCGCGCATCCGGCGGAACGCCTCGGCGACGGTCAGGTCGTGCTCGAGGGACAGGCTCGACCGCATGAGTTCGCGGGCGGTGGCCGGCCCCTCGACGTCGATGGCGTCCCGAGCGTGCACCACGCCGACGGCGGTGTCGTTCTCGAGGACCAGTAGCCGCAGGTGGCCGGTGCGGCGGGCGGTGTCGCGGATCTCGCTCGGGGTGGCGTCCGCGCCGACGGAGGACATCTCCTCGGGCGAGGCGGGCGTGTCGACCCCGCGCTCCCCGAGCAGGTCGCCCACGGTGAGCTCCTGCAGCTCGAGGGCGCTGAGCAGCTGGCGCTGATGGGTGTCGTCCAGGGTCCCCGCCTCACCGGAGTGCCGCACGAGCTCGCGCAGTGAATCGGCGTCCTGGCCCGCGGACACCTCGTCCCTCGACTCGACCCCCAGCCGGTGCAGGATGTTGTTCGCCATGGCGTTGAGGGCGACCAGGAGCGGACGGGTGAGCCAGAGGAACGCCCGCATCGGAATAGCCAGCAGGGTGGCCGAGTACTCGGGATGCGTGATCGACCACGACTTGGGGGCCATCTCGCCCACCACGAGGTGCAGGAACGTCACGATGATCAGCGCGAGGATGAACGCGATGACGTCGGCGGTCCACAACGGCAGGCCCCAGCCGGAGAAGACCGGGGTGAGCCAGTGGTGCACGGCGGGCTTGGTGATCGACCCCAGCGCCAGCGCGCACAGCGTGATCCCCAGCTGCGCTCCCGCCAGCAGGAGGGTGAGTTCGGAGGCGTTGCGCAGGGCCGCCCGGGCGGCCCTGCTGGTGGCGGCGGCGTCCTCGAGGCGGTGGCGCCGCGCGGAGATGAGGGAGAACTCGACGGCCACGAAGAACGCGGACGCCGCGATGAGCAGGACGGTCGCGGCCAGGACCACCCAGGGGTTGCTCATGAGTCCGGACTGGGCCTCGGCGGCCATGAGGGTCGTGGTGGGGGTCATCGTGTGGCCTCCTCGACCACGATATGCAGCTCGGCGGGGACGCGACGCTCGAGACGACGGACCTCGGCCCGCAGGACGCGATCGGCGGAGACCTCCTCGAGGATGTCGGTGTCGGGCAGCGGGATGTCCACCCGGTCGCCGACGTCCGGCAGGTCACCGATCGTCTCGACGACGAGGCCGCCCAGCGTCTCGGCGTCGACCTCGGGCAGGGTGATGTCGAGCAGGCGCTCGACCTCGTCCAGGTGGGTGTCGCCCCCCAGGACCCAGCCCAACCCCTCACTGACCGGGGCGTCCCCGGCGGCCTGCGGGTCGTGCTCGTCGGCGATCTCCCCGACGATCTCCTCCGCCATGTCCTCCATCGTCACGACTCCGGCGAACCCGCCGTACTCGTCGACGACCACGGCCATCTCGGCCTTCTGTTCGCTCAGGCGCGCCGCCACCTCGGGCAACGGCAGGGAGGTGGGCACGACGATCGGGGCCCGCATGACCTCCGACACCAGGGTCAGGGAGGTGTCCCGCTCGTCGTCGCAGATCACCAGCAGGTCGTGCAGGTCGACGATGCCGATGACGTCGTCGGAGTCCTCACCGACCACGGGGTAGCGGGTGTGGCCGGTGGCCATCTTCGACAGCACGTCCGGGACCGCGTCCTCCCCGCGGACCACGTCGGTACGGGAGCGCGGGATCATCGCGTGCTCCGCCGGCTGTCCGGGGAAGTCGAGCATCCGGTCCAACAGGCGGCTGAGCTCGGGGGAGAGTTCGCCGGTCTCGCTGGACTCGTGGACGATGTGCTCGAGGTCGCGGGCGGTGGCGGAGTGCTCCTTGTCGTGCACCGGCTCGATGCCGACGGCCTTGAGCAGGGCCTCGGACGCCTTGTCGAACAGCCCGATGAGCCAGCCGAACAGCGCCAGGTAGATGGTGGTCGACCGCGCCAACCAGCGAGCGACGGGTTCAGGTTTGGCGATCGCCAGGTTCTTGGGCACGAGCTCGCCGAAGAGCATCTGCACGACGGTCGAGAACAGCAGGGCCAGGACCGTGCCCACACCGACGCCGATGGCCTGTGGAACGGAGGCCAGACCGAGTAGTTCGCCCAGGGCCCGCCCGATGAGTGGCTCGGCCACGTAGCCGACGACGAGGGTCGTGACGGTGATGCCCAGCTGCGCACCCGACAGCATGAACGAGGTCCGCCTGGTGACCCCGAGTACGCGGTCGGCGACGGGGTCGCCCTTTTCGGCGGCAGCCCCCATCCGCGAGCGATCAACGGCCATGAAGGCGAATTCCTGCGCCACGAAGTAGCCCGTGAGCGCGGTGATGGCCAGGACGACGACGCCGCCGACCAGGAGTGAGAGCGCGATGCTCATCCGGTGTCCCCCCTTCGGTGAAGGGGGCTGATAGATCGGGCCGGGGTGTCGGCTCGGCTCACTGGAGGTGCTCCTGCGCTTCTCGATTACGCCCGGGGCAGATCGCCCGGGCTGATCGGTCCGATTCTCCCGTCTGGGGCACCGATTGTCGACTCCCACCCCTACGGGGCAGCTCGCGCGGCACCGGTTTTGTCCGGCTCGGGGAGCAGGAGTATCACTGACGTACATGACAACTCGGAATGCCGAGGTGGCTCTCGCCGATTCGGACCGCAGGTTCTTCGGCCACCCACTCGGATTGGCGAACCTGTCGGGGATCGAACTGTGGGAGCGGTTCAGTTTCTACGGCATGCAGGGTCTGCTGGCGTACTACATCTACTACGCGGTCGGCGACGGCGGACTCGGCTACTCCCAGGAGATCGCCGCCTCGATCGTCGGCGCGTACGGCGGTCTGGTGTACGCCTCCGCGATCCTGGGCGGCTGGGTCTCGGACCGCCTCCTCGGCGCCGAGAGGACGCTGTTCGGCGCAGCCGTGATGATCATGCTCGGCCACCTGTCCCTGGCGCTCGTACCCGGGGCGATCGGCCTGGGCATCGGCCTCGTTCTGGTCGGTGTCGGTGCGGGAACCCTCAAGGCCACCACCTCCACGGTGGTCGGCGACATGTACCGCCGGACCGACGACCGGCGGGACGCCGCGTTCTCGATCTACTACATGGCGGTCAACATCGGCGGTCTGACGGGCCCGCTGCTCACCGGGGTGCTGTGGGACAACTACGGCTTCCACTGGGGCTTCGGGGCGGCGGCCGCGGGTATGGCAATCGGGCTCATCCAATACGTCGCGATGCGCGGCGCCACCCTCAAGGGCGTCGGCGCTGTCGTCCCCGACCCGCTCCCGCGGCCACAGCGCGTCCGCTACCTGGGGATCGGCGCGGTCGTGGCGGTGCTCGTCGTCGCAGCCATCGCCACCGGCCTCGTGCCGCTGGAGTCACTGGCGGACATCGTCACCGCGATCGCCGTGGTCGGCGCCATCGCGCTGTTCGCCCTCCTCATCACCAGTGCCAAGACGGAGCCGGTCGAGCGCAGCCGGGTGGTCTCGTTCATCCCGATGTTCGTGGCCTCGGTGGCGTTCTGGGCCCTGTTCCAGCAGCAGTTCACGGTGATCGCGATCTATTCCGACCAGCGACTGGACCGCAACCTGGGCGGCTGGGAGATGCCGGCGAGCTGGGTGCAGTCCATCAACCCGCTGTTCATCATCATCTTCGCCGCCGTGTTCGCGACGCTCTGGGTCAAGCTCGGGAACCGTCAGCCCTCGAGCCCGATGAAGTTCGCCCTCGCGAACCTCATCATGGGTATCGCCTACCTGGTGTTCCTGTTCTTCGTGGGCAGTGTGGCGACGCCGCTGCTGGGCATCGTCGGGATCCTGTTCCTGTTCACGATGGCCGAGCTGCTGCTCTCACCGGTCGGGCAGTCCCTGTCCACCAAGCTCGCCCCGGAGGCGTTCAAGACGCAGATGGTCGCGCTGTTCTTCCTCAGCGTCTCGATCGGCAGCGCGTTGTCCGGCGTGCTCGCGGGGTACTACGACCCGACGGACGACGGCGCCGAGCGCAACTACTTCCTCGTGCTGGGCGTCGCCTCGATCGTCCTGGCCGGGATCATGGCCGCGTTGTCGCCGTGGATCAGGAAGAACATGATGGGCGTGCGCTGACCTCGCACCCAGACACCACGAGATAAGAAGATCCGCTATCCGGATTCCGGATCGGCTACTCCATTCGGGAGCGCAGATCAGGAATCCGGATAGCGGATTTCGTAGGTCGCGTGGGCCGCGTGGGCCGCGTGAGCCGTGTAGGTCGCGTGGGCCGCGTGGGGGACGTCAGTCGGCGGAGCCGGACTGCCAGACCTCCCACGGCACCGACCAGTCACCGTTCTGCCAGACCCCGAGTTCGGGTCCGCCCGTGCCTTTGACCTCCACGACATCGCCCGTCACGGCCTGGTCGAAGTACCACTTCGCGTCGGTGGGCGACAGGTTGAGGCAGCCGTGCGAGGTGTTGGTGTTCCCCTGTGCCCACATCGACGACTCGAGCGCGTGGAGGTAGATCCCGTCGTTCGTGAGGCGCACACCGTGGTCGACGGTCACCTTGTACCCGGCGGACAACGGCAGGCCGTAGGTCGAGGAGTCCATCACCACGGAACTGGCCTTGTCGAGCACCGTGTAGTTGCCCGGCTGGGTCCAGAAGTGCATCGTCACGTCGCCGTAGGTGGCCCATCCGCCCTTGCCCATGGAGGTCGGCATGACCCTCACGGGTTTCTGGTCGTGGTAGACGGTGACGGTCTTGGTCGCGTCGTCGGCGATCGCCACGCGACGCTCGCCGATGGTGAAGTCGGCTTCCGCGCTCGCCCCGCCCCACTGCCCGCCGCCGAGGCTGCGTCCCTCGACGTCCAGCGCGACCTGCACGCGCGTGCCGGGCTCGTAATAGTCGCGGGGCCGCCAGTGCGCGGTCGAGTCGTTGAGCCAGAACCAGTTGCCCTCGACCTCGGGGGTCGTCGTGACCGTCATGTGCTTCTCGGCCTCGTCGCGATCGGCGATCGGCTGGTCGAACCTGGCCGCGACGATGATCCCGACGCCGTACTCGCGGTCGGACTCGAGGGCGGCCCCGCCCGTGGTGACGAGGCTGGGCGTGACGACGGCCAGCGGATCGGCCATGGTGAACGTGCGGGTGTCGCTCCTGCTCCCGCCGGCCGCGCCCTCGTACGTGATCTCGAGGGTGTACGTGCGCCCGTAACCGAGGGTGACGGCCGGCTGCCACTGCGCACCGTCGCGTGAGAGTTCGCCCTCGATCTCCTTGCCGGCATCGTTGGTGAGCACGGCGTCCGTGATGGTCCCGTTCTCCACGGTGGCCCGGACACCGTCCACCACGGCGACCTCCGTGGCACCGTCGGCCGGGGTCACCTCCAGCGTCGCCGGGGCGGGCGCCTCGGAGGTCGGAGTCGTGGGCGTCGTCTCCCCGGCGGAACCGACGGGCATCGGGATCGTGCACCCGGCGGTGACCAGGAGCAGGGCGAGGAGAGCGGCGAGCAGGCCGAGGGGACCCGGCACCGCCCGAGCAGAGTGGGTTCGAGACCTGGACAGGGACATGCGGTACTCCGAAAGAACGAACGCGGGGCCGCCGGTGAGTCCCGGCTTATGTCCACATGATGCACTCCGGGTCCGACACCGGGCCAATCGCCGGACCGACGGACGCCCGGTCGTTGTGGATTCGTGATCGAACCCGGGAGCCCCCGCTGACGAACACGGAGGAGTACAACGGAAGGATGAGCATCGACAAACCAGTGACCATCATCGGCGGCCACGGCAAGGTCGGCCTCCGCGCCGCCAAAATCCTGTCCGAGGCGGGTGCCGAGGTGTATTCGGTGATCCGCAATCCCGATCACGCCGACGACGTCCGCGCCGCGGGTGCGAACCCTGTCGTCGCGGACGTGGAGACGCTCGACGTCGATGGGCTCCGCGAGATCGTGCGCGGCAGCGGGGCGGTCGTCTGGACCGCCGGCGCCGGCGGCGGGAACCCCGACCGCACCTTCGCCGTGGACCGTGACGCCGCCATCCGCTCGATGGACGCGAGCGCCGCCGAGGAGGTGGGACGCTACGTCATGGTCTCCTACGACGGTGCGGGCCCCGACCACGGCGTCCCGGAGGACGACTCGTTCTTCCCGTACGCGGAGGCCAAGGGCGCCGCGGACGCGCACCTGCGCGACTCGGACCTGGGGTGGACGATCCTCGGGCCGGGGGCGCTGACCGACGAGCCCGGCGGCGAGACCATCGGGGTGGGCGACGACAAGCGCGAGGACCGGTCGACCAGCAGGGACGCGGTGGCCGCCGTCATCGCCGCCGTCCTGCGCCGACCGGACACCGCCGGTCGCACCATCGAATTCTCGGACGGCGACATCCCGATCGGTGAGGCGCTGACGAGGGAGTGACCGGCGGCGTTATTCTCTCCGCGTGAGGATCCTCGTGGGCGGTTCGTGGATCTCGGTGATCTGCGCGCTGCTCACGGCCCTGTGGAGTGTTCCGCAGTTCCTGTTCGAGGGCACGGTCACCCTCAGTTCCCACCCGCTGTTCGTGGTGCTGTTCCTGTTCCCGGCCCAGATCGGCGTCCCGGTGTGCCTGCTGGTGGCGCTCAACTCGCTGTTGATGGCGTTCCGTCGCCAGCTCACCACGAATCCGCGGCGGTTCCTGGCGGGCGGACAGCTCATCACGGTCGTCCTGCTGGGCATCTGCGCAGCCCTCCTGATCTCGCCGACGACGTTCGGCCGCGAGTTCATCGTCATGGCGCTGGCCTTCCAGATCGGCCAGGTGGTCGTGGCGGTGGGGCTGGCCCTGCACCTGGTCCGCCGGCAGCGGCACCAGCGTGAGGCGGACGGCGCACGCGCTCAGTGACGGGCTGACACTATGGACCGCATGCGTGCCATCCATATCTCCAGCCATGACGGACCCGCCGTCCTCGAGGTGGTCGACGTCCCCGAGCCCGACGCGGGTGCGGTGCTGATCGACGTCCACGCCGCCGGGGTGACCTTCCCCGAGGTGCTGCAGACGCGCGGCAAGTACCAGATCTCGCCGCCGCTGCCGTTCGTCCCCGGCTCGGAGGTGGCGGGCGTGGTGCGTTCCGCCCCCGACGGCTCGGGATTCGCCGCCGGGGACCGCGTGTGCGCGTTCCCGGGTCTGGGCGGGTTCGCCGAGGTGGTCTCGGCCGATCCCGGTCAGGTGTTCCGTCTCCCTGACAGCTTGTCGTTCACGCAGGGCGCCTCGATCCCGATGAACGTGCTCACCGTCCACTTCGCGTTGGCCCACCGCGGCCGGCTGCAGGCGGGGGAGACGGTGTTGGTCCACGGCGCTGGCGGCGGGATCGGGGTCGCGGCCACCCAGTTCGCGACCGCGATGGGTGCCCGCGTCATCGCCGTGGCCTCCACGGAGGAGAAGCGGGACCTGGCGCTGAAGGCCGGGGCGAGCGACGCGATCGCGCCCGAGGGCTTCAAGGACGCCGTGAAGGAGCTCACCGGTGGGAAGGGCGTCGACATCGTCGTCGACCCCGTGGGCGGGGACCGGTTCACCGACTCCATCCGGTCCCTCGGTCAGGAGGGGCGGATCCTCGTCATCGGGTTCACCGGCGGCGAGATCCCCACGGTCAAGGTGAACCGCCTGCTGCTGGGCAACAAGAGCGCCGTGGGCGTGGGCTGGGGCGAGTACTGGATGTCCAACCCCGGTTACCTGCAGAAGCAGTGGGCCGAGGTCGAGCCGCTGCTGGCCGCCGGCAAGCTCGACCCGCTGGTGGGCGCCGAGTTCCCCCTGGAGCAGGCCACGGAGGCGCTCGAGCTCATGGACGGCCGCGGCGCGGTGGGCAAGATCGTTCTCACCACCGGTCGCTGAGCTCCCTCTCGTCCCAGATCCCCGTCGAGAAGAGCGTTTCGCCCACGTCTACTCGGTAGAAGTGGGCGAAACGCTCTTCTCGACGAGGGGGGCGGGCAGGGAACGACACCGTAGTCCGCAGGGCCGGGATCGACGACGACGACGAGGTGCGCTCCCGCCCGGCGGGCCGACCCGGAGGGCCCCGACCTAGAACGCGCCCTCGGGCATGTGCATCACGTCCACGTCGAGCGCCTCGATGGTGGCCCGCGCGGCGCCGACCTGCGGCAGGTGGGCGCGGGCGAAGAAGTTCGCCACCGTCACCTTGCCGGTGTAGAAGTCGTGGTCGTCGCCGGTCGCCTCCGGCAGCCGGTCCAGCGCCACGCCCGCCTCGCGCAGGAGCATCCAGCCCACCATGAGGTCGCCGACCGCCATGAGCAGCGGGACCGCGCCGAGCCCGATGAGGTAGAGCTTCTCGGGATCCTCCTGGGCGCCCATGAGGTGCTCGGTGAGGGTGCCGACCATCGACTCGACGTCGGCCAGGGCGCCGGCCACCCCGGCGCGCGCGGGTTCGAGCTCGGCGGGACCGGCCTCGTCCACGGTGCGGTGGATCTGCGCCGCGACGTGGCCCAGTGCGGTACCGCCGTCGCGGATGATCTTGCGGAAGAAGAAGTCCTGCGCCTGGATCGCGGTGGTGCCCTCGTAGAGGGAGTCGATCTTGGCGTCGCGGATGTACTGCTCGACGGGGTGGTCCTTGAGGTACCCGGAGCCGCCGAAGCACTGCAGCGACTCGGCGAGGCACTGGTAGGACCGCTCGGAGCCCACGCCCTTGACGATCGGCAGGAGCAGGTCGTTGACCGTGTGCGCGAGCTCGGGCCCGGCGCCGGAGACGACCTCCGCGGACACGATGTCCTGGTGGGCGGCGGCGTAGAGGTACACCGCGCGCAGCCCCTCGGCGTACGCCTTCTGCGTGAGCAGCGACCGCCGCACGTCGGGGTGGTGGATGACGGTGACCTTCGTGGCGTCCGGGTTGCCGGCGTCGGCCATGTCGTTGCCCTGGACCCGCTCGCGCGCGAACTCGAGAGCGTTCAGATAGCCCGTGGAGAGGGTGGAGATGGCCTTGGTGCCGACCATCATCCGGGCGGCCTCGATGGTCTTGAACATCTGCTTGATGCCCAGGTGGACGTCACCGGCCAGGAACCCCACGGCGGGTCGGCCGTGCGCGCCGAACGCCACCTCGCAGGTCGCGGAGGCGGCCAGGCCCATCTTCTTCTCGATGCCGGTGACGTAGACGCCGTTGCGCTCGCCCGGCGCGGCGGTCTCCGGGTCCGGCATGTACTTGGGCACGAGGAAGTAGCTCAGGCCCTTGGTGCCGGGGCCGGCGCCCTCGGGTCGGGCGAGCACCTGGTGCCAGATGTTCTCGAACAGGTCGCCGGTGTCGGCGCCGGTGATGAACCGCTTGGTGCCCTCGATGTGCCAGGTGCCGTCGGGCTGCTCGATCGCCTTGGTGCGCACGGCGCCCACGTCGGAGCCGACCTCGGCCTCGGTGAGCAACATGGACGACCCGTGGTTGCGCTCGATGATCCTGGTGGCCCACGTCTTCTGCTGCTCGTTGCCGATCGAGTGCATGATCCCGGCGAACAGCGGCCCGGACAGGTACATGAAGATCGACGGGTTGGCGCCCACGAGATACTCGGTGATCGCCCAGGTCACCAGGCGCGGCGCGGCCACGCCCCCGACGGCCGGGTCCACGCCGACGAGGCCCCAGCCGGCGTCCTGCCAGGCGCGGACGGAGGCCACGTAGTCGGGGTGGAGGGTGACCTCGTGGGTCTCGGGGTCGAAGGTGGGCGGGTTGCGGTCGGCGGTGGTGAACGACGCGGCGACCGGTCCCTCGGCGAGCGCGGCGGCTTCCCGGAGCATGGTGCGGACCGTGTCGCCGTCGAGTTCGGTGGCGTCGTCGCGCCCGAGAATCTCGTCGAGACCGAACACGTCGAACAGGACGAACTCCAGGTCACGTGGGTTGCTGCGGTAGTGGGACACGCGGGGCCTTTCCGACGACGGTGGTCCGCACCGGGTGGCGCGTCACGTGCCCACCGTAGAGCACGGCGCCCCGCGGACGGCGCGATTACGGACCGTAGTCCGGAATGTGGGTGGCGGTGCCGGACCGACTACCCCTGCAGGGCTCGCAACCGTCGCCCCGCCTCGTCGAGCACCTCGGGCCGTTTGCAGAACGCGAACCGCACCAGGTGGGACCACTCCGCCGAGAAGGCGTCGGTGAACGGGGCGAACGGCACCGCCGCCACGCCGATCCGCGTCGGTAACTCCAGGCACCAGGCCGCCGCGTCGGTCACCCCGAGTGGGCGCGGGTCCGCGGTGAGGAAGTACGTGCCCTGTGCGACGACGAGGTCGAACCCGACTCCCGAGAGCGTGTCCACCAGCTGGTCCCGCCGAGCCTGCATGTCCTGCCGCAGCGTCGCGATCCATCTCTGCTCGTGACGCAGGGCGTGCGCGACGCCCAGTTGCAGGGGCGAGGCGACGGTGAAGCTCATGTACTGCCGCGCGGTGCGGGCCCCCGCCACGAGGTCCGCCGGCCCGGTGAGCCATCCGATCTTCCACCCGGTGCAGTTGAGCAGCTTGCCGGCGCTGGTGATGCGCAGGCTCCGCTCGGCCATCCCGGGCAGCGTCGCGATCGACACGTGCTCCACCCCGTCGTAGGTGAGGTGGGCGTACACCTCGTCGGAGATGGCGATCGCGTCGAATTCGTGGCACAGCGCGGCGATCTGTTCGAGGTCCTCGCGCGGCAGGACGGCCCCGGTGGGATTGTGGGGCGAGTTCACCAGCACGGCCCGCGTCCGCGGGGAGAACGCGTCCCGCAACGAGTCCACGTCGAGTCGGATTTCGCCGCCCGTGCGGACCATCCTCGCGGCGCGACGGGTGGCGCCGGCCATCGCCACCGTGGCGGCGTAGGAGTCGTAATACGGTTCGATCACGACCACCTCGTCGTCGTACTCCACCAGGCCCACCACCGCGGCGGCGATCGCCTCGGTCGCGCCGACCGTCACCAGCACCTCGGTGTCCGGGTCGTGCACCAGTCCGGTGTGGGCGGTCTCGTGGTCGGCGGCGGCCCGGCGCAGTTCCGGGGTGCCGATGCCCGGCGGGTACTGGTTGTGGCCCTCCCGCATGGCGCGTGCGGCCGCCTCGATCATCGACTCCGGTCCGTCCGTGTCGGGGAAGCCCTGGCCCAGGTTGATGGCGTCGAACCGCGTGGCCAGCTGCGAGACCTCGGAGAAGATCGTCGTGGCGTGGGGTCGGAGTCTGCGGACCGTCATACGGGCAGCCTAGGTGTTCGGCACACGGTGTTCGGCACACGCAGGACGGGTGGCGCCGACCGATACCATGGGCGGCATGACCGAGCCCCTCGCCGCCACGTCCGCCTCGACCGGTGGAGCCGCCGCCGTCGGGCCGTGCACCCAGCGCCGCGCGGTGCTGGCCGCCCTGCCCGGGATCATCCTGCTGCCGGGCATCGCCTCGGCCTGTGGGATGACCGAGCCCGCGCAGCCCCCGTCGACGGTGCAGCAGACCACCACGGTCCCCGCGACCACCATCCCCGCCGCCGAGATCCCGCCGGGCACGGCCAAGCAGTTCAGGGCCGGCGAGGCCACGGTGATCGTCGCGCAGCCCGTCGAGGGCGAGTTCGTCGCCTACTCGGCGCGCTGCACCCACCAGGGCGGGGTGGTCCAGGTGATCGAGGGCATGACGCTGCGGTGCCCGCTCCACGGTGCCGAGTACGACGCCACCGACGGCCGCAACACCCTGCCCCCGGCCCCGCGCCCGCTCGACGCGATCCCGGTGACGGAGTCCGGCGGGCAGCTCACCCTCGGCTGACGCCCGCCGCCGCCCCACCTGCGCGTCCTCGTCGGCTTGCGCGTCCGGTCTGTACGGAAATCACCCGGGTGTGCGTCCTGTCTGGTCCATAGGCGGCGCGCACCTGGGAAAGGGGTGCGCGCTCGGCCCACCTCGGCCCGTCAGGCGACCCGCGTCCGACCGCCGGCTTGCGCGTCCTCTTCGGCTTGCGCGTCCGGTCTGTACGGAAAGCACCTGGGTGTGCTTCCTGTCTGGTCCATAGGCGGCGCACACCTGGGAAAGGGGTGCGCGCTCGGCCCACCGCCACCGCCCGAGCCCACCGCCACCGCCCGAGCCCGCCGGCGCCCGGGCCGCCGCACCCGCCAGCCCCAACGCCCCTCGGCTTGCGGCGCGGCCACGTTCAGGGGTAGAACGGGAACACGTTCTCAGGGCGGGGTGAAACTCCCCACCGGCGGTGATGTCACCGGCTCCATGGCCGGAGGCGAGCCCGCGAGCGCCCCGCACGCGCGGTGCGGCCACACGGCCACGCCACGCACACGGGGGTCAGCAGACCCGGTGTGATCCCGGGGCCGACGGTCATAGTCCGGATGGAAGAGAACCGCGCGTCACCCGACGCGGTCCCGGTCGACGATGACCGTGGCCGGGCGGGCGTCGTGTCACAAGCCCTGGGCCGTCTGTGCAGAGCCCGTGAAAGGGGCACACGATGAGCCTTCTCGTGGAATTTCTCGACGCGCAGTTGATGATCGGTGGCGTTCCGATCCTGTGGCGCGAGATCGTCGGCAACGTCTTCGGCCTGGCCGCCGCCATCGGTGGGATGCGCCGGGTGGTGTGGGCGTGGCCGGTCGGCATCGTCGGCAATCTCACCCTGCTGACCGTCTTCCTCGGCGGCGTCTTCCACACCCCGCAGGACGTGGACCTCTACGGTCAGGCCGGCAGGCAGGTCATGTTCCTGGCGGTGGGTGTCTATGGCTGGTGGCAGTGGTCGAGCACGCGACGCAGCAACGAGGCCGCGGCGGCCGCGCACGGTGGGCCCGTCGCGGACGCGCCGGCCGTCGGGCCGCACTGGGCGACCGGCCGGCAGCGGGCGGGTCTCGTGATCGGCATGGTGACCGGCACCCTCGTGTTCGGCTGGATCTTCGCCCAGCTCGGCTCGTGGGGGCCGTGGGCCGACGCGTGGATCTTCACCGGGTCGATCCTGGCGACCTACGGCATGGCCCGCGGGTGGACGGAGTTCTGGCTGCTGTGGATCGGCGTCGACATCGTGGGTGTGCCGCTGCTGCTCAAGGCCGGTTACTACCCGTCGGCGGCGCTGTACCTGGTGTACGGCGCGTTCGTGATCTGGGGTTTCCTGGTGTGGTGGCGCGTGGATCTGGCCGAACGCGCGGACGCCGCCGGTCCCGCCGGGCAGCGGCGGGAGCAGCTGCCGGTCGGCTGATCCGGGGCCCCGGGGATTCACCAGCGAGTGGTCGATTCCGTTCGCATATCCCCAGGTCGCCCACGGCGAGTCGGTGCATTTGTGACCACTCGGCGGTCAGACCGGGTCGGACACGCGCCGCGGCCGCACAGCCGCCACCACGACGAGCGACAGGGCGGCGAGCGTGAAGCCCAGCCCGCGGAAGTCGATCCACGCGAACACCAGGCCGGACAGGAGACCGCCGGCCGCGCCGGACAGCGCCACTGCCACGTCGGCCTGCCCTTGGACGCTGGCACGCACGGTGGTCGGGACGGACGTCGTGAGGACGGTCGTGCCGGCGACCAGTCCCAGGCTCCAGCCCAGTCCCAGCAGGATCAGTGCCAGCGCGACGAGCGCCGTCGACTGCGGTGGGGCCAGGGCGGCGAGCCCGCCGGAGGCCAACAGCACGAGGCCCGCGGACATCGCCACGGCGCGGGTGCCGAACTTGTCCACGAGCAGTCCGGACAGGGGCGCGGGCAGGAACATCGCGGCGACGTGCAGCGAGATCACGACGCCCACCACGGTCACGGTGTGGTCGTGGGCGCGCATGTGCACGGGGGTCATGGTCATGAGCCCGACCATGACGAACTGGGTCAGCGCCATCACCACGACACCGGTGATGACGTCGGCTGTCCAGATGCGGGTCGGTGCGGGCGCCACGGCGGGCTGTTCCGCGCCGTCGGCTGCTGCGGCGGCGGGGGAGGGGGACGACGACGGCGGTGATGACGACAGTGACGACGACGACGAGGTGAGCGCCGCCTCCGCTGCCGCGATCTCCATCCTGCGCGCCTCGAGCAGGGGGTCGGGCCGCAGCAGCAGGGAGATGACGAGTGCCGCGCCACCGTAGGCCGCGGCGGCGAGCAGGAACGGTCCCGCGAGCGGGGCCAGTCCCACCGCCTCGGCGACGCCGCCGGTGGGCCCCACGAGGTTGGGCCCGGCGACGGCACCGGCGGTGGTGCCCAGCAGGACGTAGGACAGGGACCGGGCGCGGGTGGCGTCGGTGGCGAGGTCGGCGCCGGCGTAGCGGGCCTGCAGGTTGGTGGCCGTGCCGGCGCCGTAGATGACGAACGAGGCGAACAGCAGCGGCAGCGATTCGAGGGCGGTGGCCGCGACGATGCCGACCGCGCCGAGTGCGCCGACCGCGAATCCGGCGGCCAGGCCCGGGCGGCGGCCGCGGGCCTGGGAGAGCTTGCCGACCGCGATCGCGGCGAGGGCGGAGCCACCGGTGAACAGTGCCGACGGCAGCCCGGACAGGCCGGGGCCACCGAGCAGGTCCTCGGCGAGCAGCGCGCCCACGGTGATGCCCGCGGCGAGTCCGGCCCCTGCGAGCAGCTGGGCGAGGACGAGGACGGTGAGGATCCGCCGCTGCGCCGTCGCCCGGCCCGCCTCCGGTGCGGTGTGCGTGGCGTCGCCGGCGCGGGTCACGCCCCGCCCCAGGTGCGGGCGTGCAGGAGCACGTCGACGGCGGTGGCCTTGCCGGCAGGCCGCAGGTCGTGCCGCAGCGAGACCACCTCGAGTCCCTCGGCGCCGCGGGCGAGGTCGGCGATGTCGGGGAGCACGGTGGGATCCTGCGGGCCGCCGACGCCGCGGCGGAGGTTCTCGGCGGCGTGGCCGAGGTAGACCAGGTGGCCGCCGGGGCGGAGCCAGGTGCCGGCGCTGCGCAGAACGGCGGTCAGTGCGGGGAGGTCGAGGTGGAGGAATCCGACGACGACGAGGTCGACGGCCTCGGACGGGGCCCAGGTGGTGGCGTCGCCGACGACCCAGTCGACGCTGCCGCTGCGTCCGTCGTCGGAGTCCTTGGCGCGGGCCTGCTCGATGGCGACCTCGGAGAAGTCGACCGCCTGCACCTGCCAGCCGTGCGCGGCGAGCCACCGCGCGTGCCGGCCGTCACCGCAGGCCAGGTCGACGGCGGTGCCCACGCCCAGCCCGGTGTCCTCGGCGGCCGTCACCTCGGCGACGATCCGGGCGGCGGGGGTCGTGCCCCACACGTCGGGCTGCGCGAGGTAACGGGCGTTCCATTCGGAGGCGTCCACGGGCGGTGGTCCTTTCGGTGCGGAGGGCCGGTTCGCCGGCGACTGGTTCGGTGGTTCGGTGGTTCGGTCAGACAGGGCGGTCAGGGGCGGCGGAGCCACCGGAGGTGTTCGGTGTCTCCCTGCAGTTCCAGTCTCCTCCACAGCACGCTGCCCGGGACGGCCTGGCTGGGGTGACATTCCACCGCGGCCAGCTGCGCGGCACGGTCGACGGTCAGGGCCAGGTCGATCTCGTCGGCCGGGCGCCCGAGGAACCCGGCGTACCCCTCGCCCGCCAGTGTGGCGCAGAGGTCGTCGGGGAGGAGCCACGCCAGCACCCCCAGGTCGTGGCGCTCGCCCGCGCGGACGGCCGCCGCGGTGGCGGCCACGTGGTCGGGGTGGCCGCTGATGCCGGTGGAGTCGAAGGCGACCAGCCCGTCAGGCCTCACCGCCTCGATCTCCTGCTCGACCGCGTCGTCGATCGCGTCCGCACCGATCGCCGTCAGTCCACCGTCGGGGAGGTCCAGGAGGGTGACCCCCTGCGCGCCGAGCGCGTCGGCGGCGGCGCGTAGCTCGCGCTCACGGATCACGGACAGCTCGCCCTCCACACCGTGGAGGGTCGAGGCCTCGCCCCGGGTCAGGCAGAGGACGTGCACACGCGCGTCTGCGACCGCGAGGGTCGAGAGGATCGCGCCGAGGCCGAAGGACTCGTCGTCAGGGTGGGCGACCACGGCCAGAACCGTGTCCCAGTCCGGTAACCCGGTCGTCGTGCGCATCGCGGCGGACCTCCCTGTGTCGGTGAGAATAGCTGTGTCGGTGGCAATCGCTGTGTCGGTGGGAATCGTTGGACCGGCCCCGGGACCGGCGGATACCCGGTACCGTATCTTCGCATGAATAGGTCTCGCGAACGGCAGGATGCGTCACTCTTCGCCCGCGCGTGGGTGGTGGCCAGCCCGGTGCTGGAGCGGATCGGCCTGGCCGAGTCGCGGCGGCGTCTGGTCGACGGCCTGTCGGGCACGGTGGTGGAGGTCGGCGCCGGCAGCGGGGTGACTTTCGAGCACTACCCGCCGGAGGTCACCCGGGTGGTGGCGGTCGAACCGGACCCGCACCTGCGCGCGTACGCCCGCCGGCACGCACAGCGGGCGGCGGTGGACGTCGAGGTGGTAAACACGGTGGCGGAGGCGCTCCCGCTCGCCGACGGTGAGGCTGACGCCGTGGTGTTCGGGCTCGTCCTGTGCACCGTCCCCGACGTCCCGGCCGCCCTGGCCGAGGCCCGGCGGGTGCTCGCCCCGCACGGCGAGCTGCGTCTGCTCGAACACGTCCGGGCCGACGGTCGGCTGGGTCGCGTCGCCGACCGGATCGAGCCCGTGTGGAGCCGACTCGGAGGCGGGTGTCACCCGAACCGCGACACCGCCCGGCACGTCGCGGAGGCGGGCTTCGACGTCTCCGGCCTGCAGGCCCGTCCGTTCCCGCCGGTGGTGCCGTTGACGCCGATGCTCAGCGGGTCCGCGCGGCGTCGGTAGCGCGGTCCCTTCCCCCGGTGGGCGGCATCCCGGTCATCGCGTTGTCCCTCGTGGTGGCCGTACTCCTCGCCCTCGTGGCGATCCTCCTCGCCCGCGAGGTGGGCGGGGGCGAAACGTCCGCCGACGGGTCCGCCGCGGGGACGTCGGAGGTGTCCGACGATCGGCAGACCAGCCCGGAACAGGCTCCCGGTCCGGAGTCCATGGAGGGCATCGCGCGCTTCGAGGAGGGCGACCCGATGGCCATGGGGCCCGTCGACGCGCCGGTCGTGATGACCATGTACACCGACTTCCGCTGCCCGTTCTGCGCCAAGTTCTCCCGCGAGGTGGAGCCCGCCCTGGTCGAGGAATACGTCGGCAGCGGCGAGCTGCGGATCGAATGGCGGGACCTGCCGATCTTCGGCGAGCAGTCGATGGCCGCCGCGCGAGCCGGCCGCGCCGCCGCCGACCAGGGCCGGTTCTGGGAGTTCACCGAGGTCGTCTTCGCCGACTCCCCCGACCGCGGTCACCCGGACCTGAACGAGGAGAAGTTGGTCGGGTACGCCCTCGAGGCCGGCGTCGCCGACATCGAGCGCTTCCGCGAGGACATGACCAGCGACCGGTACGACGAGGCGATCCGGGCCGACTACGAGGCGGCCACCGCACTCGGTGCCACCTCGACCCCGACGTTCCTCATCAACGGCACGGGCATCATCGGCGCCCGCTCCACGGAGACGTTCCGCAACGTCATCGACAGCTCACTCGACGGGTGACGTGGGCCCGATGACCGAACAGATCGGACTGATCGGCGGATTCCTCGGCGGCGTCCTGAGCATCCTCAGCCCGTGCTCGGGCCTGCTGCTGCCCGCCTTCTTCGCCTACGCTTTCGGAACCCGCCGGGTCCTCCTCGCCCGGACCGGGCTGTTCCTGCTCGGCCTCGCCATCGTCCTGGTCCCGCTCGGCGCGGGGGTCGGGGCCATCGGTTCGCTGTTCACCGTCCACCGCGGGATCGTGACGTTGATCGGTGGCCTCGTCGTCGTCGCCCTGGGCGTCTACACCGCCCTCGGGGGCGGATTCCGGCTCCCCGGACTCTCGGACGCCTCGTCCCGCGTCACCGGCAGCGGCCCCGTGGCCGTCCTCGCGCTGGGCGCCCTCTACGGCTTCGCGGGATTCTGCTCGGGCCCGCTGCTCGGCGGCGTGCTCACCCTGGCGATGGCCGGGGGTTCGCCCGCCTACGGGGCAGCGGTCATGGGCGCCTACGCGGTCGGCATGGTCGTCCCGCTCGCGGTGCTCGCCCTGGCGTGGGACCGGCTGGGGGTGTCGCGCCGGCGATGGATCCGCGGTCGCGACGTCACCCTGGGGTCCGTCCGCACGCACACCACCTCACTCATCGCCGGGGTGCTGTTCATCGCGGTGGGACTGCTGTACGTCCTCACCGACGGCACCGCGGCCCTCGGCTCGGTGATGGGAGTGGAGGCCCAGTTCGACCTGCAGCTCGCCATCGAGCGCCGGGTCGCGGGGATCGACGACCTGTGGTTCGCCGTCGCCGCGCTGGCCGTGGCCGCCGTCGGCCTCGCGGTGTGGGTGCTACGCGACCGCCGCCGCGCGCGGGCGCGGCAGGAGCCGGACGCCCGCAGCCCCGAGGATCAGGAGCCCGCCCGCGGCTGAACCCTCACCCCGCAGCCCTCACCTCGCACATCGGGGGCCTGTCGCCGGTCTCGATGCGCGTGGTGGTGGGCGAGTAGGCCCCCGCCGGCGACCGGGTGAACGTGGTGAGCCGCTGATCCGGTCGCACCGTCGTGGTGACGCGGCCCGCGCGGACGAGACGGTCGAGTGCGGTGAGCTGGATCTGCGCGGCCATCCGGGCCAGCGAGTCGTCGGGGGAGTTGCGGTGACGCCGGGTGCCCAGGTCCACCTGCGCCATCGCGTCGAGTCCCACCAGTTCCCACACGTCCACCAGGAGCGCGAGCTCCACGCCGTAGCCCCGGGCGAACGGTATCTGCTCGAGGACCTCCCGGGTGGCCGCGTACTCCCCGGCGAGTGGCTGGACGAACCCCGCCAGCTCCGGCCACCAGGCGTCGATGAGCGGTCGGGCCACGAGTTCGGTCACCCGCCCGCCCCCCGAGGGCAGCACCGTGGCGCCGTCCGCGAGCGGCCGGTCGTAGCACCCCTTGACGAAACCCAGCGACGGATCCAGGACCAGCGGGGCCAGCAACCCCACGGCGAAGGTCGGGTCGAAGTCGCGCAGGTCGGCGTCGATGAACGCCACCACGTCCCCGGTCGTCACCGCGAGGGACTTCCACAGCGCCTCGCCCTTGCCCGGGACCGACCCCCACTCCGGCAGGATCTCGGACTGCGCGTGGACCTCGGCGCCGGCGGCGCGGGCGACCCGCGCCGTGTCGTCGGTGGAGTCGGAGTCGATCACCACGATCTCGTCGAGCAGCGGCACCGTCTCCACCAGGTGCTCGCGCAGTGCGGTGACGATGGCGCCGACCGTGGCCTCCTCGTCGCGGGCGGGCAGGACCACCGACAGGCGTCGGCCGGCCTTCGCCGCGGCCACCCGGGCGGCGTCGAAGTCCCGGGCGGTCAGGCTCCGGCGTCGGAACCAGCCCTCGGTGTCCGGCAGCATCGTCGGGCGTCTCGCTCTCGCTGTGACGACCCACCGGCCGGGCGGGTCGCGGAGGGGTTCTCCGTCTCGCCATTGTGGGTCACCCGACGGCGGGCCCGCGCGCGACCCCCGGCCTCGGCCCGCGCGTGGAGTCGCCGTGGAGTCAGGACCCGTTCCCCGCGCTGTGCCACGATGAACCCATGGACTTCTCCTCCTCGCCCCGCGCCGCTGAGCTCACCGCAGCCGTCCGCGAGTTCATCGACACCCACATCGCCCCGGTGGAGCCGGAGATCCACGCCGACATCGCCCGGCGTCGGCTGGCAGGGGAGGATCCGTGGGCGGTCGATCCGCGCGTCCCGGAGCTCCAGGCCCGCGCCCGCGAGCAGGGACTGTGGAACCTCTTCCTCCCGGCCGGACACGAGGGGCCCTACGCCGAGCGCTACGGCACCCACGGTGGCACCGGCCTGAGCAACACCGACTATGCGCCGGTCGCCGAGGAGATGGGCCGCTCGTTCCTCGCCCCGCTGGTGTTCAACTGCAACGCCCCGGACACCGGGAACATGGAGGTCCTGCTCAAGTACGGATCACAGGAGCAGAAGGACCGGTGGTTGGACCCGCTACTCGACGGGAAGATCCGCAGCGCCTTCCTCATGACCGAGCCGGACGTGGCCTCCTCGGACGCCTCGAACATGGCCGCCACCGCCCGCATCGACGGTGACGAGGTCGTCCTCGACGGCCGGAAGTGGTGGTCCACGGGCGTCGGTCACCCGGACTGCAAGGTGGGCATCTTCATGGGCGTGTCCGATCCGGACGCGCACCGCTACCTGCGCCACTCGATGGTCCTGGTGCCGATGGACGCCCCCGGGGTCCGCGTCGAGCGCATGCTCACCGCCCAGGGGGTCTACGACGAACCGCTCGGCCACGGCGAGGTGACGCTGGAGGGCGTGCGGCTCCCGGTGTCCAGCATCATCGCCGGACCGGGCAAGGCCGCGGAGATCGCGCAGGGCCGACTGGGCCCGGGCCGCGTCCACCACTGCATGCGGCTGATCGGCCTGTCGGAGATGGCGCTGGACCTGGCCTGCCGCCGGGCCTCGGGTCGCGTCGCCTTCGGCAAGCCCATCGTCAACCTCGGCGGCAACCGTGAGCGTCTCGCCGAGGCGCGCATCGCGATCGACCAGGCGCGCCTGCTGGTCCAGCACGCAGCCTGGAAGCTCGACACCGAGGGACAGGCCGCAGTGGAGGTCAGTGCCATCAAGGCCGCCGTCCCGAAGATGGCGCAGCAGGTCATCGACATGGCCCTGCAGCTCCACGGTGGCGGCGGCATGAGCGACGACTTCCCCCTGGCCGGGGCGTACGCCACCGCGCGGTCGCTGCGACTGGCCGACGGCCCCGACGAGGTCCACCTCGGCGTCGTCGCCCGGGCCCTGCTCGCGCCCTACCGCGACGCCGCCACCACCGGTGGCACCGAGAAGACCGGGACGACCCGGTGACCGCCCGAGACAGCGCGCCCGACCGCGACGCCGCCCTGCGCCGCCGCGTCCCCGGCACCGACGCGGTGCGCGGTGAGGACGCGTTCGACGTCGAGGCCGTGGCCGCGTGGTTGCGGTCGATCACGCCCGACGACCCGACCGTGCTGGCGGGGGTGGATCTGGGCGACGACGACGAGCCGGTCATCCCCGAGGTCCGGCAGTACACCGGTGGCGCGTCCAACCTCACCTACCTGCTGCGCTACCCGGGCGCGGACCTGGTCCTCCGCCGCCCGCCGGCCGGGACGAAGGCCCGCGGTGCCCACGATATGAAGCGCGAACACCGCGTCCAGTCGGCGCTACGGCCGGTGTACCCGCTGGTGCCGCGCATGGTGGGGTTCTGCGGCGACCACTCGGTGATCGGCTCGGACTTCTACGTGATGGAGCGGATGGAGGGCACCATCCTGCGCAAGGAGCTGCCCCGCGAACTGCTCATGGACCGGGTCACCACCCGGCATCTCGCCGAGGCGGCCGTCGACGCGCTCGCCGACCTCCACTCGGTGGACGTCGGGGCCGCGGGCCTGGGCGACCTCGACCGCGGCGAGGGATACGTGCGCCGCCAGGTCGAGGGCTGGTCCGCCCGCTACCGTCGCGCCCGCACCCCCGACGTGCCCGACTTCGCCCCGGTGATGAAGTGGCTGCACGCCAACCAGCCCGACGACGTGGGCCACTGCCTGGTGCACAACGACTTCCGCTTCGACAACCTCGTGCTGGATCCCCGGGACGTCACCCACGTCATCGGCGTCCTGGACTGGGAGATGGCCACCGTCGGCGACCCGCTCATGGACCTCGGCGGGGCACTCGCCTACTGGGTGCAGGACGACGACGGCCCGCTGTTCAAGGCGTTCCGCCGCCAGCCCACCCACGCGCCCGGGATGCTCACCCGCAAGCAGGTCGTCGAGCGGTACGCCCGCCGGGCCGGACTGGACATCACCGCGGAGCAGTGGCGCTTCTACGAGGTGTTCGGACTGTTCCGCCTGGCCGTGATCGCCCAGCAGATCAACCACCGCTACTTCCACGGGCAGACCACCAACCCGGCGTTCCGCGCCTTCCGCCCCGGAGTGGCGTTCCTCGAGCAGCGGTGCCTGCGCATCATCCGCACGGGCGACGGTCGTCTCACTCCGACCCGGGTCTCCCCGCGGGACGTGGTCCCGGAACTGCTCGGCGTCCCGCGGGTCGTGCTCCCGTTGCTCGCCGGGGGCGTCCACGACGTCCGGGGCAAGGTGACGGGTCTGCTCGGAGGCCTGCCGGTGATCGGCGATCTCCCCGTGATCGGCGGGCGACCCACCGGCACGTCGGGTGGTGGGCGCTGATGGGGTCCATCCACCTCGTCCGCCACGGGCAGGCCTCGTTCGGCAGCGGCGACTACGACCGGTTGTCGGAGACCGGTCACCTGCAGGCGCGCCTGGCCGGCGAGGACATGGCCGGCCGCGGGCTGCGGCCCGACGTGATCATCCACGGCGGCCTGCGCCGACAGCGCGAGACGGTGGAGGGCCTGCTCGCCGGCCTGCGCGCCCACCACGACCGGGACGCCGCCGCCGAGGACGTCGCCGTGGAGGTCGACGAGCGCTGGGCCGAGTACGACGCCGACGCGGTGCTGGAGGCCGCCCGCGTGGCCGGCCTGACCACGGAGCACGGGACCCTCGACTCCGCCGGTGCCTCCGACGAGGCCAAACAGGCGTTCCAGCGTCAACTCGACGCCGCCCTCGGACACTGGGCGGGACTCGAGGCGTTCGCCGAGTACCGGCGTGACGCCGACGACGCCCTGGCGGACGCCGCCGCGAGGTCCGGGACGGGCCGGACGACCGTCGTCGTCTCCTCCGCCGGCACGATCTCCCTGGCGGTCGCCGGCCTCCTCGCCGACCCCGAAGGCGTCGTGGGGCTGTGGACCCGGTTGCAGCGCGTGACCGTGAACACCGGGACCGCCCGGGTCGTGGTTGGTAGGGGCGGGATGACGTGTATCGCGGTCAACGAACACCAGCACCTCGAGCGGGCGGCCGGACCCGACGACCCGCGCCGACTGGTCACCCTGAGGTGACGATGTCGGCCGACCGCACGTCGGATCGGCTCGAGGCCGCCTCGCGCCCGGGCGGGCGTCGTATCGTACGACCGTAGAGGCCGTTCCAGGCGGCCGCGAGAGCACGTCAGGAGAACGCCACGATGCCCACCTTCCAGCGCGGTCACACGACGATCGCCTACACGGATACCGGCGCCCCCGCGGGACGCCAGGACGCCCCGGTGGTGTTCTTCGCCCACGGATTGCTGTTCTCGGGCTGGATGTTCCAGCACCAGATCGCCCGTCTGCGCGACAAGTACCGGTGCGTGACGATCGACTTCCGCGGTCAGGGCAACTCCCCGCGGGCCATGGGTGGCTACGACATGGACACCCTGACCGTGGACGTGTCCGAACTCCTGCGGCACCTGCAGATCCCGGTGGTGAACTTCGTGGGCCTGTCCATGGGCGGGTTCGTGGGGATGCGCCTGGCTGCCCGCAACCCCGAGATCGTGCACACCCTGACGCTCATGGACACCGCCGCCACCGCGGAGGAGCCGGCCAACCGCAGCAAGTACAAGACGCTGTCCAAGGTGTACCGCGTGGCCGGCATGAAGCCCCTGCGTGCGCGGGTGGCGCCGATCATGCTGGCCGAGGGCAACCTCGACGCCCCCTGGGTGCAGGAGTGGATGACCCAGCTCGAGCGCACCGATCGCGTGGGGCTGGTCAAGGCCATCGACTCCGTCGCCGACCGTGACCCGTGTGAGGACGAGGCCATCCGCATCATCGCCCCGACGCTGGTCATGGTGGGGGCCGAGGACGCGGCCACGCCCCCGGACAAGGCCCGGCGGATCACCGAGCTGATCGCGGGCTCCCGCTATCGCGAGATCCCCGGTGCGGGGCACTCGCCCAGCATGGAACGTCCCGACGAGGTCACCACCATCCTCGAGGAGTTCCTCTCCGAATACGACGTGTGAAGACAAGGGAACCGATGAAAGCTGAGCGGTCGGCTGCAGAGAAGCCAGGGTCGACGGGGCGGTCGGGGTCGGCCGACGGGTGGGTCGGCGTCGTCACGGGCAAGCTCTCCGCGTGGTTGATGCTCGTGGTCGTGCTCCTCGTGAGCGGCGCGGTGTTCGCCTTCGCCTCATCGGAGGGCTCGTCGCAGGGGCCACAGACGCTCCCGGACGACTCCGAGGCCGCCCTCGTCTCCGAGATCCAGCGCGAGTTCCCGGGTTCCGAGTCCGTCCCCGCGGTCCTCGTGGTGACCCGCGAGGACGGCGGCGAACTGGGGCCCGAGGGCATCGCTGCGGCCGTCGGTGCCGGCGAGCGCATGGCCGAGGTCGTCGGTGCTCCCGCAGAGGGACCCATCCCGTCCGAGGACGGCGCCGCCGCCCTCATGCTGGTGCCGGTCGACGCCCAGTTCCTCTCCGGGGGCGCGGCCAGCGACCTGGTGTCGGAGATGAGGGACGCCGTCGCCGACGGTCTCGACGAGGGCATCAGCGCCCAGCTCACCGGCGGCCCGGGGTTCGCCGCCGACACCGCCGCCGCGTTCGAGGGCGCCGACTTCCGACTCCTGGCGGCCACGGCCCTGGTCGTCGCGGTACTGCTCATCGTCACCTACCGCTCACCGGTGCTGTGGCTCGTCCCGCTGATCATCATCGGTGTCGCCGACCGCGTCGCGGCGCTGCTCGTCGCCAAGGTCGGCGAAGCACTCGACTTCACCGTCGACGGGTCCACCTCCGGCATCGTCTCCGTCCTCGTCTTCGGTGCCGGAACCAACTACGCCCTGCTCCTGGTGTCCCGCTACCGCGAGGAACTCCGCAAGACCTCGGATCGTCGAACCGCCCTCCGCGACGCGTACCGGGGCGCGGTCCCGGCCATCATCGCCAGCAACGTCACGGTCGTGCTCGCCCTGCTCACCCTGCTCCTGGCGGCCCTGCCCAACTACCGATCGCTCGGCGCCTCCGCGGCGGTGGGCCTGCTCGTCGCCCTGGTCTACGCGCTCGTCGCGCTGCCCGCCGCCCTGGCCGTGTGTGGCCGCGGCCTGTTCTGGCCGTTCATCCCGCGCCCGCACGAGGGACCTGCCGGCACGCGAACCGACGACGGCGCCCCCGTGACCCCGCGGGACTTCGACGAGGACGTCCCGCCGGGCGTCTGGGGCCGCGTCGCCGCGCGCGTGGTCAAGCGCCCCGTGACGGTCCTCGTCTCCTGCGTCCTGCTCCTCGCCGTTTTGTCGCTCGGCCTGCTCGGTACGCGTATCGGCCTGAGCCAGACCGAGCAGTTCCGTACCCCCTCCGAGGCGGCCGCCGGGCTCGAGACCGCCGCCGAGCACTTCCCGGCCGGCGTCACCGACCCGGTCACCGTGCTCACCCGCACCGGCACCGAGGGCGAGATCACCGAGGTGGTCCGGGATGTGGAGGGTGTCGTGTCCGCCCGCCCGGCCGGCGAGTCCGGGACGGGATGGAGCCGCGTCACCGTGGTCCTCGACGCCGCGCCCGCGACCGACCGGTCGGAGGACAGCGTGATCGCGCTCCGCGAGGCCGTCGACACGGTCCCCGGTGCCGAGGCGCTGGTGGGCGGGTCGGTGGCCGAGGCCGTCGACACGTCCCAGGGCAACCTGCGTGACCTCACCCTGATCGCGCCGCTCATCCTGCTCGTGGTGTTCGTCGTCCTGGTTCTGGTCCTGCGGTCGGTCGTCGCGCCCCTGCTGGTCATGGCGGCGACCGTGCTCTCGTCGCTCGCCGCTCTCGGGCTCGGCACGTTCGTCACCACCCAGATCCTGGGCTTCCCCGGCCTGGACGTGTCGGTGCCGCTGTACAGCTTCCTGTTCCTGGTGGCCCTGGGTGTCGACTACTCGATCTTCCTCACCATCCGGGCCCGGGAGGAGGCCGCGACCCACGCCACCCGTGAGGCGATGGTCCGTGCCGTCGCGTTGACGGGCGGCGTCATCACCTCCGCCGGCATCGTGCTCGCCTCCGTGTTCGTGGTCCTGGGCGTCCTGCCACTCATCGTGCTCACGCAGGTCGGCGTGATCGTCGCGCTCGGTGTCCTGCTCGACACCTTCGTCGTACGGACCCTCGTCGTACCGGCCCTGTTCACCCTCATGGGGGACAAGGTGTGGTGGCCGGGCGACCCCCGCAGCAGGACGCGCCGCGGTGCCGTGTCCGGCTCCGCGTCCGAGGACCCCGATCACCGCGCCCGAGACCACCGTTCCGGCCCCACCACCACCACCGAGGAGATCCACGCATGAGCACCACCGCACGCACCACCACCAACACCAGCGCCGACAGCGGGCCCGGACGGTCCCGGTCCCGCCGGCGAGGCCTGGTGACCGCCCTGGCCGTCGCCCCGCTCCTCGCGGCGGGCCTCGCCGCCGCCCCCGCGGCCGGGGCGCAGGACCTCACCGACGGCGGTCGCCTCGGCGGCGGCTCCTCGCAGCTCCTGCCCGACGGTGTCGCCGTGGGCTCCCTCGGTGGACCCGAGCTCACCCAGGTCGACTCCGTCGACCTCGAGCGGTATCAGGGAGAGTGGTTCCAGGTCGCCGCCATCCCGCAGCCGTACACGCTGCAGTGCACCAACGACACCAGGGCCGAGTACGCGGTGACCGCGCCCGGCACGGTCTCCGTGCGCAACTCGTGCGGCTCGGCCATCAGCTCGGACTCGGTGATCGAGGGCGAGGCGAAGGTCCGCGACACCGACACCAACGCCTCGCTCCGGGTCAACTTCCCGATGGTCCCGTTCCAGGACGAGAACGGACCCGTCAACTACCGGATCACCTACCTGGCCGACGACTACTCGCTGGCCATCGTGGGCGACCCCACGCGGTCCTCCGGGTTCGTGCTCAGTCGCGAGCCGGTCCTCGACGCCGAGCAGTGGTCCACCGTCCGCGATGTGATCGAGGACCGCGGTTGGTGGTCATGCGCCTTCCTCACCGTTCCTATGGCGGGCGGCCGCGGCGACGTGACCCCGCTCTGCCTCCTGCCGTGATGAGCACCCGATGAGCATCGATCTCACCTGCACGGTTCCGGCCACCCCCGACGAGGCGTGGCGTTACTTCGCCTCACCCGGCGCCTTCCGCCGGCTCTCGCCCCCGTTCATGCCGCTGCGACCGGTGAGTGAGGCCGATTCACTGCGGGACGGCGTGGCGGTCCTCGAACCGCGTACGGCGCTGCCGGGACCTCTCGGAGTCCGCTTCGGACCCCGCTGGCTCGCGCAGCACGACCCCGCCGGTTTCATCGAGGGTGAGCGGTTCGTCGACCGCTGCGTATCCCAGCCGTACGTCGCGACGACCGGATGGGTCCACACGCACACGGTGACGGCCGGTCCGGACGGCACCGCCCTGCTCGGCGACAGGGTCGACGCCCGGGTGCCCGGCCGGATGCTCTCGCCGGTGTTCGCTTACCGGTACCGCCAGATGGCCGCCGACCTCGACAGCCTCGCCCGGTACGACAACCGCGCTCTGACCGTCGCCGTCACCGGCGCGTCGGGCCTCGTGGGCACCGCCCTCACCGCGCTGCTCGGGGTCGCCGGACACCGGGTCATCCGCCTCGTCCGCGGCGACGCCCGTGGCCCGGGGGAGCGCCACTGGGACACCGGCGATCCCGCCGCTGACCTCCTCGAGGGCGTCGACGTCCTGGTCCATCTCGCCGGTGCCCCCATCGCTGGGCGCTTCACGGACCGGCATCTCGAACTCGTCCGCGACAGTCGCGTGGGCCCCACCCGTCGTCTCGCCGAACTCGTCGCCGCCCGCGGCGGGTCCACCACCCTCGTGTCCGCGTCGGCGATCGGCTACTACGGCGCCGACCGCGGCGACGAGCGGCTCGTCGAGGACTCCGCTCCCGGCTCCGGTCCGGTCGCCGACATCGTCGTCGACTGGGAGCGCGACTGCGAGCCCGCACGTCTCGCCGGGGCCCGGGTGGTGAACGTGCGCACGGGCATCGTGCTGTCCGGTTCCGGGGGGATGCTCCCGCCGCTGGCCGCCATCACGCGCTCCGGGCTCGGCGGCCGCCTCGGCTCGGGACGGCAGTGGATGTCGTGGATCTCGCTGGACGACCTCACCGACATCTACCTGCGGGCGATCGTTGACCCTGCGGTGACGGGCCCGGTCAACGCCATAGCCCCCGAACCGGTCACCAATTCCGAGTTCACCCGGGTTCTCGGTTCGGTCCTGCGGCGCCCGACGGTCGTCCCGGTGCCCGGATGGGCCCCGGCGCTCGTCCTGGGCGGGCGGGGTTCGGACGAGCTCGCCCTGGCGAGTCAGCGGATCTTGCCGACAGCGCTGACCGGCGTGGACCACCGTTTTCGTCATCCGTGGCTGGAGAGCGCGCTGGCCCACGAACTCGGTGCCGAGGAGCTCCCCGGGGGGCTGTAGGGGGACAGCGCGTTCAGCGCAGGAGGATGCAGCGTTCAGCGCAGGAGGATGCAGCGTTCAGCGCAGGAGGATGCAGCGTTCAGCGCAGGAGGATGCAGCGTTCAGCGCTGCAGGATCATCGGCACGAGCACGCGACGGGCCAGTGCCCGGATCTGCTCCTCCGTGTCGACCGCGGGCGGACCGTCCGTCATCACGACCAGTGAATGGAGGAACCGGCCGACCACGCTGGCGACCTCGCGGGAGAGCTGCTCGCACTCCTCGTCGTCCATCTGGCGGGTGTGGACGTCCGCGTTCCACGTGCTTCGGACGAACTGGGCGAGGATCTCGGTGATCGCGTCCAGGACCGTGTCGGACTGGCCCGCGAGCAACGCCATGGCCTCGACCTTGTCGACCTCGATGAGCCGACGTAGCAGTTCGTTCTGCCGGATGTCGAAGACGGTCCCGACCAGCAGGTCCTCGATGTGCCTCACCGGGTCCCACTGCAGGGACTCGAAGGGCGTGTAGCGCGCGTTGACGGTCATCATCAGGCGCTGCGCCTCGTGGGCGTAGATGGCGCGGAGGATGTCGTCCCGCGGCCCCAGACGCCGGTACAGGGTCACGCGGGTGACACCGGCCGCCCGCGCGATGTCCTCGGTGCTCGTGCCCTTGATGCCACGCTCGGCGAACACCGCGGACGCCGTCTCGATCAACCGGACATCCTCGGCGTCAGGCGCGCGGCCACCACCCAGGCCAGTGTTACGAGTCACACCCCCATGTTACGACGCCCGGCCGAGGTGGCTGCGCGGAATGCCACCCGTCGGGGGTCACCGCCGGGGCTGGTCGCCACCATCGACGGGGTAGGCACCCTCGCCCGACCGCTGGTCAGCGGCCTGGTCGAACCCGGACGGCTGCCCCGGCCCGGGAGCCTGGGGCCCGCCGATCGCGGGGGTGTCCTGGCCTGCCGACTGCGAGGGGCTGTCGGGCGCCACGCCACCCTCCGACTCCGGGACCATGTCGAACACGCCGGGCTTGGGCTTGGGCCGGCCCGGCTGCTCGTCCATCACCGAGGTCGTACCCTTGGCCGCCGCCTCCGCGGCGGCCACGGACCGGGCGATCTCCGGGTCGGTGGAGGTGTCGAACCACTCGTCGGGCGCCGACGGCAGATCGGCATCGGAGTCGACGTCGGCCGGCTCGTAGCGGAACACCCCGTCGTCGTCCTTCTTGGCGACGGACTTGACGAAGTTCTCCAGCGAATCGCCGAACTGCGAGGGGATCATCCACATCGTGGCGGCCTCGCCCTTGGCCATCTCCGGAAGGTTCTGCACGTACTGGTAGGCCAGCATCTCCGGCGTGGGCTTGGAGGACTTGACCGCGGCGTTGACCCGGGCGATCGCGGCGGCCTGGCCCTCGGCCACGAGGTAGCGGGCTGCGCGCTCACCCTGGGCGCGCAGCATGCGGGACTGCCGGTCGGCCTCGGCGTTGAGGATCGAGGCCTGCTTGTTGCCCTCGGCGTCGAGGATGGCTGCCTGCTTGGCACCCTGCGCCGTGGTGATCGCGGCTTCGCGCTGTCCCTCGGCGGTGAGGATGGTGGCGCGCTTCTCGCGGTCGGCCTTCATCTGCTTCTCCATCGACTCCTGGATGGACATCGGCGGATCGATGGACCGCAGCTCGACCCGGGCCACGCGCAGGCCCCAGCGTCCGGTCTCGGAGTCGAGCACCCCGCGCAGCTGCTTGTTGATCATGTCGCGGCTGGTGAGCGTCTGCTCGAGGGTGAGCCCACCGACGACGTTGCGCAGGGTGGTGGTGGCCAGCTGTTCGACGGCCACGATGTAGTTGTTGATCTCGTAGACCGCAGCCTTGGGGTCGGTGACCTGGAAGAAGACCACCGTGTCGATGCTCAGTGTGAGGTTGTCCTCCGTGATCATCGACTGCGGCGGGAAGGTCACGACCCGCTCGCGCAGATCGACCTTGGCGCGCACCCGGTCGATGAAGGGGATGATGAGCGTGAGCTGGCCGCTCACGGTGCGTTGGTAACGGCCGAGCCGTTCGATGACCGCGGCCTCCGCCTGGGGGATGAGCTTGACCGAGCTCACCACCACCGAGGCGATGAGGATGACGATGACGGCGAGGAAGATCAAGCCTTCCATGGTTCCTCCGATGCTTCTCGTGCGTGTCCGCTGGCCGGAAACCAGCGCCTTCTAGATGCCACGCACGACGATCGCCGTGGCGCCCTCGATCTGGTGCACGAGGACCTTGTCCCCGGCCTCGAACGTCTCGCCCTCGAGGAGCGGACGCGCGGTCCAGGTGTCGCCCGCGATCTCGACCAGTCCGCCGCCCGCACCGATCGCCTCGACGACGGTGCCGTCCCGGCCGGTGAGCGCGGCGGTGTTGGTGTCGTGCTCGGGGAGTGCGGCGAGCAGGCGCCGCCGGACGAGGGGGCGGACCCCCAGGACGAGGACGAGGGAGACGAGGGCGAACGCCAGGGCCTGCCCCCAGACCGGCGCGCCCAGGAACGCCGCGGCCGAACCGCCGAGGGCGCCGCCGGCGAGCATGAGCATGAACAGCTCGCCCCCGGCCGCCTCTCCGGCGGCGAGCAACACCGCTGCTCCGAGCCAGGCCAGTCCCACATGCATGACACCGAGCCTACCGACAGCGGGCGACGGGCAGGAGGTCTCCTGCGTGCGGGACTAGGCTGCTGGGACGTGTCGACTCTGAAGAAGTTCGCGTGGCTGTCCGTGGCCACGGCGATCGTGACCATCGTGCTCAAGATCGCGGCCTGGTGGGTCACCGGTTCGGTCGGCCTGCTTTCCGACGCCGCGGAGTCCGTGGTCAACCTCGTGGCCGCGGTGATCGCGCTCGGCGCCATCACGGTCGCCGAGCGCCCGGCCGACGACGACCACCAGTACGGCCACTCCAAGGCAGAGTACTTCTCCGCGGGTGTCGAGGGCGCGATGATCTTCGTCGCCGCCGCGTTCATCCTGGTCGTCAGCGTCGAGCGGCTGATCAATCCGGAACCGCTGGAGGCACTCGGCATCGGTCTGGCGATCTCGGTGGGCGCCGCCGTGATCAACGGCGTGGTGGGTGTGGCGCTCGTGCGAGCGGGGACCCGTCACCGGTCACCGACCCTCAAGGCCGACGGGAAGCACCTCATCACCGATGTCATCACGTCTGTCGGCGTCGTCGCCGGGCTGGCACTGGCCTGGGCCACCGGCTGGGAGGTGCTCGACCCGATCGTCGCGATCGGCGTGGGACTGAACATCCTGTTCATCGGCTATCGACTGGTACACGAATCGGGGATGGGTTTGATGGACGCCACGCTCCCCGACGAGGACAACCGGGCGATCGAGGAGGTCCTCGAACGCCACCGCGAACCCGGCCGCGTCGACTTCCACGAACTGCGGACGAGGGAGTCGGGCAGGTGGCGCTTCGTCGAGTTCCACGCGTTGGTGCCCGGTCAGTGGAGCGTCGAACGCGGGCACGACCTCGTGGAGACCGTGGAGCAGGAGATCCACGCGGTCCTGCCGAGCTCGCACATCACCACACACCTCGAGCCGATCGAGGACGAGCGGGCCTACAACGACGTGCACCTGTGATGCGCCGCGCGCAGCCCGGCTACGCGACCTCGGCGGCGGTAGTAGCTCCTGCCCGCGACGTTCTGCTGGTGCCAGTACCCGCGTAGCAGCGGAGGCAGGTCGGGGATCCAGAACCGGTCCTCCAGCGGCGTGACGGGGTCCGTGGCTCCGAGGGGCACGTCCGCGTAGACGATCCCGGGCCCCTCGTCCGTGCGTCTGGTGGCCAGGACCGTGCCCGAGGCGTCGACGATCTGGGTGGCGCCCACGAACTCCGTGGCGTACGGCACCGATGCGTCGGAACCGGGCAACAAAAGGAAATCCGACCGCAGCGTCCCGCAGTGGGAGGCCTGCAGCACGGGCGCGCCCAGCCGCCGGGCGAACTCCGCCGGCGCGTTCTCCGACAGGTCACGGTTGTACCGGGCGAGCGAACCGAGCGCTCGCCCGGTCAGCCCGCCCCAGTTGTCCGGGACCGTCCACCAGTGGGTCCCGGTCACCGCCACCCCGACCCGCCCCCGGAGCCTGCGTACGGTCCCGGTGCGGATCAGCTCCCAGCAGCTCGCCACACCCACCCCGCCGAGCCCGGTGACGAACGCCCCGTCGTCGCTGCCGTCCGCGTAGAAGCCGCCGCCGGTGTAGAAGCAGTTCTCCCACATCGTCGGCAGGTCCTTGTCATGGATGTGCACGCGTCCGTCGGGTTCGACCAGGTGGTAGCGGTTGAACACCTCGTCGTCGTCGGCCACGAGCATCGACCCACCGACGGTGACGGAGTGGCGTGCGGCGAGGCGTCGGAACATCTCGACGGCCACGTTCTCGCGCGGAAGGACCGCGTCGTGGACCCGCCCGCGCATCGGCACCGGCGACGTGCAGAACTCCGGCACCGCGATCAGGCGCGCGCCCCGCCCGGCGGCCTCGACGATCATCTTTTCCAGTCGACCCAGTGTGAGGTCCACGCGCCCCGGCACGCCTTCCAGTTGCACTGCCGCGGCGTGCACCACCTGCGCGTCCATGAGGCCTCCCGTGTGCGATCGCGCGCGATCGAGCGCGCAGGTCAGCGTGCTGTCCTATGGTCGTGAAGCATACAAATCGCGCCCTGCTGTCAAGTGCACTTCGGAAGGATCCATGGAACTCGGCCTCGACACGCGCCTCACCCTGCTCGCCGCGGGTCTCCTCTTCCTGCTGGCGCTCGGCCTGGGGGTGTGGAAGTACCGGCAGATGGCCACCACCGCCGATCACCTCGCCCACCCGTACGTCGACATCGCGCACCGGGCCTCGCTGCTGTACTCGTTCGCGACGCTGCTCATCGCCGCGTTCGTCGAGCTGAGCAGCTGGCCGACCTGGGTGAACCTGACAGCGGCAGCAGTGGTGGTCTTCTTCTTCCTGGTGGCGATCGGCAGCTACATCCTCCACGGCGCGCTGAGGGACACGACCAACCAGTTCGAGCACCCCACAGCGATGCTGCACATCGGCATGGTGGCGCTCATCGTCGGCGAGATGGGCGGGTTCGCGGTGCTGCTGGCGGGGTTCGTCGCGGGGCAGTTCGGGGGCTGAGCCGGCCCGCGGCGGGTTTCGGCGACCGTTCGCCCGGGATGATGCGGTCGGCGGTCGTAGTCTCGGCCGTGTGGGTCATCCGATCATGTTCGACGCCGCGGATCCTCTGCTGACGCGGCTGCGGGAGGTGTGCCTCGCGCTGCCGGACGCCGGCGAGAAGATCTCGCACGGCCGGCCCATCTGGTACACGACCAAGGTGTTCGCGGTGTACGGCGGCTCGGTCAAGGGGGATCACTCGGACCCCCTCCTGGCCCGGGCACTCCTGTTCCTGCCGGATCCGGGGGAGCGCGCGGCGCTGGCGCAGGACGAGCGATTCCACGTCCCGGCGTACTACGGGCCGGCCGGCTGGCTGGCATTGCCGCTGGACGGTGGAGTGGACGGTGGCGGCCGTGGACCGGACTGGGATGAGGTGGCTGAGCTCGTCGAATCCTCGTACCGGCAGACCGCCGGGGGCCGGCGGGTCGCTCGTCTGGACGACCAGCGGGGACGCCCCGGCGACTAGGCTGCACTCATGCCGCTCCGCCCCCGCTCCGAGGCCGCCTCGCCACGCAGGCGCTCGTCCGACGGCATGGACCTGGGGACCCGGGCGCTGGTGCTGGGTGTCGGGGCCCTGGTGATCTCGTGGGTGCCGGTGCTCAACATCATCGCGTTCCTCGCGGGCCTGATGGCCGTCGCGTTCGGCCTGCTCGCCCGCTGGCCCACCGGCTGGCTCACCAACGACGATGCGAACCCACGTCGCGCACTGGCGGGCGTGGTCCTGGGCGTGATCGCCCTGGTGGTGTTCGTGGTGACCGCGGTGCGGTACTCGGCGCTCTAGCGCGCGTTCGACACGACCCAGCCGATCGCGGTGCGCATCCGGCGGGCGAACGTGCCGGGGTGGGTGGCACAGACTGCGTGGCCGGCGTGGATCGGGAACACGGCGCTGTGCGGCAGCAGATCGGCCATCTCGTCCTGGATCCACTGCGGGAACGCGAGGTCACGGGTGGTCTTGACCACTGCGACGGGCAGGGTGAGTTCGTGGAGCCAGGGTGTCGAGTTGAACCCGGCCACCTGGGCGATCACGGTGCGGTGCGTGGCGAGCGAGACCGACGACAACTCGCGCAGCGCCCACGCGTGCGGCCTGAGCGCCTCGTCGTCGACCTGTTCTTCCACCACCTCGCCGACCTCCTCCGGAACGGTGTTGAGCAGCGGCTGGGAGCGGGTGAACCCGCTGAGTGCGACCTTCTCGAGGGCATTGCGCTGTGCGCCCGTCCCGGTGGCGGCCAGCACGAGGCCGCCGAGCCGGGAGGGGTCGCGGCGGGCCGCCAGCTGGGCGACGATCCCGCCCATCGAGTAGCCGCCCACCACCGGTGCCGCCAGGTCGAGGTGGTCGGCGACCCGCAGCACGTCCTCCGCGAGGGTCTCGAACCGGAAATCCCCGTGGAAGCCCTTGCCGTGCCAGCGTTGGTCGAACGTGATGAGCCGGTACTCGCCCCGCAGCCGTTCGAACGTCTGGTACCAGTTCAGCATCCCGGTGGCCGCCATCCCGTGCAGCAGGATCGCCGGTGCGAGGTGCTCCTCGCCGGTGTCGTGGACCTTCGTGGTGACACCGTCCGCGAGCGTGACGATCCGCCCGGGTGGCAGATGCGCCAGGTCGGGGATCATCCGCGGTAGTCGCGCGGCCGTCCGCGGCAGCGAGACGATCGACCTCCTGGACACAGGGCACCTCCTGGTAGTGGTACCCGATTGTGTGTCAACGGGCGGGCGGGCGCATCCGGCCGCGCGGGGGCGCACCTGCGGTCAGTCCACCGAGACCAACCCCCGGTCCTCGAGGAAATCGCGTGCGACCAGCGCGGGATCCTCGCCGTCGACGTCGACACGCATGTTCATCTCCACCATCACCTCGTTGGTGAGGATGTCCACCAGCGGTGCGAGGACGTCCGCGATCTCCGGGTGTGCGTCGAGCATCTCACCGCGGACCACCGTCGCGAGGTTGTAGACGGGGAAGAAGCGCTGGTCGTCCTCCAACACCAGCAGGTCCAGGCCCTTGATCCGGCCGTCGGTGGTGTAGACCTCGCCGAACCGGCACTCCCGGCCGACCGAGGTCGCCTGGTAGATGATCCCCGGCTGCATGATCGGCGTGGGCACGGCGTCCGCGTCGAACCCGTAGGCCTCCGCCAGTCCGGGCCAACCGTCGCGACGCACGGAGAACTCGGTCTCCATGCAGGTCAGGGCCGCCTGGGGGTCGTTCCGGGCCAGTTCGGCGTACTCGGAGAACGTGCGCACCCCGGTCTCCTCGGCGGTGGCCCGGTTCATCGCGAACGAGTAGGTGTTGTCCACGGTGGTGGGGGCCAGCCACCTCAGGTCGTGCTCGGCCAGGTCGGCGTCACGCACCGCCTCCCACTGCCCCTGCGGATCGCGGATGGGGTCGGAGTTGCCCAGGTAACTCATCCACGCGGTGCCGGTGTACTCCATGCCGATGTCGACCTGCCCGGTCACCAACGCCTGGCGGAAACTGTTCGACCCGGCCAGTGACGACATGTCGGACACCTCCATCCCCGCGGCCGCCAGCAGGAACTCCACCAGGTAGGTGGCGATCACGCCCTCGGTGAAGTCCTTGCCGCCGACCGTGATGCGCACTCCCTCCAGCGCGGGGACGGTGCCCTCGGGGCCGGGGCCCACGGGCAGCGGGACGGAACCGCCGTTGTTCAGCCCGCATCCCGTCGCCAGCATCACGGTGGCCAGGAGTGCGGCGACCAGGCGCCTTGTTCGTGTCAACCCTGCCCGCCTCATCCCGGCGCGCGCGGGGATCGTGCCGGTCATCGCAGCCCCTTCGGATTGAACAGGATCTCGCCGACCCCGCCGAGCCAGTCCACGAACAGCGCCAGGCACACCGCCAGCACCGAGCCGACCACGAGGGTGGTGTAGTCCTGCAGCCGGTATCCGGTGTCGATGAAGATCCCCAGCCCGCCGGCGTCGACGAGGAAGCTCAGCGTCGCCGTGCCCACCGCCAGCACGAGGGTGGTGCGCAGGCCGGCGAGGATGAACGGCACCGCGAGCGGCAATTCGACCGTGCGCAGGACCCGTCCGCTCGACATCCCCTGTCCGCGCGCCGCGTCGATGAGTGCGGGGTCGACGTTACGGATCCCCACGATGGTGTTCCGCAGCACCGGCAACAGGGAGTAGAACGCGACCGGCAGCACACCGATCCAGAACCCTGTCCGGTTGGTGGCGAGGAACAGCAGCACGATCAGCCCGATCGCGGGCGCCGCCTGGCCGATGTTGGCGAACCCCACCGCCACCGGTGCGAGGAACCGCGTGCGCCTGCGGGTGAGCAGGATCCCCAGCGGCACGCCGACCGCCACGACGATCGCCACGACCGTCACCGTGATCTGCACGTGCTCGAGCGTGCGCTGGGTGATGGAGGAGGCGTTGAGCGAGGCCTTCTGCGTCTCGTCCAGCTCGCCGGCCAGCGCCCACCACAGCACGCCGACGGCCGCGGCCACGATGATCAGTGGCTGCACGATCAGCCGCGCGGAGTCCTGGAGGGCGGCCCCACGACCAGCGGAGCCCCCACGCGTCGCCGTGGCGGGGGCGCTCACGGCGCCACGTCCTGCTCGGCGAGGCCCTCGTCGTTGTGCCGGTGGTGGATACGCCGCAACTCGGCGACCAGGTCGTCGATCCCGATGGTGCCGCAGTAGGCCCCGTCCCGGTCCACGACCACCGTGGTGGCGCTCGCCGTGGACAGCAGTCCGTCCAGCGCCTCCTGCAGCGAGGAGTCGACCGTCACGGTGCCGGTGATCGGCAACCCGCCCGAGCCCAGGTCCGGCATTCGCGACACCCGGTCCCCGCGCACCCAGCGCAGGGGGCGGCCGGCGTCGTCGAGCACCACGGCCCACTCGTCGCTGGTTCCGCGCAACCGGGCCGCGAAGTCGGTCGGGCTCTCGGAGGCCCTCGCCGTCGTCGCCCCTTGTAGTTCCACGTCCCCCACGCGGCGGAGGGTCAGGGTCTTCAGCGCGGCGTCGTCGCCGATGAACCCGCTCACCGTCTCGTCGGCGGGGTTGGTGAGGATCGCCTCCGGGGTGTCGAACTGCAGCACCGACGATCCGGGGCCGAGCACCGCGATCCGGTCTCCGAGCTTGACCGCCTCCGAGAAGTCGTGGGTGACGAAGACGATGGTCTTGTGTAGCTCGTCTTGCAGCCGCACGAGCTCGTCCTGCAGTGACGTGCGCGTGATGGGGTCGACCGCGCCGAACGGCTCGTCCATGAGCAGCACCGGCGGGTCCGCGGCCAGCGCCCGGGCCACGCCGACGCGCTGCTGCTGACCACCGGAGAGCTGCGCGGGGTAGCGGTCGCGGTAGTCCGACGGGTCCAGGCCGACCAGTTCCAGCATCTGGTCCACCCGCTCACGGACGCGCGACTTCTTCCACTTGAGCAGCCGCGGGACGGTGCCGACGTTCTGCGCGACCGTCATGTGCGGGAACAGTCCGGAGGCCTGGATGGCGTAGCCGATGCTGCGGCGCAGGGTGTCGGCGTCGAGGGTCCGGTTGTCCTCGCCGTCGATCGTGATCGTGCCGGAGGTGGGCTCGATGAGGCGGTTGATCATCCGCATCGTGGTGGTCTTGCCGCAGCCGGACGGGCCCACGAACACGGTGGTCCGCCCGGCCGGCAGTTCGAGCGAGACGTGGTCCACCGCCGGGCGCTCCTGACCGGGGTAGACCTTGGTGACGTCGTCCAACACGATCGGCACGCCGGATACGGGTTCTGAGGTGCTCACTGGTTCCCCCTGATGGTGAGACGTCCGAGCAGGACGAGGAGCGCGTCGAGGACGAGCGCGAGGACGACGATGAGCACGGTCGCGGTGAGCGCCATCGGCAGCGCGGTGGGCGTGCCGACCCGGGACAGGGCCGCGAAGATGAGGTTGCCCAGCCCCGGGCCCTTGGCGTACGCGGCGATGGCGAGGATGCCCATCGACATCTGGGTGGAGATGCGGATCCCGGCGAGGATGGACGGCCACGCCAGCGGGATCTCGACCCGGCCCAGCACCCCGATTCGGCTCATCCCCACCCCTCGGGCGGCGTCGACGGTCGCCGCGGGCACGGCGTCCAGGCCGACGATGGTGTTGCGCAGGATCGGCAGCACCGCGTAGATCACCAGTGCGGTCATGGTGGGCAGGACGCCCAGTCCGAGGACCGGGATGAGCAGGCCGAGCAGCGCGAACGACGGGACGGTCAGGGCGGTGGCGGCCAGGCCGGTGGCGATCGCGGACCCCGACCGACTGCGGTAGACGGCCACCCCGAGCGCGACCGAGAGCAGCGTCGCGATGAGCACGGCCTGCACGGTGGCACTGATGTGCTGCCACGAGTCCGTCGCGAGCTGGAAGCGGCGGGTGGAGATGAAGTCCATCAGGGCGGTCATCGCATCTCGGCTCCGTCCGTGGGTGGTGCGTTCCGTGTTCGGGTGCGCCCACGGTAGCCGTATCGGCGGGCGTAGAGGGCGCACATGCGCCGATCCGTCGGGACGGTGGCGGGGCGTGGTGCACCATGGGGGCATGACGTCACGGCCCGCACGCCCCCTGGATCACGACCTGACCGAGCGCCTCGACGAGCTCCTCGCCGCCAGTGGCCGCATCGCCCGCCGGCACTTCCACGGTGACCTCGAGTCGTTGGCCGCCGCGGACAAGAACGGCGTGGCAGGCGACGGCGGGAACGGCGACGGCTGGGCCGGGAACGGCGCGACGGACGGGCGCTACGACCCGGTGACCGAGGCCGACCGCGCGATCGAGGCGCTGCTGCGGGCGGGGATCTCGAACGTCTACCCGGGCGACCGGATCGTGGGGGAGGAGAACGGCGAGACCGGGCCGGCCGGCGCCGCCCGGACCTGGTACCTGGACCCGATCGACGGCACCAAGGCGTTCATGACGGGCATGGCCGGGTGGGGCACGCTCGTCGGCGTGGTGGAGGACGGCCGCGCCGTGGCCGGGTGGATGGACCAGCCGGTCCTGGGCGAGACCTTCGCGGCGGTGCACGGTCGCGCCACCGTGCGGCGCCGCTCGGACGGTCCGGGTGCGATCGACCTGCGCGCGTCGGGGTGCACGGAGCTGTCCGAGGCGATCATGTACACCACCCACCCGTCCATGTTCGGTGACGACGGCGAGGTGCGCAGCCGCTACGACGAGCTCGGCCGCCGGGTCCGCCTGCAGCGCTTCGGCGGGGACTGCTACGCCTACTGCATGCTCGCCGCGGGGCGTGTCGATCTGGTCGTGGAGGCCGACCTGAACTCGTACGACATCGTGGCGCTGATCCCGATCATCGAGGCCGCGGGCGGCGTGATCACCGGCCCGGACGGCCGCCAGCCGCTCGAGGGCGGCACGGTCGTGGCGGCCGCGACCCCGGAGCTGGCGGAGCAGGCGTGGGCGGTGCTGGGCACGGACCTGGGGTGACCGAGCCGCTCTTCGGCGTCGACCGCGAGCCCACCATCCTGGGCCCCGGTGCGGTGCACGTGCCCGACTGGCTGAGCCGCGAGCAGCAGGAGTTCCTCCTCCGGGCGTGCGTGGACTGGGCCGCGGTGCGCGTGCCGCGCTCGATCGTGCTGCCAGGCGGGGGCCGGATGTCGGTGCGCACGTTCAGCCTGGGACGCCACTGGGTGCCGTACCGGTACGACGACGACGAGGTGGTCCCGCCGGTCCCGGACTGGCTGGTGCGGGCGGCGCGGAACGGGTTCGCGGCCGCAGCGGCGGTGGATCCCGCGGTCACCGGGCCCGCCGACCGGACCGCCGACCCCGTCCCCGCCTACACCCCGGACACCGCCCTCGTGAACCTCTACGGCCGTGGAGCCACGATGGGCCTGCACCAGGACCGGGACGAGGCGAGCACGGCACCCGTCGTCTCGCTGAGCCTCGGTGATGCGTGCACGTTCCGCTTCGGGACCCCGGAGCACCGCGGGCGCCCGTACACCGACGTGCGCCTGGAGTCGGGCGACCTCGTGGTGTTCGGCGGGCCGTCGCGGATGGCCTTCCACGGCGTACCGAAGGTCTTCGACGGCACCGCCCCGGCGTGGTGCCGCGAGGTGCTGGGCGCGGAGCCGGGGAGGGTCAACATCACGCTGCGGGAAACCCGGCCGCCTACGCTGGGCGGATGACGTCAGGGCAGACCCCGTCCGCCGGCCGGAGCCGGACCGTTCTCGTGGTGGCGCTCGTCGCCGTCCTGGCGGTGGTCGCCGCGGTCGTGACGGTGGTCGTCTCGTCGGCGACGTACTCCCCGGGGGTGCGCACCCTGTCCCCGAAGATCCAGGTGGCGGCGGGTTCCGATCACGTGGATCCCTACGCAGGCCTGGTGATCCGCGTCCCCGAGGGGTGGCGCGCGGAGTCGGGGGAGCTGGTCTTCGGCAGTACCGTCATGAGTCCGGTCGCGGCTGCCGACGATCCGAGCCGCTCGGACGGCGTCGTGTTGGTGGGGCAGCTCACCGAGGACCTGTTCGACCCGGAGAACCCGGACAACCAGCTCGCGGCGCTCGCGCTGGCCAACGGGATGGGTCAGTTCCTGCTCCCCGTCCCGGGGCGGCCGGTCGAGGAGCGGATCGAACCGCTCTCCACGCGCGTCGGCGACGGCTGGTCGGTGTCGTTCCGGGTGCTCCCCACGGTCCCACAGGACATCATCGGCCCGGAGGGCGCGCTGGTGTACTCGGCGGTCGTCGGCGAGGGCGCGCAGCGCTTCTGGCTGACCTACGTCAGTCGTCCGGGCGACGGCACCATGGCGTCGCCGCACGCGGAGTGGGCGGACGAGATCGTCGAGCGTCTGCGGCCCTCCGAGGCGTACTACGCGCCACTGGGCCCGGGGGAATCGACCGCCGAACCGGCCTGAGGCCGGCTCAGGGCCGCATGCGCCGAAAGCCCACCACCGGGTTCCCGTCCGCGAGTCCCTCACGCGACGCGCACACGGTCTCGACCTGCGCCCGCGCCTGGTCCCGCACCGGCGTCTCCGGGTCGAGCACCGACAGGTACTCGGAGTGCTCGGCCAGCGCGTCGACGGCCGGCTCGACGAAACCCTTCACGTCGACGTAGTGCGTCATCTCGGGCGAGGACTCGAACCACATCTGCGGACGCCCCTCCGCGGCGTCCACCCCGACCGCGGCGACCAGGTCGTCGTACGCGGCCCCCACGGCCGCGCCGAACTCCATGTGATCGCGCTGGTTGGGCATCCCCGGCCCGAACTCCTCACCGGAGTACAGGGAGATGACGACGTCCGGGCGATGGCGGCGGATCGCGTCGGCCACCGCGTCGCGCAGTTCGGCGTTGTTGACGATCCGACTGTCCGGGAAACCGAGGAACTCCACCTCGTCCACTCCGACGATCGCCGAGGACCTCCGCTGCTCCTCCTCGCGGATCGGCCCCGCGATCGCCGGTGCCATCCCCTCGATGCCGGCCTCGCCGCTGGAGGCCAGGACGTAGACGATGCTGCGGCCCTCGGCCGTCCACCGCGCCACCGCGGCGGACATCCCGTACTCGGGGTCGTCGGGGTGCGCGACCAGGACCAGCCCCCGGGTCCAGTCGGTGGGGAACGCCTCGGGCACGGAATGGCCCGAGGATGCCGGGGTGGTGGCCTTCTCGGGCTGGGCTGCGTTCTCTGGCCGGTCCGGGGAATCGTTCATGACCCGAGTATGGCCCTCCTCGGTGCTCGCGTGCCCGCCGTCGCCGGAACGGGCACACCTAAACTTGCCGCGAACCTCATCGTCGTCGTCGTCCCCTCACGGAGGCCCCAGTGTCCGCACTCTTCCCCGACTACCGCCCCACCTGGGAGACCGACGACCACCGGCTGCTCCGCGAGCACGCCCGCGCGTTCTTCGCCAAGGAGATGACGCCCAACCAGGAGAAGTGGTCCGAGCAGAAGCACGTGGACCGCGAGACCTGGCTGCGCACCGGCGAGGCCGGCCTCATCTGCCTCGACGTGCCCGAGGAGTTCGGCGGTCAGGGCGGCGACCCGGGCATGGAGTACCTGGTCACCGAGGAGCTCGTGTACTCCGGCGACACCGCCTTCGGCATGGGGGTCGGCTCCACCATCACCCCGCACTACGTGGCGAACTACGCCACGGAGGAGCAGAAGCGCGAGTGGCTGCCGAAGATCTGCTCGGGTGAGTGGATCTCCGCCATCGCCATGACCGAGCCCGGCGCCGGGTCCGACCTACAGGGCGTGCGCACCACCGCCAAGCGGGACGGCGACCACTACGTCATCAACGGCTCCAAGACCTTCATCTCCAACGGTGGCTCCGCCGACTTCGTGGTGGTGGTGGCCAAGACCGACCTCGACGCCGGCCACAAGGGCATGGCCCTGTTCGCCGTGGAGGCCTCGACGCCGGGCTTCGAGCGCGGCCGCGTCCTGGAGAAGATGGGCCGCCACGGCGCCGACACCGCCGAGCTGTTCTTCAACGACATGCGCGTGCCCGCGGCCAACCTCCTCGGCGGCGAGGAGGGGCAGGGCTTCTACCAGCTCATGAACCAGCTCCCGCGCGAGCGCCTGGCGATCGCCGTGGACGCGCTGGCCATGGCCGAGGCCGCCGTCATCGAGACGCTCGAGTACGTCCGCGAGCGGCAGGCGTTCGGCAAGCCGATCCTGGACTTCCAGAACACCCGCTTCGAGCTGGCGCACTGCAAGACCCAGGTCATGGCCACCCGCACGTTCGTCGACCACTGCATCTCCCGGGAGATCGCAGGGGAGCTCGACGCCGTCACCGCGTCGATGGCCAAGCTGCAGGCCACCGACATGCTCGACGACGTGGTGGACCGCTGCCTCCAGCTGTTCGGCGGCTACGGCTACATGATGGAGTACCCCATCGCGCAGAAGTTCGCCGGCGCCCGCGTCATGCGGATCTACGGTGGCACGAACGAGATCATGAAGGAGGTCATCGGTCGGGCGCTGTGACCGATAACCGTCGATAGGAACAGTTCAGGACCGTTCCGAAGGGGGTGGCGAGGTGTCGGACGCGGTCGTGCGCGATGTCGTGGTGATCGGCGGGGGCCAGGCGGGCCTCGCGGCCGGTTTCTACCTCCGCCGCGCCGACGCGACCTTCGAGATCCTCGACGCCTCGGACGGGCCCGGCGGCGCGTGGCCGCACACCTGGCCGTCCCTGCGGTTGTTCTCGCCCGCCGATTTCTCGTCCCTGCCGGGCCGCCGCATGCCCCGCACCGACGACGGCGCCAATCCCGACGCGGCCCACGTCGTGGACTACCTGCGCGGTTACGAGGAGTACTACGACCTCCCCGTGCGGCGCGGGGTGACGGTGGTCGCCGTGGAGCGGCCGGGAGCAGGGCGGGAGTGCGGCTACGCCGCCAGCAACAACGACGACCACCACGACGACCACGACGAGGACCACGACGAGGACCACGGCGACGAGGTGTTTCTCATCCGGGCCGCTGACGGTCGCTCGTGGCGCGCGCGGGCGGTCATCAGTGCGACCGGTACCTATCGACGCCCCTTCGTCCCCACCTATCCGGGCGCCGCCGACTTCCGTGGCCGGCAGCTGCACAGCGCCGCCTACCGGGGCCCGTCGGACTTCGAGGGCAGGCGCGTCGTGGTGGTCGGTGGCGCGAACTCGGGCGCCCAGATCGCCGCTGACCTCGCCCGGCCACTCGCCGACTCCGGCGGGTGGCTGACCTGGTGCACAACCGGCCCGCCCCGCTACCTGCCCGACGATGTCGACGGCCGCGAACTCTTCCGCGTCGCCAACGCGGCTATCCGGGGCGTGGGGGAGTCCGGCGGCGGCATCGCCGAGCTGGGCGACATCGTCGTGGTGCCGCCGGTCCGCGCAGCCCGTGACGCCGGCCTCCTGGAGGCGACGCCGATGTTCGAGCGGTTCACCGCGGCCGGTGTGGAGTGGTCGGACGGTCGACGCGAGCCGGTCGACGCGGTGATCTGGTGTACCGGCTTCCGGCCGGCGTTGGGTCACTTGCGGGGGTTGCTGCCGCGTCGCGACGGACGGGTCCTCACGAGTGGCGTCGAGGTGCCGGGCGTCCCGGGACTGTTCCTGCTCGGCTACGGCGACTGGTGCGGCGCGGCGTCGGCGACCCTTATCGGGGTGGGGCAGTGGGCGAAGGCGGCGGTGGCCGCGTCGCTGGGGTGAGCACGACGGTCCCGCGTGTTCTCGGCTGGGGCTATTTGATGATGTGTGACCCTTGCCTGTTCGAATGTGCGTGCGTATCATAGAACACAGGTTCGAGACCGTACGCACGGGCAGGGGGTGGGGCACATGGGCGGGAACGAAGACGCCGCGGCCGATGGCCCGTCCCCATCCCCGTCCGGTGGCCCCTCCTCGTCCGGTGGCTCGCCCTCGTTTGGTGGCGGCTCCGGTTCCGCGGCGCCCGTGTCGCTGTCGGGGTTGCGGGCGGCGGCGCGTGAGGGGTGGATGGGCGAGAATCGTGCGGCGGCGCGCCGGTTCGTGGCCTGTTACGAGTTGTTTGTCGAATGCCAGCGCCGGGAGGAGTCCGGGGCGGGCGGCGGTGAGTGTCGGCCCGGTCATGCGGTGCTCGATCCGATCGATGTCGCGGCCGGGTACGTGGTGTCGGCGATGGCGATCTCGACGGGCCGGGCCGAGCGGATGATCACCTTCGCCCTCGATCTGCACCTGCGGTATCCGGCGATCCTGTCCGCGATGACGCAGGGGCGGCTGGATCTGCAGGCCGCGAAAATACTCGCCTCGCAGATGGCCACCGTCCACGTCGACGTGCTCGAGGCGGTGCAGCGGCAGGTCGTCGAGGAATACCTCGCCGCGATCGAGGGCGGGGTGCGCCTTGGTGAGAAAGCCATCCGCGGCAACGTCGATGCGATCATCGCCCGCTACGACGCCAACGGCATCCGCTTGCGCCGTCAGGAAGCGGCCCGCACCCGCGGGGTGCGGTTCCACAAGGGCGTCGACGGCATGTCGAGTGTGTCGGCGATCCTGGTTACCGAGGAAGCCGCCGTCCTGGCCGAGGCCCTCGACCAACGCGTGAAAGACCACAAGTACGCCGACGCCCAAGCATCTGCCAACACCCAAGCCGAGACCGCCAACCCCGACACCGACACCAACACCGGCACCGGCGGCTCTGGCGAGGTCGAGGACTACTCGATCGCCGAGCGTCGCGCCGACGCCCTGATGTCTCTGGTGTGCGGCGATCCCGGCCTAGCCGGCACCGCGGCCCGCCCCGGCCGGCCCGGCGCGCCGGGTGCCGGGGTGGCGTTGCGGCCGAAGGTCACCGTCATCGCCACCGGCAACCACGCCCGCGACGCCGGCGGCGCCCGGGTGGAGTTCACCCGCACCGGCCAGGCCGCCCTGCAGGCCCTGCTGGACATGCTCGCCACCAGCGACGGAGCCACCTTCGAACCCATCGACCCGCGCATCGGCGCCGCCGACGACTCCCGCGCCGCCCTGAAATACCGGCCCAGCGCCGAACTCGCGCGCCGGATCCGGCTACGGGACGGCACCTGCCGCCACCCCGGCTGCGCGATCCCGGCCGAGGCCTGTGATCTGGACCATGTGGTGCCGTTCGATCACGCCGACCCCCAGCGGGGCGGACACACCATCGAGGCCAACCTCGCCGCGATGTGCCGCCGCCATCACCGGTTCAAGACCTTCTCCGACTGGATCTACGACCTGCAGCCCGACGGCACCCTGCTGGTGCGCACCCCGGACGGCTCGACCATGCTCACCCGACCCTCCGGCCCGCTCGCCGAGTACCGGCGTGAACAGGCCCGCGCCGAAACCGAGGCGTGGACCCGGCAGCAACGCCGCAGCCCCGGGCCCACCGGCGACGAGAAGGCCGACGCGGAGCCGACGTTCTGGTCGCGCCGCGCGGCCCGCCACCGCACCGAACGCCGCAACACCGAACGCCGCAAGGCCGAACGCTCCCGCACCTACGACCCCGCCCCGCCCGCTCCTGGGACCGGCACGGCCGCCGGGAACGGCACAGGCACGGACGCCGCCGGCGCTACCGCCAGCGCCACCACCAGCGCGGCCACCGACACCACGCCCGAGAAAGCCACCCCCGCCAGCGCCACCCCCGAGAGCGCCAGCCGCTGGTGGGCCCGCAACAAACCCCACCACAGCGACATCGAAAAAGACATCCGCGCCCTACTCCACGAACGCCTCGACGAACTCATCGACCCACCACCGTTCTAGGCGGCTGGGTGGGCGCAGACCAGTGGGGCGTGGATCAGTAGCCGGTGTAGCGCTCCGGCTCCTCGCCGAAGGTGAACCCGCGGCCGGAGATCTTCTCGGGCGTGATCTCGACGAAGTTGTACTTCAGGGTCGGGATCCAGGGTTTGAGCTCGAGCTCCTCCGCGCGGTTGATCTCCGCGAAGCTGTCGAGCCGTCGCGCCGTCCCGCGGATGACGATCGACCAGGCGTCGTCGCCCTCGATGTGGTCGACTTGGAACACGACGTCCGGATGGACCGTGATCCCGGCGAGCTTGGAGCCCTCCGCGGTGCGGAAGAAGAGCTTGCCCTCCGGGGAGAGCGCGTAGTTGACCGGGAAGATGTCGGCACGGCCCTCGGAGACGGTGACCAGGCGTCCCAGGGAGACCGTGCCCAGAAGCTGCAGACTTCGCGCCTCGTCGAATTCGGTGATCGGGTTGGCGTCCATGTCCTGATTCTCTCACCGCAGGGCCGGCGCCGGAACCGTTGTCGGAGACTGCCGCGTGACCGACCTCACTCCCCGGCGGCCACCTGCACACTCATCGTGTTTTCAGGTAACGAATTGGGGAAGGGTGATGCAACAACGTGGGGACGTCACTACGGTGGACACCGACTATGAACCCAGGAGAACGAGTAGTACCCCGTAACCCTGATTCGTCCGACGCGCTGTTCCGTGTGCCCACCGCGGCCGACGGAACCCGCATGTGGGAGATCGCCCGAGACAGCGGCGTTCTCGACCTCAACTCCTCCTATGCCTACGTGCTGTGGGGGGCGGAGTTCTCGGAGAGCTCCGTGGTGGTGGAGGTCGAGGGCCGGGTCGTCGGATTCGTCACCGGATTCATCCGCCCCTCGGAGCCGGACACGATCTTCGTGTGGCAGGTCGGCGTCGACGCCGACCAGCGCGGCAAGGGACTGGCGGCGCGACTGCTGCACAGCCTCATGGACCGGCTGGCCGAGCGCGGCGTGGTGCGCCTGCGCACCACCATCAGCCCGGACAACGAGGCGTCACAGCGCACCTTCGGTGCCGTCGCGCGAGACCGCGGGATGACGCTGTCCGACGAGGACTACCTGAGCTCCGAACTCCTCGGCGAAGGTCACGAGCAAGAAGACCTGTACACGATTTCCTAGACGAGGGCGCGCGGGCCGCCCGGCCCGCCACCGTCGCCCGCATCTTCACAAATGGAGTGATCTGAAGACCATGACCGAGTCCACGCACGACACCAGCACCAATACGGACATCTTCTCCGACCGCGAGTCGGAGGTCCGTAGCTACTCGCGCAACTGGCCGGTGGTATTCGACACCGCCAAGGGCACCACGCTCACGACCGTCGACGGAGACGAGTACCTCGACTTCTTCGGCGGTGCCGGCGCACTGAACTACGGCCACAACGACGACGACATGAAGAGCGCGCTGTTGGAGTACATCCAGCGCGACGGCGTCACCCACTCGCTCGACAAGTACACCGTCGCCAAGCGCGCGTTCCTGGAGACCTTCTCCTCGAAGATCCTCGAGCCGCGCGGGCTGGACTACAAGGTGATGTTCCCCGGGCCGACCGGCACCAACGCCGTGGAGTCGGCACTCAAGCTGGCCCGTAAGGTCACCGGCCGCGAGGCCATCATCAACTTCACGAACTCTTTCCACGGCATGACCCTCGGATCGCTGTCGGTGACCGGCAACTCGATGAAGCGCGCCGGTGCCGGCATCCCGCTGGTCCACGCCACGCCGATGCCGTACGACAACTACTTCGGTGGCGTCACCGAGGACTTCCAGTGGATGGAGCGCGTCCTCGTCGACTCCGGCTCGGGCATGAACCGCCCGGCGGCCGTGATCGTCGAGTGCGTCCAGGGCGAGGGAGGCATCAACGCTGCGCGCGCCGAGTGGCTGAAGGCCCTCGACGAGCTGTGCAAGCGCCACGACATCCTGCTGATCGTCGACGACGTCCAGATGGGCTGCGGTCGCACCGGCGAGTTCTTCTCGTTCGAGTTCGCGGGCATCAAGCCGGACATCGTCTGCCTGTCCAAGTCGATCGGTGGCTACGGACTGCCACTGGCGGTCACCCTGTTCAACCGCGAGCTCGACGAGTGGACCCCGGGCGAGCACAACGGCACCTTCCGCGGCAACAACATGGCATTCATCACCGCCGACGTGGCGCTGCGCAAGTACTGGTCCGACGACACCCTCCAGAACCGCACCCTCGAGAACGGTCGCATCCTGCGCGAGCGCTTCTCCCCGCTGGTCTACAAGTACGAGGGAAAGCTCGAACTCCGCGGCCGCGGCATGGCGTTCGGTATCGCCTTCCTCGAGAAGCCGGAGCTGGCCGGAGAGGTCATGGCCCGGTGCTTCGACAAGAAGATGCTGGTCGAGACCGCCGGCCCGAGCGACGAGGTCGTCAAGTTCCTCGCCCCGCTCACCCTGACCGACGACGAGCGTGATCGCGGCATCGAGATCTGCTACGAGGCCGTCGACCACGTCCTCGCCCAGCAGTACCTCTGAGCGCCCAGACCACACACCCTCGACCCACGACCTGCCGAGGAGGCCCCGCATGATCGTTCGTACCACCGCAGAGATCACCGACACCGACCGCCACATCAAGGGTAACAACGGCAACTGGGAGTCCAAGCGCATCGTCCTGGCCGACGACCGCGTCGGGTTCTCGTTCCACGAGACCACCATCGCGGCCGGCACGACCAACGACTTCCACTACGCCAACCACATCGAGGCCGTGTGGCTGACCCGTGGCAAGGGCACCCTGCGTGACCTGACCAACGACAAGGAGTACCCGCTCGAGGCGGGCTCCATGTACCTGCTCGACGGCAACGAGAAGCACCAGGTCATCGTGGAGGAGGAGATGCAGATGCTCTGCGTCTTCAACCCCCCGGTCGTCGGCGACGAAAACCACGACGAGAACGGCATCTACCCGCTCCTGCGTCTGCAGGACGACGGCTCGGTCGTTCGCGAGAAGTAGACTCCGGGTCACTTCCGGGCCCTCCCCGGTCGATTTCGTCCAGTGCGGACGAAACCGGCCGGGGATTCTCGCGTTCTGGGGCAGTATCTGTACCCGTGCCCATCTTTGACACCCGTCCAGTCGCCATCATCGGGGCCGGGCCCTCCGGCCTGGCCGCAGCCCGCAACCTCGACCGTCAGGGCGTCGCCTGGGTGGGCTTCGACCTCGCCGGAGACGTCGGCGGGCTGTGGAACATCGACTCCCCGCGAAGCACGGTCTACGCGTCGGCCCACCTCATCTCCTCCGCCCGCACCACGGAGTTCGCCGAGTTCCCCATGCCGGCCGACACCCCCGACTACCCGGACCACCGCCGGTTGCTGGCCTACTTCCGCGACTTCGCCGACCACTTCGGCCTACGCGAACGGTTCCGCTTCGGCACCGAGGTGGTCCGCGCGGAACCGGTGAGTGACGCGCGCGACTCCGGGTGGCGACTCCACGTGCGCGCGGTGGGTGGGGGCGGCGGTGGGACCGACGACGACGAGGTGGGCCCCGGGCCCGAGGCTGACGCCGGGGAGTTCTCGGCGCTGGTGATCGCGAACGGCACCCTCTCCGAGCCCAAGATCCCGGAGTTCGCGGGCCGGTTCAGTGGCGAGGTCCGCCACACCAGCCGCTACAAGTACCCGCGGGAGCTGGCCGGGAAGCGCGTCCTCGTGGTGGGCGGCGGCAACAGTGGCTGCGACATCGCGGTCGACGCCGTCCACCACGCCGCGTCGGTCGACATCAGCCTGCGGCGCGGTTACCACTTCGTGCCCAAGTACCTCTTCGGCCGACCCGCCGACACCCTCGGGTCCGGCGGCCGCCCCCTGCCCCCGCGGATCAAGCAGTTCATCGACTCACGCGTACTCAAGGCCTTCACCGGCGACCCGACCCGGTTCGGTTTCCCGGAGCCCGACCACAAGATCTACGAGTCCCACCCCGTGGTGAACTCGTTGATCCTGCAGCACGTGGGGCACGGCGACATCGGGGTCCGCGCGGACATCGACCGGTTCGACGGGCGAACCGTGCACTTCGTCGACGGGACCTCCGGCGAGTACGACCTGGTCATGCTCGCCACCGGCTACGTGCTGGACTACCCGTTCATCGACCGCCGCCACCTCGACTGGGCCGAGAGCGCCGCCGCGCCGGACCTGCACCTCAACATCTTCCCGTCGGGCCGCGACGACCTCGCCGTACTCGGCATGCTCGAGGCCTCCGGCATCGGCTGGCAGGGCCGCTACGAACAGGCCGACCTCGTCGCCCGCTATCTCGCGGCACGCCGTGAGGACTCACCGGCCGGGCGTGCGGCCCTCGCCGTCGTCGACTCCTCCCGGCGCGGCCCCCGCCCGGACCTCACGGGCGGCTACCACTACCTCGGGCTGGACCGGATGGCCTACTACGTCAACAAGAGCGCCTACCGCGGCGCCGTGACCGGGCTGGTCGCGCGCATGGAGGCGGCGGGTTCGGACTCCGCGCAGACACCGGGGGCCGGCTCGTGAACGTCGACGACATCCGGATCGCGTTCGACTCCGGGTCCCTCACCACGCTGAAGATCGTCCTGGGGCTGATCCTGTTCGGCATCGCCATGGACACACGGCTCTCCGACTTCCGGCTGGCGCTGCGCAAGCCCAGGGCGTTCGCGGTGGCCGTGGCAGCACAGTTCGCGCTGCTGCCCGCGCTGACGTTCCTGCTGACGCTGCTGCTCGGCGTGCAGGGGTCGGTCGCGCTCGGCATGATCCTCGTGGCGTGCTGCCCGCCCGGCAACGTCTCCAACATCCTCACGCACCGGGCGCGTGGCGACGTGGCGCTGTCGGTGTCGATGACCGCGGTGGGCAACGTCCTGGCGATCGTGATGCTGCCGCTGAACTTCGCGTTCTGGGGCCACCTGCACCCCACCGGTCGCGAGTACTTCGCCGAGATCTCCGTGGCCCCGTGGGACATGCTCAGCGAGGTGCTGCTGGTCATCGCGCTGCCGTTCGCGCTCGGGCTGACCGTGTCGCACCTGCTGCCGCAGGTCGCCGCGCGCACCCACCGCGTGGTGGGCATCCTGTCGTTCGTGGCGCTGGGCGGGATCATCGTGATCGCGGTCGCCAACAACTGGTCGCTGTTCGTGGCCTACATCGGGGTGGTGGCGGTGGCGGTGTTCCTCCACGACGCACTCGCCCTGGGCCTCGGGTACGGCATCGCGCGCGGGTTCCGGCTCGACGTCCCCGCCCGCAAGGCCATGACCTTCGAGGTCGGCATCCGCAACGCCGGGCTCGGGCTGCTGTTCGTGTTCAGCTTCTTCGACGGACTCGGTGGGATGGCCCTGGTCGCCGCGTGGTGGGGTGTGTGGGACATCATCGCCGGGTTGGTCGTCGCCGTGGTGTGGGCGCGGCACAGCACGGCGAACGCCGAGAACAGGGAGGTCACGACGTGAAGGTACTGGTCACCGGCGGCAGCGGGTTCCTCGGCAGAGGGGTGGTGGCCGGGTTGGCGGCTGCCGGGCACGAGGTGACGAGCGGCGACCTGCTGGTGCCGGACGACCCGGGCGCCCCCGGGGTGCGGCACGTGCGCCTCGACGTGACCGACGCCGCCGCCGTCTCCACCGCCGTTGCGGGGCACGACGCGGTGGTGCACCTGGCCTCGATCGTCGACCCCGACGGGATGGGGCGCCACGCCGCCTACCGGGTGGATGTCGACGGCTCCCGCCACGTCCTCGACGCCTGTGTAGAACACGGGGTCGGGCGGCTCGTCGTGTCCTCGTCGGGCGCGGCCTACGGCTACCACGCGGACAATCCGGTGCCCATCACCGAGGATCACCCGGTCCGCGGCACCAGCGCCTTCGCGTACAGCCACCACAAGGCGCTCGTCGAACACCTGCTCGCCGACGCCCGCCGGGAGCACCCGGAGCTCGAGCAGGTCGTGTTGCGCATCGGCACGATCCTGGGCGACGCCGTCGACAACCAGATCACCGCCCTGTTCCACCGACGGCGGCTGCTGGCCGTGCGGGGGTCGGACTCGCCGTTCGTGTTCATCTGGGACACCGACCTGGTGGCGATCGTCGCGCGCGCGGTGGGTGACGGGCCGCCCGGCACGTTCAACGTGGCCGGCACCGGCACGCTGACCATCCACCAGATCGCGGCGCGGCTCGGCAAGCGCACCCTCGCGATCCCCGAGCCGATGCTCAAGGCGGTCCTCGCCGTGGGAAGCGCACTGCGGGTCAGCCGCTACGGGCCCGAGCAGACCGGCTTCCTGCGTTACCGCCCGGTGCTGGACAACACGCGTCTACGGACGGTCTTCGGCTACACGCCTGAGCTGACCAGCGCCGAGGCGTTCGACCGCTGGCTCGCGGGCCATCCCGACGCACGGGCGTGACGCCAAGCGCGGGGCGGCCGGCAGGGCAGAATGTCCGGGTGTCGACCATCGTGTTCCTCCACGCCCATCCCGACGACGAGACGTCCCAGACCGCGGGGATGATGGCGCTCGCCTCCCGCGCCGGGCACCGGGTGGTGACGGTGTTCGCCACCGACGGCGATCACGGTGAGCGCCCCGAGCACCTCGGACCCGACGGCGACCTGGTGGAGCACCGGCGAGGGGAGGCCCGTGCGGCGGCGGCGGTGCTGGGCGTGGCCCGGATCGACTGGCTGGGGTACCGGGATTCGGGGATGACCGGGTGGGAGCAGAACGATCACCCGCTGAGCCTCCACAGCGCCGACGTCGACGAGGCCGCCGCGCGGGTGGCGCGGATCTGCGACCGCGAGGACGCCGACGTCCTGGTGGGCTATGACCACCACGGGAACTACGGGCACCCCGACCACATCGCGGTCCACCGGATCGCCCGGCGCGCGGCGGAGGTGGCCGCGCGACGTCCCCGCCTGATGGAGGCCACGACCAATCGGGACGCCCAGTTGGAGATGCTCGACAGCCCCGCCGCGGCCGAGTTCATGCAGGCTCTCGCGGCCGGCGGGATGGACCTCGACGCGGATCGGATCCGGCAGGCGATCCTCATCGGCGACGACGGGCAACCGATCGGGGTCGCGGAGTCGGAGATCGCGTGGGCGATCGACCTGCCGTCGGACGTGATCGACCTCAAGCGGCGCGCGATGCAGTGCCACGCCAGTCAGACCAGCGACATCGGCATGATGCTGGCGTTCCCGCCGGACATCTACGCCGCGGCCTTCGGCACGGAGTACCTCATCGAGCCCGACGCGAGTGGGTCCGGAACGGACGTGCCGATGCGGCGCGGGTGGCCGTTCGGCTAGCTCAGGGCAGGTCGAGCGCGCGGACCCAGTCGCCGTGGCCGTGCGCCGTGGCCAGGGGGCGACCGTTGACGGCGACGACGAAGATGCCCTTGTGTCGACGGAGCGACTCCGGGACCTGCTCGGCGACGTCGGGCAGGAGGGTCACACCCTCGACCGAGATCCACACACAGTCCAGCTCGGTGACCCGGCGGACGAACTCGGCGCGGGCCGGCGGCTCGAGGTAGCCGATCACCGCGGTGTGGAACACCACCGGTGTCGATCCCGCGGGACACGCGGCGACGGAGGCCTCCAGCTCCTCGACCAGGTCGCCGGCGATGATCTGCGGCGGGTCGGCGGCCGCGATGTCGAGCGCGGCGTCCAGGCGGGGCACGCGCTCGGCCTGCTGTCCGGGCCAGACCAGGCTGCGTAGCCAGTCGCGGGAATCCGGGTCGGCTGGATCGATGGGGGAGAGGTCGACGCCGCCCCGGTGGACGACCTCCGGCAACGCGCGGGGCAGCGGGACGCCGTCGCGCAGGTCGCAGTCCAGGACCGGGGGCGCCGCGGGAGAGTCGACGATTGCGGGCGTCAGCTCGCGGGTGACGCCGCCGTCGAGCGTGTACCGGTAGGCGTAGCGGTCCGGGTAGAGGCACAGGCCGGCGGAGGCGCCCATCTCCACCAGCGAGAGCGGTCCGGGCAGCAGGGACAGGAACGGCAGGAGCACCGCGCAGCGCTTGGCCTCGTTGGTCTGCGTGGAGTGCGTGAGCGCGATCTGTTCGATCCCCGGCCAGTGTTCGTGGACGAAGTCGCGGAAGGCCGGGTAGTCCTCGGTTTCGGGCGCACCGGCGTGACGGGCGGCGGCGAAGAACAGTGCCGGCTGACGCTTGATCCGGGGCAGCGAGGCGATGAGGTCGCTGGTGTCGGGGTCGTCCGCGATGCCCCGGGCCCAGGAGAGGTACACCGGGGTGCGTCCGCGGACCTCGAACTCGGCGAAGTCGGAGTAGCGGGCGGGGACGTCGTCGACGTGCGCGGAGTCCATGGTGCCCAGCGTCGCACACCCCTTGTCGGGAGGAGGGCTGGCCTGGCCACATCCCACCCGGTATGTTGGTGATGCATCAATAACCTCACGCCGATCTCTGGAGGCCCTCATGGCTGCCGACACCGACTTCACGCCCGCCAGGAACGCCTCGACCGACGGTGAGTTCGTCCGCGACGCCACCTACATCAACGATCGCGTGGTGGCGGACGTACCGGCCGGGTCGGAACCGGTGGGGGACAGGGTGGGCGAGATGCGGTGGCCGGTGGAGCCCGGCCGCTATCGACTCATGGCCGCCCGCGCCTGCCCGTGGGCCAGTCGCACCATCATCGTGCGCCGACTCATGGGACTCGAGGGCGTCATCTCGATGGGCCTCGCGGGCCCCACGCACGATGTCAACTCCTGGGTCTTCGACCTCGACCCGGACGAGCGCGACCCGGAGACCGGCCTGCACCGCCTGCAGGAGGCCTACTTCAACCGGATCCCCGACTACCCGCGCGGCATCACGGTCCCCGCGCTGGTCGACCTGCCCACCAAGTCGGTGGTGACCAACGCCTATCAGAAGCTCAACTTCGATCTGCTCTCCGAGTGGACGGCCTTCCACCGCGAGGGCGCCCCGGACCTGTACCCGGCCGAGCACCGGGACGAGATCGACGAGCTGGACTCGTGGATCTACCCCACCGTGAACAACGGCGTGTACCGCTGCGGATTCGCGGCGGACCAGGACGCCTACGAGCAGGCGTACGACGAGCTGTGGGAATCGCTGGACCGGCTCGAGGAGCGGCTGTCCACGCGCCGCTACCTCGTCGGCGACACGATCACCGTCGCGGACATCCGGTTGTTCACCACACTGGTCCGCTTCGACGCGGTCTACCACGGCCATTTCAAGGCCAACCGCAACAAGATCTCCGAGATGCCCGCGCTGTGGGGCTACCTGCGGGACCTGTTCCAGACCCCCGGTTTCGGTGACACCTGCGACTTCCCGCAGATCAAGGAGCATTACTACGACGTCCACCGGGACGTGAACCCCACCGGTGTGGTCCCCAAGGGGCCGGACCTGTCCGGTCTGCTCACCCCGCACCACCGCGAGGAACTGGGCGGTCGACCGTTCGGCGACGGCACCGCACCCGGGCCCATCGAGGACCCGGCGGAACGCATCGCGGAAGGACACGGCGCGGCCTGAGAGGGCGGTGAACGCCTACACTCATCGCCTGTGACCCCAGCCCTCCCCGAACCCGGCCGCTACCGTCGTGGCGCCCGACAGTTCCTCATGTTCGGGATCGTGGGTGGCTCCGGCATGGTCGTGAACATGATCGTCACGGTCCTGATGAACAAGGCCAACGGCGGGACACAGAACGCCCAGGACATCCTCTTCCCGCTCGGGGGGACGGAGTTCAACTTCCGGTTCACCACGCTGGTGTGGATCGTGGCCTTCCTCGTGGCGAACGTCTACAACTTCCTGCTCAACCGGCACTGGACGTTCGGCAAGGGGCACAAGGCGCCGCCCTGGCAGGAGTTCTGGCCGTTCCTCGTGGTGGGGTCGGTGGCGGCGGCCGCGGGTATCTTCATCAAGCTCGCGTTCACCAACCCCACCAGCCCGTTCTACCTACCGGAGCCGCTGTTCCACGAGGACGCCGGGATCAACTCCCGTGAGTACTGGAGTCAGCTGCTGACGATCCTCATCACGATGCCGATCAACTTCATCGTCAACAAGCTCTGGACGTTCCGGGCGGTGCGCAACCGTCATCACGCGCGTTCCACCACGGATGCGTCGGACGCGGCCGACGCGGTGGTCTAGGCCCCGCCGTGGAGTCCTCGCCGCTGGTCCTGTGGTTCGACCTGATGGGTGTGTTCTTCTTCGCCCTGTCCGGGAACCTGCTGGCGGCGCGGAAGGACATCGACATCACCGGTGGCCTCGTGCTGGGGCTTCTCGCCGGTCTCGGTGGCGGCATCATCCGTGACGTCCTGCTGGGGGTCACCCCGCTCGCGCTGTCGGAGCCGATCTATTTGGTCGCGCCCGTGGTCGCGGCGGCGGTCGTGTACCTGCTCGGTTCGCTCATCCACCGCGTGCAGACCCTGATCGTCGCGTTCGACGCCGCGGGCCTAGGGCTGTTCTGCACCTTCGGCACCGCGCGGGCGCTGGATCACGGGATGCCGGTCGCGTCGGCGCTGCTGCTCGGGGTGGTCACGGCGGTGGGCGGCGGGTTGCTGCGGGACGTGGTCGCCAACGAGATCCCCGCGGTGTTCAGCGGCTCCAACCTGTATGTCATCCCGGCGGCGACCGGTGCCGCCCTGACGGCCCTCGCCGTGGCCACCGACACCTGGGGGCCGATCGCCGCGACCGTGTTGTCCTTCCTCGTGTTCGCGTTCCGCATGGTCGCGTGGTGGCGACAGTGGCGTGTCCCGGCACCGGTGCGGAGCTGGACCGTGCGGGACCTCGACGTGCTGCGGCGCCGCGAGCGGTCGGTGTTCGGCCGCCCGCGCCGGGAGGGGAGCTCTGCCGGCGAGCGGGACGACGGCGAGCGAGACGACAACGAGGGCCGCGACGGCGACGACGACGCTGATCCCGACGGCCTCCGAGACTTCCGGCCGGGCCGACGTGGGTAGGGTTGTCCGGTGCAGTACTACCTCAGCCTGCTGGGTTTCGCGGCGATCGATTCGCTCAACCTCCTGGCCTTCGCCGTCATCGCGGGCCTGTGGCTGACCTCTGCCGGACGCGGGGTCGCGTTCGCGCCGCGGGCCGCACGGTTCACCGGCGGCGCGTTCTGCGGCATCGTGTTGCTCTCGCTGATCTCGGTGTGGGTGATCGGCAACAACCAGGAGTTCGTCCGCAGCCTGTTCTACAACCTGTGGGCGATGGTCGCGCTCGGCGTGGTCGGCCTCGTCATCACGGTCATGGGGTTGCGGCAGCCCGCCGAGGCCAAGGAGGAGAGCGTCGAGGCGCCGCTGACGCAGAACATCCTGCAGAAGTTCGGGATCATGGCCACGGGTGTCGCCCTTGGCGTCATCCAGTCCGGGACGTCGGCGCCGTTCGCCGCGGGGATGGTGCTCATCTCCTTCGCCGAGACCCCGTGGTGGTCCAAGCTGCTGCAGATCCTGTTCTTCGCGATCATCGCGATCCTGCCCAGTGCCGGGTTGATCGTCGCCCTGGCGCGGGTCCGGTCGGGCGGGATCACCGCGGCCACCCGCCGGATCGACCGGTTCCTGTCGTACGGCCGCGTGGCCGGGCGCGTGCTCACCCTCGTGGTGGGTGTGGCGCTGCTGGTCCTGGCTCTGGTGCGGATCGTCCAGCTCACGGGCGTGCTGTCGTAGCGCGGTCCTAGGGTGGCGGGCGACCGCCACACGGGTGGTCCGATGAACCCGGGAGACCCCATGCAGACCCAGCCCCAGACACAGATCCAGACCCAGAACCAGATCCAGAACCACGCCTCCGCCGCCGGCACGGTGCTCTGCGAGGACGGACTGAGGCGACCTCCCTGGGCGGCGCGGGACCCCCTGCTGCGGGAGTACTACGACACCGAGTGGGGCGTGCCCGTCCGCGACGAGGCCGGCCTGTTCGAGCGGCTGGTCCTCGAGGGATTCCAGTCCGGGCTCAGCTGGGTGACGATCCTGCGCAAGCGCCCGGCCTTCCGGGAGGCGTTCGCGGGGTTCTCCCCGGACGCCGTCGCCGCCTTCACCGAGGACGACGTGGCCCGGCTCATGTCCGACGAGCGGATCGTGCGCAACCGCCGGAAGATCGACGCCGCCATCGCCAACGCGCGTGCAGTGGTAGCCCTGCGGTCCGAGGGCGGGCTCGGGGAGCTGATCTGGTCGTACCGGCCGGAGACCACCCCGCAGCCGCGGACCGCGGACGAGGTACCCAGCCGCTCGCCGGAGTCGGAGGCGCTCGCGAAGGAGCTCAAACGACGGGGTTTCAGCTTCGTGGGACCGGTGACCGTCTTCGCGCTGATGGAGGCGATCGGGGTGGTCGACACCCACCTGGTGGATTCGCACCGTCGCGGATCCTCGGGCGTGTGGACCGGGGGCGCGGCGACTCCGGAGGGCGCGGGCTGACCGGTCAGCCGGGTGGCCCCGGCAGTGCGGGCAGTCCGGCGCGGGGGGCGAGGTCGGGGATCGGTGCGGACAGTGCGGCGGCGCCCTCGACCTGCCCGGTGGCGGGGCCGCCCACACAGCCGGGGATCCCGCGCAGTGCCGCCATGCGCATCAGGGAGCGGTCGAGGGCCTGTCTGCTCAGCGCGCCATTGGCCAGGGCCTGTTCGACAGCGTCCAAGGCCTCGCCGATCCCGGCCGTGGTGATCCACAGCGGGGAGTCCGCGCCGGCGATGAGCGACTCGGCGACCGCCCGGGGCAGCGGGAAGGCGTCGGTGACCGCGCGCATGCCGGACAGGTCGTCGGTGAAGATCGGTCCGTCGAACGGTTGAGCCCCGTAACCGTGGCCCTCCCGCAGGAGTCGGTACGCCGCCGGTGAGAGCGAGGCCGGACGGTTCACCCCGGTCAGTCCGGGCACCTGCTGGTGGCCCAGCATCATGCCGGCGCCGGGGGTCCCGGCGAGTTCGGCGAACGGGTGCAGGTCGTGGGGCACGAGCTGGTCCAGGGGTGGCACGGTCACCGACTGGTGGTGGCTGTCGCCGGAGGAGCGGCCGTGGCCGGGGAAGTGCTTGAAGACCGGGGCCACACCGGCGTCCTGCAGTCCGGTCGCGAACGCGCGGGCATAGCGCACCACGCGGGCCGGATCGGGGGAGAAGGAGCGGTCCCCGATCACGGCACCGTCCGGTTGCGCGGACACGTCGACCGAGGGGGCGAAGTCGACGGTCACGCCCATCCCGCGCAGGAACTCGCCGCGCGCGCGGGCCGCCGACCGGACCTGCTCCGGACTCATGGTGGCCGCCATGACCCGGGCGGACGGCAGCGGGCCGGCGTAGGGGGCGATGCGGGACACGCGGCCGCCCTCTTCGTCGATCGCGACCAGCAGCGGGAGGGGACTGTCCTGCTGGAGACGGGCGAGCGCGTCGCCCGAGACCACCTCGCCGACGACGCCGCCACCGAGGAAGATCCCTCCGATCTTGTGTTGCTCGACCGCCTGCCGGGCGTCTGCCATCGAACTCACGCCGACGGTGAACAGTTGCGCGATCCGCTCCCGCTGGCTCAGTGAATCCAGGGGCGACTCGCACGGCGGTGCAGGTGGCGGCGCGGGCGGCGCAGCGCCAGCCGCTGTCGCTGCCGGGGTGGCCGCAGCGCTGGCGGGGGCCGGGTCCGCGGGTTCGTCGTCCGCGCACCCGCTCATCGCCAGTCCGGTGATGAGGACGGCGGCCGTCACGCGGAGCCGGCGGGTGAGGGACACGACCCCCAATGTATCCGGACCGGCGGGTGAGCCGAATTCGAGCGGGGGGCCGGGTGCCACGTTCATCTGCCGTCCACCCGGGTTTGTCATGGTGACACGGTGACGTCGACTCTGGAGCGCAGACTGGGCCTGTCCGATGCCGTCGTCCTGGGGCTCGGCGCGATGGTGGGGGCCGGGGTGTTCGTGGCGTTCGCGCCCGCCGCGGCCCGCGCCGGCTCGCTGGTGTGGGTCTCGCTCGCGGTGGCCGCGGTGGTGGCCGTGTGCAACGCGTTGTCGTCGGCCCGGCTGGCGGCGCAGTTCCCCTCGGCGGGAGGGACGTACGTCTACGGGCGCGAACTCCTCGGGCCGCTGCCGGGGTTCCTCGCCGGCTGGGGTTTCGTGGTGGGCAAGACCGCGTCCTGCGCGGCGATGGCCCTCACGGCGGGCCTGTACCTGCGGCCCGGGCACGCCGGCCTCGTCGCGGCCGCGGCGGTGCTCGCGCTGACGATCCTGTCGGTGCTCGGCGTGCAGCGCACGGCCGCCGCGTCGAAGGCGCTGGTCGGAATCGTGCTGGCGGTTCTGGTGGTGTTCGTGGCAATGGCGTGGGTGACGGGGCCCGCGAGTGCCGGTCCGGTGACGTCACCGCCCGCCGTCGACGGTGAGGCGTGGCCCGCCCGGGTTCTCGGGGTTTTCGGGGGCGCGGGGTTCTGCTTTTTCGCCTTCGCCGGATACGCCCGCATCGCCACCCTCTCCGAAGAGGTGCGTGAGCCCGCCCGCACGATCCCCTGCGCGGTCGTCGTGGCGATCACCGTGGTGATCGGGGTCTACGCGGCGGTGTTGGCCGCCACGGTGCACGTGCTCGGGGTGGGGGGAGTGGCCGCGAGCGCAGCGCCGGTGCTCGACGCGGCCGCGCAGATCGGCGGTGCGGGAGGCGGTGGCGCAGTAGACGGTGGCGCAGGAGACGGTCGCGAGTCAGGCGGTGGCGGGGTGCTCGCGTCGGTGGTCCGGGTCGCCGCCGGGATCGCGGCCCTCGGGGCGTTGCTCGGCGGGGTGCTCGGCGTATCCCGAACGGCGATGGCGATGGCTCGCGACCGGCACCTGCCCGCGCCGCTCGCGGCCGTGCACCCCACCACGCGGACGCCGTACGTCGCCGAGCTCTGCGTGGGCGTGCTGGTGGCCGCGATCGTGCTGGTCGCGGACGTCCGTCAGGCGATCGGGTTCTCCTCCTTCGCGGTGCTGATCTACTACCTCGTGGCGAACACCGCCGCACTGCGCCTCGATCGGCGACGCCGGCGACTGCCGGCCTGGGTGCCGGTGCTGGGTGCGATCGGGTGCGTGGTGGTCGCCGGGAGTCTGCCCTGGCAATCGGTGATCGGGGGCGTCGTCGTCTTCGTCGTCGGCGGCGCGGTCTATGCGGTGACCCGACGCCGGGCGGTACCGCCGGGCGTATCGTCGGGGGCATGACCCACGACGACACCCGCCACGTCCGGCCCCGTCTCCTGCCGTCCCACCTGCGGCGTCCCGTGATCGGTGCGCCGATGGCGGGCGGACCCACGACACCGGAACTCATCGCCGCGGTCGGCGAGGCGGGCGGGCTCGCAATGATCGGTTCGGGGTACCTCGACGCCGCCGGCCTCCGCGCGGAGATCGCGCGTGTGCGCGAACTGACGGACGCGCCGTTCGGGGTGAACGTCTTCCTCGTGGACCGCGACGACTCCGACGCCGCCCTGTCGGCGGCGGGTGGACCGGACGCGGTGGCGGGGTACGCGGCGGCGATCGGGCCGGTCGCACGACGGCTGGGGGTCACGCTCCCGGAGGAGCCGGAGTTCACCGACTTCGACCAGGACGCCAGCCTCGCCGCCTTGGTGGCGGACCCGGTCGCGGTGGTCTCCTTCACCTTCGGGATCCCGGATCCCGGCGTGGTCCGGGCTCTGCAGGAGTCGGGGTCGACCGTGGTCGTCACGGTGGCCGGGGTCGCCGACGCACGCCGGGCGGTCGAGGCGGGGGCGGACTGGCTGTCGGTGCAGAGCGCCGAGGCCGGAGGACACCGCTCCACCACGACGGTGGGGGAAGAGCCCGACGGCATCACCTCAGTGGCGCTGGTGCGGGCGGTGCGTGAGGCGCTGCCGGAGACGCAGTTCGTCGCCGCCGGCGGGATCAGCACGCCGGAGGACGTGGTCGCCGTGCTCGACGCCGGGGCGGACGGTGTGCAGCTGGGCACCGTCCTGCTGCGCACCCCGGAGGCCGGCACGAGCGACCTGCACAGGAGCGCGCTGGCCGACCCCGGGTTCACAGAGTCCCGGCCGACCCGCTGCTACACCGGCCGCTACGCCCGGGCGCTCGTCAACGGTTTCGTGGAAGAGTTCGATGCGGCCGCGCCCCCGGCGTACCCGCATCTGCACCTGCTCACCGGGCCCATGCGCAAGGCCGCCGCGCAGGCCGGGGACTCCGAGGTGCCGCCGCTGTGGGCGGGGTCGCGCTGGCGGGCGGCCGACGCCTACGCCGATCGGCCGGCGTCGGAGGTCGTCGCGGACCTGTGGGACCGAGCGGTGGCGGTGCGGGGCTGATCGGCGCCCGGCCGGGTGCGGGTCACCCGGCCCGCCGCTCGGCCTCGGCGGCGATGTCCGCCAGGTCCTGCTCCATCGTCCTGCGGGTCGACTTCTCGGCGAACCGGCCCATCACGGACATCACTACCCGGGAGACCGCGGGGGCGTGAGCGGTGTGTGCACCGAACCGCATCCGAAGGGTCGAACCGCCGTCGGCGTCCGGGGTGATCGTGAAGACGGTCTTGTACTCGGTGCCGCCGCTCTCGGCGACGATGGTGGTGGAGTGTGGCGGTTCGACGGCCAGCACCATCATCTCCTCGGTCGCCTTCATGCCGAACATCTTGCGCGTCTCACGCCAGTGCAGACCGGGCTGGTACGGGCCGGAGGTGAGGATCTCGACCGCCAGCACGCCACTGAGCGTGCGGTGCGCCTCGGGGATGTCGGTGAGCACGGCCCACACGGTGTCCGGGTCGGCGGCGACGTGGCGGGTCAGGTCGAGTTCCATGGCTCCACGGTACCGGCGTGTCCGGGCGAGGAGAACGGGCGGAAATGCCGGAACCGGCCCCCGCCGTAGCGGGGGCCGGTCTCACGGTGCGCTCGGGCGGCCGCAGTCGGCCCGGGCGAGGCGCAGTCAGGCGCGTCGGCTCAGGAACCGAGGGCGTCGGTGACCGTGCCGACGAGGCCGGCGAAGAAGCCGAGGACGTTGGCGGCCAGGTCGGCACCGCCGTCGACGACCTGCGAGCCGGTGTTAACGGCGGCGGAGCCGGTGGCGAGGCCGGGGAGGAAAGTCTCGATGGAACCCATGATGTGGTCCTTTCGTCGGGGGATGCGACGCCTGGTGCGTCGATCGGTTTAGCAGAGTCCTCAATGAGCACGAGGCCTGTCGGGAACTCGCCTCCGGACGCTACGTACGGCTGCAGCAGGATTCACCCGGTTCAATGTCGCGCGCGGGCGATTCACGGGGAATGCTCTTTACTTTCGCTGGTTGGCAGGCGCTCGCGGTTTAATGTGATCTACGCCACAGACTTCTCTGAAAGGCGTGCCGCGCTTTCGCGGAAAAGCCCGCGAGACGGGAGAAGATAGAGCTAATAAATGCACAACGCCGGCATTCTCGAAAGAGAATGCCGGCGTTGAAAGCGACAAGGACCGCGCGGGTCCAGTGTCACTCAGCTCAGAGCGAGCCCACGACGTCGCCGAGCGAGCCGGTGACGGTGCCGTAGACACCCTCGGCAGCGGTGGAGCCGGTGCTGACGAAGCCCTCGGCGGCGGTGGAGCCGGTGCTGATGAGGCTGTTGAAGAAGTTGAGGACGCCGGTGAAGATCTGCTCGATCATGTGATGATCCTTTCGTCTGCGGGCGGCGCGAGGGTGCGCCGCTCTCGTGGTGCAGTCCTGCTTTCGGACTCGCGATGTACATCCCGAATCCGCTGGAGGACGTTACGCAGCGATCGCGGAATTACTAATTGAGAGGTGGTTTTCGCCCGGTGTTCCGGCTGCACACTTTCTTATCTATGCAGAGCACGGAACCGCACATCTTTCTCTTGTTAGAGGTGTCACATTCGTGAAATGCTTCGGGGTGGAACCAGCGTCCCGGACCGACCCGGACGGTCACATACCGCGGGCAGACCCCGGCGGGGGAGAATGGTCGGCATGACTCCGCCGAACGCCACCGTCGCCGCCCAGACGATCCCGCTCCCGCCGGGCTTCCGCGCCCACTCGGGTGCCGCGGGACTGCGTGAGCGCGGGGATGACGTCTTCGTCGTCGTCAACGACGGTCCCTCCCCGGCGTCGTCCGCAGTGTTCACCCGGTCCCTCTTCGCCGGACCGTCGGTCGTGCTCAGCCGCGCCAATGCTGCGAGCGGTCGGGCGCGCGGCGTGGTGGTCGTGGCCAAGAACGCCAACGTCGCCACCGGCGAACAGGGCATGGCCGACGCGCGCGAGGTGCTCGATCACGCGGCCGCCGCCGTGGGGGCGGCGCCGGAGGAGATGCTCATCGCCTCCACCGGCGTCATCGGCCGGCGGTACCCGATGGACCTGCTGCGCACGCACCTCGACGGCCTGGCCGGTGCCGGGTTCGATGCCGACGCGGTCGCGCTGGCCACCGCGATGATGACCACGGACACCCATCCCAAGACGGCGCGGGTGGAGGTGACGACGACGACGGGCGGCACCGCCGAGATCGTGGGCATCGCCAAGGGCGTCGGAATGGTCGAACCGGACATGGCCACGATGATCGCGGTGCTGTTCACCGATGCCGCGGTGGAGCCGGGGGTGCTGGACTCCGCGTTCAGGGCCGCGGTGGACGAGACCTTCAACTGCCTGTCCGTCGACACCGACACCTCCACCTCGGACACCGCGATCGCCCTTACCAGCGGCGCGGGCGACCCTGTCGGCGAGGTCGAACTGCGTGAGGCGTTCGAGGCGATCTGCCTCGACCTGACCCGCCAGCTCGCGCGCGACGGGGAGGGCGCCACCAAACTCCTCACGGTCGAGGTCACGGGCGCGCGGGACCGGGCCCAGGCCAAGCGGGTGGCCAAGGCGATCCTCAACTCCCCGCTGGTCAAGACCGCCGTCCACGGCGCCGACCCCAACTGGGGACGGGTCGCCATGGCGATCGGCAAGTGCCACGACGACACGGACATCGACCCCGAGCGGGTCCGCATCGTGTTCGGCGACCTCGAGACCTACCCGGCGTTCCCGGGCGAGGCCGAACTCGAGCGGCTCACCGAGATCATGCGGGCCGAGGAGGTCACCATCGCCGTCGACCTGGGTGTGGAGAGCGGCGCCGGCGTGGCCGACGGGGCCTGCACCGTCTACGGCTGCGATCTGAGCCGCGAGTACATCTCGATCAACGCTGATTACACGACATGAGCCGGCTGCACGACGGGAGCGCGGTGGAGGACCTCGAGGCGATCCGGGCGGTCTTCGCCCGGCGCCTGTACGTCATGGACACCAAACAGTGGGACGCCTACGGACCGTGCCACACCGAGGATGTGGTCAGCGAGTCGTGGGCGGCGAGCGGCGGCGCGGCCGAGGTGCGCGGGCGCGAGGCGCTCACCGCCGCGATCCGCGACACCCTCGACGGTCCGAACCCGGTGACGAGCGTCCATCACGGGCACACGCCGCTGCTGGAGCTGACGGGCCCGGACCCGACCACCGGTGAGCCCACGGCCACCGGCATCTGGGCGATGGAGGACCGGTTGTGGTGGTCGGTCGACGGCCGTGAACGGCGGCTCCACGGCTGGGGGCACTACCACGAGCGGTACCGGAAGGTGGACGGCCAGTGGCTGATCGCCTACCGGCGGCTCGAACGGATCCGCGTGGACACCGGCTGGAGCTAGCCCGCCGGGTTGGGGCTGCGGCGGGCCATGGCCAGCAGCGTGTCGCGGGTGTCGTGCCACACGGTGCCGCTGATGTCGCCCCACGGGTCGTGCCCGCCGGGGACCAGCGAGACCCGGGCCGGGTCGCCGGCGCGGCGGGCCGCCCGGACATACGACTCGGACTGCTCGGGCAGGACCACCGTGTCGTCGCGGCCGTGGACGCACACCACCGGAATCCCGGCGGGAAGATGCGTGGCCGGGGACGCGTCGACGTAGCGCTGGCGGCGATCGTCCGGGCGGCCACCGAGGAGCCTGTGGACGTACCGGTCGCCCGTGCGCTCGGCCATGAGCAGGTCCGTCACCCCGGCCAGGGAGACGCAGCCGGTGACCGGCACGACCGGCCGGGACCCGGGCAGCGAGGACGGCAACCGCGCCCGCCCCGCGACCCACAGTGCGAGATGACCGCCGGAGGAGTGCCCGGCCACCACCACCCGGCGTAGATCCAACCGACCGTCGAGCTGCGCGGACACCTCGGCGAGGTGGTCGACGGCATCGCAGACGTCCGCCACGGTGGTGGGCCAGCCGCCGCCGGAGTCCACCCGCCGGTACTCGACGTTCCACACCGCCACGTCGAAGGACGCCAGGTCGCGTGCATGGTTCTCCATGTACGCCAGGCCGAGCGTGTCCTTCCACCCCCCGCCGTGGACCAGCACCACCACCGGCAACGCCGGGTTCGCGGAGTCGGGTAGGTAGAGGTCGCCGAACGTCTGGCCGTCGGTGTCGCCCGGATCGGCGTAGTAGTGGCGGCGGGGCTCGGTCACCGGGACGGCTCCCTCGGGCGGCACGTACGGGCGCGGCCCCACCGAGTCCGCATCCTGGCCGGAACCGGACCCCTCGTCGTCGTCACCCGCCCCGATCATCGACGTCAGGGCCCACCCCGCCGCCCCGCCGAGGCCGGCCGAGAGGCCGATCAACAGCGAGCGGCGGGACAGGTCGGGCCGGGCGCGGCGCGACGTGCGGCGGCTGGGCATGCGACTACTGGGCATGCGGCGGCTGGACCTCCTGGTAGGGGGGCGCCGGCCGGGTCGGGCGGGGGGACTCAGACGGTGCCGGCGACGACGTCGTTCTCCGCGCCATCGTAGAACGGGACGTACCCGTTCTCCTTGGACAACACGTAGAGCGGGTCATCGAACTTCGAGGTGTCGAACGCCTGATCACGTAATTCGTTCTTGCGGCTCTTGTAGGTCGAGGTCTGCTCGAGCTCCTTGGACAGCCGGACGAACAGGGGCACCGCGTACGAGGGCAGCGAGTCGCGCAGGTGCTTCGCCATCGCAGCACCGTCGAAGTCGGACTTGTCGTGCAGACGCACCGCCGCCATCCCCGCCTTGCCGTCGGCGTCCGGGACGGCCACGCCGTAGACCACGGCCTGGTCCACCTCGGGAAGGGAGCTGACCGCGGCCTCGACCTCGGTGGTGGCCACGTTCTCGCCCTTCCAGCGGAAGGTGTCGCCCAGGCGGTCGACGAAGGACGCGTGCTTAAGTCCCTGGTCGAGCATGAGGTCGCCGGAGACGAACCAGGCGTCACCGTCGCTGAAGGCGTCGCGGACGATCTTCTTCTCCGTGGCCTCGGCGTCGGTGTAGCCGTCGAAGGGCTGGGAGTCGGAGATCCCGCTGATCAGCAGGCCGGTCTTGCCCTTGCCGACCTTCGTCAGACGGCCGTCGTCGCCCCGGCGGGGCTCACCCGTCTCGGGGTCGTAGTCGACGATCGCGAAGTCCATGGGGCAGTAGCCGGTGGTCCGTGGGACGTTGAAGGCGTTGACGAACGCGATGTTGCACTCGCTGGCCGCGTAGAACTCGCAGATTCGACCGATCCCGAACCGCTCCTGGAACTCGTGCCAGATCTCGGGGCGCAGGCCGTTGCCGGTCACGACGCGGATGGAGTGGTCGCGGTCGCCCGGGCCGGGATCCTGGTTGAGCAGGTACCGGCAGATCTCGCCGATGTAGATGGCCGCGGTCGCGCCGGCCGCGCGGGCCTGGTCCCAGAACTTCGACGCCGAGAAGTGCTCCTCGATCGCCATGCAGGCACCCGCGGCGAGCACGCAGCCGAGGCCCACCGTGAGGGCGTTGTTGTGGTACATCGGCAGCGGACAGAGCAGGACATCGTCCCTGCGCAGGCGCACGCCCGACAGGCCGAACCCGGCCATCGCCTTGTTCCAGCGGTAATGGGACATCGTCGAGGCCTTGGGCAGGCCCGTCGTGCCCGAGGTGAAGACGTAGTAGGCGGTCTCGTCCCCCACGGTGTCGTCGGCTTCCGGCGGGTTGGTGTCACCCACGTCGTCGCCCAGTGCGTCGAGCTCGTCCTCCAGCCAGGTCAGGTCGGACAGCTCCTCCGGGCGGTGGTTCGCGCGGAACTCGCGGAAGGGCAGGTCGATCGGGGAGCTGACGGCGACGAGCTCGCCGACCCAGTTCTCCCGGGGGACGGACTGGACGGCCTCGGCGCACTCGGCGCCGACGAGCACGACCTTGGACTCGATGATCTTCTGCGAATGGTCGAGGACCTCGCCGCGCTGGTGGTGGTTGAGCAGGCCCACCGACGCGCCGACCTTGACCGCACCCAGGATCGCGAGCATGACCTCGGTGCGGTTGACCATGCAGATGCCGACGGTGTCGCCCCGCTGGACCCCGCGCGCCCTGAGCACCTCGGCGACGCGGTTGGCCCGCCGGTTGGCCTCCCCGTAGGTGATCTCGGTGCCGAGGAACTTCAGGAAGGGGGCGTCGGGCCGGTCGGCCGCGAGCTTCTGGAAGCGGCGGCCGATGGACACCTTGTGGCTGCTGCGCGAGGTGCGGACGATGCGGAGACCGTTGAGGACGGACGGCAGGTCGGCGACCAGGGAGGGCAGGCCCTTGGCGAGGTCGGCCGGGCTGAGGGTCCGGGCGGCCTCGGACCGGCGGGCGGTGGCGGTGGACGTGTCGGTCACGGCTTCTCCTCTGTGGCGGTGGTGAGTGACTTCGCTGGGTCGCCCGCGAGGCCACGCCAGGCGAGCTCGACGACGACCCCGGCGGCCACCGACGTGGGGATCGAGCGGTGCGCGACGCGGTCGGCGACCGCCTCGCCCGCCCCGACGAGGGCGGTCGCGACGACCTCGAGCACCTCGCGGCTGCGCTCGTCGACGGAGTTCTGCGCGAGGAGGTCGGTGGTCAGATCCACCAGGACCGACCGGGTCTTCTCGACCTCCTCACGGAACTGGGGTTCGGCGAATGCCTGACGGTAGACGACGTTCCACGAGTCCGTGTGCTGGTCGACGAACTCCAGGAACGCCTGGACGACGCCCTCGAGTCTCCGCCGTGGCCCGGCGCTGCCGGTCGCGGCGTCGGTGAGGTGGTCGATGAGCCGCCCGGACTCCCGGACCACGCACGCGGCGAACAGTTCCTCCTTGGAGCCGTAGTACAGGTACAGCATCGGCTTGGAGATGCTGGCGTGGCGGGCGATGGTGTCCATCGAGGCCGACCGGTAGCCGAGATCGGAGAACACGCTGATCGCGGAATCGAGCATCTGTTGCTCGCGGATCGCGCGTGGGATGCGTTTGGTCCCCGTCGTCACAGGTCTCCTCCCGGCGGGCGCTCTGCGGTGCGGTGTGGTGCGGTCTGGTGTGGCGCGGTGTCATGTGCCACACCCAACTTACCCGCCGGTAAGGACTTATGGGAGCCGCTCCGCCGATCCGGCGGGCCGCGGGTGCTACTCTTCCGGCGTCGGTGTGCTCCACAGCACCCGCCGTGAGACATCGTCAGACATTGTCACGTGAACCGCAGGGAGAATCCGATGAGCTTCGGTACCGGAGCGCTCGCCAGCGCAGTCGGCGGAATCGTCCTCGGCGGCATCGTCGCCTTCGGGGTCAACACCGCCATGGCCGAGAACTCCATCCCCGAGGTCGCGCAGCCGCCGGCCGACCAGGCCCTGTTCGGCCAGGTCGAGTACGGCGCGCGCTGATCCCGCGCAGCCGTCAATCCCTCACGCCGGCGTAGGTGATCCGCGGGGCCCGATTCGGCGCCGGCGCGCGTGACGCGGTCGTCGCGTTCCTCGCTTTTCTCCTGCTGGCGTGCCTGCAGTCCCCGGGTCTGGTCGTCCCGGACACCAAGTACGACCTCGTCGTGGACCCCGGGCGCTTCCTCGCCCAGGCCACCCACCTGTGGACCGGGCTGTCCTTCTCCGGCCAGGTGCAGAACCAGGCGTACGGATACCTGTTCCCGCAGGGCCCGTTCTTCGCGGTCTTCGACCTGGTCGGGATGCCGGCCTGGCTGACCCAACGCCTGTGGTGGGCCGTCGTGCTGACCGTCGCCTTCGTCGGCGTGGTCCGCGTCGCCGCCGCGCTGCGCATCGGCACCCGGCAGACCAGGGCCGTGGCCGGGGTCCTCTACGCGCTCGCGCCGCGCATGCTCGGCGACCTGGGCTCGATCTCGTCGGAGATCTGGCCGGTCGCCCTCGCGCCCTGGGTGCTGCTGCCGGTCATCCGGGTACTGCAGGGGCGGATGTCGCCGCGCCGGGGCGGGGCAGGTGCCGCGCTGGCGTTGGCACTGATGGGTGCGGTCAACGCCGTCGCCACCGCGGCCGCCTGCCTGCCCGCGGTGCTGTGGTGGGCCCTGCACCGTCCGGACCGCACCTGGGCGCGGCTCGCCGCGTGGTGGCTGCCGCTGTCTGCGGCGGTGTGCGTGTGGTGGGCGGTGCCGTTGGTGCTGCTCGGCCGGGTCTCGCCCCCGTTCCTCGACTACATCGAGTCGGCTCAGGTCACCACCCGGTGGTCCTCGGTGACCGAGGTGCTGCGTGGCGCCTCGACGTGGGTCCCGTTCGTGTCGACCGACCGGACCGCCGGCGCGGACCTCACGAGCGAGCCGGTGTTCGTCCTGGCCACCGGGGTGCTCGCCGCGGCCGGCGTCGTGGGGTTACTGTGGCGCGGGATGCCCGCACGGGGCCGGCTGCTGGTGATCGGCGCCGTCGGCCTGGTGGCGATGGCGGCGCCGTGGGTCGGGCCCGCCGGTGGCGGCCTCGCCGAGACCCTGCGCGCCGTCCTCGACGGCCCGGGCGCCGCGCTGCGCAACGTCCACAAGTTCGAGCCGCTACTGCGGTTGCCGCTGATACTGGGCGTCGCCCACCTGCTGTCCTGTTTGCTCGCGGGACTCGCCCGGGGCGGCGACGGGGCCGCCCCGGGCGAGACCCCCCGCGTCCGCGTGGTGGACGCGCTGGCGCACCCGGAGCGCCACCGGTCGGTGGCCGTGGCGATGGTGATCGTGCTGGCCGCGGGTGTGTCCGTGGCCCCGGCGTGGCTGGGCAGGCTCGCGCCGGTCGGCGCGCATGAGTCGCTGCCCGACCACTGGCCGGACGCGGCGCGGTGGCTGTCGGAGAACGCGCCGGTGGACCGGCCGGGTGCGGACGGGGAGGACGGGGAGGACGGGGAGTCCGACCCGGCCGGCACCACGCGTGCGCTCGTGGTCCCCGGCGCGTCGTTCGCCCGCCAGGTGTGGGGGGTCACCCGGGACGAACCCCTGCAGCCGTTGGCCCGGACGCCGTGGGCGGTCCGCGACTCCGTGCCGTTGCAGCCGGCCCCCGCGATCCGCGCCCTCGACGCCGTGCAGCAACGACTGGCCGACGGCCGCGCCGCGCCCGGGATGGCCGCCACACTGGCGTCGCTGGGCGTCGGTTTCCTCGTGGTGCGCAACGACCTGTCCGAGGACGCCGCCGCGCCGCGCCCGGCGCTGGTGCACCAGGCGATCGACGGCTCGCCCGGGTTGGTGAAGGTCGCCGAGTTCGGCGACCCCGTCGGGGGATCCCGGGTCGGTGACGACGGGGTTGGTGACGACGGGGTTGGTGACGACGGGGCCAGGAACGACGACGAGGTGGTCGTGGTGCCCGATTCCGGGCTGCGGCCGGCCTATCCGGCGATCGAGATCTACCGGGTCGACTCACGACTGGGATCGGATGCGGCGCCGCCCGGACCGCCCCGCTCGGCGACCGCGCCGTACACGGTGGAACTCCGCGACCTCCAGGTCGTCGCCGGAGGGCCCGAATCACTGTCCCGGTTGGACGACCTGCTGGCGTCTCAGGACACCGTCGGCTCGCCGTCCCGGGTCACGCGCCTGCTCGAGGCCGACGCGCTCGCCGCCGGCGTCGACCCGGCGTCCGATCCGTTCCCGCGGCCGCGGCCGCTGAACTCCACCGGCCCGGTCTTGACGGACTCCCCGGCGGATCGCGAGACCGACTTCGGCCGGGTCGACCACAACTCCTCGGCCGTCCGGGCCGAGGGCGACCCCCGCCGCAGCCGCGGCACGGTCCGCGACTACCCGGCGACCGTCGCCGAGGACGACCCGGCTCTCACGCGGGCCCGATGGTGGGACGCCCGGGTCACGGTGTCGTCCTCGGCGGCCGACTCGGCCCAGACCGGACCGGTGCGGCCGGCGCACTCCGTCGCCGCCGCCGTCGACGGTGATCCCGACACCGCCTGGCGATCCGGCGGGTACGGGTCCGCGTTCGGTGAATGGATCGAGATCGACCTGCCCGAGCCCCTCGACCGCGGCGTCCTGACGCTGACCGTCCCGGACCCCGCCGCCGGACCGCCCGTCAGCAGACTGGAGGTGCGCACCGACACCGGAACCACGACGGTGTTCCCCGCGGTGGGCGAACAGACCTCCGTGCCACTGCCGCCCGGCCCCACCGGGCGGGTCAGGGTGACGGCCACGGGCTTCGCCGACGGCGGCCGCGGCACCTACCTCGAGGTCTCCGAGATCGGACTGACCGCCGGTGGCCAGGACATCCCACTGCTACGGACCATCGCCCTGCCCGGCCGGCCCGAGGACTCCCGCGCGCCGTCCGGCTGGCTGCTGCGCCAGGAACTGTCCGGCCGCTCGGACTGCGTCCACGCCGGCAGCCCGGTCGAGGGACTCGCCGGGGCCGAGGAGTCCACCGGCGCCGCCAGGTGCGCCCCCGGCCTGGCGATCGACCCCGAGGAACCGGGCCGCTTCGCCCGCCTGCTCGACGTCCCCGCCGCCACGACAGTGATCCCGCGACTGCTCGTGCGCCCACGTCCCGGCCCCGCCCTCGACGACGTCCTGCGCGGGGACCCGGCCACCCGCGCACGGCAGGTCCGCGCGACGGGCGAGTCGCTCGTGGACGACCCCGCGGGCAGGCCGTCGGCGGCCGTCGACGGCGACCGTTCCACCAGCTGGCACGCGCCGGACGTTCCCGCGCCGTCGCTCGCCCTGAGCCTGCCCGGTCGCCAGCTCGTCGGCTCGCTCCGCCTCTGGGCACCCCGCTCCGCGGCCCCCGCCGCGCCCGAGGTCATCACCGTCGACACCGGGGTCCAACGCACCCGCGTCGACCTGGCCACGCTCACCCCGGAGGAGGACGGCTCCGTCGTCGTCGACGTCCCCGCCGACCACACCGATCGGATCACCGTCCGCGTCGACGACACCCGGGACGTGCGCGGTCCCACCGGCGCGCGGCTGCCCACCGGCATCGCCGAGGTGTGGGTACAGGACCCCACCGGCGCCCGCATCGGCGCGCTGCCCGCCGCCGACGACGAGCCCGTCACCCTGACCTGCCGGGACGGGCCGAAGCTGCACCTCGGCGACCGGGTCGTCGGCACGCGGATCACCGCCAGCCGACGGGCGCTGCTCGAGGGCCGCGCGGTCACGGCCGAGCTCTGCGACGACTCCGCCGTCCGGCTGGACGCGGGACCGCAGGAGGTCTCGGTGGACCCGGGTCAGGCGTTCTCCGTCGACACGGTGGCCCTCGTCGTCGAACCGGGAACCGGGAGCCGCACGGGAGGCACCGGGGGCGGCCCCGCGCCGATCCTCGGCGGTGCCCCGCACCCCGCCCTGGCCGTCGCCACCGCGCTGTGGGACGACTCGCGGCGCGAACTGCGCGTGCCGTCCGCGCCGCGCGAACGCGTCCTGGTGATCCCCGAATCCGTCACGCCCGCGTGGCAGGCCCGGCTCGTCGCCGACGACGGCACCGACCTGGCCGACCCGCGTCCGGTCACCGTCGACGGGTGGAAGCAGGGCTGGGTGCTGCCCGCCACCACCACCGGCGCCACCCTCGTGCTCACCGTGCCGCTCGACGCGCCGTACCGCGCGGCGCTGCTCACCGGGCCGCTCGCGCTGCTGCTGGTCCTGCTGCTGTTCCTCGTCCGCGGTAGCCGTGACCGGGCGGGGGCCCGCGCCACGCCGTGGCGCGGGCGCGGACCGTTGACGGTCGCCGCGACCGCCGCGTTCGGGTTCGCGGTGGCCGGGCCGGTCGGGCTGGGGGTGACCGCCGGGCTGACCGTGGGTGCGCTGGTGGCGAGTCGGTACCTCGGAGCCGGGCGGGCCCGGCACCTGCTCGTCGTGGGGGCCGGGGCGGGGATCGTCGCCGGCGCCGCGGTGCTGTCCCGCGCCCCGTGGCCGGACCCGCTGGGCTACGCCGGTGACGGCTGGGGGCCTCAGGTCGCGACGGTGGCGGGGCTCGTCTGCGCCGGGCTGGCCGTCAGCTGGCCGTCCGCTGGCCGTCCGCGCGGCGCGCGCCGGGGTGCCAGCCAGCGTCCGGCCGGCACCTCGACCAGCGCGTAGCTGGCAGCCGCGACCACCGTCGAGACCACCGCGGTCACCAGCCAGATCCGCAGCATCTGTCCGGAGAACATGGGCACCGCCGCGATCTGGAACGCGAAGTGCAGGACCAGGACGTGCCACAGGAACACGCCGTACGACCACCGGCCCAGGGTCGTGAGGACGGTCGAGCCGAGAACGGCGAAGCGCAGCCCGCCGCCGTCCGCGGTGCTCGGGCCTGCGGGGGCGGTGGACGGCGCGCCGGCCGGGGCCAGCGCGGCCGGGGCCAGGAGGCAGAACGCCACCACGGCGCCGAGCGCCGTGCGGAGCGCGAACTCGGGGCCCGACGGATGCACGAAGCCCTCGGTGAACCACTGCGGCACCGTGCTCACCAGCAACGCCGCGGCCGCGACCGCCCACCACCCCCACCGTGCGTGGCGGTGGCGGGCCAGCGTCGCCGCCCGTCCGGGCGGGGCGCAGGCGAGTTCGGCCAGGATCATCCCCGCCGCGAACCACGACGCGAACGCCGGCGGCAGGATCTGGTCGTTGAGCCGGTCGTGCAGTCCCAGCTCGTACCACGGCACGAGCGCCCATCCCAGGCTCGCCACCCCCGCGACCGCGATCGCCGGGATGCGCCACCGCGCCGCCCGCCCGCGCAGCCCCGCGAGCGCCCACCACAGCAACGGCAGCACCAGATAGAAGCTCATCTCCACGGACAGCGACCACGCGTGCGTGAGCCCCTCGACGAGGGAGTCCGGGACGTACACCTGGGTGAGCGTCAGGTTGGACGTCCATGTGCTGGCGGAGCTCCGTGTGTTCCGGGGGATGAGCAGGAACACCGCGGCCACCAGGACGAGATACGCGGGCATGATGCGGACGAGTCGGGAGCGCAGATAGTCGCGGGCGGGCCGTGCGGTCCCCGTGCCTCCCCGGCGTGCGTGCAGGGCGTGCGCGCGCCACAGCAGGAAGCCCGAGAGCGCGAAGAACACGGCCACGGACAGATCGAAGCGGCCCCAGACGCGGTTGAGGAACGACCCCGTCGAGGCCCCGGTCTGGAACGCGACATGGGTGGTGAGTACAGCGAACGCGGCGACCGCCCGGAGCCCCTCGAGCGCCGGCACGAAGCCCGTCGCGGAGGGCAGAGTCCCGACTCGGTGGTCGGGGGTGCCAAATGCGTTCTTCATCACTGTTAATCTTCTCCTGATGATGGTCCGGTCTGGCAGCCGACCCGGGGACGTTACCCGGGCGTGACCACGGACCGAGGGCGCGACTCCAGGAGGACAACCGATGGCACGACAGAGCAGTTCCGCGGGACGGAGGTCGTCGGTGCCCGCACTGGTCCTCGTCGGGCTCGGCGCATTCTTGATCACTATCGCACTGGCGCTCGTGTTCTTCGTGGTGCCGGCGCAGAAGAAGACCCCGCTGGACATCAATTCGACGACCGTCACCGAGGTCGCGCCGGGGGCGGTCCTCGTGGGCAGGGCGCTGGCGGGCAACGCGCCCACCGAGCTCAACGCGGACCGGCCCGAGTGCCGTCCCGAGGACGGGGCCGAGGCCGCGGCCGGAGACGAGGGAGAGGGCGACGCGCCCGAGGGTGAGGTGGTCGAGACCCAGGACGGCGCCGAGGCCGACGACTCCGAGGTGCAGTTCCCCGTCTCGTGCTTCATCGACAACGACATCCCCCTGTACTCGCAGCGTCGGGTGATGGCCGTCGAGCCGTCGGACGCCGACGTCATCACCCTGCAGGCCGCCCAGTCGCTGCTGCGCGAGGACATCGCGGGCGGCGACGAGGTCGAGGCGCTGATCAACGCCACAATCGACCGCATCACGCTGGACCGCGTCACGGCGCAGCCGGTCGACGAGGCCACCAGCACCCTGCAGGTCGTCGCGGGCGGCGCCGACGACACCGCCCCCACGGGTTTCGTCCGCGAGGGGCTGCAGTACAAGTTCCCGTTCGACACCGAGCAGCGGGCCTACGACTACTTCGACGCCAGCACCTTCACCACCAACCCGATCGAGTTCGTCGGCGAGACGTCCGTCGGTGGGATCGAGGCCTACGAGTTCACCCAGGAGCTCGGCCCGATCGACATGTGGTCCTCGATCCGCGACCACTTCGCCTCGATCTCCGACGGCTACGACCCCGCCGTCGAGTCGATCCTCGCCAGCTACCGCCGCGAGGGCATGACCGCCGGCCAGTGGGGCCTCGAGGGTGACCCCGACCGCCCGGTCGACATGCGACGCTTCTACACCAACACCCGCACGGTGTACGTGAACCCGGCCACCGGCCAGATCATCAACGGCAAGGAGGACATCTTCCAGTTCTTCGCCGAGGACCAGGCCGAGGCCGACGCCTTCTTCTCCGATAAGGCCCGCCTGGAGGAGGAGAAAGCCGAGCCGACCCGCACGGCCGTCCGCTTCCAGTCCGGATGGAACGACGAGACCCAGGAGAGCACTCTGGCCGCGGCGCAGGACAGCGCGGACACGCTCAACACGTTCGGTCGTATCGTCCCGGCGGTGCTGGGCATCCTCGGCCTGCTCTCGCTGATCGGTGGCATCGTGCTGGGCCTGCGCGGGAGCCGCGGCGGCACCGGCGGACGGACCACCCGGACCCGCGCCTGACCTGTCAGACCCCGCGGCCGCACGTCCTGTCCGGAGCGGGGGCCGCACCCGGAGCATCGACAAGAGCGTTCCGCACACATCACCCGCGTGGGAGTGTGCGGAACGCTCTTCTCGTTGGGTGACGGACCCGCGACCGCCGCGCAGCCGCCGCGCAGCCGACCGCGACCGCGACCGCCGCGCGACCGTCGGGGACACCAGCCGCCCGGCTCCCGCGATCTGTCCCTCGGATCGGGCGCTGCGAACCCGCGGCCGGCCTCGACGATCCCGCTCCGCCAGCCGCTTCGCCAGCCGCTTCGCCTATCGGATCACGCGCCACCTAGCGGATCCGGTAGGTGAGTCGCCAACGGATAGGCGACGTGGCTCGGCTCGAGGGCGCGGCCCGCTCGGCGCCCTCGCCTCAGGCGGGGCGCACGCGCAGCGCCCGCCAGCCTGCGGCGACCGTGGTGAGGGCGACCGTGACGAGTGCGGCGCCCAGGACGCCCTCGACACCGCGGGGCGCGAGCCACACGGCGACGGCGGTGAGCACCAGCCCGCACCAGGCGATCGCGGCCTCCACCGTCCGGTCGGAGGCGATGCTCGCCAGCAGGAACGCCTGCAGCACGCTCAGTGTCACGCCCAGGGCGGCGAACGCCCACAGCAGGCCGGCCACGGGCCGGTAGTCCTCGCCGACGACCACCGGCACGAGCGGGGCGGCCGCCGCGGCACCGACCACCACGACGGCGCCGATACCCAGCAGGACACCCACCGCGGAACGGACCGCCCCCCGGTGCCCCGCCGGATCGGCCATCCTCGGGTAGAGCACCGTGCCCACGGCCTGGGGTAGCCAGAACGCGGCCTTGGCGGCGACCGCCCCGAGCGCGTAGCGGCCGGCGTCCCCCGGGGACAGCAGGGCACGTGCGAGGAGCAGGTCGACGGAGGTCAGGGCCATCATCACGAGCTGCACCTGGCCGGCCGCGAGTACGGCCGCGACGCCGGGTGAGGTCGACGAAGTCCCGGTCGGCGATCGCCGCGCCTCGGACCCGCGTGTCGAGATCCACCCCGCCACCAGCCAGGCCACCGTCACGCCGACGGCCCCGGCCGCGAGCGCGAGCCCCACGCCCCCGCCCGCGGCGAGGACCGCGACGGCCGGCACCACCTTGCCGGCGCCGGCCAGGGCGAGCACTCCGCCGAGGGCGCGGAACCGCTCGGCGCCCTGCAGCAGGCCCTGCTCGGTGGTGAGCAGACAGAGCACCGGGCCGGGGGCCAGCGCGGCGGCGGTGGCCAGGACGGGGGTGTCCAGCAGCAGCGACACCGGGACGACCGCCAGTGCGGCGACCACCGCGACCAGGAGCGCGACCCGCCGGCCGAGCGAGCGCAGGACCCCGTCCGGTACTCCGCGCACGTGGTCGCGGGCAACGACCGCCTGCAACGCCAGGGACGGAACGGCGACCAGCAGCTGCGCGGACAGCAGGGCGGCGAAGGCGCCGTAGCCCTCGGGCCCCAGCCACCGGGAGGCCGGCAGGTGCAGCAGGTAGGCGGCGATGTTGGCCAGCATCGACCCGGCCGTCACCGCCCCCGCGCCGGTCAGGAAGCGCCTGGTGGCGGTGCCGGGTGCCGCCTCGCGCGCCTGATGGTCCACACCGGGAATCGTAGGGGGCCGCCGCGGTGGCCCGGTGGCTGGCCGCCGACGGCCCGGCCGCGCGGTGGCGGCCGGCCCCGCGCGCGGGCGTGGTGGAATGAGCGCATGTCGTCCGCTGTCGGTCCCCGTCGCGTGACCTTGCGATCCACCGGGAGGGACGCTGCGGTGGACGCGGCCGTGGGGGCGGTGGTGACCGCCCTGCTGCTGGCGGGGGTGGCGCGGCCCGGGTTCCCCCTGCTCAGGGACTGGGTGGCCACGCCGACACCGCCCCTGTCGGACGCCGCGCTCGGGCTGGGGGAGTCGGCGGCGCGGGCGGTGCCCCAGGACGTGGTGGTGGTGTGGGCGACCCGCGCGCTGCAGGCGGTGGGGTTGCCGGTGTGGCCGCTGACCGGCGTTCTCACCGCCGTGTTCTGCATCTGGTTGGCGGTGGCGGCGGGGGCGCTGGTGCGCCGGGTCCTGCCCGGCGACGCGGCCGCGGGGCTGTCCGGGCTCTGGCTGCGCCTGCCCGCCGTGGTGGGGGCGGTGTGGAACCCGTTCGTGGTGGAGCGGCTGCTGCAGGGGCACTGGTCCGTGCTGGCCGGGACGGCGGCGGTGATGTCGATGCCGGTGTTGTTGGCCTCTTCCGGCGCCCTCGGTGGCGCACTCGGTGGCGCGCCCGGTCGGCGCCGGGTGGCGGCGGCGTGCGCGGCGCTGGCCGCGGCGGGGCTCACGCCGACGGGCTGGGTCCTCGCGGTTGTCGCCGCGGCGGTGTCCCTGGTCAGCGGCGGTGCGGGTGGCGGTGACAGTGCCGGTGATAGTGCGGGTCCCGCCGCGCGGCCGGGCCGGCGCGTCTGTGCAGCGCTGGCGTTGGTCGCCACGGCCGTGGTCACCGCGCTGCCGTGGCTGCTCGCGACCGCACTCGCCCCGGCCGGGACCGGCACCTCGCCGACCGCCGGCACGGGCGTGAGCGCGTTCGCCGCCCGCGCCGAGCCCGGCATCGGCACCTTCGGGTCCGTGGTCGCCCTGGGCGGAATCTGGAACTCGGAGGCGGTGCCGCCGTCGCGGTCGACGTGGTGGGCGGCCGTGGCGCTCGTGCTGCTGCTCGTCGTGTGGGCGGTGGCGGCGCGCGGGGTGTGGCGGGCGCGCCGCGATCCGGTGGTGCGGGCGACGGTACCGCTGGCGGTCGGGACGTGGCTGCTGGTGGCGGCCGCCGCGACGGGGCCGGGCCTGGCCGCGCTGGAGACCGTCGTCGCCGCGGTCCCCGGCGCGGGTCTGCTGCGCGACACCCAGAAGTTCGTCGCACTGGCGCTCCCGGCGACCGTGCTGGCGCTCGCCTTCGCCGCCCGCGAGCTGGCCGGGCGACTCCGACCGGCCGTGGCGGGCCTGCTGCTCACGTCGGTGGCCGTCGCTTCCGTCCCCGACGCCCCGCGCGCCCTGTGGGACCAGCTGCGGCCGGTCACCTACGGCCAGGACTGGGAGCAGGTGGCGCGGATCGTCGACGGGAGGCCCGGTGACCTGCTGGTCCTGCCGGCGGGGTCCTTCCGCTCGACGCCGTTGTGGGCGGGCGGCGCGGCGGTGCTCGATCCGGCGCCCCGACTGCTCGACACCCGCGTGCTGGTGCCCGGAGACCTGGTCGTCGGCGGGGCGGCCGGCGACGACGCGGCCGCGGTGCCGGGCGAGGGTGATCGCGCGAGGCGGGCCACCGCGGCGCTGCTGCGGGGGGACGACCCGAGCGTTCTGGCCGGACTGGGGGTGCGGTGGGTGCTCGACGAGCGCACGTCCGCCGGCCCGCGCGGGCGGGCGGCGCGGATGCTGGCCGGGACACCGCAGGAGTCGACGACGACGAGGTTCACCGGCTCCGAACTCGTCCTGCACGAGCTGGCCGCGCCGAACGGGCCGGGTGGGGCGGATGCCCGATGGGAGGCCACCGCCGAGCCCGCGGCTCCGGCGTCGGCCCGCGGATGGGTGCTGGCGGCGCACGCGCTGTGGCTGCTCACGCTCGCCCTCGCCCTGGTCGTTGCCAGCGTCTCCACCGCGACCACCACGGCGCGCCGGGGCGTGTTTGCCGCGGGAGGTCCGGTCAACCGACCTGGCCGCTGATCACACCGCTCACGCGCCGGCCCTCGGTGACCGCCCGGAGGACCTGCGCCATCGCCGCTCCGGTGGCGGGCCAGGACAGTCCCGCGGCCTTGCGGCGGGCGGCCTCACCCATGCCTCCCCGCAGGTCGGGGTCCGCCAGGAGGCGATCGGTGGCCAGGGTCATGGCCGCGACATCGTCCACGAGGAGGCCCGTCTCGCCGTCGTCGATCGAGTCCCGTAGTCCCGCGGCGTGGTGGTAGCCGACGGTGGGCACCCCGTGCTGCGCGGCCTCGGACACCGCCAGGCCCCAGCCCTCCTTGCGGGAGGGCATGAGGTGCAGTGTGGCCCCGGCGAGGAGGCGGTGCTTGGTGGACTCGTCGACGTGCCCGTGGAACCGGACCGCGCCGGTGTCCGGGCTGTCCGGGTCGAGGAGCCCGCGCTCGGCGGCGTACTCACGCAGTCGGTCGGACCACCAGCCGCTGCCGATGACGTCCAGCACCAGGCCGGGCCTGCTCGCGCGCAGGGTGGCGACCACGTCGAGGGCGTCCTCGACGTGCTTGTGCGGCACCAGCCGGGACAGCACGATTAGCCGCGGGGCGGCGGTGTCGGTGTCAGGGCCGGGGCCCTCGTGCGCGGCCGGCTCGCCCGGCTTGACGTCCGCCGGGAGCGGGTCGAGTCCGTTGCGCACCACGGCGATGCGCGCGGGGTCCACGCCGAGCCCGGCGAGCTCGTCGGCCGAGGGGAGCGACACGGTCACGTACTGACTGCGCGAGTGCACGCGCGGGGACAGCCACGACTCGATCCACCAGCCGATCCGCGCGACCAGCCACCCGGCCACCGGCCACTGCTCACGGTGGATGTGGTGGACCAGCACCACCACGGGCGCGGTGGTGGCCAGGCGGGAGAAGAAGGGGACGCCGTTCTGGGTGTCGACGACGACGTCGGGCTGCCTCAGGACACCGAGGGGCCCCAGCCCGATCCTGCCGAACAGGATCGCCAGCAGCGCGCGGGGATAGACGGTGAACCGGCCGCCGGCCCGGCTGAACCGCACCCCGGCCCCGGTGGTGGCGGAGCGGGCCGCACCCGGTGAGCGCGAGGTCCGGTAGACGACGGTGTGCCCGGCGCCGGCGAGGCCGTCCGCGACGTGCTCGAGGTAGCGTTCGCTGCCACCGCCCTGGGGATGGGTGCTGTCACGCCAGCACAGCAGCAGGATACGAGCCACGCGGACACTGTACGCGGGCGTCGGGACCGCCGACGGGGTGGTCAACGCTGCCGCCGGTATCGTCACCGCCGTGATCACCGATCCCGTCCACCGCTCGCCCGCCCTGCGCTCGGTGGCCCGCCGCGCCACCCTCGGTCGGTCGCTCGGATTGCTGCGTTCGTTCCCGCTCGAGCAGTCCGACCCGGACGTCTTCTACTCCGGTCTGGCCCGCGACACCGTCGAACTGGTGGCGGACCTGTGGGAGCGCGCCGGTGACCGGCCGGCCGGGCGGGGCCCCGGGTCCGACACCGGCCGCCTCCCGGGGCTGACGGTGCTGGACGTCGGCGGCGGGCCGGGCTACTTCTCCGACGCCTACGCCGCCGAGGGGGCGCGGTACGTGTCCGTCGAACCGGACGTGGGGGAGATGTCGGCGGCGGGCCTGGACCAGGCGGGCTCGATCCGCGGCAGCGGGATGTCGCTGCCGATCCGATCGGACTGCGTCGACGTGTGCATCTCCTCCAATGTGGCCGAACACGTCCCCGAGCCCTGGACGATGGCCGAGGAGATGTGCCGGGTCACGCGACCGGGCGGCCTCGTCGTCGTCTCCTACACGCTCTGGTACGGACCCTTCGGCGGCCACGAGATGGGGCCCACCCACTACCTCGGTGGCGAGCGGGCGCGGCGGATGTACGAGCGTCGCCACGGCCGGCCGCCCAAGAACGTCTACGGCGAGTCCCTGTTCGAGGTGGGCTGCGCCGAGGGGCTCGAGTGGGCGCGCAGCACCCCGGCGGCCGAGCTGGTGGCGGCGTTCCCTCGCTACCACCCGCGGTGGGCGTGGTGGCTGGTGCGGGTGCCGCTGGTCAGGGAGGTCCTGGTGTCCAACCTGGTGCTGGTGATGCGGGCCGGGTAGCTGCCCCACGGGGCGCCGTGGACTCGCTACAGTGAGGTGGAACACGTTCTTGTTTTCTACCTCTCGGAGGTCCCCGTGGTCGTCGTCCATGACAAGCTCTTCTCCGGCACCCGCTGGACCGATCCCATCACCACCGGCGTCCTCGAGGTGACCTCGCCCGCCACCAACGCGGTCGTGGGCCGGGTCGCCGAGACCACCACCGAGGACCTGGACGAGATGATCAGCCAGGCGCGCGACTCGTTCGAGTCCGGCGTGTGGCGCTCCACCCCGCCCGCCGAGCGCGGCGCCCTGCTGGCCCGCGTGGCCGACATGCTCGAGGAGCGCCAGGCCGAGGTGTGCCAGATCCTCTCCGACGAGATGGGCACCCCGCCCGGCACCGCCGCCATGATCCAGGTGACGCCGACCCTGGGCGTGCTGCGCTACTACGCGCGCCTGTCCGAGACCTTCCCGTGGTCCGAGGTGCGGCACGGGGACTTCGGCGCGTCGGTCGTCACCCGCCAGCCCGTCGGCGTCGTCGCCGCCATCACGGCGTGGAACGTCCCGCTCTACCTCAACACCGCCAAGCTGGCCCCCGCGTTGCTGTCCGGCAGTTCGGTGATCCTCAAGCCGTCCTCGGCCACGCCGCTGTCCGCGCTGTGGCTGGCCGACCTGTTCCGCGAGGCCGGCCTGCCCGAGGGCGTGCTGTCCGTGGTGACCGGCCCCAGCTCCGTGGGCGACCACCTCGTCTCCCACGCGGACGTCGACAAGATCTCGTTCACCGGCTCCACCGGGGTCGGCAAGCACATCGCCGGGATCGCCGCGCAGAGCCTCACGCGCTGCTCGCTGGAGCTGGGGGGCAAGAGCGCCGCCATCGTGCTCGAGGACGCCGACATCGCCGCGAACGCCGGCACCATGGTCTTCTCCGCCCTGATGAACTCCGGGCAGGCGTGCGTGTCCCAGAACCGCATCCTCGCGCCGCGGTCGAAGTACGACGAGGTCGTCGAGGCGCTGGTGGAGAACGTCAAGGCCATGCCCGTGGGTGACCCGGCCGACGACGGCACCGCCTTCGGCCCGCTGGCCAACCACAAGCAGAAGGCGTCCGTCGAGGGCTACATCCGCAAGGGTGTCGAGGAGGGCGCGACCATCGCCTACGGGGGCGGCAAGGTCGAGGGACTGCCCGAGGGCGTCGCCGAGGGTGCCTACGTGCAGCCGACCGTCTTCCGGGACGTCGACAACTCCATGACCATCGCCCAGGAGGAGATCTTCGGGCCGGTCCTGCAGGTCATCGCCTACGACACGGTCGACGAGGCCGTGCAGATCGCCAACGACTCCGAGTACGGCCTCGCCGGGGCCGTGTACTCCGCCGACCCGGATGCCGCGCTGGCCGTGGCCCAGCGGGTGCGCACCGGCACGATGGGCATCAACTGGTACGCCTTCGACCCGAGCGCGCCCTTCGGCGGGTTCAAGAACTCGGGCCTGGGTCGCGAGAACGGCCCCGAGGGGCTCGAGGCCTTCTGCGAGCTGCAGAGTGTGCTCATGCCGTTCGGGTGGGAGCCCGGCGAGGGCTGAGACCTCGACAGATGTGAAGACCCCCGGCCTCGGCCGGGGGTCTTCACACATCGGACGCGTCGGCGCGACGCCGACCGGCCGGGTGTCACTCCACGCGGTAACCGACGCCGCGGACGGTCTGCACCTTGTTCTCGCCGATCTTGCGGCGCAGGGAACGGATGTAGACGTTGACGATGTTGGAGCCCGGGTCGAAGTCCATGCCCCACACGCTCTCGAGCAGCTGCTCGCGACTGATGGTCTCGCCCTTGTTGCGCAGTAGCATCTCGAGCAGCGAGTACTCGCGGTTGGTCAGCTCCTGGATCCGGCCGTCCACCTCGACGCGGCGGGTGCGGATGTCCAGGCGCATGCCCGCGTGCTCGAGGATGCCCGGGTCCTCGGTGGCCTCGTGCTCGCGCAGCCGCAGACGGATGCGGGCGAGCAACTCGGGCACGCGGAAGGGCTTGACCATGTAGTCGTTCGCGCCGGACTCCAGCCCCTCGACGGTGTTCGCCACACTGTCGCGGGCCGTGAGGATGATGACGGGTGCGGCGAACCCGCGGTCGCGGGCCTCGCGGAGGAGGGTGAGCCCGTCCGTGTCCGGCAGGCCGATGTCGAGCAACATCAGGTCGATGTCGGAGATCGTCGACAGGATCGCCTGGGCGCTCTCCCCGTCCACGGCCTCGAGTGCGGTGTACTCCGCGCCGCCGAGTGCCTTCACCAACACCGATCGGATGAGATCGTCATCCTCCACGACGAGAACATTCGTCATGCAACCCTCCTTCTCGAACCCGGAGTATCCCACGGGAAGACATCAGTTGGACGCTGCCCGGTACCGTGTCCGCGGTTTCGTTCGAGGGGTGCGCCGGATCAGCGCGTACCGCTGTCCCCCGACGCGACCGGGCCGGCGTCCCCGTCGTCGCGGGGCCGCTTCTCCGGTGGTGGTGCGATGAGGGGGACGACGATGCAGAACACCGCGCCCCCGCCCACGGCGTTGAACGCGAACGCACGTCCCCCGTGCGCCTTGGCGATGGTGGAGACGATGGCCAGGCCGAGCCCGGTGCCGCCCCGGCCGTCGCGGAGCTGGCCGCGCGCGGTGTGGAAACGCTGGAAGATGCTCTCCTCTTCCCCGGGCGGGATCCCCGGTCCGCTGTCGCGGACCCACCACAGGAGCCGTCGGCGGTAGTCCTCCCGCTTGGGCGACGGGGCGACGGGCCCCGCGGCGAACCCGTCGTGCACGGTGGGATCCCCCGGCTCGATGATCCGGCACCCGATCTCGATGGTGTCGCCGGGGCCGGTGAAGCGGACGGCATTGGAGCAGAACTGCATGAGTGCCTGCGTGATGCGGTGCTGGTCGAGTCGGGCCACGCCCTCGGCGTAGGGGAGCACCCGCCAGTCCCGGTCGGCGATCACGTCGATCTTCGCCTCGACGTCCAGCACGAGTTCGGCGACGTCGGTCGGGACGGTCCGGAGGAAGTCGGGACGGTCGGCCCTGGCGAGGGTGAGCAGGTCCTCCACGATGCGGGTCATCCGCGACAGCTCGTCCTGCATGAGGCGGGTGGCCTCGGCACGCCCGTCGGGGTCGTCGGGCATGAGGTCGAGGTTGCCCTGCACGACGGTCAGGGGCGTCCGCAGTTCGTGCCCGGCATCGTCGAGGAACTCCCGCTGGGTCCGGTAGGCGTCCTCGACGCGTTCGAGCATGGCGTTGACCGTGTCGGCGAGTGAGACGATCTCGTCGGGTCCGTCGGAGGGGACGCGCCTCGACAGGTCGGCGGCGGAGATGGTCTCGGCGGCTTCGCGGATACGGCGCACCGGCACGAGCATCCGCCCGGCGATCCACCACGCGAGTACCGCACTGACGACCATGCCTCCGACGCTGGCCCAGCGCATGTAGAACACGACGCGCCGTGTCTCCTGGTGGGTGCCCCGGTCGTTGACGGCGACGACGATGTTGGCCGGCCCGGCGGGGCTTTCGACCGTGGTCTTGCGCCACCGCACCGAGCCGTCGAGGATCCCCGAACTCTCGGTGGAGACCAGGCCGATCCGTTGGATCTGTGAGCGTATCGCCGGAGGGAAGAGCTGGTCCTCCTCTGGCCCGTACCGGGAGAGCGTGAACTGGGTGCCCGACTCGGTGGCCGTCCCGACCAGCAGCAGCTCCGAGGACGGGTACTGCTGGGCGAGGTATGCCCGGATCAATTGCTCGACCGTGGGGTTCTCCGACTCGAAGGACGGCAGGATCCCGGCCGTCATGAAGGTCGTGAAGTCGGCGGCCTCCCGGTTGAGCCGCGAGTCCATCACCCGTTCGGTGCTGAGGTTCAGCAGTTGGAACGTGAACACCATCATCGCCGCGAACACGGCGGCGGTGATCAACGTGATGCCGAGGGTGATTCGGAGCCGGGCGGAGTGCCACCAACGGATCGGGGCCGACGTCCGTTTCGAGGGGTTCACCTCGGCATCGGGTGGTCGTCGCCGGACGCTCTCGGGCTGGACACCGTCGGGCTCGCCTCCGTCGCGCCCGCCCCCTGCGAGGTCGTCACCGGCCCGCTCGCGGCACGGTCCCCCACGGGAGGTCGGCCGAGCACCGGAGCGCCGCCGGCGGGCGACCGACCCGCGTGTGGGGGAGGCCCGGTCTCGTCGGCATGGGCCGGTCGGCCGGTCTCTCCGGCATGGGGCGGGGGCCCGGGCAGCGGGCCACCTGCTGCGGGCGGTCCGGGAACGGACACGGGAGGCCGACCGGCATCGGGCGCCGGTACGGCGGGACGGCCGCCCGGTCCGCGGTCGTCAGGCGTGTCGCCTCGATCGACCCCGCCCTCGGAGTGGGGTTCGAAGGTCACCGGCTGGTCGTCCGCCCCGGAGCCGGGACCGGGGCCCGTCGTGGGGTCGCGGGGCACGAGGTCGTCCCGGACCCGGTCCGGGCCCTGCCCGGCGCGCGGACCGACGGTGTCCGCGGGAGCAGCCCGGCCGTCGACCTGCGGGGGAAGCGGTGCCAGCGGCACGGAGGGCACCGTCAACAGCGAGAGGAACGATGGGATCGGCTCCGGTACGGGCAGGGCCGACCTGCCGTCGATCACCGTGAGGAACGGCTTGATCCCCTCGATGGCGGTGCCCGCGTACTCCTCGTCGACGGCCGGGGACGAGTCCGTCGACTCGCCGGTGATCCCGGCGGTGGCGGTCGGCCCGGCAGGAACGGACGTCGGGGCGGGGAGCCCGAGGCCGGCCACGGCGGCTGCTGCCACGCCGCTCGCCACGATGGGAAGCGCGATGAGGCCGATCACGCTGGCTCTCATGCCCCTCCTTCCGGGCTGGAACGCTGTTGCCCGCACAGCCAGTAACTGTGACATCAACAAGTGCAGTAGTACAGGGCTTCGCCCAGATTGTAGAGGCGGACGGGCCACACCGGGGAATGGTGTGGCCCGTCCGCGTGGGTCTTTCCGTGCAGGTGACGGTGTCAGCCGAGCCGCTCCTTGAGGGCGGCGAACTGCTCGTGGACCTCGGCCGGGACCTTGGGTCCGCAGAACTCGAGCCACTCGGTGATGAGCGGCAGCTCGCGGCGCCACTCCTCGGGGTCGACGGCCAGGGCGGCCTCGACGTCCTCGATCGGGGTGTCCAGGCCGGTCATGTCGATGTCCGCGGCGCGGGCGGTGATGCCGGCGGCGGTCTCGTCACCCTCCACGCGACCCTCGATGCGGTCCACGACCCACTTGAGCACGCGGCTGTTCTCGCCGAAGCCGGGCCACACGAAGCGGCCGTCGGCGCCCTTGCGGAACCAGTTGACGAGGAAGATCTTGGGCATCTTGTCGCCGCCCCGGGCGCCCATGTCGACCCAGTGCTGGAAGTACTCGCCGACGTTGTAGCCGACGAACGGCAGCATGGCCATGGGGTCGCGACGCACCGCGCCGACCTGGCCCTCCGCGGCAGCGGTCTGACCGGAGGACAGGGTCGCGCCGATGTACACGCCGTGGTTCCACGAGTAGGCCTCGCTGACCAGCGGGACGGTGTCGGCGCGGCGACCGCCGAAGAGGATGGCCGAGATCGGCACGCCCTCGGGCGAGTTGAACTCCGGCGCGGTGACCGGGCACTGGTTGATCGGGACGCAGTAGCGCGAGTTGGGGTGCGCGGCGTTGCCGGCCTTGCCGTCGCCCTCCGGGGTCCAGTCGTTGCCCAGCCAGTCGATGAGGTGGTCCGGGGTGCCCTCGAGGTCCTCCCACCACACGTCACCGTCGTCGGTCAGCGCCACGTTGGTGTAGATGGCGTTGCCCGGCTCCAGCGTCTTCATGGCGTTGGGGTTGGACGAGTAGTTGGTGCCCGGGGCGACGCCGAAGAAGCCGTACTCGGGGTTGACGGCGTAGAGCCGGCCGTCGGCGCCGAAGCGCATCCACGCGATGTCGTCACCCACGACCTCCGCGCGCCAGCCCTCGATGGTGGGCTGCAGCATCGCCAGGTTGGTCTTGCCGCAGGCGGACGGGAAGGCCGCGGCGATGAAGTGCACCTCGTCGGAGGGGGAGATGAGCTTGAGGATGAGCATGTGCTCGGCCATCCAGCCCTCGTCTCGGGCCATGGCGGAGGCGATGCGCAGCGCGAAGCACTTCTTGCCCAGCAGGGCGTTGCCGCCGTAGCCGGACCCGAACGACCAGATCTCTCGGGTCTCGGGGAAGTGGGTGATGTACTTCTCCTCGTTGCACGGCCAGGGCACGTCCTGCTCGCCCTCGGCGAGCGGGGCACCCACGGAGTGCAGGCCCTTGACGTACTCGCCGTCCGTGCCGATCTTCGCCAGGGCCGCCGAGCCCATGCGGGTCATGATCTTCATCGAGACCACCACGTACGCCGAGTCGGTCAGCTCGATGCCGAGCTTGGGGTCCTCCGCCTCCAGCGGGCCCATGCAGTACGGCACGACGTACATCGTGCGGCCCCGCATGCTGCCGCGGAACAGTCCGGTCATGTGCTCGCGCATCTCGGCCGGGTCGCGCCAGTTGTTGGTGGGGCCGGCGCCCTCTTCAGTCGCGGAGCAGATGAAGGTCCGCGACTCGACGCGGGCGACGTCCTTCGGGTCCGACTGGGCCAGGAAGGAGTTCGGCTTCTTCTCCTCGTTGAGCTTGACGAAGGTCCCGGCCTCCACCATCTCGGTCGTGAGGCGATCCCACTCAGCGTCGGAGCCGTCGGCGAAGACGACCCGGTCCGGCTGGGTGAGCTCGGCGACCTCGGCGATCCACGCGAGCAACTCCGCGTGATCGGTTGGTGCCTGACCCTCGAGGCCGGGAATGGTGGTGGTGGTCATCACAGCTCCTCGCGCGTGGTGCATGGTGTTAGTCACAGAGTATCGTCAAGCGTTGTCGACTGCTCAGTCGCAGCCCCCTTTGCACACCCGGACATGAGGGATTCCTCAGGTCACTGGTCAGATGTGGCCGTGATCGATGCGTTCCCACCGGGCGGGCGACGGGAAGTCGCCGGTCGTGTCCCCGCGAGCCTCGTTCGTGAATCCCCCGAAGGGCACGCCCTCCGCGGGATTAGCCAGCCGCCACGAGTCGTAGCTGCCGTCGAACCGCACGGTCGAGACGTGGTCGACGGTGCCGTCGCCGTCGGCGTCGGTGTACACGGTCAGCCCCCGGTCGTCGCCGAGGGTGACCGCCTCCATGAAGCCGTCCCCGTCGAGGTCCGCCTCGGGGGAGCCGAGGTCGAGGACGTCCTCGCCCACGGGCACGTGCAGTCCCAGCGACGAGGGTTCGGCCAGGGGGGCGTCCTGGAGGCCGCACACGTCGGGCGCCGGGTGGTGATCGAAGGAGTCCGCGCCGAACAGCGGATCGGTCATGAGGGACTCCCTGTCGTGGGGGCCGGCGGGGCGGTCTGTCCCGCGCGGGTGGCTCGGATGCGGCGTTCGAGGTCGGCGACCCGGGGGCCGGGGTCGTGGGCGAAGCCGTCGGTGATGGTGGCCTCCGCGGCGAGGATCCTCGAGCCGAGTGACTGCTCGGCGTCGGCCCGCAGCGCCGCGAGCCTGTCGGCCACGGCCGCGACGGTGTGGGTGCGCAGCGCCTGCGTGCGGCGGACGGTGACGGTGATCCACCCCAGCACCAGCCCGCACAGGAGGGCGAGCGGGATGACCACCGCCGCGACGCCGGGGATCTCGGCGAGCGGGGACAGCAGCATGCGTCCCACCCCGGTCCCGCCGGCGGCGCCCATGATCATGACGAGCAGTTCCTCGCCCGTGTTGCGCGGCGGTCGACCCGGGGCGATGCCGCTGGTGGGCGGGGGGATGCGGGGACCCGCCGGCGCGGCGGCGCCGAGATGCCGGGCCACGAGGGCGTCGGCGCGGAGGTCTGCGCGGGCGATGGTGCCCGCCACCGCGGAGTCGGCATCGGCGGCGAGCTGGTGGACCAGCGCGTCGACTCGGGAGCGGGGGGCCGCGGCGAGCACCTCGCGCGCCCGCCCACCGAGGTCGCGCACCGATCGGTGGAGATCCTGGACGACCTGCATGCGCAGCGCCTGGACGTCCTGCCGCAGTGCCTGGGAACGGGTGGTGATGGCCTCGGTGCGACGGGCGAGGAGCCAGTCGACGGTCGCGACGGCCGGATCCTGTGGCGGCGCTCCGCCGGGGCCGGGGCGCGCGGTGGGCGGACGGCGGCCGCTGGAGACGAGGGCGGCGACGGCGGCGAGCAGGGCGGCCGGGGCCCCGGGGCGACTGGCGTCGACCACGTGGACGGGCGCCGTCACGCCCGCCTCGGCCAGTCGCCGGGTGGTGACGTCGACCGTCTCCGACAAGCCCTCGGCCGTGCACTGGTCGGCGCGCCCGGCCAGGGCGACCGCCATCGGCAGTCGGGAGGCGACGCCGCGCGCGACCTCGACGTCGTCGGGGCGCACCGGACAGAGGGCGTCGACGACGAGGACAGCGGCGTCCGGCCGGTCCTCGGGTGCCGCGTCGACGAGCACACGGATCCGGGCCCCGCCATCGACGGCCGGGCCCGCGGCCGAGGTCAGCGCCTCGGCGACGGCGGGCGCGGCGGAGTCCCGTGCGCCCAGGACCGCGATCGTCAGGTCACGGGGTGGGGAGTCGCGGGGCGGAGAGTCACGGGGCGGAGAGTCACGGAGCGGTGCGGGTGCGGCGGTCACGACGGGCCCGATCCCGCGAGGACGCAGAGGGCGGCCTCCGCGAGGTCGCCCACCTCGTCGTGGACCGCGAGGCGTTCCAGTTCCGCCTCGAGACGGGCCACCCGGACCGTCGCCAGGGCGTCCAGGGCGCGCTCGAGGAAGGACACGACGCCGTCAACTGACCGGTGCCCCGGCTCGCGCGCGTCCACGGCGGGCAGCCCACGGGCCCACCGCGGCGGGACCTCGTCGTCGTCGGATTCGCCGCCGTCGGTGCCACCGTCGGCGCCCCCGCCACCGACACCCGTGGCCACCACCAACAGGGCGTGCCGGCGCGGGCGCCGCACCCACGCCTCCTCGTGGCGGCAGGGGGCGGTGCGCAGGCACACGATCTCCACATCGGGCGTCGTCGTGGCCGGCGCGCCGGGAGTGGCGAGCACGTCGAGGTCGTCGACCTGCGCCCGCCACCCGCGCCGGGCCCGCAGCGCCGCGGCCAGGGTGCGGCGCCCCGACCCCAGGCCGCCGCGGATCCGGATGTCGACGGGCGCGTCGAAACGCGCGAGGGCCTCCTCCACCGGGCCGTACGCACCAGGGTCGTACACGACAGGGCCGACGGCGGGGTCGACCGACCGTCCGGAGCGTTCCCGGGCGGAGGAGAGCAGGCGTCGGACGCGCGCGGCGGGATCCGGGCTCTCGGGTCGCACCGGGGCCTGGGGCTCGGTGTCGTGGGTCACGGTCGGCACGCGATAATCGTGACGTGGGGACCTGCCCGCGGCAAGACCTTCCCCCAGGCAGGGTCACCCGCGCGGCGCGGCGAGCGGCCCTTCGGCACGGGCGGGGATGTCGGTCGGATTCGTAACCCGACCACGGATTACGGGATGATGGCCGGGTGAACCAGAGCGAGAACCCCGCCCCGGCGGCTGACGGGACCCCGGACGGCGGTGTCACTCCCGACGACGGTGCCACTCCGGACGACGGTGCCACTCCCGACGACAGCGCCCGCCTGTTCCCCCGGGTGACGGCCTACCGGTTCCGGCGCGGAACCCTGCGGCCGGGCCAGCAGCGCAACTGGGAGGAACACTGGCCCACCTACGGGCGCAACGTCTCCGACGAGATCCTGGACCCGGAGCAGATGTTCGGGCGCCGCGCACCGTTGATCGTGGAGATCGGGTCCGGGACCGGGACCTCGACCGCCGCGATGGCCGCCGCCGAGCCGGACGTCGACGTGATCGCCGTGGAGGTCTACCAGCCCGGACTGGCCCAGCTGCTGGGCATGATCCTGCGCGAGGGGCTCGAGAACGTGCGCATGATCCGCGGCGACGGCGTGGACGTGCTCACCAACATGATCGCGCCGGCGAGCCTGACCGGCGTCCGCGTGTTCTTCCCCGACCCCTGGCCCAAGGCCCGCCACCACAAGCGGCGGCTGCTGCAGTCCGGCACCTTCGAGCTCATCGCCTCACGCCTGGCGCCCGGCGGCGTGTTGCACGTGGCCACGGACCACGCCGACTACGCCGAGTGGATCGGCGAGACCGGCGACGCCGAGCCCGCGCTGAGACGGCTGGACCCCGCGACCGACCTCGGGCACGTACCGTTCAGTCTTGACAGACCCGTGACGAAGTTCGAGGGCAAGGGGCTGCAGGAGGAGCGAGTGATCAACGAATTCCTCTGGCGTCGTACGAGCTGACGCCCTTCTCCACAGCCCCCGAACGACGACGACCGAGGCGGACGCGATGACCCCACCTGACGAGATGCGCAACCACGACACGACGGACGTGGTCACGCCCGACGCCCCGGGAGTGGTGCTCCTGGTGTGGGACGCGCCCAACGTCGACATGGGGCTGGGGTCCATCCTGGGTGGCCGCCCCACCGCGATCTACCGGCCGCGCTTCGACGCGCTCGGCCGGTGGCTGCTCGGGTACACCGCCGACCTGTCCCTGCAGACCGAGGACACCCTCGAGGCCGAGGCGACGGTCTTCACCAACATCGTCCAGGGCACCTCGGACAACGTCCGGCCGTGGGTCGAGGCGCTGCGCAACGTCGGTTTCGCCGTGTTCGCCAAGCCCAAGACCAGCGACGACTCCGACGTCGACGAGGACATGCTCCAGCACATCGACCTGCGGGCCGGCTCCGGCCGCCTCGCGGGCGTGGTGGTGGCGTCGGCCGACGGTCAGGCGTTCCGCGAACCGCTGGAGGACCTCGCCCACGACATCCCGGTCACGGTGATCGGGTTCCGCGAGCACGCCACCTGGGCCGTCCAGCACGACACCATCACGTTCCTCGACCTCGAGGACATCCCCGGTGTGTTCCGCGAGCCGCTGCCCCGGGTCAGCCTCGAGAACCTGCCCGACGAGGGTGCCTGGCTGCAGCCGCTGCGGCCGCTCACGGCCCTGCTCACCTCGCGCTAGGAGTTCCCCGGTGTTCAACTCACTCGGGCGGTTCGTCGCCCACCGTCGCGTGCTGGTCCTGGTGTGCTCGGTTCTCGTCATGGCGTTCATCAGCCTCGCCGGAACCGCGTTCGGCAACCCGTTCGGTCAGGGCGGGTTCGAGGACCCCGACAGCGGGTGGGCGACCGCCGAACAGCTCGAGCAGGAGGCGTACGGACGCGACGCGCTCGGCGACGTCGTGGTGTCGTACCACGCACCCGAGGGCACCTCGGTCGACGATCCCGCCTTCCAGGACCCGATCCGCGCCTCGCTCGAGTCGATCCGCAGCGAGCACCCCGACGAGGTCACCGGCGTCACCAGCTTCGTGTTCAACCAGTCCCCGGCCCTGGTCAACAGGGACGAGGGCATCGTCGTGGCCTCCATCCAGATCGCCGGCGAGGAAGAGGAGATCCTCGAGAACTTCCGGGTGATCGAGGACGAGATCGCCATCGACGGAATCCAGACCGACGTCGCGGGTGTGCAGGCGGTCGCCGGTGCGCTGCAGGACGGGATGGACGCCGACCTGGTCCGCGCCGAGCTCATCGCGCTGCCGCTGGTGTTCCTGCTGCTGATCGTGGTGTTCGGCGGTGTCGTGGCCGCGTTCATGCCGGTCGCGGTGGGCGTGCTCACGATCCTCGGTTCGCTCGGGGCGCTGCATCTGTTGTCGCTGGTGACCCCGGTGAACTCCTTCGCCCAGAACGTGGTGACGCTGATCGGCCTCGGCCTGGCGATCGACTACGGCCTGTTCGTGGTGAGCCGGTTCCGGGAGGAGATGGCCGAGGGCTACCCACCGGACGCGGCGGTGCGCCGGGCGGTCGCCACCGCCGGACGGACCGTGGTGTTCTCCGCGGTCATGGTGGGCGTGACCCTGTCCGGTCTGCTCATCTTCCCGCAGGCGTTCCTCAAGTCCGTCGCCTACGGCGCGATCGCCGCCGTCATCCTCGCCGCCGCACTGTCGGTGACGCTCCTGCCGGCCGTGCTGATGCTGCTCGGCCACCGCATCGACATGCTCGGCATCAAGCGGCTGCAGCGTCACCGCTCGCGCGAGCAGGTGGAGAACGGCCTGTTCGGCCGCGTCGCCGACTTCTCCATGAAGCGTCCGGTGGCCGTGGCCATCCCCGTCGTCGTGGTGCTGATCGCGCTCATCATCCCGTTCTCCGGCGTGAAGTTCGGCGGCATCAACGAGACCTACCTCCCGCCGGACAACACCACGCGCGTCGCGCAGGAGCAGTACGACGAGAACTTCCCCGGCACCCGGACCGACCCGGTCAAGCTCGTGGTGATCGGCTCCGACGGCGGCACCCTGTCGCAGATCCGCTCGGCGGCCAACGAGGCGCCGGGTCTGACCGGTCCGTTCCAGTTCGCCCGTTCGGGCGAGCAGGACGCGCAGGGCCGCGACGTGGTGGTGTTGCAGACCGGCGTGGTCGACCGGAACGACGCCGCCGACACCGTCGAATATCTGCAGTCGTTCCCGATCCCCGCCGACACCGAGGTGTACGTCGGCGGCAACCCCGCCATGGAGCGCGATTCGGTCGAGGCCCTGGTCGACGGTCTGCCGTGGTTCGTGCTGTACGTCCTGCTCGCCACCACGCTCCTCATGTTCCTCGCGTTCGGGTCGCTGGTGCTGCCGATCAAGGCCGCGATCATGAACCTGCTCGGCCTCGGTGCCACCCTCGGCATCCTCACCTGGATCTTCGTCGACGGGCACCTGTCCGGGTTGCTCGGGTTCACGGCCGGCCCGCTCACCTCGCCGGTCGTGGTGCTGCTCATGGCGATCATCTACGGGCTGTCCACGGACTACGAGGTGTTCCTGGTCTCGCGGATGGTCGAAGCACGCTCGCGGGGCGCTCGGACGACGGAGGCCATACGCAGCGGAGTGGCGAACACCGGCCGGATCATCACCTCGGCCGCGCTCATCCTCATCGTGGTGACCGGCGCGTTCGCGTTCTCCGAGATCGTGATGATGAAGTACATCGCGTTCGGCATGATCGCCGCGCTCATCATCGACGCCACCGTGATCCGCATGCTGCTCGTGCCGGCGGTCATGCAGATGCTCGGCACCGACAACTGGTGGGCGCCCGGGTGGATGAAGCGCGTCCAGGAACGGATCGGCCTCGGCGAGGCGGAGATCGACGACGAGCCCGAGCTGCTCACCGGCCGACCCGCCACCACCGGCGCGGCCGAGCCGGTCCCCGCCGCGGACTCCGGGGTCTCCGCGGATTCCGCGGGCGCCGGACGGACAGAGGTCGCAGGACCCGCCACCGCCGTGGCCGTGCTCGACCGCGAGCCCGGGGCCGAGCCGGAGCTCGAGCCGGAGGCGGAGTTCGAACCGGAAACCGAGCCGGAGCCGGAGTGGCAGTCCGAGTCAGAGCTCGAGCCGGAGGCGGAGTTCGAGCCGGTCCACGACACCGAGTACGACGAGGAACCCGACACCACCGAGGAAGGGAAGATCCCCGCCTCCGACCTGATCGCCCGTCTGATGCGGGAACGTCAGCAGGGGCGCGACGCGTGACGCCCGCCAGGGCCCTGCGGTGTGGGTCCTGGGCCGGGTCGGATCCTTTGGTTATGGTGGATCGATGATGGGCACGCGGGGCGCCGAGGCGCGGCGTCGCATCCGGGTGGTCCTGGGCAATCCGTGGTTCAAGGCCATCGCGACCCTGACTGTCCTGGCCTTCATCCTCTACTGGCTCCGTGGCCAGATGCCGTTCTTCGCCGAGGGATTCGAGGCCGTCACCCGCCCGCACTGGGGTTGGGTCGCGGCCGCGCTGGTGTTCTCCTACCTGTCGATGTCGAGCTACGGCTCGGTGCAGAAACTGCTCCTGCAGTCCGCCGGTGTCAGGGTGGGCTACTGGGGCAGCGTCGGCCTGGTGTTCTCCGCCAACGCGTTCTCCACGAGCATCCCCGGCGGGCAGGTCTTCGGCACCACCCTGACCTACCGCAAGACCCGGCAGTGGGGAGCCACCCGCGTCGTCGCCTCGTGGCAGCTCGTCATCTCCGGCGTGCTGTCGACCGTCGGCATCGTCCTGCTGGCGCTGCTTGGCTTCTTCCTGGTGGGGACGGTGTCCAACCCGTTCCTGCTGGCGCTTTCTGCCATGGGCCTGGTGGGGATCGTGGTGGTGGTCCAGTGGGCCGCCCGGAACCCCGACAGGATCGAGGGGTCGCTCCTGGCCCTCCTCGAGTGGATCAACGCGCGGCGTCGCAAGCCCGCCGACCACGGTGCCGCCGCGGTGCGCAAGGTCGTCGAGCAGGCCGAGGCCGTCGAACTGACCAAGACGCAGTTGTCCAAGGCCTTCGCGTTCTCCCTGCTCAACTGGGTCGCCGACATCGGCTGCCTGTGGGCGGCGGCCAACGCCGTCGGTGCCCAGCACAGCATCGGCGGGCTGTGCATCGCGTACGTGACCGGCAAGATCGTGGCCAGCGCGCCCATCACGCCCGGCGGGCTGGGGACCGTGGAGTTCGCGCTCATCACGACCCTGACCGCGGGCGGGCTCGGTGCGCATCAGGCGTTCGCGACGGTGTTCGTCTACCGCATCGTCAGCTTCGTGCTGGTCGCCCTGGCCGGATGGGTGGTCTTCTTCCTCTTCTACCGGGGTGCCGTGGACCTCGACCCCGACGCCGACCCGGACGACGCCGACGACCCGGGGGAGAACACCTCGTCGTCGTCCCCCTCTCCGTCCCCCGCGGCGGCGTATACCGCCGCGTCGCGGCAGACCGTCGCGGCGGCTCCGCCGGCCGGGATTTCGGCGATGTGGCCGCTCAAGGGCACACCGTGGCGGCCCCACGTGCACCACGACTCGGGTCCCATCCCGCTACTGCGCGTCCGTGAGGACGGGGTCGTGGACGACGAGGCCGGCGATGCGTCCTGCTCGGTCAGCGCGAGCGAGCGACGGGAGGGGAAGAGACGGTGAGTCGTGTGGCCGTGCCGGTGATGATCGTACTCGATGCGGTGTTGGTGGTGGTGTTCTCCACGTTCGGCCGGGGCGCGCACTCCGAGGGGCTCGGCGTGGCCCAGGTCTGGGGTACGGCGTGGCCGTTCCTCATCGGGCTGGCAGTGGGGTGGCTGATCCTGCTGACGACCCGCCGCCCGCCCGCCGCCGTCGGGTCGGGCGTACTGCTGTGGCTGGCCACGCTGGTGGTGGGCATGGTGATCCGCGGTCTCGGTGACGGGCGTGTGCCGCACTGGAGCTTCATGGTGGTGGCGGGCGTCGTCACCGCCGTCCTCCTCATCGGATGGCGTGCGATCCGCGCCGCCGTGGTGCGGCGACGCGAACCCGCACCGCGCTGACGTCCCCTGCGGTCAGCGCATTCCGGGTCAGCGCATTCCGGGCGGCAGCTGGGCCACGACCTCGCGGGGGATCTCGATGGTCTCCGGCAGGCGCACCCCGCCCGGGGCCGGCAGGTCGCGCGGTACGGGGATCGTGAACGGCTCGACCGGGACGGGTGCCTCCGGCGGGACCCCGGCGGGCGCCTCGACGATCTCGCGGTCCGACACGAGCTCTGGGGCGGGCGGGGGAGGCGGCGCCGGTGCGGGCTCCTGTGTGGATTCGGGTGCGGGGGCTGGCGCGGGTGCGGGTGCGGGTGCGGGCTCGACGTGGCCGAGCCAGGCGTGGAGGTCGTCGCGGGTTCCGGCGAAGACGTTGAGATCCACGGCGTCGGTGAAGCCCGGCACCTCACCGGTCTCGGAGCGCTGCCAGAACAGCCACTCGTTCCAGCCGCCGATCACGGGCAGGGTGGGCTCGGACACCCCGTACTCGGCGAGCCACAGCGGGAACTCGGCGAAGCGGTGGGTGTTGGCCATCCGATCGATCCAGAAGTAGCGGTAGGTGTAGAGGATCGGCGCGCGACCGGTCCGGTGGGCGAGAGTGTCGAGGAAGACCTGCGTCCAGTCGGCCAGCTCGGCGGGGTCGAGGCCCTCGTCCTTCTCCAGATCGAGCACCGGCGGGAGCTGCGGGCCGCCGACGGACTGCAGTCGGTCGGCGAACGCGTGGGCCTGCTGCGCGGGGTCCATGGCGGGGCGCGCCATGTGATAGCTGCCGACGAGCATGCCGGCGGCGCGCGCATCGGCGACGTCGGACTCGTAGTAGCGGTTGGCGGGTCCGGTGCCCTCGGTGGCCTTGATGAACGCGAAGGACTGCCCGGACGCGGCGGCCGCGTGCCAGTCGACGCCGGCACCGTGCGGGTGCTGCCAGCTCGCGGCGTCGACCCCCTGCGCGAGGCCGTGGTAGGCGGGCGCCAGGGGGACGCCGGCGTCGGCGCGCGGGGAGACGACGACGACGAGGAGGCCGAGAGAAAGGGCTGCTGCAGAGGCCACGGCGACGAGAAGGCGGGGAAGGGGGGCGCGTCGGGCCGACGGTCCGGCAGATGTCATGGGCTGAGTATGTTGCAACCCCTTCAGTCACACAAGCAACTCACGCAACATTTCTCACATCTGTCCAGTTCCGGCCCGGGCAGCAGTCGCGGTGAGGCGCCGGAGGGTGGCCGGAGAGTGACCGGAGAGTGACCAAGATCACGGGTTGATCACAACCTGTAACACGCTGCCCCACGCGTTCGATGACATGGTTTCCTCACCTACGATTAAGGCAATCCCACCGACCAGTCGGGAGTGCCCCTCAATGAACAATGCGATCGACCTGACCACCCCGCGTTACCGCCAAGACCTCGTGACCGAGGTCGATGGCCCGGGCGACGACCCCTTTCTGGAGGTGTCGGTCGCCGAGACCGTGATGCTGGACGAGCACGGGGCGGGGCGGGGGGTTCCGGAGTTGCGGCTGCAGACCGGGGCGGAGGGCATCACGCTCACCGATCGTGACCAGATCCTGCAGCTCCAGGCGATCATCAACCGCGCGGTGAACCAGTGGCGCGAGTCCGCCTCGCACCTGATTTGAGCTCTCCTCGAGCGACTCGACGCGCTGCGCCCTGAGGTCGGGGCGGTCGGATGTGTGCGGCCGGATGCGGGTGGCCGGTCAGTCGACCCGGATCCCCGCCTCGCCGATCAGCGCCAGGCCCACGCCCAGAACCTGTTCGGGCGAGATGAGGGCGCCCCGCAGTGCCGACGCCCCGCGGACATCCTCCAGGTCCGCGCCGCGCAGGTCCACGGCCGAGAGGGTGGCCCGGTCGAACCCAGCACCACGCAGGTCGGTGCCCTCGGTGGTCAGGTCGGCGATCCGCGCCTCGAGCAGGTCGGCCTGCCGGCACCGCGTCGAGACCAGCCGCACCCGCTGCAGCCGGGCCATCCGTAGGTTGATCATGTCCGCGTGGCAGTCCTCGAACGACACGTCGGTCAGTCGTGCGTCGGACAACACGATCCCGGTCAGTCGGCAACCCACGAACCTCACGCGGGTGAGCGAGGCGCCGTCGGCCACCAGTCCCGACAGGTCGCAGCCGCTGATCACGACATCGGTCAGCCTCAGGCCGTCCGCGCGGGCGCCGCTCAACCGGAGGTTCTCGAGCGCGGACTCCCGGACCTCCATCCCGCCGATCTGCGCCGCGCCCTCCTCCGGGTCGGGCGCGTGATCGGCGGCGGCCAGGACCCCGTCCCACAGGCCGTCCGTCTCGAGTTCGGTGCGGGGCGGCTCGAGCTGCTCCCGTCTCGGGATGACGGGGGCGGCGGGTGGACGGGGTGAGTTCGAGCGGCGACGCAGCGGTGGGGGCACGTCCGTCAGCGTAGAGGGGGGCGCGTTCAGGGGAGGTCGCAGAGTCGCCGGAACTGGTCCCACTGGGCCTCGAGCGCTGCCGGGGAGACGGTCGGCTGCACTGCGATGCCCGACAGTCGACTCGCCACCGCGGACAGTGCGTTGTCGGTGACCCCGTCGGAAAGGCGGCGGACCTCGGCGGAGACGGCCTCGCGATCGGTGCCGGCGCCGTGGACGAGGCGATGGACGGGTTCGGTCAGTGTCCCGCAGCCCGGGGTGGCCTCCGGCCCGGGCGTCGGGGGCGGCGTCGTCGCGGTGGGGGCCGCGGCTCCCGGGGATGAGGTGGCCGGGACGGCGGGGTCCGCGGTCCCGGGGGTCTGGTCTCCGACGCTGACCTGGCCGCACCCGGACAGCGCCAATGCGAGTGACGCGGCCGCCGCGACGACGGTGCCGGCCGGTGCTCTACCGGGGATCATGGGCCGACACTAGCGGCATCTGGGATTCCGCGGGGCGCGGGCGTACTCTGGTCCGCGAGATAGACCGATCGGTCTATCGAAGTGTGTGAGGAGCGAGAACTGTGAGTCTGCGAGAAGCGTTCGTCTTCCCCGAGATCGTCAACGACTACGCCGCGCGGTGCACCGCCGCCCTCGTGGTGACGCTCGCGGTGGTCACCCTCCTCGCTCCCGAGCCCGCCCGGACATGGCTGGCGGGAGCGCTGGTGGTGGGTTTCGCGCTCCGCGTTGCCGGCGGCCCGCGGTACTCGCCGTTCGGTCGCCTGTCGGTCCATGTGCTCGCGCCGCGGGTCAGCCACGAGCCCAAGATGGTCGCCGGCGCGCCCAAGCGATTCGCCCAGACGATCGGCCTGGTGATGTCCTCGATCGCGTTCGGACTGTTCCTCGCCGGGTTCGCGGTGGCGGGCAGCGTCGTGCTCGGTGTGCTGGTCGTCGCCGCGCTCGCCGAGGCCGCGCTCGGCTTCTGCCTGGGCTGCTGGATGTACGGGCAGCTCCAGCGGGTCGGCATCGTCTCGGAGGACGCGTGCGTGGACTGCGCGGACATCTGGGCGCGGCCCGGGATGACGGCCCGCAACTAAAGGGCGGCCCGAAAGAACCCTGCTTGCGCGCCCGGAATGGTCCATTCCCGCAGCCCAACCCCTCGATGAATGTGCACTCCGACCGCGCAGGTCCGCGGCGCAGCGTATCGGGGCCGTGCGTGCTCGCGGAGTGCCCGGTTGACGTCGCAGGGGGTTGTCGTGGGACAGCGTTACTGTGGGTCCATGAATACTCCTGCTGACGGCAACGCCTCGGACCGGCCCGACGACCCGGTCGGTGGCCGGGAGAACGAGCAGTGGCCCGGTTACGGCTCGGGGCTCGGCGGGCAGCAGTACGGGGCCGGCGGCTACGGCGGTCAGCAGTACGGCACCCCGCAGTACGGCACCCCGCAGTACGGAACCCCGCAGTACGGCACCCCGCAGTACGGGAGCCCGCAGCCCGGCGGGCAGTTCGACCCGGGTCAGTACGGCGCGCAGCCCTTCTACGGCGCCGAGTACGCCTACGGGGCGCAGCAGCCGTACGGGATGGAGTCCTATGGTCAGCAGTACGGGATGCAGTCCTACGGTCAGTTCCCGCCGGCGGCCCGCAAGGACCCCGCGTTGATGCTGGTGGCGTCCCTCCTCGTGCCCGGCCTGGGGACGATGCTGGTCGGCCGGGCCGGCAGGGGTGTGGGCATCCTCGCCGGGTACCTCGTGGGTGCTCTGCTCTCGGTCATCCTCATCGGTCTGCCCATCATGTTCGGGTTCTGGATCTGGGGGATGGTCGACGCCTACCAGGGCGCCAAGGACCACAATGCCCGCCACGGCCTGCCCTGACCCGCGCCCGGCAGCCGCGCCCACCGGCCCGCCTCACCGGTTCGGCGCATCCCGTCGGCCCGCCTCGTCGTCGTCACGGAGGTGGCGACCTCCGACGTCGTGCCGACCGCCCACCCCGCGACCACTTACGTAACCTGGTCACATGACAGCGACCGAGATCCCCACCACCGACGCGCCCCGTCCCTCGGGCCTCGACCTGCAGTACGTCGATCCGGACGTCCGGCCCCAGGACGACCTCTACCAGCACGTCAACGGCACCTGGATCCGTGAGCACGTGATCCCCGCCGACCGGCCGATCGACGGGGCGTTCCTCGCCCTGCGCGACCTGTCCGAGGAGCGGGTGCGCGACATCATCACCGACGCCCCGGTCGACTCGCAGATCGGCGCCTTCTACGCCTCCTTCATGGACACCGACGCCGTTGAGGCCGCCGGCGTGGCCGCGCTCGCGCCCGATCTGGCCGAGATCGACGGTGCGACCGACGCCGACTCGCTCGCGCTGGCGATGGCACGGCTGGAGAAGGTGGGCGTCGGCGGGCTGATCGGTGCCTACGTCAACAACGACGCCAAGAACTCGAGCGAGTACATCCTCTACCTGGTGCAGTACGGCATCGGGCTGCCGGACGAGTCCTTCTACCGCGAGGACCAGTACGCCGAGATGCGCGAGCAGTACACCGACCACATCGCCCGGATGCTCGACCTCGCCGGGCTGGTCGACGACGTGGACGGGGAGACCGGGGCCCGCCGGACCGCCGAGCGGATCGTCGCGCTGGAGACCCGCATCGCCGCCGCCCACTGGGACGTGGTGGCCCGTCGCGACGCGGACAAGACCTACAACCCCGTCACCTGGGACGAGTTGCCGCAGCAGGCCCCCGGCTTCCCCTGGCATGAGTGGGCCCGCGAGCTCGGCGGCACCGAGGAGACGTTCGGCCGGCTCGTCGCGATGCAGCCCGACTTCCTCACCGCCGTGGCCGACCTGTGGGCCTCCGAGCCGCTGGAGACCTGGAAGCAGTGGCTGCGCTGGCGGACGGTCTCCGCGCGCGCGCCGTTCCTGACCTCGGACCTGGTGGACGAGAACTTCCGCTTCTACGGCACCGTGATGTCCGGCACCGAGGAGAACAAGGCCCGCTGGAAGCGTGGTGTCGGTGCGGTCGAGGCCGCCCTCGGCGAGGAGGTCGGCAAGGAGTACGTGGCCCGGCACTTCCCGCCCGGCCACAAGGCGCGCATGGTCGAGCTGGTGGAGAACCTCACCGAGGCCTACCGCTACTCCATCAGCCGTCTGCCGTGGATGACCCCGGCCACCCGCGAGCGGGCGCTGGCCAAGCTCGAGGCGTTCGTGCCCAAGATCGGCTACCCCGAGAAGTGGCGCGACTACTCGGCGCTCGAGGTCCGCGCCGACGACCTGCTCGGCAACGTGCGCCGCTCCGCCGAGTTCGAGCACCACTACGAGCTGGGCAAGCTCGGCGGCCCGGTCGACCGCGGTGAGTGGCACATGACGCCGCAGACGGTCAACGCCTACTACAACCCGGTGATGAACGAGATCGTCTTCCCGGCCGCCATCCTGCAGCCGCCGTTCTTCGACGCCGACGCCGACGACGCCGCCAACTACGGGGCGATCGGTGCCGTGATCGGGCACGAGATCGGTCACGGGTTCGACGACCAGGGAGCGAAGTACGACGGCGACGGCAACCTGGTCGACTGGTGGACCGACGACGATCGCGAGGCGTTCGGAACCCGCGTGGAGGCGCTGATCGCCCAGTACGACGGCCTCACCCCCGACGGCCTGGACGCCACGAAGGACCACGTCAACGGGGCTTTCACGGTAGGGGAGAACATCGGCGACCTTGGCGGTCTCACCATCGCGCTGCTGGCCTACCGGCTGGCAGAAGGCACCGACGGCGAACCCGCCGAGGGCACCGAGGTGGGCCCGGAGATCGACGGGATGACCGGCATCCAGCGGCTCATCATCTCGTGGGCGATCGTGTGGCGGACCAAGACCCGCGCCGAGGAGGCCGCCCGCCGGCTCGCCGTGGACCCGCACTCCCCGCCGGAGTTCCGCTGCAACCAGGTGGTCCGCAACCTCGACGACTTCCACGCCGCCTTCGACGTGACCGAGGACGACGGTCTGTGGCTCGCCCCCGAGGAGCGCGTCAGCATCTGGTGACCTGACAGGCGTGCGTGGCCCACCGCCGGGCCCGTCCCGGCGGTGGGCACCCTTCCGCTATGTCACCCGCCCGCGTACGGTGAGGATCGTCACATGCACGTGCCGGTCGGAAGGTCGGGGAGCGGCGACGACATGGTCCCGCCTCGACCGTTGAGGACGGGGAATCATGTCGGAAACTCTCGTACCGCCCACGCGCCCGGCGCACCAGCTCGACCACCCGCCGGGCGTCCCCACAGGTGGAGGTCGGTCGGGCGCGTTCGTGTGGAAGATGCTGACGACCACCGATCACAAGCTGATCGGCATCCTGTACATCTCCACGTGCCTGGTCTTCTTCGGCATCGGCGGTCTGATGGCGCTGCTCATCCGGGCCGAACTGTTCCTGCCCGGCATGCAGTTCCTGTCGAACGAGCAGTACAACCAGTTGTTCACCATGCACGGCACGGTGATGCTGCTGTTCTACGGCACCCCGATCGTCATCGGTATCGGCAACTACATCATGCCGCTGCAGATCGGCTCTCCCGACGTGGCGTTCCCGCGACTCAACGCGTTCGGCTATTGGCTCTTCGCCGCCGGCGGCGTCATCGTGCTGACGGGCTTCCTGACCCCCGGCGGTGCCGCGTCCTTCGGCTGGACCATGTACGCCCCGCTGTCCGACAAGATTCACTCCCCGGGCGTCGGCGCGGACCTGTGGATCCTCGGTGTCGGCATCGGCGGCATCGGCACAATCCTCGGTGCGGTCAACTTCGTCACCACCATCATCTGCCTGCGCGCACCGGGCATGACCATGTTCCGGATGCCGATCTTCACGTGGAACATCCTGGTCACGTCGGTTCTGATCCTGCTGATCTTCCCGCTGCTCACCGCTGCGGCCATGGGGGTGTTCTACGACCGCACCTTCGGCGGGCGGATCTACGACCCGGGGAACGGTGGCGCCATCCTGTGGCAGCACCTGTTCTGGTTCTTCGGTCACCCCGAGGTGTACGTCCTCGCGCTGCCGTTCTTCGGGATCATCACCGAGATCCTGCCGGTCTTCTCCCGGAAACCGCTGTTCGGTTACGCCGGCCTGGTGTTCGCGACCCTGGCGATCGCCGCGCTGTCGATGGCCGTGTGGGCGCACCACATGTTCGCGACCGGCGCGGTGCTGCTGCCGTTCTTCTCCTTCATGACGTTCCTCATCGCCGTGCCCACCGGGGTGAAATTCTTCAACTGGATCGGCACGTTGTGGCGCGGCAAGATGACCTTCGAGACCCCGATGCTGTTCGCCCTTGGATTCCTCGTGTCGTTCCTGTTCGGCGGGCTGACGGGGATCATGCTCGCGGCCCCGCCGATCGACTTCCACGTGCACGACTCGTACTTCGTGGTGGCACACTTCCACTACGTTCTGTTCGGCACCGTCGTCTTTGCCACCTTCGCCGGGATCTACTTCTGGTTCCCCAAGGTCACCGGCCGCATGCTGGACGAGACACTGGGCAAGTGGCACTTCTGGCTGACGTTCATCGGCTTCCACACGACCTTCCTCGTCCAGCACTGGCTGGGCAACCAGGGCATGCCCCGCCGGTACGCCGACTACCTGGACTCGGACAATTTCACGGTCCTCAACCAGATCTCCACGGTCGGCTCGTTCATCCTCGGCATCGCGATGCTGCCGTTCATCTGGAACATCATGAAGAGCTGGCGCTACGGCCCGATCGTCACGGTCGATGACCCGTGGGGCTTCGGCAACTCCCTCGAGTGGGCGACCTCGTGTCCACCGCCGCGGCACAACTTCGCGGTGTTGCCCCGGATCCGCTCCGAGCGCCCGGCGTTCGAACTGCACTACCCGCACATGAGCGAGCGGATGCGGGCGGAGGCCCACGTCGGGGGCCGTCCCCGGGCCCAGGACCCGGGCTCGTCGAAGGACGTCGGGGAGCGCGGGCCCTCGCCCCACAGGGGCTGAACAAGGGGCGGATGCGCGGAAGCGGGCACCGCCGGGTCGGGGCGATGGATAGTGTCGGTGCCCATGACGATCCGGGTGGTGGAATGGTCGACGGGGTATCTGGGCCGGATGGCGGTCGAGGCGATCGCCGCCCGGCCCGAGCTGGAACCGGTGGGCGTGTATGTCTCCGACCCGGCCAAGGTCGGCGTCGACGCCGGGCGACTCGCCGGGATGAACCGCGACGTAGGTGTTGACGCCACCGATGACACCGCCGCGCTGCTCGCGCTGGACCCGGACGTCGTGGTCTACACCGCCGAGACCGAGACGCGGTTCATGGAGGCGATCTCCGACTTCGATCGCTTCCTTCGCGCGGGCGTCAACGTGGTGGCCTCCGGCCCCGTCCTGCTCCAGTACCCGCACGGCATCCTGCCCGAGGAGATGATCTCTGAGCTGGTGGCAGCCGGACGTGAAGGCGGCGCCACGCTGCACGTCAACGGCATCGACCCCGGCTTCGCCAACGACGTCCTGCCGTTGGCCATGACGAGCCTGTCCCGGCGGATCGACCACATCCGCGTGGGCGAGATCGCCGACTACTCCGTGTACCACCAGGGCGAGACCATGCGGCGACTGTTCGGCTTCGGCGGATCCATGGACACGCTGCCGCCACTGCTGCGTCCGGGGATGCTGGCGGCGGGCTGGGGATCGGTGGTCCGCCAGCTCGCGGCCGCCCTCGACGTCACCCTGGACGAACCGCTGGTGGAGCGCCATGAGCGACTGCCTGCGGACCGCGACCTGACCCTGCTGGCGTGCGAGGTCCCGGCGGGGACGCAGGCGGCGCTGCGGTTCGAGGTGGTGGGGCAGGTCGACGGCGAGGACCGCATCGTCCTGGAGCACGTCACCCGCACCGCCCACGACCAGGCCCCCGACTGGCCGCGACCCGACCACGGCGACGGCTGCTACCGCATCGAGATCGCCGGCGAGCCCGCGATGCGGGTGGAGTTCGGCCACCACGCCGAGCACGGCGACCACAACGTCTCCGGCATGCTCGTCACCGCGATGCGACTGGTCAACTCGGTGGAGGCGGTCGTGGCGGCGGCGCCGGGACTCGTGTACGCGAAGGACCTCCCGATGATCACCGGGCGTGGCTTAATGAGCACATGAGAACCCTGCGGGCCGCCTTGGCCGTCACCGCCGCCGCCCTTCTCGCGGTGACGGGCGCGGGCGCCGCGAACGCCACCGACCCGTCGACACGGGCACCGCTGCCGGTGCCGTACTCCTTCTTCGCCGGGGCCGCCCAGGCGCTCACGGCCCCGGGGGCGGAGCTGCCCGGGGCCAACGACTGGTCGTGCCGCCCCACCGCCGACAAGCCGCGCCCGGTCGTGTTGGTCCACGGCACCTCCGGTGGCGCGGTCACCAACTGGGCCACCTACGGGCCGCTGCTGCACAACGAGGGCTACTGCGTCTACACGCTCACCTACGGGGCGTTGCCCGGTCAGCCGTGGCCGGTCAGTCTCCTGGGCGGCTTGTCGGACATCACGGAGGTATCGGTGCCGCAGGTCGGCGAGTTCGTCGACCGCGTCCTCGCCTCGACCGGGGCCGAGCAGGTGGACCTCATCGGGCACTCGCAGGGGACGCTCGTCTCCGGCCTGGTCGCCAAGGTCGGCCGACCCGGCAAGGTGAACACCGTCGCCGCGATAGCCCCGCTGTGGCACGGCTCCCGCGGGACCGGGTCCGGGGCGATCGGCACCGCCCTGGCCAGCGGGGACCGCGGACGTGCGGTCGAGATCGCTCCGTCCCTCGGCCAGATGGCCGCCGGGTCGGAGACGCTCGAACTCCTGTGGTCGGGTGGCACCCCCTATGCGCCGGGCGTGACCTACCTCAACCTCGTGACCCGGTACGACCAGCTGGTCCAGCCGTACACCTCCGGTGTGGTCGAGGGCCCGCAGGCCACCAACATCACCATCCAGGACGGGTGCGAGCAGAACAGGGCCGAGCACCTGGCCATCGCCTCGGATCCCCGGACCGCGGACTTCGTGCTGGGCGCCCTCGACCCCGCCGATACTCGTGAACCGCGGTGTGAGGCCGTAGCCCCGTACCTGGGACCGATCCCCCCGCCGCCGGGATCGTGAACCGGACCGGGATCGCGGGACTGCTCGCGGCGGCAGCCCTCGTCGTCGTCGCCCCCGTCCCCGCGGCTGCCGCGCCCACGGCGGCGGCCGCTCCCGCACCCACCACGGACCAGGTCCCGTGGCGGTGGTGGGACGGCGCGGCGTACCAACTCACCCACGGCCTGGCCGATCCGCCCGGGATCAACCGGGACGACTGCCGGCCGACGGCGCAGCGCCCCGCGCCGGTGATCCTCGTGCACGGCACCGGGCTCAACGGCGGGAACTCGTGGGCCACCCTCGGCGCCGCACTGGCCGCCGAGGGCTACTGCGTGTGGGCCCCCACCGTGGGCGCGCCACCCGGACCCGGCGGCGCCCCCGGGTCTGTGGGCGGCGTCGACTCGCTCACCGGCGCCTCCGCGCCGCAGCTCGCCGCAGAGATCGACCGGGTGCGTGCGCTCACCGGGGCCGCCGAGGTGGACCTGGTGGGGCACTCGCAGGGCGCGATCATCGCCTCCTACGTCACCGCGACCGCCCGGGCCGACGCCGTGCGCACCGTCGTCACGCTGGGCGCCGATCCCGCCCGGTCGGGCGACGGGCCGCCCGAGTTCGTCACCGATCTGCTCGGCGTGCTGTCACCCGACACCGCGCGGCAGGACGCCGAGGCGACGCTCGCGTGGCTGGGCGAGGACGGCGTCCCGTTCGCGCGCGGCGTGCGCTACGTGGCGGTGTCCTCGGACTACGACGAGCTCACCGGGCCGGTGGTGGCGCCGGAGGTGCCGGACTTCGTGGACCTGGACGTGGTGCGGCTGCAGGACGGCTGCGAGGTCGACCGCTCGGGGCACCTGACCGTGCTGGCGTCGCCTCGAGCGGTGGACCTGGTGATCGACGCCCTCGGCGGGCCGCGGGGCCCGGGTGGTGTCGAGCCGGCCGCCCCGCCGCCGCGCTGCGTTCCCGCGGATCAGCTGCTGGGCGTGCTCGCGCCCGTTCCGCCCCGGTGACCGCGCCGCCGGCGAGCGGGCGTCAGTAGTTCCAGTCGCCCTGGCCGTCGAACGCGCCGAACGGGCGGCCGGGCCCGTTCTTGACGATGAACGGGTCGCCGTTGCGGCTGGTGTCGTAGTACCAGCGGGCGTCGGCGGGGCTGACGTTGATGCAGCCGTGGGAGACGTTCCGGACACCCTGGTCGGCGACCGACCAGGGTGCGGAGTGGATGTAGATGCCGTCGTAGGAGAGCCGGACGGCGTCGTTGATGATCGAGTTGTACCCGCCGTCCTCGATGCGCAGACCGAACGTCTCCGAGTTCATGCGGACCTCACGGCCGCGCTGGCCGGTGTAGTAGGTGCCGTTGTAGGTCTCCCAGCCGGGCCGTCCGGCGGAGGCTCGCATGGTGCGGATGTGCTGGCCGTTGCGGGTGACCGTGACGAGCTTGGTGCGGTCGTCGAACACGGCGATCACGGCGTCGCCGGTCCGGAACGACTGCTGACGCTTGCCACCGGCCCACACGGTCACGGAGGTGTTGACCGGCCAGAACTCGTGGGGCCGCCAGCGCACCTCGCGGTCGTTCACCCAGTAGAACTTGCCCGGGACCGCCGGCTCGGTGCGGATGCCGATCGTGGCCTCGGCCCGCGCCCGGTCGCGGATGGGGCGGTCGAAGAAGAACATGACCGGCTGTGCCACGCCCACGATCTCGTTCGGGGTGGGGAAGATGTCGACGTTGCCGTACTCGGGCGTCGGCCGCGCGGGCCCGATGACCGGGTAGGTCAGTACGGGCATCGCGGCGACGCCCGGGATGGCCGGCGTGTACAGGGGCGCGTTCTCGAGCTGCGGCACCCCGGGAGGGCTCAGCGGCATGACGGACTGGGCCTCGGCGGTCGGGGCGGTGCCCGCGCCGACCGACACCCCCATGAGGAGCGCGATCGCGGCGAGGACCGCGGCGGCCACCGAGGGGCGGGAGGAACGGGTCATGTGAGGGGCTCCTGAGGACGGCGAGGGATTCTCTAAGCGTTACGACAGACTTCTACCCGGATATATCGTGCGTCACAACCGAAGTGTTTCGGAGCGGCGGCCCGCGGCCGCCCGCGGTCAGTAGTTCCAGTCGCCCTGACCGTCGAACGCGCCGAACGGTCGGCCGGGGCCGCCGGTGACGATGAACGGGTCGCCGTTGCGGGTGTTGTCGAAGTACCAGGCCGCGTCCTCGGGGCTGACGTTGATGCAGCCGTGCGAGACGTTGCGGACGCCCTGGTCGGCGACCGACCACGGCGCCGAGTGGATGAAGATGCCGTCGTAGCTCAGTCGCACGCCGTTCTCGACGGTCGTGTCGTACCCGCCGGCGGTTCGGGACAGTCCCCAGGTCTCCGAGTCCATGCGCACCTCGCGGGCGCGCCAGCCGTTGTAGTAGACGCCGTAGTGGGTGGCGTAGGCGTCGCGGCCGGCGGAGGCCTTCATGGTGCGCACCACCTGGCCGTTGCGGGTGACGGTGACGGTGTGGGTGGCGTCGTCATAGGTCGAGATCACCGCGTCGCCGGTGCGGAAGACGGTCTCACGCCCTCCGGCCCACACGGTGACGGAGGTGCCCGCGGGCCAGAACTCGTGTGGTCGCCAGCGCAGTTCCGAGTCGCCGACCCAGTAGAACTTGCCGTCCACGGCGGGCGCCGTGCGGACTCCCACCGACGCCTCGGCGCGGGCACGGTCGGCGACGGGCTGGTCGAACCGGATCATCACCGGTTGCGCGACGCCCACCGTCTCGCCCGAGGTGGGATAGACGGAGGCCACCCCGGTTTCCGCCGTGGTCCGTCCCACGGCGGGGACGGGCATGGTGAGCACGCCGGTCGATCCGCCGACCGCGGGCAGTGGTGCGGACTCGAGTCCGAGCGCACCGACCGAGCCGGTGGATCCGGTGGGGCCGAGGAGTGACTGCGCGGAGGCGGCGGGGGAGAGGCCGACGACGACGAGGCCGGCCGTGGCCAGAAGCGTTGCGAAGGACCGGGTGCGGCGCGACATCGTTCTCCTCGAAAGCGGGTACCGCGACGGGCGGCGACAGCGGGGGCCGCGCGAGGACGGACGACCAACCCCACGCGCCACATAAGTAACATCAGTAACAGTACATAGCAGGTGCCCGGCCTGTACATCTCCGAGCGCGGGCGGGGATCACGGTGGGTGCCCGCTCCGCGGGGGACGCGCACCGACCCGGCCGGGCACCTTTCCAATGTTCGTTGGTATCGCCGCGGGGAGAACCGCTGGTAGATCCATGCGGCTTCCGTCGTTGAGCGAAAGTCAGCGGAGAAACGCCTGATCATGGGCTTGATCGAACGGCAGCTGCAACATAGGGTCATCTCAGTCACCGCCGAGGGGTGGGTGGCGAAGTGAAGTGGTTGCTGAGGGGCTGCGACTTCACGTAACGAGGGGCCGGTCTTGCCGACCGGGGCACCTGGGGGGGTGCCGACCCGCAGCCGAAAGGCAGCGTGGAGGCCGGATCGTACGCGATCTGCCAGATGGTGGGACGGCGTCGGATGCTGAGGGGCTCCGGCGCCGTTCCCGTCATTTCGGCCCACCTCTAGCCGATGATCTCCTGTGCCACGCGGTGCAGTCCGGCCAGCGCCGACGACTCGGCCTGTGGTGACCTCGGCGTCTCGGGTCTGAGCATGGTGATGTGCCACAGCTCGTCGGCGGAGACGAGGATCGTGTGGACCTCGACGCCGCCGCCGGTGGGCGCCGCCACGCAGTCGATGTACAACGTGGCGGGCCGTGGGCCGACCGCGGCGGGTGCCCCGGGCTCGCCCGGGGCCGTCAGGCCGGCCTCCGCGGCACCCGGTCCGCGGATCTCCGAGCAGGCGTACCTGGCGCCCAGCAGTGTGGCCTGACCCGCGAGCGCGGCCCGGGCACCGTCGCGGGGCGTGACGACCCCGGCGGCAACGGTGTCGGGGACGACGTCCGGATCGAAGGCCGGCGGGGTGGTCGTCGCCGTGGTCGCCGAGGTCGTCGCCGACTCGTCGGCCGTGGTCTCCGCACCCGTGCCCTCCGTACCTTCCGTGCCCTCAGTAACTTCCGTGTCCGCCGATCCCGTATCCGGGACCTCGGCGGCGTCGGTGTCCGTCGCCTCGGCGTCGGTCGTACTGGTGCCCGCCAGTCCGGCTTCGTACCTCTCGGGTGACCCCGGGCCGCCGTAGGTGCACAGCAGCCCCAAGTCGCCGGAACCGGTCGGAGCGACCTCCGGCATGTCGGCACCGGTGAGGTCGATGATCTCCTCGGTGGTCAGGTCGAGGAGATCGCAGGCGTTGAGTCGTTCCTCGGGCGCGGGCCGACCCTCGACCATCTCGGCGGCGACGTCGTGCCGGGGATTCGGGGTGAGTCTCGGCGGGCCCGCGTCACCCGAACCGGGGCCGGTGGCAGTGCATCCGGCGACAGCCACCGTGGCCGCCAGGGCGGCGAACCCTCCGGCGAGACGGCGTCCGCTCGCCGGACGGGGTCGCTGCGATCGCATGGCCCGATCCTACGGGTCGGCCCCACGGCCATGACCCCGACGTCCGGCGTTCACCGCGCGTGCGCGGCCCGCTCATCTCGCTCTGCGACACTGCCGGGTGTGGAAGCGAGACGCGGGCGGGACGCGCAGCCGCTGCCGGGGCCCGCACTCGGCTACCGGCGTTCGGATCTGCACGAACACGGGAGACCTCCCGGGGGGTGGAGGGAGGTCATCGCCCGCGCCGTGCTCGGCGAGGGCGTCGCTCTGTTCGACGGGGCCGCCGACGATCTGCTGAGTCTGGCAGCCCACGCCCGTGCGGGGATCAGGACGGCCCCGGCGGAGCCGCCCCTGGCATCGGACCTCGTCGTGCTCGACGGGCCGATGCGTGGACCCTGCCGACTGGTCGACCTGATCGACGAGTCGCTCCGGCAGGGCGTCGTCGTCGGCACCCTCGAGGGCAACACCGCGGTGGCCGAGCACCGCTGCCACCTCGACCTGCGCCCCGGGACGGACGAGGTCACCGTCACCGTCCGGACGGTGTGGCGGCCGCGCACCTGCTCGGTGCTGCCCGGTGCCGCGGGCCGCGAGGCGCGCGCCTACCAACGCATGGGTGACCGCCTGGTCCGGACGCTCGGCAGCGCTTTCTAACCGGGCACGGCGCCGTCGGGGGCAGCCGGGCCTCTGGTGACGTCGGTCGGCTCGGTCACCGAGCCCCGGATGGCATCGAACGATTCCCGGATGCGGTATTCGAGCAGGGATCCGGGCTCGTCGGTGCGCCACCGTTCCACGGCGATGCGGAGGATCGCGATCGACGCGGCCGCCACCGTCGCGGCCTCCACCGAGTCCGGTTCCCGCCCCTCCCGGCGCGCCACCAGGGCCGCCAGCTCCTTCTCGTTGCACGCCAGGATCTCGTAGACCTGGGTCCGGACGCTCGCCTCCCTGCGCCACATGTCGTGGAATCGGTCAAAGGCCCGGCTCTGTCGCCGTGCGTTGGACACCTGGTGCCACATGAGCCGTGAGAGGGCGGTCATGGTGGACACGCTTCGGTCGGTGAGGAACTCCCTCACCGCGTCGCGACCGGCGGGGGGAGTGTCGGGGATGCACGCGGCGGCCTTGGACGGGAAGTAGTTGAAGAACGTCCGCCGCGACACGTTGGCGGCTCGGGCGATCTCGTCGACCGTCACCGCGTCGAGTCCCCGCTCGATGACCAGATCGACCGCGGCGGCGGAGATCGCACCGCGCAGGTCGCGGCGGCGGTCCTCCGCGCGATCGGCGCCCGGCGCGATGCCGGTGGAGTCGCTCATCTCCCACCTCCCGGTGCCGTCGCCGTGTCGGGCGGTCAGCCGCACCGCCACGGTCAACAGTACTGACCGACGCGGCATCTATCCTGGCGGTATGCACAAACCCGTCTCCCCAGCCCTCGTCGCGGTGTCGGCGGTCCTGCTCGGTGCTCTCGCCGGGTGCGGCGGCGGCTCCGGGCCGGCCCCTGAGATGGGCACCATCCGGACCGCCCCGCCCGAGACGACCGAGCCGGAACTGCCGCCCGTCGAACCTGTCGCCGATGCCGAGTGCCCGTACCTGTCCACCGACGAGGTCACACGGCACAGCGGCCAGCCGGTCACCGACGTGCGGATCGACGACGGCGTGGAGCCCGCGGCCTGCTTCTTCTACGACTCAGACGGCGAGGTGCAGCTCACGACCACCGTGTATTCGGTCGCGTCCCCGGAGCGGGCGGCTGAGCTGGTGGAGGAGTCGGCGCCCTCCGACGAGGCCGAACCCTCACGGGCGGAGGGAGGCTGGAGCGGCGGCCGTACGGTGGGCCTGGGCGGTGCGCTGGTGGTCCTGTCCCGCGACGCCCGGGTGCTGGCCGTGCAGTCCACGCAGGATGACCCGACGACGGCCCAGCGGATCGCCGAGCTCACCGCACCGCGGGTGGCCGGCTGACCCATCGCTCAGTGGGGATCAAGTGCAGTGGGGATCACGTCGGGTCGGTGACCATCCCCAGGATGAGCTCGGCCATGCTGCGGGCGGTCATCGCGGTGGTCCGGACCTCACCGAGCATCGCGGCGGTCACCGAGCCGTCGTGGAGGAGCGCCAACCGGTCTGCCAGGTCGGTGATGTTGTCCGGATCCTCGAGGCCCATGCCGGCGAGCTCGGAGCGCAGGGTCTCGGCGACCCACTGCCGCTGATCGGCCACGGCGGCGCGGATGGCGCGCTCGCCGTCCGTCGCCGGGCTGGGGAACTCGATCGCCGCCGCGAGGTGGCAGGACCCGGGCATGGCGGGCTCGACCTGTTCGCGGACGATGTCGAACAGCGCCAGGATGCGGCCCCGGACATCCGGGGCGAGGTCGGCGCGACGCCGCCACAGGTCACGGTCCCGTTCGGCGACCGACCGAAGGTAGGCCACGACGAGCTCGTCCTTGGACCCGTAGGTGTTGTAGAGGCTTGCTTTGGCCACCCCGGCCTCCCGCAGGATCCGGTCGATCCCGACCGCACGGATCCCGTCGGTGGAGAACAGACGGGTCGCCGTCGCCAGGAGCCGCTCCCGCGGCCCGGGCTTGGTCGACCGTGTGCTCGTCACGGGGTACACACTATCGGCAGTGACCTCCGACACCACGGGGCCGGTGCCGCGCGCTGCGGACACCGGCCCCACGGTTCGGCGGTGCGGTAGACGGTCAGGCAGGGGGCTGCTCGCCCTCGGAAGGCGGGTTGTCGGGCGAGTCCGCGGTGCCGCCGGTGAGGTAGTCGCCGGCCTTCTCCTGGGCCGTGTCGGTGTGCTCGGCGTACTTACCGTCGGTGCGCTGGTCGAACGCGTCACCGGCCTTGTCGAGTACCGAGTCCACCTTGTCCGGGTTCTTTCCCGCGAAATCCTTCGCCTTGTCGAACAGTCCCATGTCGGGCTCCTTCCGTTCAGGGTGATGCAGGACGGACGGCCCGAACCCGACGAGGGGCCGGGCCGTCCGGATGATGTGGTGTCTCTGGCGTCTCGCGCCCGGGTCAGACCTTCGTGCGTCCGCGGCCCTTGATGGCCGAGATCACGAAGATCAGCAGGCAGGCGCCGATGATGGCGGCGACGAAGCCCCAGATGGAGAAGGCCTCGGGCATGCCACCGCCGCTCGTGAAGAGTGAGACGAGGAAGCCGACGACGAATGCGCCGACCACGCCGGCGAGAACGTTGGCGACGAGGCCCATCTGTGCGTTCTTGCCCATGATCATGGACGCGATCCAGCCAGCGAGGCCACCGACGATGATCCAGGAGATGATGCTCCACAACATTGTGGTTGTCCTTTCCCGAGAGTCGTACTCGGCCCGGGACGGGCCGCTCTCTCAGGAGAACACGACACCGACACGAAAGCTTCCGGTAGGGCGCACGGTGGCGTTAAACGTCGCTCACTCGTTACCGGTTCGTGCCCGCCGGGCCACCCGCCCGCGGCCTCAGGCGATCTCCGCGGCCTCCGGGTGCTTCTGGATGTATCCCGCGACGAACGAACACGACGGACGCATCCGCAGTCCCTCCTCCCGGGTCACCTGCAGCGCCTCACCGACCAGCGTCCCGGCGAGACCGCGCCCACCGAATTCGGACGCGACCACCGTGTGGGGGAACTCCCGGACGCCGTCCGTGCCGTCGGAATAGTCGGCGAAACCCGCCACCACGTCGTCGACGAGGATCTCGAATCGCCCGGCGGCGGTGTCACGCCGAACCTGAACGTTGTCCTCGCTGCTCATGAGTGCGATTCCGGGCGGACGACCATTACCGGGCACGGGGCCGCCTGCAGGAGCGCCCGGGAGGTGGAGCCGAGGACCATGCCCGTGAACCCGCCCCGCCCGTGGGAGCCGACGACGACGAGCTGGGCGTTCTCGGCCTGCTCGACGAGTGCCCGGACCGCGCGATCGCGCGTGACGAGCCGCTGCACCTCGACATCGGGGTACCGGTCCGAGAATCCCGCCAGCCGCTCCGACAGCGTCTGGAGCTGCTGCTGCTCGAGTTCCTTCCAGTCATCCTCGGTGAGGGAGATCCCGGCCGCCGCGGCCTGCACCTGCGGATCCATCCAGGTGTGCACGGCGACGAGGGGGGCGGACCGCGCGGAGGCCTCGGCGAACGCCCACTCGGTGGCCTTGGCGCTGACCTCGGAGCCGTCGATCCCCACGACGACCGGGCCGCTGCGGTTCAGGTCGTCCGTGTCCTCCCGGGTCACCACGACCGGGCAGAACGCGTGGCTGGCCACCGCCGCCGACACCGAGCCGAGCACCATGCCCTTGATCCCGCCCAGGCCGCGGGAACCCAGGACGATGAGCTTGGCCTTGCGCGAGTAGTCAATGAGCACCTGCGCGGGGTTGCCCTCGACGATCGCGTGCGACACCTCGATGCCGGGCGCCACCTTGGCCGCGGTCTCACGGGCCTTCTCGATGATGGGCGTGCACTCCCGCTCCAGCTCGTCGTAGACGGGCTGCGGAGGGATCATCCCCTCGGCGAACATCGCGGCCGGCATCGTGTAGCTGGTCACGAGGAGCAGCGGGACGCGGCGGGTGGCGGCGGTGTTGGCGGCGTACGCGACCGCACCGGTGGAGGCGGCGGAGCCGTCGACGCCGACGACAACGGTGTTCTCGAGGGAAGCCATGACCCCGACCCTACCGCCGGGATACGACACCGGATCGCGGTTTGGGAGTGGGCCGTCTAGAGCTGGTCCGGGAACGGGGCGTTGGCCGGGTAGGCCATGTTGAAACTCCCCTGGAACGCCGGGAGGACGACGCGGCCCGGGCCGAAGAGGAAGAAGTCGACGACGACGTCGATCATGGGCACTCCCGAGTTCTCAAGATGCTGGTTCTCGCAGTGACGCGAGGGACAGATGGTGCTCGAGTGAGTGTAGCCCACCGACTAGGCTCGTGGACATGTCCAGCTCGAGACGCCGTGGGCGGCCCCTCCCGTTGCGGAACGGTGTCGACCCGGTCCGGATCCGGCTGGCCGACCCCGGACAGGGGCCTCGCAGCATCCCCGAGGAGTTGCGCCGACGCTTCCCCGACCGGCTCGCCGAGCTCACCGTGGCCCTCGAGGCGGGGCAGGTCGTCACCGCCGACGGGGCACCGGTCACCGCCGCCACCCGGCGGCACCGGGGGATGGACGTGTGGATGTACCGGACGCCGGAGCCCGAGATCCCGGTCCCGTTTGAGGTCGAGGTCCTGCACGCGGACGACCGCCTCGTCGTCGTCGACAAACCCCACTACCTCGCCACGACCCCCCGCGCGGGGCACGTCACCGAGACCGCACTCGTCCGGCTCCGGCGCGATCTCGCGCTGGACGACCTCGCGCCCGCCCACCGCCTCGACCGGCTCACCGCCGGCGTCCTGGTCTTCACCGTCGCTCCCGCGCACCGCGGCGCCTACCAGGAACTCTTCGCCGCCCGCCGGGTCACCAAGACCTACCTGGCGGTCGCGACCGCCCCCGACGGGGTTCCCACCGAACGGCAGCGGTCCAGCCGGATCGTCAAGACCCGCGGCGTCCTGCAGGCGGCCGAGGTCGACGGGGAGCCCGACGCCCACACGCGCATCACCCTCCTGGGCACCCGGGGCGACGGGGCCGGGCGGATCGGGCTCTACCGGCTGGAACCCACCACCGGCCGCACCCACCAGCTGCGCGTGCACATGAACGCCCTCGGGACCCCGATACTCGGCGACGACCTCTACCCCCGTGTGCTCGACGTTGCCCCCGGCGACTTCTCGACACCACTGCAGTTGCTGGCCGAGTCGATCGCCTTCACCGACCCCGTCTCCGGTGAGAATCGCGAGTTCGCCACCCGGCGGACCCTCGACGCCTGGACCCGTGAGCAGGATCAGGGTGGACACCCGGGCAATCCCCCATCGGCTTCCGCTCCGAATTCCTGCAAGCTTTAGATCGACCACCATGATCCGAGGGAGCACATGACCACCCAGGCCGAGACCCACCAACACGACGGCGAACCGCACTCCGCGGCCGCCGTCGCCACCGACCTCGTCATGACCTACGGGGAGGGCGAGACCGAGGTCCGTGCACTCGACCACGTCAGCGCGACCTTCGAACGCGGACGGTTCACGGCGATCATGGGCCCCTCCGGCTCGGGCAAGTCGACCCTCATGCACTGCATGGCGGGACTGGACCGGCCGACCTCCGGGTCGGTGCGGATCGGCGATACCGAGATCGTGGGGCTGGCGGACAAGGAATTGACGGCGCTGCGACGCGACCGCATCGGATTCGTGTTCCAGTCCTTCAACCTCGTCCCGACCCTGACGGCCGAGGAGAACATCACGCTGCCCCAGGACATCGCCGGCCACGGCATCGACCGGGCCTGGTTCGACGAGGTGATCGGCCGGCTGGGGATCGCCGACCGGCTCTCGCACCGGCCGTCCGAACTGTCCGGCGGCCAGCAGCAGCGGGTGGCGTGCGCCCGCGCCCTGGTCGGACGCCCGGACATCCTGTTCGGTGACGAGCCCACCGGCAACCTCGACTCCACCTCCTCGGCCGAGGTCCTGGCCATCCTGCGCAGCGCCGCAGACGACTTCGGTCAGACCGTCGTGATCGTCACCCACGACCCGCGCGCCGCCACCTACGCCGACCGTGTCCTGCTGCTCGCCGACGGCCGGGTCGTCCGCGAGCTCGCCCACCCCACCGCCGACGAGATCCTGGCGGCTATGGGCGCCCTCGAGGAGCGGTGATGGCGGCCAGGCACGCCTCCGGGCACGCCGGACCCGCCGGCGGGGGGCGACACGAGTCCGCCCACACCCCGCGCCACACGCGCCCGATGCTGCGCGTCTCCCTGCGCAACATCGCCGCCCACAAACTCCGCCTGGTGCTGTCCGTGCTGGCGGTGGTCCTGGGCACCGCGTTCGTCACCGGTTCGCTGGTCTTCACCTCCACCCTCAAGAGCACCTTCGACGGACTGCTCGACCAGGGCACCGCGGACCTCGCCGCGATGATCGAACCCGAGGACCCCCGCGGGGCGGGCGTGCCGTTCGAGGTGGCCGAGCAGGTGCTCGACCTGCCGGGCGTCGAGGCGGCCATGCCCGGCGTGTCCGGCACCGTGGTGCTGTTCAACGCCGACGGCACCCCGTACCAGTCCGGCGGCGCGCCGTCCGAGGGCCTTGCCTGGATCGATCCCGACGACGCGGTCGGCGAGAGCAGCTGGATCACGGACGGCCGCGCCCCCGCCGCCGACGACGAGGTCGTCCTCCCCGAGACCGTGCTCACCGCCGCCGGCCTCGCCGTCGGCGACACCGCCGAGGTCTACACCACCGGGCAGGGCGTCCTCGACGTGACCGTCGTGGGTGCCTACGCCAACGAGACCGACATCGGCGGGTACGTGGGCGTCGGGTTCTCCGAGGAACGCGCCCGCGCCCTGTTCACCGACGGCGAGAACGCCTCCAACGTCTCCGTCCGCGCGGAACCGGGCGTGAGTCAGGAGGAGGTCCGCGACACCATCGCGGCCGAGTTCCCCGACTACGAGGTCCGGACCGGCGAGGAGATCAAGGAGCGACTGTCCGAGCAACTGTCGACCGTCCTCGACTTCATCAACTACTTCTTCGTCGCGTTCGGGCTGATCGCGCTGCTGGTCGGCACGTTCATCATCTACAACACCTTCTCCATGCTCGTCGCCCAGCGGCTGCGGGAGCTCGCCCTGCTGCGCGCGATTGGCGCCTCCCGCGGGCAGCTCACCCGGTCGGTGATGGCGGAGGCCGCCGTCACCGGGCTCGTCGGCTCCGGGATCGGCGTGGTGGTGGGCTTCGGCCTGGCCCAGCTGATCTTCGTGGCGCTCGAGGCCTTCGACCTGGGCATTCCGTCCGGAGCCCTCTCGCTCACCCCGATGTCGGTCATCACCCCGCTGGTGTTGGGCTTCGTCGTCACCGTCTTCTCCGCCTGGGCGCCCGCCCGACGCGCCGGACGCGTCGCCCCGGTGCAGGGCATGCGAGTCGGCTCGGCCACCACCGAGGCCGGCGGCGGATGGCGCACCGCCGTCGGCCTGTTCGCCGTGGTGAGCGGCCTCATGCTCGCGGTGATAGGTACCTGGCAGGAGACGACGCGGGACGGTGCGATCACGGTCGGTGTCGGTGCGGCCGCGCTGATCATCGGCAGTTTCCTGGTGATGCCCGCGCTCGCCAAACCGATCGCCGGTGGCATCGGCAGGGTGATCGGCGCACCGTTCGGCGCGGTCGGCAAGCTCGCCGCCACCAACGCCGGACGCAATACCCGCCGGACCGCCGCGACCGCGTTCGCGCTCACGCTGGGACTGACCCTGGTGGCGGCGTTCGGAACCCTCGGCGCCACCACGAAGGAGAGCGTCAGCGGCGTCATCGACCAGGACATCAACGCCGACGTCGTGGTCCAGGGCGTGGCGTCCCAGGGCCCGCCGACCCCGCTGCCCGGCGGCATCGAGCAGCAGATCGCCGACGTCGACGAGGTCGGTGACGTGGCCTGGCTGGCGTTCGCGTTCGCCCAGCTCGCCGGGGAACCGCAGGCGCTGTCCGCCGCCGGCGGGCCCGTCGGCGAGATGATCGACGCCACCGTGGTCGACGGTTCGCTCGACCCCGGCCCCGACTCGCTCGTCGTGTCCCGGACCGTCGCCAGGGACAAGGGGTGGACGATGGGCGCCTCCGTGCCGCTCGTCGCGCCCGACGGCAGTGAGAGCACCCTCCGGGTCACCGGGATCTACGAGGACTCCCAGATCCTCGGGCAGTTCTACACCGGGATGGACGTCTACGAACGCCTGGTGCCGGAGAACCTGCGGTCGACCTTCAACGTGCTCGTCGCGGCGGATGACGGGGTGAGCGAGGACGAGGTCCTCGCGGCGGTGACCGACGAGCTCACCGAGATCCCCATCGCGACGGTCCAGAGCAAGCAGCAGTACATCGACACCCAGACCGGCGGGATCGACCAGCTGTTGACGATCATCTACGCGCTGCTGGGGCTGGCCCTGGTCATCGCGGTCCTGGGCATCGTCAACACCCTCGCCCTGTCGGTGATCGAGCGTCGCACCGAGATCGGGATGCTCCGCGCGGTGGGCATGCAGCGCTCGCAGGTCCGCCGCACGATCAACCTCGAGTCCACGCAGATCGCCGTGTTCGGCGCGTTGATCGGCGCGGCGGTGGGCGTCTACCTCGGCTGGGCGTTCGTCACCGTGCTCGCGGACAGCGGACTGACGGAGACGACGATCCCGTGGGGCAGCATCGGCGTCGTGCTGGCGGCCTCGGCGGTCGTCGGGGTCCTCGCGTCGTTGTGGCCCGCGCACCGGGCCGCCAAGACCGACCCGCTCGAGGCGATCTCGGACTAGCCGCGGGTGCCGCGCGCGGGTGACGCCCGCGAGGGTGGCGCCCGCGCTAGCGGCGGAGGCCGAAGAGGTTGCGGGGACCGCGGTGCTCGTGGCGGGCGAGCACCGCGCCCAGCACCTCGGCGTCGTGCTTGTGGTCGACCTCGACGCCGGCCAGCCTGCCGACCGTGCGCTCCCACAGCAGGCCCTCGTACACGGTCAACAGGTCCAGGGCGGCGGTGGCCGGGTCGCGTAGCCCGGCGGCGTCGAGCGCGCCCACGAGGTCGCTCGGATCGAGCAGTGCGGCCACGAGGTCCGTGGTGTCCTCCTTGCCGGCGAGTTCGACGATCAACGCCGACCTGGCCGCCAGCTCACCGCGGTAGTCGGCCAACAGTCCGTCGACCATGCGCGTGAGCATCCCCAGCACGTCGTCGGCGTCGGAGGACGCCAGTTCCTGGATCCCCGAGACCTCGACGAACCCCCTCAGCAGCGAGGTGAGCCGGTCGACGGTGAGGGTGAGCAGCTGCGCGCGGGTGCGGCAGTAGTAGGAGGTGGAGCCCGAGGGCAATCCCGCCTCCGAGTCCACGGCGCGATGGGTGAGGGCACGGACCCCGTCCCTCGCCACGACCTCGATCGCGGAATCGGCGATGAGCATGCGCCGGTCCTCCATGGGGGCTCCCGTCGTCGTGTTCCACGGACATTCAGCTCGACCGGTGTAGTGCCGGACGTCGACGGGTCCCGCCGACTCGAGCGACAGCCTATCGCCGTACGGGGCCGTCGGCGTCGGAATCACGGACGCCCCGGCACCGGTCTCCGGTGCCGGGGCGTCCCTGGCGTCGATCCTGCGGCCGCTGGTCAGGCCACGGCGGCGACCTTGCGGGCCCGCCGCGTGGCGCGGTGGTGCTGCAACGCGGTCTTCAGGCCCGCCCGCTGACCCTCCGCGGCGGGCAGCGGCTTCGGTAGGTCGGCGAACATCCGCTCGGAGTGGGTCTCCGGCGCGTCATCGGTCGTGTCGCGCAGCATGTGGTTGGGCAGCGACAGCTTGGCGATGGTGCGCCAGGTCTTGAAGTACTGCACCGGCAGGGGACCGGCCACGTAGGGCAGGTCGTACTTGCGGCACACCTCACGTACCCGGATGGACGCCTCCGCGAGCCGGTTGGACGACATGTCCGGGTAGATGTGGTGCTCGATCTGGTACGACAGGTTGCCGGACATGAAGTCGACGACCGGACCGCCGGTGATGTTGGCGGAGCCGAGCATCTGGCGCAGGTACCACTCCGCCTGCGTCTCGTTCTCCACGTCCTTCTTGGTGAACTTCTCGGCACCGTCGGGGAAGTGGCCACAGAAGATCACCGCGTTGGTCCAGACGTTGCGGATCCCGTTGGCGACCAGGTTGGCGGTGGCGGTGGACTTCCACCCCTTGCCGGACAGCAGCGGGTAGAAGACGTAGTCCTTGGCGAGCTGACGGCCGGCCTTCTTGGCGAAGAGCGAGAGCTTGCTCATGGTCTCGCGACGGTCGTCACGACCCTTGGCGACCTTGCCCAGCTCGAGGTGCTGGATCCCCACGCCCCATTGGAACAGCAGCGCGAGGGCCGCGTTGTAGGCGATGTTCCCGTAGTAGAAGGGGTGCCAACGCTGGTCGCGGGTCACCCGGAGAACGCCGTACCCCACGTCGTCGTCCAGGCCGACGATGTTGGTGTACTTGTGGTGGATGTAGTTGTGGGTCTGCTTCCAGTGCTCGGCGGTGCCCACGATGTCCCACTCCCAGGTGGTGGAGTGGATCTCGGGGTCGTTCATCCAGTCCCACTGCCCGTGCATGATGTTGTGGCCGAGTTCCATGTTCTCGACGATCTTGGCGACACCGAGGGTGCCTGCGCCGATCGCCCAGGCCGTGCGGTTACGCGAGCCCACGAGGAGAAGTGCACGGGCCGCGATCTCGAGTCCCCGCTGGAAACGGATCGTATTGTGGATGTACGCGGCATCTCGCTCGCCGAGGGAGCCGATGATGTCCTGACGGATCTGCTCGAGCTCCGCGCCGAGGGCTTCGATGTCGGACTCGGAGAGGTGTGCGAATTCCGGGATGTCGGTGATGGCCATGAAGCTACGGTACCGTAACTTACGGTCGCGTAGGTACGTTCGGTTGCGTGGGTCACAATTTCGGTGTGCGGTGAGCTGATCGATCACCGCCCAGTCGTGGTGTGGCCGAGGACTCTTTTCCGGCGCCGAAGCGTGCGTGGCCTGCGCGGGAGTTCGACGATGTCACGCCGGACATCACGGTTGTGTAACGTCGAGCGGGTTCGTGACGACATAGATGGCGTTACGTGGGGTACAGACAGAACGCCCGATACCGCAGTACGACTCAGTACGCAGCAGTAAATACGAGGGGACACATCATGAGCAACGCCAACGACATCTTCCTGCAGGCCATCCAGCCGGTCGTCGACATCTTCTGGTCGCTGGTGTGGACCGCCACCGGTTCGACCATCAGTGTTCCCCGTCCGACCGCTCCCGCGGGCACTCCCGAGTCGGTCTGATCCTCTCGAGCGCCGGGTTCATCGCCCGGTGATCTCCGCGGCAGCCCGCCCCTCGCTCGAGGGGCGGGCTGCCGCGTTTCATCCGGTCGGCCGGGTGGGTGGCGGTGGTGGCAGCGGCCGTGCCGCCGGCTCAGAGGCCGAACTTCTCGCTGCCACCCAGGTCGATCGGGATGGAGGCGCCGGTGATACCCGCGCCCGCGTCGCTGCACAGGTAGACGGCCATGGACGCGATCGCCGACGGCTCGACCCACGGCTGCGGCATCTGGTTCATGCCGCTGAAGGTCTCCGCGGTGTCCTCGAGCGTGGTGCCCTGCCCGCCCGACATCATGGCGATCATCGACGGGTTCTCGATCATCGGCGTACGGACGTTGCCGGGGTGGATCGAGTTGCACCGGACGCCTGAGAACCCGAGCTCACCGGCGAGGGCCTTGGCGAGTCCGCGCACGGCCCACTTGGACGTCCCGTAACTGGCGGTGAAGGAGCCGCCCCGCAGTCCCACCATCGAGCTGATCAAGACCACTGAGCCGCCGCGCCCGGTCGTCAGGATGTGGGGGATCGCCACCGTCGTCGTCACCCACGTGCCCTTGAGATTGATGTCGAGCGTCGTGTCCCACTCCTCCTCGCTCCGCTCCCAGGACGCGGCGGGCTGGGGCGAGACCCCGGCATTGGCCACGACGAAGTCCAGGCCGCCCAGCTCGGCCACCGCGGCGTCGACGGCTGCACGCACGCCGGGAAGGTCCCGAACGTCCACTTCCCCGGTGATGCAGCGCCGGCCGAGCGCGCGAACGGCCTCGGCGGTGGCCTCGAGGTCCTCCGGATCTGCCATCGGGTAGGGGACCGTCTCGATGTCCCGGCACAGGTCGAGGGCGATCACGTCACATCCGGCGGCGGCGAACGCCTCGCAGTGTGCGCGACCCTGGCCGCGTGCGGCGCCCGTGACCAGCACGACCCTTCCGCTCAGATCAGCCTGGGTGGGGACGGCTTGCGACATCGGGGCTCCTGACGTGGTTCGGCGGCGGACCCTGCGGGGTCGCCCGCCCTGCGGCATGCTGGAAGTCAACGTAGACAATCAGAACAGGTAGTGATCATCATGCTTGAACGAACTCTGGTCCTCGTGGATACCTCGTATCTACTGGCTAGCTTTTACAACTCGTGGGAGGAGGGTGCGCGCGGCCAGTTGGAGATATCCCTGGCCACGGTCGTGCACCGTTTAGACCACGTAGCCCACGGTCTGGTGGACCAGCCGGTCCAGCGCCAGAACTGGTATGACGGCATCCCGGACTCCGGCCCGCACCGGTATCAGCGCACCCTCCGCGTGATCGAGGGCGTGCAGCTGCGCGCCGGCCAGTTGATCGAGTGGGGTGAGAGACGAACCCAGAAGGCGGTCGACACCCTCCTCGTCGCGGATATGATCCAGGCCGCCTACAAGGGTCAGTGTTCGGACATGGTCCTGGTCACCGGGGACGCCGACATGATCCCCGGCGTGCGGGTGGCCGTGGACGCCGGTGTCCGTATGCACCTCGTGGGTTTCGGCTGGGATTCGATCTCTTCTGCGCTGCGACACGCCTGCGACACCACGACCGTGCTCGATCCCCGCACCGACTTTCACGACGCCATGCAGATCAGGGTCCTCGAGGGCCCCATCCCCCCGAAGGTCAGGACCCCGACGGCGCCTCCGGTGCATCCGGGGGAGGACGCCCACGAGACCGAGGAGTCGGTGGGGATGGCCGACGTCGTCCTGCGCTCGGATCGCGCCTCGGCCACCTCCGTGGCCGACGAGACCCGCCTGACGGCCGCCGAGGAGGAACGCGCCGCCGATGCGGAGGAGTTGGCGGCGGATGAGCAGGAGTGCGCGGCGCGGGCCGAGTCCGAGCCGCCCGCGCCGGACGCCGGGGAGTCCGCCCAGAAAACAGTTGAACAGCCGACGGCCGGTAAGGTCCCCACGCCCGGCGCGTCGTCGAAGCCCGAGAGTGCACAGAACCCGGGGCCGTCGCCCGCGCAGCTGGCCAAGCAGAGCGACAAGGCGGAGAAGCCCGAGAAGGCAGAGAAGCGTGACAAGGTGGGCGAGCCCGAGCGGGCCAGCCGGACTGAGGCGTCCCCCGAGGCTTCCCCCGATGCCGCCGAGGCCCACCCGGGCACCCAGCCCCCGGCGCAGTCCTCCCGGGTCGCCCCGCAGTTCGCGGGCTCGGTCCAGAAGCCCTCGGACCCCGGTGCGGATTCCAACGGGTCGTCCCGGCCGAACCCCTCGATGATGGCTCCCCATCGTCGGCCATTGCGGTCGAAGTTCGTACCGCTCCCGGACGAGGTCTGGACCTCGTCCGGTGAGCAGACCCCCTTCGACGTGGGCCAGCAGTACGCCACGTGGTGGTACGAGCGGGCCGCCACAGAGAGTCAGCGGGACCAGGCGCATCTCCTCTCGGGCGGCGTGCTTCCCCCGGGGATCGACCGCCCGTTGTTGCAGTTCGCCTGCCAGATGCTCAACGAGTTCACTCTGACGGAAGCCCAGCGGGTTCGCCTGCGAGACGGGTTCCACGAGGGGATCCGGGCAGTCCTGCTCAAGCACCGCTGACTCCTTCCCGCCCGCCGCCCGCCGCCCGCCGGTCAGAAGGGCGGTGGGTCGGGGTCGTGGTGGTGGTCGGGTGGGGTGTCTGGTGGTGGGGCCATGGCGTTGGCTTTGCGTTCGGCGGCCAGGCGCAGAGCGCGTCGGTACCAGTGGGTGCTCTGGGGTCGGGGGTCGAGCCAGGGTCGGCGTGGGGGCGGGATGTCGGCGTCGGGGTCGGCCCTGGTGTCGGTCGCAGCCCCGGTGTCGCTCTCGCTGGTGTGGTGGCGCCAGCGGGCGAGGGGGCCGTCGGGGTGGGTGGTGAGGGTGTGTCCGGTGTCGGGCCGCGCGGTTCTCGGCGTTCAACGCGGCCAGGGCCGCGGAGCTGGCGGCGGTGACGGCGGGACTGCCGGCCACCGCTCCGGCATCATCCCCGGTGGTCGCCTCCCGCATGTGCACCCCCTCGGGCGGGCGAGTGCCGCACCCCGTATCGCTCGTGTGTTCGATTGGGGAAACACTAGCAAGGGGGTCCGACATGAGGCTCTCAACTGCGAAAACAGGTGGAGGGCGCGCAGTCGAAGACCGCAGCGGGACCTACCGTCTCAGCCGCGCAGCAACGCCCGGTAGTGGTCGGCCAGGGCGGGGTGGTAGTCGGGGGAGAAGCGCAGGGCCTCCGGATCACGGCCCGCCTCGGCCTCGACCAACCGGTCCAGATAGAAGTCCCACCCGGGACCGATGTCGGACGCGGACTCGGCGTCCGCGATGTCCTGTTCCAGGGAGATGGTGACCTCGTCGTCGCCGCCCTCGATGCGCACGGTGACCACCCAGCCGTCCGGTCCGATCCTGACGACGACGAGGTTCGGCGCCTCACACCGCAGTACTCCGACGGTCTCCGCGGGTGAGCCCTCCTCGGCGGACATCGTCATCTCGACGGTGCCCGACGCCGGGTCGCCCGACCACGACCCGATCCAGCGTGCGGTGCGGGCCGGATCGGTGACGGCCGCCCACGCCTGGTCACGGGACATGGGCAGCCGGCGGGGGAACACCACGGCGCCCGACGGGGCGAGGTATCCGGAGGCCCGGGGTGTGGTGGTCATGGCGACTCCTTCGCCGATAGCCCGGGGCTACTCCCTGGTGTCCCGGGGGAGCGTGGGCCCGGAGAGGTCCTCGGGGCTCGGCTGGTCGGTCGCCTCGTCGGGGTCCCTCGGGGCCTCCGGGTCCGCCTGGCCGGGCGCCCCGGCCTGGCCGGTGGACGACGCGGCCGGCGACCCCGCCGACGACCCGGACTGCCCCTCGCCTCCGGTGAGCTGGCGGTCGGCACCGGAGTCGGAACCCGAGTCGAGCCCCATCGAGGCGCGGATCTGCTCGAGCTTGCTCTTGCCCTCGGATTCGCGCGTGAACGCGGCGGCGTCGAGCTGTGCGGTCGATGTTGCGCCGGTCGCCTCGGCTAGCTCCTGCTTGCCCAGTGCGGTGGTGTAGCGGCCCTCGATCTTGGCGCGGATCTCGTCGAAGGTCGGGGAGTTGCCGCCGCCGGCGCCCTGCAGGGAGCTCATGGACTCGGTGGTCCGGTGCTGCATCTCGGCCTGGGTGGCCTGCAGGAGCAGCTGATCCTCCTGCGCCAGTGTCTCGCGCAGCCGCTGTTCGGACTCCTTCACCGCCTGCTTGGCCTGCTCTGCGGCCTGCACGGCCTGGCCGTGCAGCTGCTTGGTGTGGTCGAGGTCCTGTTCCAGTGCCACCAGCCGCCCGGCGAGCTGCTCGGCCTGGGTGTCGAACTGCTGGGCGCGGGAGGTGTCGCCCTCCGCGCGCGCCTGCTCGGCCACCTGCAGGGTCTGTCGGATCTGTCCCTGCACCTCGTCGAGCTGCTGCGTCTTGGTGCCCATGGCGATCTCGAGCTGCTTGGCGTTGCCGATCACCGCGGCCGCCTGGTCGGACACCGACTTGTGCTGGTCGCGCGCGTGGTTCATCGCCTGGTGCACGAGGATCTTGGGGTCCGCGTTGTCGTCGACCGACTTGTCCAGCGAGGCCTTGAGGTAGTTCCAGCCCTTGGCGAAGGGGTTCGGCATGGCGGCGTCCTTAGATGTCTCGGTGTCAGGGGTCGGTGTCAGGTGTCCCGACGGCGGTTCGGTGCGTGCTCCTACCTCTTGACGGTACCGATCAGCGCGGCCACCGGCAGGGCGGTCCGTGGCAGGTACGGCTGACGCCACAATCCGCCGGATGCCGCTCCCGACGACTCGTGCTGCCATTGCACGTCCACCTGCGGCCGGCCCACGTTGAGGTCGTGGACCATCAGCGCGGCGAGCAGGGCGGCGGAGGTGTCGGGCGCGAAGATCTCGATGCCGAAGGCGTAGGCGCCCTTGTAGGTGGCGGCGAGGATCTTGTTCTTGGTCACCGAGTGGGTGTCGGTGGCGGGGGCGACGTTGACCGAGACGGTGTGGCCGTCGGCGAACGCCGTGGTGGCGCGCCACCGCTGCACTCTCTTGGCGAGGGTGTAGTTGGGGCCCTGTTGGGGGACGAGGGCGTCGTGGATCGCCGGGCCGTGGCCCGCGGGGTAGTTGCGGGCGAAGACCTTGCCGCGGGCGACGGAACCGACGAGTCGCTTGATGTCGGTGATCCGGCGCGACGCCAGTGCGGCGTTGGCGGCCTCCCGCACGTCGGCGGGGACGACGAACGTGTCCATCGGGGTGGCGAGGTAGGCGAGTGCGTTGGCGGTGTTGTCGCGGAGGAGGTCGACGACGAGGGCGTCCGCGGCGGAGGAGAGCTGGACGTGGGTTCCGCCGTCCGCGTAGAAGTAGCTGCCGACGGTGAGCGGTGCGGGGGCCGCGGCCCTGGCCCATGCCGCGAGTTCGGGGAGCTGGGTGAGCAGGTCGACGCCGGGTCGGCCGTCCGGCCCGGTGGGGACGTGCAGGCGCCCGGCGAATGTCGAGGCCTGGCCGCGGAAGCGATCCCACGCAGGGCTCGACGGCAGGTCGACGCCCATCACGTCGGCGCCCCACTGCAGGAGACGTCGGGCGGGCCCCATCTCCGAGCCGAGGCCCAGGACGAGCATGGCGCGGCCGGGCAGGGAGAGCCACTGGGGGTTGTCCTGGACGAGCTTCAGGGCGTCGGCGCAGCTGGGTTCGATCACACCGGCCGCGACCCACTTGTCCAGCCGGGCGCGCAGGAGGTCGCCGGTCAGTTCCTCGCCGCGGAAGGGGATGGACAGCTCGCGGACCGGGGTCGCCGTGCCCTGGATCGTGTCGGTCGTCGGGGTGTTGGTGGGGGCGACGACGGCGAGGTAGTCCGACATCGGGGTCTCCACGGTCTCCCCGTTCGCGTCGTGTACCCCGACCATGCGGGACTGCAGCGACTCGAGCGCGGCCCGTGCGACACCGTCCCAGGCCGCCGGGTCGGACACCCCGGCGCTGACGAGTTCGGTGAAGGGCTCGATGTAGCCCTTACGCCAGTCCTTGATCCGGTGGACGCGCTCGGAGGCCGCCGGGTCCACGGTGGAGAGCGCGTCGGCGACGACGTCCTTGGCCAGCCGTCCTGTCGAGCGGTTCCCGGAGGAATCGGTGGGGAAGAGGACTCCGGTGGTGCTCGATGCCATGACGCTCCTGAAGGTTGGGGGTAATCCGAGGTTAACCTCAACTTCGGCCGGATTGTGTTCGCTTCGCCCACTCTCGCCCGAGTCTGCGACGGCCCTACCCGAAGATGTGATTAAACTCACCCATGGTCTATTCGTTACCTTTTAGTTAATACGTACTTATTTCTTAACTTTTGCATATACCGAGGTCGGGCGGCGAGAACGGCTGTGGGATGGCCGTTATGGCGTTTAGCTGCGAGGTTGGCCAACCGACCATCGTCGGCGTGTTGCTGTGTCATATACGAGCGTGGTGTAACAGCCCTGAGTATTACCTCGATATGGTGATGACACGATCGAACGGCGGGTGGTCAAGGCCACGTGCCGGGCCGGCGAGCAGGGGGAGATTCCGAATCGCCGCGTCGTCAACGACAACAGGAAGGCAATTCCTATGAAGAACTCCAAGCGGATGATGGCCGTCATCGCGGCCTCCGGACTCGTGCTCGGCGGCATGCCGGGTATCGCAAACGCGCAGAGCGCTGGCCTCGACCTCGACCTGGGCCTCGGCCTGGGCGACTCGCTCGGCCTGGGCGTGGACCTCGGCGCGGCGCTCGGCTCCTCGGGTGCGGGCTCCTCTGAGCTGCCCGCCCTGTCCACCGATTCGCTGGGCACCGGTTCGGATGAGCTGGGCACCGGTTCGGACACCCTGTCCGCCGGTACGGGTTCGGATGAGCTGGGCACCGGTTCCGACACGCTGTCCGCTGGGACGGGTTCGGATGAGCTGGGCACCGGCTCGGATTCCGCGTCGGACGGCACCGGTTCGGATGGGCTGGGCACCGGCTCGGATTCCGCGTCGGACGGCACCGGTTCGGATTCGGCTTCGGACGGCACCGGCTCGGATGACATCGAGGGCTCGCTCGACTCGATCGTCACCGGTTCGGACTTCGGTTCGGATGACCTCGATGGTTCGCTCGACGACATCACCACCGGTTCGGATTCGGCTTCGGACGGCACCGGCTCGGATGGGCTTGGCACCGGTTCGGATTCGGCTTCGGACGGCACCGGCTCGGATGGGCTTGGCACCGGTTCTGACTCGGCGTCGGACGGCACCGGTTCGGATTCGGCTTCGGACGGCACGGGTTCTGACTCGGCGTCCGATGGCACGGGCTCGGACTTCGGCTCGGGCGACATCATCGTCGATGGTTCGCTGGGCGACAGCGGTTCCACCGAGGAGGCGCTCGCCCTCGGTTCGCTGGCCGCGGTCAGCATCGGCGTCGGCCTGGCCGTCTCCGGTGGCGTCAACATCCCGGCGCTCCCCGAGATCAACGTCGGCCTGGTCTGCAACCTGCCGCCGGCGGCTATCGACTTCCTCAAGGACAACGGCTCCATGGAGCAGGATGAGTGCGAGCCCGAGGAGGAGCAGAACTGAGGTTCTGCCCCCTCCACCGCTGACTGAGTCAGCGACCGGATAGCTCTCCGGCGATCCCCCGTCGACCACACGGTCGGCGGGGGATCCGCCATTTTGGCCCCCGGATACGCTCTCGGACATGGCCACCCCCGACTTCGTCCTCGAACTACGCAGGCACGTGGGCTCCGCCCCGCTGTGGCTGGCCGGTGCGACCGCGGTCATCCGGGACCCCGACGCAGCCCGCGTGCTCCTGGTCCGGCGCAGCGACAACGGCTGGTGGACCCCAGTCACCGGCATCGTCGACCCCGGCGAACACCCCGCCGACGCCGCCGTCCGCGAGGCCCACGAAGAAGCTGCCGTGACCATCCGCGTCGACCGCGTCGCCTCCATCGGCGTCTCCCGCATGGTCACCTACGACAACGGCGACCAAGCCCAGTACATCGACCACACCTTCGCCTGCACCTACCTGGACGGCGACCCGCACCCGGCCGACGGGGAGAACACCGACGTCCGCTGGTTCGACGTCGACGACCTGCCCGAGATGCGACCCCACATGCTCGCCCGGATCGACGCCGGGCTGGCCGACGAGGAGCGCGCCCGCATCGTCACCACCACCGAGGGTGACACCGGATAGCCTGCTACACCCCCCGGGGCATAGAATCGAGCCATGTCCGCCGACCGCCTCCGCGCCGAGGTCCCGCCCGCGGTGACCGCCGTCGTGGGCATCGTGGTGGCGCTGGTCAGCGGCGTGTTCGGCATCAGCGCCCACGGACTGGCCGTCGGCGCGCTCGCGGGCCCGCCCACGTCGGGCCAGATCCTCGCCGTCGCGTCCGCGAGCGCCGGGGTCGGCGTGGTGACCGCCGCCGTCGCCCGCCGCCGCACCCCCGTCCTCACCGCCGCCGCCGGCCTGATCGCGGGGCAGGGACTCGTCCACCTCGTGCTGGCCACCGGGCACACCCACGGCGCCGCCGGCACGACCGGTGTGCTCGGCCACCACGCCACGGACCCGGCAGCGCTCCGGGCCGCGATGGACGGCGTCGGCCCCGCCCCCGCATCCTCCGCGGCCGCACCACTCACCCCGGGAATGCTGGGCGCCCACGTGGCAGCGATCGCCATGACGCTCGCGCTCGTCGCGATCCTCTCCGGGACCCTGTCCTGGCTGGCGGCTCGGATGCTGCCCATGGTGGAAACGGCCCACCTCGTCGTCGTCGCCCGACTCCTGGCCTCCTACGACGCCGACACCCCCCACGGACGGTTCCTCCTGGCCGGCGGGGGAACCCGCGCGCCGCCCGTGTCTGTGTGACCACTACCCGCACCGGTACGCGCCCCGCGCTGCCGGGCGATCACACACACCACACGAGGACTCCCACACCATGCGTACCCACACTCGTGCCGCCTTCGTCGCGGCCTCCGCACTCGCGCTCGCCCTCACCACCACCGCCTGCGCGACCGACGACATCGACACCACGACCGCCGCCACTCCCGCCGCCACTCCCGCCGCCGCGGCCGACACCGCCGACTCAGCCGCCGACTCAACGGCCCCGATGACCGTGACCTTCGACGACGGATGGGCCAAGGCCACCGGCACGGAGATGACCGGCGTCTTCGGCACCATCACCAACCCGGGCGACGCCGACCTGCACCTGATCGGCGTCGAGAGCGATCTCGGCGGCAGCGCCGAACTGCACGAGACCGTCCCCGGCGGCAGCGGGATGACGATGCAGGAACGCGAGGACGGCTTCGTGATCCCCGCCGGCGGCGAGCTCGTCCTGGCGCCCGGCGGCAACCACATCATGCTCATGGAGCTGGGGCGCCCCATCACCACCGGCCAGCAGATCACCCTCACCCTCGAGTTCGACGGCGCCGAGCAGGACGTCACCGTCTCCGCCCGTGACTTCCAGGGCGGGGAAGAGGAGTACGTCGGCGGCGGTCACGGCGAGATGAGCGGGGGCACGAGCCACGATGGCTGAGCAGGACCGTCGCGGTCTGTCCCGGCGGTCGGTGCTCGGCGGCGGCGTCGCGGCGGCGGTGGGTGCCGGCGTCGTCGGTGGCACCGTCGTCGGCGGTGCCGCGGGGTACGTGGGGCGAGGTGTCGTCGACGACGACGAGGTGATCCGAGACTGGAAGGCGGTCGCCGACTCGCGAGTCGTCGGGACGGCCACCGAACCGTTCCACGGCCCGCACCAGGCCGGCATCACCACGCGACCGCAATCGCATGCCGCGTTCGTGGCGTTCGACATCGTCCCGGGGGCGACCCGCACGGAGATCCAGGGGGTTCTGCGGGCGTGGTCCCAGGACGCCGCCCGGCTCACCCGGGGGCGAGGCGGACTCGCGGACCTCGAACCCGAGCTCGCCGAGGACCCGGCGCGGCTCACGGTGACGATCGGGTTCGGCCCCGGGCTGTTCGACGCGATCGGGATGCCGGACAAGCGTCCCTCGTGGCTCGCTCAGTTGCCGGCTTTCCCGCAGATCGACCGACTCGAGGACCGCTGGTCCGGCGGGGACCTGCTGCTGCAGATCTGCGCCGACGATCCGCTGATCGTGTCCCACGCCGCGCGGGTGTTGGCGTCCGGCGTGCGGGGGGTCGCGCGACAGAAGTGGGTGCAGCGGGGCTTCCGCAAAGCCATCGGCACCGACCCGACCGGGCGGACCCAGCGCAATCTGTTCGGGCAGGTCGACGGCACCGTCAACCCCACCGAGCAGGATGTGGACTTCGATCAGGTCCTGTTCTCCGATGGCACCTCGTCTGACGGGCAGGTCCAGCGGTGGATGCGGGGTGGGTCCTCGCTCGTGTTGCGGCGGATCCGCATGACGATGGACACGTGGGAGGAGATCGATCGCACCTCACGCGAGCTGAGCGTCGGCCGGCGGCTCGACACCGGCGCCCCGCTGACCGGGGTGCACGAGCACGACCCGGCCGACTTCGACGCGGTCGACGAGGTGGGCCTTCCCGTGATCCCGCCGGAGTCCCACATCGCGCGGGCGCGGCAGCTCGACCGGAGCGAGGCCATGCTGCGGCGGCCGTACAACTACGACGACCCGCCGGAAGGCGGCGAGATCAGCAACTCCGGTCTGCTGTTCACCGCCTATCAGGCAGACCCGGTGCGGACATACATCCCCGTCCAGCGGCGGCTCGCCGAGCAGGACGCCCTCAACACGTGGACCATCCCGATCGGGTCGGCTGTGTTCGCGCTGCCGCCCGGCGCGCCGGAGGGCGGGTACGTGGGGCAGGGGCTGTTCGAGGGCTGACGGGCGCCCGCCTCACGAGGAATCCGCCCGCCTCACGACGCAGCCGCCCCCGGGCGTGGCGTCCGGCGCGCGCTTCGGTGCGCGCGAGACGCCATCCCCAGGGGCGGCTGTGGTCGTACCGGAGTGGCGGCGGTCAGATCGCCGCGGCGATCGCGTCGGCCATGGCCTGCTGGCCGAGGGCCGTGGGGTGGAAGGCGGCGGCACCGGTGGGGGCGCCACCGAGGAAGTCGGTCCAGCGCTCATCGGCTTCTCCGCAGGCGCTCCGGTCAACGGTGGTGTCGACGGGCAGGACGGAGACATGGCCGTTGCGCTCCGCCGCCTCGGCCACGGCGTTGTTGATGGCCTCCGCCACCTCTCGGGCCCACGTCACATCCGCGGGACTCAGGGCACGGGTGAATGCACAGATCTTGCCCTCGGCTGGCATCAGGGGCAGGTACTGGGTGGTGACCACCTCGGCCGACGGCGATGCCTCCGAAATGGCGTCGTAGACACGGTCGACCGGACCATCGACACCAAAGACCTCGGCGATTTTAGCGCTGACGCTGCCACCGATCGCGGCCTCGCAATCTGGTGTGGTGGCGAACGGGCCCTGCTTGGTGATGCACCCGACGATCGTGCCGAAGCCGACGTCGTTGCCGCCGATCGACAGGGTGATCAGATCGGTGTCGGCGTCGAGGGCGTCGATCTGGGGCGCGACGCCTGAGTGCTGCTCGTCGAAGATGTCCTCGGTCACCGCTCCGCCGCACGTGGCGTCGGTGAGCTCGCCGACCGCCGGGTTCGCGTCGAGCACGTTGGGATAGTTGGTCAGACTGCGGCCGCACCGGGCGGCGGGGCCATCCGTGACCACGGGCTCCGTCTGGTCCCCGAACGCGGCATAGGAGTCGCCGAGCGCCACGTAGTCGGCGTAGGCCGGAGTCGAGAGCGAGCCGAGCGAACCCGACGCACTGACAGGGGTGCCGACGCTCGACCCCAGGGAGCCGAGGGCGATCGTGCCGTCCGCCTGGGTGGTGGACTGGGCACCAGCGACGGGTGCGGCCGTGAGGACGACGGACGCGGCCAGGGCGAGGGAGGTGGTGAGGGTGCGGGAACCGGCGAAGCGGCGCCGAGGAGTGGTGAGCATGAGCTCTATGTTCTCTCATCGACGCCGCTTCGTTACCGAATTGGGCCCAACTGGACAGTCGTCAGGTGACGTGACCGGACTCAGGCATCGCCCAGCGCGGCGAGCACCCGATCCGCGACGTGCGCATGGCCGGCGGTGGTCGGGTGGACCGGCACCGCGCCGGTCTCCAGGCCCGTGAAGTCGACCCAGCGGTTCTCGGGCGGGGTGCACATCGAGTGCCCCTGTTCATCGGGGATCACGACGGTGGCGCCGTTGCGCTCGGCGGCGTCGCGGACGACGCGGTTGATGCTGTCCTGGAAGCCGCGGACCTTGGCCCGCTCCTCCCGGCTGATCGCCATGAACGGAGCGCAGGCCGGGGATTGCTCGATGATCCGGTCGTCCGCGGGCACCGCGGCCAGGTACCCGACCGTCACCACGCGGGCCTGCGGTGCGCGCTCGGCGATCCCGGCGTACACCGCGTCCATGCGCTGATCCAGGTCCTCGAGCGCCCGGGCGGCCTGGCGGTCGATGACGTCCGAGCACCCGGCGGTGGGATCGAAGCCCTTCGACAGGCTCGCCGTCGCGCCGTCGACGAGCGGCAACAGCTCGGGTGCGGTGTTGGGCCGCAGGGCGCACGCCACGATCACGGCGGCGAAGCCCACGTCATTACCGCCGATCGTCATGGTCACCAGGTCGGTATCGGCGTCGAGGGCGTCGAACTGGGGAGGAGCCCCGGTCCGGCCGACCGCGAGGAAGTCGTCGGCCACCGCGCCACCGCAGCTGGCGTTGACGAACGTGCCCACCCCCAGCTCGCGGGCCACCACGGTGGGGTAGGCGTCGTCGGTGCGCACGCACGCGACGGGACCGGCCCCCCACGCGCCGGGCGCGATCCTGCCGACGGCGGCGTAGGAGTCGCCCAGCGCCACGTACTTGGACGGGCCGGTGCCCGCACCCGACAGGACGGTCGGGCCCATCCCGGTACCGGTCACCTGACCGGCGATGGTGCCGCCCAGGGTCTGCGCCGACCCGGCGGCGAGCTCGAGCGGGGAGGCCTGCGGGGCGATGGGGCCTGGGATGGCGGGCGCGGCCGAGACCGGGGCGACCAGCAGCGGGGTGAGCAGAACGGCGGTGGCAGCGGCGGCGCCGGCGACCAGGCGGCGCATGGCGCGGGAAGGAGACGTGTGCATGGGATCACTGTCCCATGAACACCTGTCTAGTTGGGCGTCTCTCCCGAGCCTCCCGAGCCCTCCCGGACGCGACGGGAGGGCTCGGAAGGGGCGTCGGGGCCGTCAGTCGACGGGCGGGGCCGCGGGGAGTCGGACGACCTGGCCGGCGTAGGAGAGGCCGGCGCCGAACCCGATGCACAGTGCGACGTCGCCCTGCTTGGACTGGCCCTCGCGCAGCATGGTCTCCATGGCCAGCGGGATCGAGGCGGCGGAGGTGTTGCCGGTCTGCTCGATGTCGTTCGCGATCGCCACGGTGTCGGGCAGGCCGAGGTGCTTGGCCATCGCCGAGTTGATACGACCGTTGGCCTGGTGCGGGACGAAGGCCTGGATCTGCTCCGCGGTCACCCCGGCCGTCTCCAGCGTCTCGGCGCAGACCTTCGACACCTGCACGGCGGCCCAACGGAACACCTTGGACCCGTTCATGGTGAGGAAGGGCTGACGGACGTCCTCGGCGCCGGAGTCGACCTCGTCGACGTACGCCTTGAAGTCCTTGGTCTGGCTGATGGCACTACCCTGCTCGCCGTCGGAGCCCCAGACCACCGGGCTGATGTCGTTGGTCTCCGCCGGGCCCACCACGACCGCGCCGGCGCCGTCGCCGAAGATGAACGAGGTGTTCCGGTCGGTGAAGTCGATGCCGTCGCTCATCTTCTCCACACCGATCACCACGACGTACCGGGAAGCACCGCCACGGATCATGTTCGTCGCGACCGCGAGGCCGTACCCGAACCCGGCACAGCCGGCGGTGAGGTCGAACGCGGCGATGCCGTTGCGGCCGAGGTTCGTGGCCACCTGGGGCGCGGCGTGGGGCACCTGCGTCCAGTTGGTCGACGTGCACAGGATGACCGCGTCGACGAGCTCGGGTTCGATCCCCGCGGAGGCCACGGCCTTCCGGGCCGCCTCGGTCGACATCATGACGATCGACTCGTCTGCGCTCGCGAAACGACGGTTGAGAATCCCGGACCGCTCGTAGATCCACTCGCTGGTCGAGTCGATCGTCTCGCAGATCTCCTCGTTGCTGACGACGCGCTCCGGGCGGTACGCGCCGATACCCAGCAGGGTGGAGCCGGGCGCGCCCTCGCCGGTCGCGATGGTCACGGTCTCGTTGGAATCCGCCATACGGATGTAGCTCCTCGTCGGTGTGCGGTTCGCGATCGGGTCACGCTGGCGCGGACCGTCACGATACGTCCCCGCAACAGTACTGCGGTCGGTGAGAACATCGGCGCATACGACCGCGACGTTTCGCCCCCGGCAGCGATCACGCCCGACGATGCCCACCGCCGACAGCGTCCAGGCGCGTGGGCACCCGCCTCACCCGCGGGCGAGCCCCTCGAGCCACTCCCGCCAGCGCGGCGCGTCCCAGGTAGGCGGGACGTCCACCGCGGCGGCCCCGAGCGGTCGGCCGTCGCCACCGGGGGCGTCGACGTACTCGAACACCCGCACCGCCAGCGCGGCCCGGCCGACGGCGTCCTCGTGGGTCTCGCCGGCGGGGAAGGCGAACAGCTCGAGCATGCCGTCAGCCGGCGCCGAGAGGATGAGCGTCCGCGAGGCCTCGGACCCGGTCGCCACGATGCCGCCCACCTCACCGGACCTGGCGACCACGCCGCCGTCACCCGGGTTCCCGCCCACACCGGACGCCGGGGCGATGAGCGCCGCCGTGACCCGGGCCCACAGCTCCGGCACCGTGGCCTCGACCGGATCGGTGGCCGCGTCCACGGTCACCACCCCGTCGGCCGGGCGATGGGTCAGCCGGTGGGCCAGCACAGTCAGCGCCTGCACCCACCCGTCGACACTGCCGTCCACCGACTCCTCCGCCAGTTGCCCGCCTGAGCCGAACCCCGACCGCAGGGTGAGCACGCTGCCGCCCTCGCCGTCGTCGACCACCTCACACGACGTCTCCCACGGCGGCACCGGGACGCCCTCGCCCATCCAGTCCCGCTCGGCGTAGGAGAACAGTCCGGGCACGCTCCCGGCGGGCGGCGTGTAGACGGTGATCTCGCCGACCGTCGCGGTGAGCATCGCCTCGGCCGCGGCCTCCGGGCCGGTCGTGGGATCGGGGGCGCCGGGGTCGGCGAACTGCACGATCCGGCCCCCGACCTGCGGTTCCATCGCGCACGGCACGAACCAGGAGGAGATCCCCTCGCCGGTGGCGACCGCGTCCCACACCACCGCGGGCGCCACGGGCAGCGGCACCCGGCACGCCACGCGCCGACCGCCGTCCTCGGTCTCGATCCCCGCCGTCACGTCGTACACGGGCGTACTCCCCTCACCGGTCCGCTGCTCTTGCCGCGTAACGCTACCGGCGCGCCGGCCGGACGTAGTGTGGCGGTCGTGAGTGCGACGACCCGGACCGGTACCACCCGCGGACCGATCGCCGCGACCGCCCTGCTCTTCGCCGCCAACGGTGCGATCTTCGGCGCCATCGTGCCCCGCCTGCCCGACCTGAAGAACGCGCTCGACCTGGGCCCGGCCGGATTCGGCCTGGCCATGGCCTGCTATCCGGCCGGCGCGCTCGTCGGTGGCCTGCTCACCCCCGCGTTGATGCGGCGGCGTTCGGACGGGGCGGTCGCGGTCGCGGCGATGGTCGTGGCGTCGGGCGTCGCGGCGCTCGTCGGCTTCTCGCCCGCCGTGGCCGTGTTCGCGGGATTGCTGCTGCTGTTCGGGCTGACCGACGCGATCACCGACGTGGCGATGAACGCCCACGGGATCCGCGTGCAATCGCGTCACGGCAGGTCGCTGATCAACCGGTTCCACGCGGTGTGGTCGCTCGGCGCGGCGCTCGGCGCGGTCGGGGGATCGGTGGCCGCGGGCACCGGCACGCCGGTGGTGGGGCAGATGATCGTGGCGGGCGTCGTCTGCGCGCTCGCCGCGCTGGCCGCACTTCCCCTCCGGCTGGGTCCGCCGGTCGCCGAGGACGACTCCGGCCGCGACCTCGACACCATGCCCCCGTCGGCCGCGTCGTCTCCCGCCGAGCGGGACGTCTCCCGCCGCGTCCCGGTCGGGCGCGCGCTGCTGCTCCTGCTCGCCTTGGGGGTGCTCGCCGGATGCGCCACCCTCGTCGAGGACTTCGCCCAGACCTGGTCCGCGCTCTACCTGCGCGAGGTCGCGGCGGCGGGCGCCGGCCTGGCGGGTCTCGGGTTCGTCGCGGTGCAGGGCACGCAGCTCGTCGGACGCGTCACCGGTGACCGCTTGGTCGAGGGGTTCGGCGCGGCGCGCGTCGGCCGGATGGGCGGGGCGTGCGTGGTGCTCGGCTCGGGTGCTGCGCTGGTCGCGTCGTCGCTGCTCGACGGCCCCGCCCTGCTGATGGTCCTGCTCGCGGGATTCGCGCTGGCCGGGTGGGGCATCGCCACGGTGATCCCGGGTGCGATGGTCGCCGCCGACTCGGTGCCAGGCCTGGCTCCCGGCGCGGGCCTGGCGGTGCTCAACTGGGTCCTGCGACTGGGCTTCCTGGCCTCCCCGCCGCTCGTCGGTCTCATCGCGGAGCATGTCGGGATGCGCTGGACGGTCGTGCCGATGCTGGTGGGCGGCGTGCTCATCGCCGCGCTCGCCGGGCCGCTGCTCGGCCGCGACACGAGGGGAGATCGACGTGGATGACCGGGTGTTCGTCAAGAGGGGCTCCCGCCACGGCCCCGACTTCTTCCGCCACGAGGCCGCGGGTCTGGCCTGGCTCGCCGCGGCCCCCGGCGGGCCGAGGGTGGTCCGGGTGGAGGGGGTCGACGACGACGAGATCACCCTCGAGAGAATTCCCGCGGGTCGCGCGACGACGCGGGCGGCTCTGCGGTTCGGTCGGTCGCTGGCGGCGATGCACGATGCGGGCGCGGCCGCCTGGGGCGCACCCGCGGACGGCTGGGCGGGCCGGTGCTTCATCGGCAACCGGCCCCAGGAGTGTGCGCCCACCGCGTCGTGGGGCGAGTTCTACGCCGAGCAGCGGGTCCGCCCGTTCGTCCGGATAGCGGTGGACCTCGGTGTCCTCGGCGGCGCCGACCTCGCCGTGGTCGAGCGGGCCTGCGACCGGGTCGCGTCCGGCGAGCTCGACAACCCCGACGACGTCCCCGCCCGCATCCACGGCGACCTGTGGACCGGCAACGTGCTGTGGACCGATTCCGGCGACAACTCCCACGCCGTGCTCATCGACCCCGCCGCACACGGTGGCCACCGCGAGACCGACCTGGCCATGTTGGCCCTCTTCAGCGCCCCGCATCTGGACGAGATCCTCCGCGGGTACGACGAGGCGCACCCGCTTCGTGAGGGATGGCGCGACAGGGTCCCGCTGCATCAACTGCACCCGCTGGCCACCCACTCCGCCGGGCACGGCGCCGGCTACGCGATCGCGCTGGCCGACGCCGCTCGGCAGGTCCTACGGCTCTAGGCCGGTCAGCCCGCCGCCGGGCTGATGCGGAACACGGAGTCGCGATTGTCGGCGTCGGAGGTCGTCACCAGCAGCGAGCCGTCGGGCTCGGGCGCCAGGGACCGCAGGCGACCGAACTCACCCTCGAGGAGCACGGCGGAGTCGACGACGGACCGCCCGTCCTCGCTGAGTCGGAGGAGGACGAGCTTCTGGCTCCTGAGGTTGGCCATCGCGAGCGCCCCCTCCCACTCGCCCCACTCGGATCCCCGAAGGAACTCGATGTCCGACGGGGCCAGGGTCTGCTCCCCGGACGACCAGACGGCCTCGACCGCGTCCGGGAACTCCTCGGTGTCGGTCATGGGGACGTTCTGGTTGTAGCGTCCGTCGACGTTCGGGTTCCAGCCGTAGTTCGCGCCCGGCTGGAGGAGGTTGACCTCGTCGTGGGCGTCCGGCCCGTGCTCCGCGGAGTAGAGGCGGTCGCTCTCGGGGTCGATGGCCAGCCCCTGGACATTGCGGTGACCGATCGTGTGGACCACCGAGTCGCCCGAAGCGGGTGAACCGTCCGGATTGATGTGTAGGGTCTTGCCGGCGAGCGAATCGGGCGACTGCGGGGCCGTGGCCGTGTACGTGTCACCGGTGCCGACGTAGAGGGTGCCGTCCGGGGCGGTGAGCAGCCGGCACCCGCTGTGGATGCCCTCCTCGCCCAGCGGGATGCCGGTAAGGGTGTCGCGGACCTTGGTCAACTCGGACCAGTCGTCGGCGGCCTCGAAGGTGGTGATCCGGTTGTCGCTCTCACCGTCGACCGATCGCGACCAGCACACGTGGATCTCGCGGTTCTGCTCGAAACCGGCATCCACGGCCATGCCCATGAGGCCGCTCTCGGACTGGCGGACGAGGCCGGGCAGGTCGATCGACACGGTGCGCTGCTCCTCGCCGGGCTCCTGCACGACCATCCGGCCGCCGCGCTCGCCGGTGAGGAGGGTGCCGTCCGGCGTACGGACCACGTCCCAGGGGATGTTGAGCCCCTCCATGACGGTGGTGGCGCGGACCGCCGGACCCTCCACCACCTCGACGCCGTCCCCCGCACCGTTGCCCACCTCGGGCGGGAACAGGACGCCCGGCGGGATCAGACTGGTGTCGAGCGACCCCGAGGAGCCACCGGGCAGGCTGCTCTGAGCCAACGCCACGGCGGGCATGACGACGACGACGGCGGCAGCGGCGGCGGCCCCTGCGAGGGTGCGGGTGCGGGTGCGGGACGAACGGGACATGGGGCGGTCGTGCACGGAGAGCTCCCTGCTGTGGTGTGAGAAGTGATGCGAGCCACAGGCTATGGGCCACGAGCGGGCAGCGGTACCGGTCCGGGGCCGAGGCCGGGGCCGGGGCCGGGTGACTCAGCCCGCTGCGGGCCGGACACGCAGGACCTTGTCCGTGCCGCCACCGTTGGAGGTGGTGACGAGCAGCGATCCGCCGGGCTCCGGGGTGATCGATCGCAGGCGGCCGTGTTCTCCTCGCAGGATCGCTGCGGTCGCGGTGACGGAGGCGCCGTCCTCGGACAGCGTCATGAGGACGATCTGGCTGGTCTTGAGCATCGCCACCGCCAGGGCTCCGTCCCACTCGCCCCACGCGGGGTCGTCGAGGAACGCGATCCCGCCCGGAGCGAGGGTCGGGTCCCCGGAACGCCACGCCGCCTCCACCGCATCGGGGAAGTCGCCGGTGTCGGTCATCGGTACGTTCTGGCCGTACCGGCCACCGGAGTTCGGGTCCCATCCGTAGTTGGACCCGGCGAGCACGAGATTCACCTCGTCGTCGACGTCCGGCCCGTGCTCCGCGGCGACGATCTGGTCCGAGTCCGGCCGCAGGGCCAGCCCCTGCACGTTGCGGTGGCCGTACGTCAGGACGGGGGAGGCGCCGATGGTGTCGTCGGCCGGCTCGCCGTCGCGGGTGATGTGCAGGATCTTGCCCGAGAGCGCATCGAGGTCCTGGGGCGCCGGGCCGGTGAACGCATCGCCCGTGCCGATGTACAGAGTGCCGTCCGGGTGGACCAGGATGCGGCAGCCCGAGTGCAGGCCCCGGTCGGCCAGCAGGATGCCGTCCACGAGAACCCGTGGCGACTCGAGGGCGGACCAGTCCTCGGCGGCGGTCCAGGCGGTGACGCGGTTGTCGTCCGCATCGGCCGAGGAATGGCAGGTGTACACCTCGCGGGTCGTGGCGAAGTCCCCGGCCAGTGCCATCCCCATCAGGCCGCTCTCGCCCCGGTCGTACAGCTCGCCGAAGTCCGCGTCGACAACGGTCCGCTCCCCGCCCCCGCGGATCGCGTACAGGGTGCCCGAACCCCGCTCGCCGGTGACGATGACGCCCTCGGGGTCGCGGACGACGTCCCAGGGGATCGTCAGCCCGTCGGTGACCGTCTCCACCTCGACGACGGGGCCCTGCGTGGCGGGTTGCCCGGGGGGCTGCGACCCGACCGGGCCGGCGCCCGGGGCGCCACCGGAGTCGGTGCCGCCGGAGCCGACGCCGTCCGGGTCGCCGGTCGTCGAGCAGGCGGTGAGGGTGACGACCACGGCCACTGCCACGAGGGCGGCCAGCCGGGAGAGGGGACGGGGGAACTCGGTGCGGTGCACGGCTACTCCTGGGCCGGGATCAGGGGATGCGGTAGGGCTCCCCGTGCGGCCGAACCTATTCGACGCGCGGCCCGCGCGACACCGGATCTCGTCCCGGCGGTACCGGCCCGGAGGCTCCGGCCCGGAGGCTCCGGCCAGCCAACGAGAAGAGCGTCCCGCACACCTGCCTCTCGGGCGACGTGTGCGGGACGCTCTTCTCGACGCCGGGGCCCGGTCGGGCCGCGCGCCGGGTGGGGCCTAGAGCTCCTCGATGCTCGCGGTCGCGTGCACGGTGCCCAGCTTCTTGGGATTGCGCACGGTCAACGACCAGGCGGGATCACCCGCGCCGCCGCGACGGGCGTAGATGCCCAGCTTGGCCGGCAGGATCACGGGCTTGCCGAACTCCACCGAGTAGCGGGCCCGCTCGGGGATCCCGCCCTCGACCGTGCCGAGGAGCGTGGCGGCCGTCCACATGCCGTGGGCGATGACGTTCGGGAAGCCGAACGCCTTCGCGCCCACCTTGGACACGTGGATGGGGTTGCGGTCCCCGGACACGGCCGCGTACTCCGCGATCTGCGCCTCGGACACCGATTTCACCACGGTGGGGTCGCCGATCTCGGCTGCGGTCGGCGGCTCGGGCCTCGGCGGGCGCGGGGCGTCCTTGGCCGGGGTCAGCGAGGTCCGCCGCTTCGAGAGCAGGCCCGACCGTTGCACCCAGGCGGGCTCGTCGTCGTCACCGGTTCGGATCTCGGTGACCACGTCCAGCAGCAACCCGGCGGGGTGCTCACGCAGGTTCTCGGCGTGCGCCCGGATGTTCAGCTCGTCGCCGACCCGCAGCGGGCGGCGCGATTCGATCTCGTTGGTCAGGTGCACCGACCCCATCGCCGGCACCGGGTAGTCCGGATCCAGCATGAGCTGCATGCTCAGCGGGAACGCGAGGGTGAACGGGTAGGTCAGCGGCAGTTCGTCGGTCAGTCGCAGGCCGCAGACGCGGGCGTAGGCGGCCAGGTTGGCCACGTCCACGCGCACGCCGGCGACCTCGACGCCCCTCGACGGCATGGACTTACCGTCGCGGGAGCCGCCCACGACGGGCATGGCTCCCACCGCGGCCTTGCCGTACTGGGCGAGCAGGTTGGGGATGGCGGGAAGGCGGGTGTACTCCACGTCAGATCACGCACCCAGCAGGGACTGGCCGCACACGCGGATCACGTTGTTGGTGACCGTGGACGAGGCGGGGTTGGCGAAGTAGGCGATCGTCTCGGCCACGTCGACCGGCAGACCGCCCTGCTGCATGGAGTTCATGCGACGGCCGGCCTCGCGGGTGGCGAACGGGATGGCGGCCGTCATCTGCGTCTCGATGAAGCCCGGCGCCACGGCGTTGACGGTGACGTTCTTCGAGGCCAGCTCGGCCGAGGCGCCGTTGACGAACCCGATGACACCGGCCTTCGAGGCCGCGTAGTTGGTCTGGCCGCGGTTACCGGCGATGCCGGCCATCGAGGACACACCCACGACGCGCGAGCCCTCGCCCAGCACGCCCTTCTCGGCGAGCTCGGCGGTGATGCGCTCGGGGGCGATGAGGTTGACGGCCATGACGGAGTCCCAGCGGGCGCTGTCCATGCCGGCCAGCGTCTTGTCACGGGTGATGCCGGCGTTGTGGACGAGCACGTCGACGCGGCCGTCGTGACGCTCTGTCACGTGCTTGGCCAGGACCTCGGCGGCGTCGGCGGCGGTGACGTCCAGCGGCAGCGAGGTGCCGCCGACCTTGTTGGCGGTGGCGGACAGCGACTCGCCGGCGGCCGGGATGTCACAACAGATCACGTGCGCGCCGTCGCGGGAGAGTACGGCCGCGATCTCGGCGCCGATACCGCGGGCGGCGCCGGTGACGACGGCGAGCTTGCCCTCGAGCGGGCGGTCCCACGATGCCGGGGCGGTGGCCGAGCCGGCCCCCACGCGGAACACCTGCGCGTCGACGTACGCCGACTTGCCGGACAGGATGAACCGCAGGGTGGACTCGAGTCCGGAGGCTCCCGCGTCGGCGTCGGGGGACACGTACACGAGCTGGACGGTGGAGCCGCGCTTCATCTCCTTGCCGAGCGAGCGGGTAAAGCCCTCGAGCGCGCGCTGGGCGATGCGCTCCTCGACCGAGCCCGTCTCCTCCGGGGTGGTGCCCAGTACGACGATGCGGCCGCTGGCGGCGACGTTGCGGACGACCGGGTTGAAGAACTCGAACAGGGCCTTGAGGTCCTCCGGGCGACGCAGCGAGGTGGCGTCGAAGACGAGACCGGCGAACTTGCCCTCGGCGCCCGCGGCGGCCAGCTCGTAGTCGCCGGCCAGCATCTCCCGGACGGGCTCGGCCAGGCGGCCCTCGCCGCCGATGAGGACGGGACCGTGCAGGGCGGGCTGCCCGGCCTCGTACCGGCGCAGCTGCTCCGGCTGCGGGAGGCCGACCTTGCCGGCGATGAACGACCCCGGGGCCGAGGTCACGAACTGCGAGTAGAGGTCGAGGTTGCCCTGTGCCATGGCGATCATCTCCTGGAGAGGTGCGGTACTACGGGTCGACAAATAACTTACTGCTGAGTAACAATACGTGCAGGGCCGCGTTTCGGGCCACCGGACACCGAGAACACAACGGGAGTGACACACGTGACCACCAGCCCCCGCAAGGTCGCCATCGTCGGCGGCAACCGAATTCCCTTCGCCCGCTCGAACGGCAAGTACGCGGACGCCTCCAACCAGGACATGCTCACCGCCGCGATCGACGGACTGGCCAGCCGCTACAACCTCCAGGGCAAGCGCGTCGGGTCGGTCGTCGCCGGCGCCGTGCTCAAGCACTCCCGCGACTTCAATCTCACCCGCGAGTCGGTGATCGGCTCGGTGCTCGACTCGGCCAGCCCGGCCTACGACGTCCAGCAGGCCTGCGGCACCGGCCTGGCCGCCGCGATCCAGGTGGCCGACGCGATCGCCCTCGGGCGTATCGAGTCCGGCATCGCCGGAGGCACCGACACCACCTCGGATGCGCCGCTCTCGGTGAACGACGACCTGCGCAAGACCCTCATCAAGGTCAGCTCCGCCAAGTCCACCGTCGACCGCCTGAAGCTCCTCGGTGAGATCCGCCCGCAGGGCCTCGTGCCCGAGCAGCCGCAGAACGCCGAGCCGCGTACCGGGCTGTCGATGGGTGAGCACGCCGCCATCACCGCCCGCGAGATGGGGGTGACGCGCGCAGACCAGGACGCGCTGGCCGTCGCCAGCCACCACAACCTCGCCGCCTCCTACGACTCCGGGTTCCAGGACGACCTGGTGACGCCGTACCTCGGCGTGGCCCGCGACGACAACATGCGGCCCGACTCCTCCGAAGAGAAGCTGGGCAAGCTCAAGCCGGTCTTCGGCAAGCGCGACGCCGAGGCCCACGGCACCGAGGCCACCATGACGGCCGGCAACTCCACCCCGCTGACCGACGGCGCCTCCACCGTGCTGCTGGCCAGCGAGGAGTGGGCGAAGGAGAACAAGCTGCCGGTCCGCGCCTACCTGGTGGACTCGGAGACCGCCTCGGTGGACTTCGTCCACGGCCACGACGGTCGCACGCCCGACGGGCTGCTCATGGCCCCCACCTACGCGGTGCCGCGGCTGCTGGCCCGCAACGGCCTGACCCTGCAGGACTTCGACTACTACGAGATCCACGAGGCGTTCGCCTCGCAGGTGCTGGCCACCCTGGCCGCGTGGGAGTCCGAGGAGTACTGCACCGAGCGCCTGGGCCTGGACAAGGCCCTGGGGTCGATCGACCGCTCCAAGCTCAACGTCAACGGCTCGTCGCTGGCGGCCGGTCACCCGTTCGCCGCCACCGGCGGCCGCATCCTGGCCGCCGCGGCCAAGCTGCTCGAGCAGAAGGGCTCCGGCCGGGCGCTCATCTCCGTCTGCGCCGCGGGCGGCCAGGGCGTCACCGCGATCGTGGAGCGCTGACCCCCGCACCTCGTCCACCTCGCCGCGGGCTCGTCCCGTGAGTCCGATGAGCGCAGCCCCCGCGTCCGGCGCGGGGGCTGCACTCATCGGTATCGGTCCGTCATAGTGGTGTTCACAGTGGTTCGGGCGGGGACGTCCCCGGCCGGCGGCCCGCGGGGTTCCGCCGTCCCCCGCTCGGGAGGAGGTGGATGACGCGTGGTCGAGTCCCACGATGACGACACCCCGGCACGCCCCGTCGCGATCGAGGGCGCGGGCCCGCACCCGGCTGCGTCCGACCGACATCGGTACCGGGTGCGGTCGCGGTGGATCTACACCGGTGTGGGCCTGTTCATGGCACTCGCGGTCCTGTACGGCTTCGATCTCGTGCACAGCATCGGCCGGGTCCCGCGCGGGACGGAGGTCGCCGGCATCCAGGTGGGCGGGATGCGGACCGCCGACGCCGAACGGCGACTGGTCGCCGAGCTCGGACCGCGGGTCGACGACGAGGTGGATCTGCGCGCCGGGGCCGTGTCGACCACGCTGGACCCCGACTCGGTCGGCCTGTCGGTGGACTGGCAGGGCACGCTCGACCGGGGCGGTGAACAGCCTCTGAACCCGCTGAAGCGGCTGATCAGCGTGGTGTGGTCGACCGAGGTCGGTATCGCCAGCGTCATCCCGGACGCACGGCTGACCGATTTCCTCGAGCGCCTCGCCCTCCAGGCGGACTTCGAACCCCGCGAGGGCGCCATCTGGTTCGACCGGGATCAGGTCCGCTCGGCCATCCCGCTCGACGGGCAGCGCCTACAGATCGAGAACTCCCGCGACGCGGTGCTCGAGCACTGGCTCGACGACGACGGAGTGGACCTGCCCGTCGACTACACGCCCACCGAGACCGACGCCGAACAGGTGCGGGCGCTGATCCGGGACGTGGCCGAGCCCGCCGCCTCCCGGGACCTGACGCTGCTGGCCTCGCGGATGCGCGACGACGGCACCGAGCCGGCGACCACCACCGTCACCACCAGGCTCCCCGCCCCGCCACCGGGCCCCGGGCGCGAGCGGCCCGAGCCCCCCGAGCGGGAGATCGAGATGGTCGACCCGGACGACCCGGGCGCGGTGCCGGTGCTGTTCCCCCGCGACCGGATCGGGGAGTACCTCAGCTTCGTCCGCGAGGGCGACGTGCTCGAGCCCCGCTTCGACGCCGACGCCGCCAAGGGGATCCTGGACCCGCTCCTGGAGGAGACCGAGCAGGTGGGCAGGGACGCGAGTTTCGAGTTCAGCGGGTCGAGCGCCACCATCGTGCCCGCGGTCCAGGGACGCACCGTCGAATGGGGCCCGCTGCTCGGTCGGCTGCCCGGGCAACTCACCGACGTCGACGGCCCGCGTGTGCTCCCCGTCGGCTACGTGGGCCGCGACCCCGAGCTGACCACCGCGGAGGCCGAGCAGGCCGGCATCCGCGAGCCCGTCGGCCAGTTCACCGTGGCCGTCGGCGCGAGCGGACAGGCCCAGTCGATGATCGCCTCGCTGGCCGGGCACTTCATCCCGGCAGGCGGTAGCTTCTCCATGGCGGAGGTCGCCGGCACGGTCTCCGGAGACGTGTCCGCCGACGCCGTCGCCACCGCCCTGTTCAACGCGGCGTTCGAATCCGGCGCACAGGACCTCGTCCGCAGCTCCCGCGGTGTCGACGGCGACGCGTTCCCGGCGGGCCGCGATGCCACCGCCTCGGCCGACGTCGGATTCCGAAACGCCCAGGACACCGGCCTGGTGATCGATGCCTCGGGTAGCGGCAACTCGGTGACGGTCCGGCTGTGGGGGACGCCCGAGTACACGGTGAGGGTCTCGACGGCCCCCCGGACCGACATCCGGCGGGCCCAGACCCGGGTCGTCAGCACGGCCGGGTGTACCCCGAGTCCGGGCGCGGACGGGTACACCGCCCGCGTGACCCGGGTCGTCCTGCGCGGCGGCGACACCGTGAGCACCGACACCGTCTCGTCGAGCTACGCGCCGCGAGACCGGATCGTGTGCCGGGCCGAGACTCCGGAGGACGACGATCCCACCTCGTCGCCGCCACCACCGCCGCCCCCGCTCCCCGGTCCCGGTGACCCGATCCGGATCCCGGGCCTGCCGGAGTTCCGCATTCCCGGCGTACCCGGCAACTAGAGCGCCGAATCCGCTACCCGGATTCCGGATCCGCTATTCCCATCGGCATAGCGGATCCGGAATCCGGGTAGCCGATTCGTGGGGTGGGCCGCCCGCATCCTGCGAAACGAGTCGATCCGCCGCCCGGGCAGGGGCGGCGGATCGACGGTGGGGACCCGGAAGGGCCCGTCAGGTGGGGATCAGAACGCGGACTCGTCCAGCTCCATCAGCTCGTTGTCGAGGTCTGCGACGATCGCGCGGGTGGCGCTGATCAGGGGCAGCTCGTTCTTGGCGAACCACCGGGCGGCGGCGATCTTGCCGTTGTAGAAGTCCTTGTCGTCGTCGGACGCCCCGTCCAGCGCGCCGAGGGCGACCTCTGCGCCGACCAGGAGACGCCAGCCCATCATGAGGTCACCGAACGCCATGAGGACGCGCACCGAGGCGAACCCGACCGTGTACAGGCGCTTGGGGTCGTCCTGCGAACCCATGAGGTGATCGAAGCACGTGCCGATCATGGCCTCGACGTCCGCGAGAGCGGTCGCGAGCAGCTCCCGCTCGGCCGCCAGTCGGCCGCCGCACGCGTCGCTGTCGAGGAACTGCTTGATCTGCGCCGACACGTGGCCCACGGCGGTGCCGCGGTCACGGGCGATCTTGCGGAAGAAGAAGTCCTGTGCCTGGATCGCGGTGGTGCCCTCGTAAAGGGAGTCGATCTTGGCGTCGCGGATGTACTGCTCGATCGGGTAGTCCTGCAGGAAGCCCGACCCGCCGAACGTCTGAAGCGACTCGGTGAGCAGCTCGTAGGCGCGCTCGGAACCGACGCCCTTGACGATCGGCAGCAGCAGGTCGTTGACCCGATGGGCCAGCTCGCCGTCGGCGCCGGAGACGCGCGCGGCGGTCTCGACGTCCTGGTGGGCCGCCGTGTACATGTACACCGCGCGCAGACCCTCGGCGAACGCCTTCTGGCGGATCAGCGCACGCCGCACGTCCGGGTGGTGGGTGATGGTGACGCGCGGGGCGGTCTTGTCGGCCATCTCGGTCATGTCGCCGCCCTGGACACGCTCCTTGGCGAATTCGAGCGCGTTGAGGTAGCCGGTCGACAGGGTGGAGATGGCCTTGGTGCCGACCATCATGCGCGCGTGCTCGATGACATCGAACATCTGACGGATGCCCTGGTTGAGCTCGTCGCCGCCGACCATCCAGCCCTTGGCGGGCACGCCGTGACCGCCGAAGGTCAGTTCGCAGGTCGTGGAGACCTTGAGGCCCATCTTGTGCTCGACGCCGGTGACGAACACCCCGTTGCGCTCGCCCATCTCGTTCTTCTCGAAGTCGAAGTGGAACTTCGGCACGAAGAACAGCGACAGGCCCTTGGTGCCGGGGCCGGCGCCCTCGGGGCGCGCCAGGACCAGGTGGAAGATGTTCTCGAACATGTCGTCGGAGTCGGCCGAGGTGATGAAGCGCTTGACGCCCTCGATGTGCCAGGAGCCGTCGTCCTGCTTGATCGCCTTCGTGCGGCCGGAACCGACATCGGAGCCGGCGTCGGGCTCGGTGAGGACCATGGTCGCTCCCCAGCCGCGCTCGACGCAGGTGGCGGCCCACTGCTTCTGCTCCTCGGTGCCGTTCTCGTAGAGGACGGCGGCGAAGGCGGGGCCGGCGCCGTACATGAACGCCGCCGGGTTGGCCCCGAGCATCATCTCGCCGGTGGCCCACACCATCGCGCGGGGGGCCGGCATCCCGCCGAGCTCCTCCGGCAGTCCCATCGACCAGTAGCCGGCGTCGTACCAGGCCTTGAAGGACTTCTTGAAGTCCTCCGGGATGGAGACCGAGTGGGTCTCGGGGTCGAACACCGGCGGGTTGCGGTCGGCGGAGGCGAAGGACTCCGCGACCGGGCCCTCGGTCAGGGTCGCGACCTCGGAGAGGATGCCCTTGGCGGTCTCGGTGTCCATGTCGCCGAACTCGCCGGCGTCGAGTGCCTCGTTCATACGCAGGACCTCGAACATGTTGAACTCGAGGTCGCGGACGTTGCTCTTGTAGTGACCCATTACGGTCTTCTCCGTTCGGAGTGCGGTGTCATGACTGTGTCGCGCCCGAAGAGTCGGTGCACGTAACCACTGGTACGCCGGAACCTACTCGCCGGTAACAAAACTGATGCTAGTGCGTTGTCAGCAAACAGTCCAAGGTGAGGGAAGGCTCTGATTTCGGCGCGGACCTGCGAGGGCGCGCCGCGCGGTCAGTCACGCCCGGGACGGGCGGCGGCCCGGGCGGCGTCGAGCAGGATCGTCCGCTCGGCCCGGGCGACGGTCCGCCGGGTCACCTCTGCGTAGTCCGGCGTGACGGAGACCGACGTGACCCCCTTCCGGACGAGGTGCTCGGCCATACGGGGATCGGTCGACGCCGCCTGTCCGCACAGGGACACGGTGAGGCCGGACTCGTGGCAGCGGTCGATGATCTGGTCGATGAACGCGAGCACCGCCGGGTCCATCGAGTCGAACAGGTCCGTACACACCTCCGAGTCGCGGTCGACCCCCAACGTCAACTGGGTGAGATCGTTGGAACCGATCGATACGCCGTCGATGCCCATGGCGGCGTACTCGGGGATCCAGTGCACCACCGAGGGCACCTCGGCCATGATCCAGCGCTTGAGCCCCGTGTCGCGACCGATCGGGTGGGCGTCGATGATGTCCAGACAGGCCCGCAGCTCCCACCCGGTCCGGACGAACGGGATCATCAGGTGCAGGTTCCGGTGCCGCCGCCGCACCCGCTTGAGCGCGTCCAGTTCCAACCGGAACAGGTCAGGCTCCCGGGTGTAGCGGAAGCAGCCCCGGTAGCCGATCATCGGATTGCGCTCCTCGGCCTCCACCTCCCCTCCGAGCAGCCCCCGGAACTCGTTGGACCGCAGGTCGGTGGCGCGGTACACCACGGGCCTCGGATCGAAGGCGGCGGCGATGGTGCTGATCCCCGAGGCCATCCGCTCCACGTACTCCTCCGTCCTGCCTTCCGCGATGAGCCGGCGCGGGTGCAACCCCTGCAGAGCGCTGGTGATGAGGAACTCCGCCCGCAGCAGGCCGACGCCGTCGACGTCCATCGCCGCGACCCGCGCCGCGGCGTCGGGCGTTGCGAGGTTGACGTAGACGGCGGTGGCGGTGACCTCGCGTGTGCGCACCTCGGGAGCCGCACCGGCATCGGCGGGAGCCTGCGGCGCCTCGGCCGCGCGCACCTCTCCCGGGTAGACGACGCCGGCGGTGCCGTCGACGGTGATGGTCTGCCCGTCGGCGATGTCGGCGGTCGCCGACCGCGTGCCCACGATCACGGGACGCCCCAGTTCGCGCCCCACGATGGCGGCGTGACAGGTCACGCCCCCCTCGTCGGTGACGATCGCGGCGGCGCGCTGGAGGATCGGCAGCCAGTCGGGGTCGGTCATCGTGGCCACCAGGATCTCGCCGGCGGCCAGGTTCACCCCGTCCGCCAGTTCGGTGAGGACGCGCGCTGTCCCGATCGCCGTGCCGGGCCCGGCGCCGAGTCCGGAGACGATCGGTTCCACCTCGCCCCCCGCGCCGACGGGATCGCCCGCACGCCCCGCCTCGGCGTCCAGAGTGGTGATCGGGCGGGTCTGCACGATGTACAGCTCACCGTCCTCGAAGGCGAACTCGGTGTCCTGTGGCACGCCGTAGTGCTGCTCGGACATCACGGCCAGGCGGGCGACCCGGCGCACCTGGTCGTCGTCGAGCACCTGGTCCAACTGCTCGGCCTACGGAACGGGGACGAGCCCGTCGACCGTGCGGCCCGCGACGATCCGGGCGACCTTCCGGCCCACGTGCACGGTGAGGAGGTTCAGATCTGCCTTGGACACGACGTACGTGTCGGGTTCGACCTTGCCGCCCACCACCACCTCGCCGAGTCCGAACGCCGCCTCGATCACCACGCGGTCGACCTGGGAGGTGCGGGGGTCGGCGGTGAAGGCCACGCCCGACGTGTCGGAACGGACCATCTTCTGTACCACCACCGCGATCGACGGTTCGTCGTCGTACCCCGACACCGCCCGGTAGGTCATGGCGCGCGGCGTCCACAACGAGCACCAGCAGTCTCGCACGGCCTCGAGCACGGCCTCCTCGCCGACGACGTCCGTGTACGACTCGTGGATCCCCGCGAAGGAGGTGTCACCGGCGTCCTCCGCGGGCGCGGAACTACGCACCGCCACGGGGACGTCCGACCCCAGCGACCGGTAGTGCGCCACGATGTCCTCGCGCAGTCGCGCCGGCATCTCCACCCCGGCGACGGTGCCGCCGAACTCCGCCGCGAGGGACATCAGCTCCGCCTCGCTCGTCCCGTCGGCAGGGACCCGGCCGTCGTAGAGGCGCGACCGGACGCCGGCCGTCTCCATCGCGGCGAGGTAGGCCGACTGTCCGACCGAGAATCCCGGCGGCACGGGGAACCCCGCGCCCGTCATCTCCCCGAGATTGGCGGATTTCCCGCCGTACTCGGGTGCGTCCGCCAGCCTCAGCTCGGAGAAATCGGCGACCCATCGTGCGTCCATCGCTCGCTCCTTCGAGATCGCGGCCCGACCGGTCGGAACCGTCGCTGTCTCCATGGTGGGCGGACCGGCTGCCCGGTGTGGGTGGTTCAGGCACAATCAGCGCATGGCAGACATCCAGCTCCGCGTTCCCTCCGCCTCCTCCGTGGTGGGAACGGCGTTCCGTGTCGTGGAGTGGGAGCTGAGAATGGCCAGGGAGTTGCTCATGCTGCCCGCCCGCGTCCTCGTGCTACTCGCGGACGTGGAGGGCGTGGTCGTGCGGATCCAGGACCTGCTCGACGAGGTCAGCCGCACCGTGCGGCAGATCGACGGGATCGTGGCCACCGCCGTCGACACGGTCGACGGTGTCCGCACCACGGTGGCCAGGGCCAACAGGGTCGTCGACGAGGTCGCCGACACGGTCTCTGCCGCCGAGGGGATCGTGGGCCGGGTGGGCTCGACCGTCGACTCCGCGGAGGGGGTGGTGCGGCGCGTGGACGCCACGATCGACTCCGCGGAGGGGGTGGTGCGGCGCGTGGACGGCACGATCGATTCCGCCGAGGGTGTGGTCGTACGGGTGGGGAGCACCGTCGAGTCCGCCGAGGGCGTGGTGGCTCGCGTCCGGACGACGGTGGACACCGCCGACGATCTGGTCCTCGACGCAGGCGGGCTCATCGAACGGGTCGTCCCCCTCGTCGACTTCGCGGACTCCACCTTCGCGCAGGTCAAGCCGGTCGTCGAGGCACTGCTCGTGGACGCCGACCTGGACGTGGAGACCGCTCGTGTCGTGGCGACCCGGATGACCGAGGTCCTGGCGTGGGCGGACAAGACGATCCGACTGCTCGAGCCGATCGCCGACGACGTCCTCGAATCGGTCGACCCCGACGAGGTCAAGGCGGTCATCCAGTTCATCGACCACCTGCCGGCGCTGGGGGACACCCTTGAGAACGACGTCATGCCGGTCCTGGCCTCACTGGACACCGTTGCCCCCGAGGTCCATCAGATCCTCGAGGTGGCGCAACAGTGCCTCGAGGCGGTCGCCGGCATCCCCGGATTCCAACTCCTGCGCCGCCGCGGCGGGGACAACGGCAAGACCGAGTGATCTCCTGAATGACGAGAGGCCCTCCCGATCTGGGAAGGCCTCTCGTCTTGCGGAGCCGATGACGGGAATCGAACCCGCGCTGTCTGCTTGGGAAGCAGAAGTTCTACCATTGAACTACATCGGCAGTGCCTGCTGGAGGCGGCTTCAGATTAGCACGAGCCCCGGTGGCCGCAGGCGCGGTGGGGTCACTTCCGGGCGGACTTGCGCTTCGCGCCCGTGGTCATCGGCCGCTTGGGCTGGTTCAGCGATGCGCGGGGGACGAACCCGAACGCCACGCCACCGATCACCGCCACCGCGATCGCGCCGATGATCCACGGCGTGACCGATCCGCCGCCGGTGATCCCCATCAGCACGATGAGTACGGCGACGCCGACACACACCCACGACCACTGGGTCCAGCGCCAGAAGTACTTCGAGGGCTCGTCCCTGATCTCGTCCATGGGCCCATTTCACCACGTCAGCGGGGGTCGGCGCATATCCGCCGAATGCTCTCGGGGGGTCGTCGGGTCGGGGGAGTGCCGGGATGTGGCAGGTCTCACGTGGTTTCAAGGGGCGGTTCGGGAACGAAAGGGCCGTGCCATGCGCTGAACTGGAGGACAGTCCGATTTGTGCGACCGGGTGGCCGGTCCGCGGGCTAAGCCCTGCAGGAGGTGCGTGGTGGACGTGCACGAGGTCATGGAGCGGCCGATCGCCGAGCGGGTACGGACGGTGCTCGCCCGCGGTGCGGCCGGGACCATCGAGGCCGGCATGCTTAGGCGGCCGCTGCGTTCCGCGCGCGTCCGGGACGACGGAGTGGTCGTCCTGGTGGTCGACGTGGGAGGTATGTCGCGTGAGGCCGGTGACGTCGACCGGGTCGCGGCCGCCGGAGCCACCGCCACCGTCGAGATCGTCGACACGGTCTGTACCGGTCGGTGCCGGGGCTCCGCGCCGCGCCCGTCGTTCGCCCTCGACGGACGCCCCGCGTCGTGTGGTGCGGGACGCGGAGGGGCCGGCGGTGGGGGGCGCGCTGCCGGGGGCGACGACGACGACGACTGCGCGGTCGCCCGTGGAGTTGTCAGCCTCTCCGGGATCGTGACGGCCTCGTCCCCGGCGCGTCGGCGCAGGTTGGTCGCCGCCGACGGCGGCGGGACGGGTCCGAACTCCGAGGGCGGGTCGCTCCGCCTGAGCGAGCTGCAGCCACTGGAGATCACCTACCTCACCGCGGACGGCGTCCACGTGGTGCCCCGGGCGGCCCTCGCCGCCGCGGCGGTCGACCCGATCGGCGTCGACGAGCAGGTGTGGCTGCACCGCCTCGCCGCCGACACCGGGCTCGCCTCCCGTCTCGCGTTGCGTGCCGGGCGACAGATCGCGGGCACGGATCCGCGGATCGTCGCGATCGACCGGTACGGGGTCGACCTCCACATCGGATCGACCGGTGGCGGGTTCCGCGACCTCGTCAGACTTCCGTTCGCGCAGGTCTGCGCCGATTCCGACGACGTTCTCGCCCAACTCTTCGCGCTGACGCGGTGAATCACTTCACAAGAATTCGCTGAAAGCCCTTGCCATTACAGGTAAGCCTTACCTAAGTTAGTCGCTGCGGGTAGTCACGTCCCCGCTCCGGTGTTTTCCGTTCCGGCGCCACTACCCCTGAGGCGCCGGAACGGAAAAGGCCTGGACCGCGATGACGAGAGGGCGAAGGCATGCGATCACTGGTGGGACCCGTTCCCGAGCCGGCCGAACGGGCGAGCTCGGCACTGCGGCGCTGCGCGAGGGCCAAGCTGAGTCTCCCCGCTCCCACCGCCGGGTCCCGCGGGACCACCGACGGGTCCCGCGAGAACACCGCCGGCTCCCGCGTGAACGCCACTCCCGCGGTCGCGCTCGCGCACCGGACTTCCGGAACGGCCGACCTCAGCCTCGTCATCCCGACGGCCGACGTCGCGGCGATCCCGCCCGGGGGAGTGCACGCCCGTCTCGAGGTGCTCGACGAGATCCTCGGCGGGGCAGCCCGGGGCCGGTGTCGCCGCCTCGTCGTCGTCGACGGACTGGTCGAACAGATCGACACGCGCGCCCAACGCCACGCCGCCACCCGCATCGCGCGAGACCTGCCCGACTCGGCCCTGCTCGGGGTCGGATCCGAGTCGGCGCTCGTCCGGCTCCGGACGGAGCGGATCCTGCTCACCGACGACTCCGGCGTCACCGACATCGCCCTCGACGACCTCGCCACCTCCGGGCCCGACCCCTTCACCGACCTCGAGGGGCACTGGCTCGACCACCTCAACGATCCGCGCTGCCAGGTGGTGCCGCGGCTGGCCCTGCGTGTCTGCCGGTGCCTGCCCGCCGAGCGCCCCCTCCTGATCGGCATCGACCGCGCCGGCGTCGACCTCGAGTTGACGGACCGCGAGGGCCGCGCGCGGCGCGAACGGCTGCCGTTCGCCGAGGCCTGCACGGACGTCACCGAGCTGGGGACCCAGCTCCGGTTGCTCGCCGGGGGCGCGCGGTACCCTCAGGACCGTGCTGCTCTCCGACCGTGACCTCCGTACCGAGCTCGCCGACGGGCGGCTGGGCATCGACCCTCTCGACCCCGCGCTGATCCAGCCGTCGAGCATCGACGTCCGGCTCGACCGGATGTTCCGGGTCTTCAACAACTCGCGCTACACCCACATCGACCCCGCGCAGCAGCAGGACGAGCTCACCGAACTGGTCGAGCCCGCCGAGGGGGACCCGTTCGTCCTGCACCCCGGCGAGTTCGTCCTGGGGGCCACCCTCGAGCGACTCCGCCTGCCCGACGACCTGGCCGGCCGGCTCGAGGGCAAGTCGTCGCTCGGTCGACTCGGGCTGCTCACGCACTCCACCGCAGGCTTCATCGACCCCGGGTTCGACGGCCACATCACCCTGGAGCTGTCGAACGTCGCGAACCTGCCCATCACGCTGTGGCCCGGGATGAAGATCGGCCAGCTGTGCCTGTTCCGGCTCTCCAGTCCCGCCGAGACCCCGTACGGCAGTGCCTCCGTGGGCTCGAAGTACCAGGGCCAGCGCGGCCCCACCGCCTCCAAGGCGTACCTGAACTTCCGGTGACCCGGCGGACGGCGGCGGCCATCCGGCGCGCACTGCTCGCCCTCCGTTCACCAGCCCGTTCCCACCGCGCCGCGTCGACGGGGTAGAACAGCGCCATGCGTATGACCGTGTTCGGGACCGGGTACCTCGGTGCCACCCACGCCGCCTGCATGGCCGAGCTGGGCCACGAGGTGCTGGGGGTGGACGTCGACGAGGCCAAGATCGAGCGGCTGCGTCGGGGCGAGGTGCCGTTCTACGAGCCGGGGCTGCCGGAGATCCTGCTGCGGCACGTGGAGTCGGGGCGGTTGCGGTTCACCACCGACTACACCGAGGCGGCCGCGTTCGCGGACCTGCACTTCATCGGGGTCGGGACCCCGCAGCGCAAGGGTGAGTTCGCCGCCGACACCTCGCACGTGGAGGACGTCGTGGCGCGACTGACGCCCCTGCTGTCCGCGGATGCGGCGGTGGTGGGCAAGTCGACGGTGCCGGTGGGCACGGCCGCGCGGCTGCAACAGATCGCCGACTCCCGCGCCCCGGACGGGGTGCGCGTCGAGGTGCTGTGGAACCCGGAGTTCCTCCGCGAGGGCTTCGCCGTGGCGGACACCCTGACGCCGGATCGGATCGTGATCGGCCTGGCCGGCGGTGAGTCGGCACTGGGGCTCGCGCGGGAGCTGGTTGAAGAGGCGTACGCGCCGATCCTGGAGGCAGATCCGTGCCCGGTGATCGTCACCGACCTGGCTACGGCAGAGTTGGTCAAGGTCAGCGCGAACGCCTTCCTGGCGACCAAGATCAGCTTCATCAACGCGGTGTCGGAGGTGTGTGAGGCCGCCGGCGCCGATGTGACGGTGTTGGCCGATGCGATCGGCATGGACAAGCGGATCGGGCGGCGCTTCCTCAATGCCGGCCTGGGCTTCGGTGGTGGGTGCCTGCCCAAGGACATTCGCGCCTTCATGGCCCGCGCCGGTGAGCTGGGCGCAGACGAGGCGATGACGTTCCTGCGGGAGGTCGACTCGATCAACATGCGCCGACGCGAGCGGATGGTGGACCTGGCCGTCGAGGCGTGCGGCGGGACGGTCATCGGCAAGACCGTCGCCGTGCTGGGGGCGGCGTTCAAGCCGAACTCCGCTGACGTGCGGGACTCGCCGGCGCTGAACGTGGCGGGCATGCTCTCGCTCAAGGGCGCGAGCACCGTCGTGTACGACCCACAGGCCCTGGACAACGCCCGCGCCCTGTTTCCCACGCTGACGTACGCCGGGTCGGCGCTGGCCGCCTGTGAGGGCGCCGACGTGGTGCTGGTGGCCACCGAGTGGCCCGAGTTCGTCGAGCTGGACCCGGCCGCGGTCACCGGGGTGGCGCGCGGCCGGGTCCTGCTGGACGGTCGCAACTGCATGCCCGCCGACCGCTGGCGCGCCGCCGGCTGGACCTACCGCGCCCTCGGACGCGGGGTGCCGGTGGAGGGCGCCACCCGCCGCACGGGGACGGCCCCCGCCGGGCCGGGGGTCGTCCCGTCGATGCGCTCCGGACACCCGTCGACCTGACCCCGGCCGACCTGACACCGGCCGACGCGGCCCCCGGGCTACTGCCGGTACGAGGCCAGGAAGTTGCCGATCCGCTCGATCGCCACGCCCAGATCGCGGGAGGCGGGCAGGGTGACCACCCGGAAGTGATCGGGGTCCGGCCAGTTGAAGCCCGTGCCCTGGGTGACGAGGATCCGCTCCTGCTCGAGCAGGTCGAGGGCGAACAGCCGGTCGTCGTGGATCTCGTGGACGTTCGGGTCCAGCTTGGGAAAGGCGTACAGCGCGCCCATGGGCTTGACGCAGCTCACGCCCGGGATCGTGTTGAGCTTCTCCCACGCGATGCCCCGCTGCTCGTGCAGCCGGCCGCCGGGCTCGATGAGCTCGTTGATCGACTGATAGCCACCGAGCGCCACCTGGATGGCGTGCTGCGCGGGCACGTTGGGGCACAGGCGGGTGGACGCGAGGAGCTCCAACCCCTCGAGGAAGCCGGCCGCGTGCGCCTTGGGGCCCGTGATCGCCAGCCAGCCCGCCCGGTAGCCCGCCACACGGTAGGTCTTGGACAGTCCGTTGAAGGTCAGCACGAGCAGGTCGTGGGCGAGGGTGGCGATGGAGGTGTGCTCGGCCTCGTCGTAGACGATCCGGTCGTATATCTCGTCCGCCAGGATGAGCAGACTGTGCTCGCGGGCGAGATCGACGATCCCCTGCAGGACCTCACGCGAGTAAACCGCGCCGGTCGGGTTGTTGGGGTTGATCACCACGATGGCCTTGGTTCGCGGGGTGATCTTGGAGGCGATGTCCTCGAGCGACGGGTTCCAGTCGTCCTGCTCGTCGGCGAGGTAGTGGACGGGCCTGCCCCCGGCGAGTGAGGTCATGGCGGTCCACAGCGGGTAGTCCGGTGCGGGGATGAGGACCTCGTCGCCGTCGTCCAGCAGCGCCTGCATCGTCATGGTGATGAGCTCGGACACGCCGTTACCGAGGTAGATGTCGTCCACGCTGAGTCGGGGGAAGTCCGGGACCAGCTCGTAGCGCGTGAAGATCGCCCGGCGGGCCGACAGGATGCCCTTGGACTCCGAGTAGCCCTGCGCGTGGGGGAGCGCGGCGATCATGTCGCGCATGATCACGTCCGGCGCCTCGAACCCGAACGGCGCGGGGTTGCCGATGTTCAGCTTGAGGATGCGGTGACCTTCGGCCTCGAGCTGGTTGGCCCTGGCCAGTACCGGCCCGCGGATCTCGTAGAGGACGTCCTTGAGCTTGGAGGACTGGTCGAGAGTGCGCAGCTGGTGGAGCGTTCGTCCCGTGGTCTCAGGCGTCATACCTTGCGATTGTGCCACCTCGGTCCGCGTGTCCGGTGTCACGGACCGGCCGGGAGGGGTGCGGGGTCAGATCCCGTACCGCAGGTCGACGATCGCCGGGATTTCCGAGTCCGGCAGGAGGTCATCAGGATGCTCGACGGACAAGTAGTCCACACACTGCCGCTCGTGCGCCGCCAGACAGTAGGGCTGCGATCCGATGCTCAGACCGGTGGCCTGGCGAAGTCTCCGGACCTCGCCCCTCACCGTGGTCGTGGCGGACCCGTCGTCATAGAGGGCCTCGGACAGGGCGCGCGCTGACCACGCCTCCCGCGAGGCCAGGAGCGCGAGGAGTTCTGCCCGCCTCGGGGTCAGGGCGACGGAGGTCCCGTCGGCACGGACCACCGCCGGCTTCCACCCGAGAAGACGGATCGAGGTCACGGGGGAGCGCGTCCCGTCGGGTTCGGGATGTGGGTCGTGCGGGCCGGGGGCATCCGGCCCGGGGGCGACGGCGGGGGTCGCGGTGCCCCGGGCGGTCAACAGCGTCTCGGCGAGCCGGACACCGCACCGGACCAGCGAGACGGTCTCGGCGCACGAGAACCGGAGGGGATGGGAGACGTCGAGGACACCGAGGACCCGTCCGTGGGGGTCCCTGATGGGACTCGCCGTACACGTCCACCCGTGGTGGGCGCGCACGAAGTGCTCCCCCGCAGTGGCGTGCGTGAGCGTCCCTGCGTCCAGCGCCATCGAGATCCCGTTGGCGCCGATACCCCGCTCGGACCAGTCGGCCCCCTCGGCGAACGCGATCGAATCCGCCCGACGGAGCACCTGCGCACTGCCCGAGCGCCAGAGCACGCGACCACGGACATCGGAGATGACGACCACGTGTCGCCCGGCCGCGGAGGTGTCCGCCAGTGAGGAGACGACGTCGTCTGCGATGTGACGCAGCGGGGTGTCCGCCCGAGCGGTCACGAGTTCGTCGCCGGACAGCACGCTCGCCGGGAGTTCCTGGTCGGGGGAGACGCCGGCCTCCCCGCTGCGCCTCCATGCGCGTAGGAGCCGTGAGTCCAGATCGGGGGGGAGCCCACCGGCCAGGGCGGACTCGTGCGCCCTGATCGACTGCGCCGCGAACGCCCCCGGGTCGGAGAACCGCAACGTCGCGTGCAACGACATTGCCACCCCCTTGGGAAGAAAGTGTGATCTACGTCATCCCAGAAGCTACAGGAAGTGGAGGAGTGGACATGACCGAGACTCAGCAGGCACCGGCAGACCGCGGCCCCGGGGGTCCGGACGTCGACCGCGTTCAACCGGACACAGTGGTCGAACGGTGGTTGGCGGCCTTCGACGAGGCCCTGCGATCGGGGGACCCGGGCCGGGCGGCCGACCTGTTCGGCACCGACGGGTACTGGCGCGACTTCGTCGCCTTCACCTGGAACCTCAGAACACTCGAGGGCCGCGACCAGATCCGCGACATGCTGAGCCGCCAACTCGCAGCCGTCGAACCGTCCGGGTGGGCCCTCGACGAACCCGCCACCGACAGCGACGGGGTGGTGGAGGCGTGGGTGCGTTTCGAGACGGCCACGGGCCGCGGGTGGGGCCACCTCCGACTGAGGGACGGGCGGGCATGGACTCTTCTGACGACCCTGCAGGAACTCAAGGGCCACGAGGAGAAGAAGCGCCACAGTCGCGACCAGGGTGTCGACCACGTCATCACCCGGGGCCGGAAGACCTGGCTCGAGCAGAAGATCGAGCGCCAGGAGACCCTCGGGTACACCGAGCAGCCCTACGCCGTCATCATCGGCGGAGGCCAGGGCGGTATCGGGCTCGCCGCTCGTCTCAAGCGCCTCGGGGTACCCACCATCGTCATCGAGAAGAACGAACGCGCGGGTGACTCATGGCGCAAGCGCTACAAGTCGCTCCATCTCCACGACCCGGTCTGGTACGACCACCTGCCGTACATCCCTTTCCCCGAAGACTGGCCGGTGTTCCCCGCGAAGGACAAGGTCGGTGACTGGCTCGAGCACTACACCGCCATCATGGACCTCGACTACTGGTCCGGAACGGAGTGTCTCAAGGCGGACTTCGACGAGGACGCGGGGACGTGGCGTGTCGAGGTCGACCGCCGCGGCGAGAAGGTCGTGCTGCGCCCGACCCAACTCGTGTTCGCGCTCGGGGTGTCGGGGTACCCGAACATCCCGCGGTTCGAGGGCTCGGAGGACTTCGCCGGCCGGCAGTGGCACTCGTCCGAGTTCACGGGCGAGGGCGACGTCGCGGGCAAACGGGCCGTGGTGATCGGGTCGAACAACTCGGCTCACGACATCTGCGCGGCTCTGTGGGATCACGGTGCGCACGTCACGATGGTGCAGCGCTCATCCACGCACATCTCCCGCAGTGAATCCCTGATGTCCCTCGCCTTGGGCCCCCTCTACTCGGAAGAGGCTCTCGACGCCGGCGTCACCACGGAGAAGGCGGACATGCTCTTCGCCTCATGGCCCTACCGACTGCTCCCGGGGGCGCAGATCCCGGTCTACGAGCAGATGGCGGAGAAGGACGCGGAGTTCTACCGACAGTTGCGCGAGGTGGGATTCGACCTCGACTTCGGGGAGGACGGTTCCGGTCTGTTCCTCAAGTACCTCAGGCGCGGGTCGGGTTACTACATCGATGTCGGTGCGAGTCAGCTGTTGATCGACGGCGAGGTCGCGCTCGAGAGCGGCCAGGTGTCACGCATCCTGCCCGACGGCGTCGAGCTCGACGGCAGCCGGGTGCTGCCGGCGGACATCATCGTGTACGCCACCGGGTACGGGTCGATGAACCAGTGGCTCGTGGACCTGGTGTCCCAGGAGGTCGCCGACCGGGTGGGGAAGGTGTGGGGCTACGGGTCGGACACGACACGCGACCCCGGCCCGTGGGAGGGCGAGCTGCGCAACATGTGGAAGCCGACCAACGTCGAGCAACTGTGGATCCACGGGGGCAACCTGCATCAGTCCCGCCACTACTCGAGGTACCTCGCGCTGCAGCTCAAGGCCCGGATGGAGGGTATCCCGACACCCGTCTACCAGGTTCAAGAGGCTCACCACCCCTGCTGACGCTGGACAACACGGAGATGAAACGACCGCGGCCCGTGATCAGGAGACCTGATCACGGGCCGCGGTGGCGTCCGGTGGGCGTCAGCCCAGAGAGAGGCCGTAACCCCCGGACTTCTTCGAGCGGGGGATCGTCCCGCCCGACGCGGGCTTCGCCGGGGTGTCGGTCGACGTCGACTCCGTCGCAGTTGACTCTGCCTTGGTCGACCCAGCCTCGGCCGTCTCGGCCTGGGCGGCGGAGTCGGCGGAGTCGGCGGAGTCGGCGGGCTCGGCCTTCTCCGGGGCCTCGGTCGCCGGAGCGCCGGGTGCCTTCGGAGCACCGGGTGCCTTGGGTGCGCCGGGCGCCTTAGCTCCACCCTTGAGGCCCAGGCCGACGGCCGGCTTCGCGGGCGCGGCCGGTGCGGTGTCCGTGGCGGACCCGGCATCGGCGGTCTCGGTCTGCGCGGCGGCGGACTCGCCCGCGGACGGCTCGGACGCCGCCGCCTTGGCCGTGCCCGGGGCCTTCGCGCCGCCCGGAGCCTTGGCCGTGCCCGGGGCCTTCGCCCCGCCCGGAGCCTTGGCCCCGCCACCCAGGGTGAGCCCGCCGGACTTCGGCGCGCCGGCGCTCGGCTTGGGAGCGCCGGTGGTGGCCGGAGCGGAGCCCTGCGCGGCCTCGCGGGTCTCCTCCGTGCGCTCGGCGTCCTTCACCGCGGACTGGGCCTCGGTGGCGGACTCGCCGGTCCCGGCGGCGCCGGGGGCCTTCGGCGCACCCGGGGCCTTGGGGCCGCCGGGGGCCCTGCCGCCGCCACCGAGCTTGAGGCCACCCGACTTGGGTGCGCCCGTCGAATCGGCGGCCGACGGGCCGGCCTCGGCCGCGCTGGCCGCGCCACCGGTGCCGGCGGCGGCGACCTCCGCGCCCTCGCCCTCGTCGACGACGGCGTTGTCCGGCGCGGCCTCGGCCGGGGCAGCGGGGGCGGCGGCCGTGGCGGACTCCGCCTCGGCGGCGTCGCGCTCGGCCTGCTCGGCCTCCTTCTCCGCCTTCGTCTTCTCACGCGTGGGCTGCTCCAGCCACGCGGCCTCGCGAGGCTCGGGCAGGCCGCCGTCACGGGAGACGGACTCCAGGAGCAGCTGGGCGACGTCCACGACCTCGACCTGGCCCTCCTGCTCGGTGCCGTCGGTCTGGGCGGTGGCCCCGTCCGAGAGCATCACGCGACAGAACGGGCAGCCCGTGGCGATCTTCGTGGCCTTGGTCGACAGGGCCTCGTCGACACGGTCGATGTTGATCCGCTTGCCGACCGTCTCCTCCATCCACATGCGCGCGCCACCGGCGCCACAGCACATGGACCGCTGCCCGTGACGGGGCATCTCCGTGAGGGTCACGCCCGAGCCGTCCATGAGCTCACGCGGGGCCTCGTAGACCTGGTTGTGGCGGCCGAGGTAACACGGGTCGTGGTAAGTGACGCCACCGTCGATCGGGGCCACCGGCACGAGGCGCTTCTCGCGCACCAGACGGTTGAGCAGCTGCGTGTGGTGGACCACCTGGTAGTCGCCGCCGAAGTCGCCGTACTCGTTCTTCAGCGCGTTGAGGCAGTGGGCACACGTCACGACGACCTTTCGCTGCGCGGCGGGCACGCCGTCGAACGCGTCGTTCATGACCTCGATGTTCTGCTGGGCGAGCATCTGGAACAGAAACTCGTTGCCCGCGCGGCGGGCCGAGTCGCCGGTACAGGTCTCGCCCTGGCCCAGCACCGCGAACTTCACGCCGGCGGTGTGCAGCAGCGAGGCCACGGCCTGGGTGGTCTTCTTGGCGCGGTCCTCGAAGGCGCCGGCACAGCCCACCCAGAACAGGTACTCGGTGTCGGCGAAGTCCTCGATGTCCTTGCCGATCACGGGGATCTCGAAGTCGAGGGAGTTCATCCACTCGTCGCGACCGGAGTTGTTCTGGCCCCAGGGGTTGCCCTTGTTCTCGAGGTTCTTGAACAGGCCCGCGAGCTCGGTCGGGAACTCGGACTCGATGAGGACCTGGTAGCGGCGCATGTCGATGAAGTGGTCGACGTGCTCGATGTCCACCGGGCACTGCTCGACGCAGGCGCCACACGTGGTGCAGGACCACAGGGCCTCGGGGTCGATGATGCCGGCGGCCATCGGGTCGTCGGAGAGGTCCGCGGTGGTGTGACCGACGAGGGGGCGCTGGGCCTCGAGGCGGGCCGCCTCCGGGATCTTGGCGAGCTTGGCCTCGTCGGGGTTGCCCTCGGCGTCGACCAGTCCGGTCTCCTCGCCCATCGTGGTCTGCCCACCGGCGAGCAGGTACGGGGCCTTCGCGGCACCGTGGTCGCGCAGGGACATGATCATGAGCTTGGGGCTCAGCGGCTTGCCGGTGTTCCAGGCGGGGCACTGCTCCTGGCAGCGGCCGCACTCGGTGCAGGTGGAGAAGTCCAGCCAGCCCTTCCACGAGAAGTCCTCGATGGCGCCCGCGCCGAGCTTGGGCTCGAAGTCCTCGTCGGCCTCGGTGAGCTCCTCGACCTTCTCCATGGTCAGCGGGACGCCGTCCATGGTCATCGGCTTGAGCGGGCCGAGCGCGGTGCGGCCGTCGGCCTCGCGCTTGAAGTAGATGTTGAAGAACGCGGAGAAGCGGTGCCAGGCGACGCCCCACGTGATGTTGCGGCCCACGACGTACAGCCAGATCATGCCGGTGAGCAGCTTGATCAGCGCGAAGACCGAGACCATGAGCTCGTTGGCCGGCAGGATCGTCGACAGCGGGCCGGTGACCCAGTCCGTGGACCAGTGGAAGTCGTACCCGTCGGCGGCCTGCAGCGAGAGCTTGCCGGCCTTGACGAAGATCATGCCCAGGCCCTCGAGGAGCACGACGGTCTCGACGAAGTAGGCGGCCTTGCGGTCCGAGCCGACGAAGCGGTTGAGGCCGCGACGCTGGTTGATCTGACGGATGATGATCAGCACGGTGATGCCGATGACGGTGCCCAGGCCCAGGAACTCGTCGACGGCGTGGTACCAGGCCTGGTCGGATAGCCAGGGCCAGCCGCCGCGGGGGTTGAACGTCTGGATGTAGGCCTCGAACCAGACGATCGAGCCGAGCAGGAAGCCCACCATGACGAACCAGTGGAAGAAGCCCACCGAACGTTTGCGGGCCATCCGGGTGTGGGCGCCCACCTCGACGATGACGTTCTTCAATCGGGGCAGGATCGGCCGCAGCCGGTCGAATCCGTCCTTCTGTCCCAGGAACAGGCTGCGCACCATGCGCGTGACGCCGCCTATGAAGGATGCCCAGCAGAACAGACTGAGCAGGACGCCGATCGTCCCGAGTGTGATGGTCACGCCTGACATGGTTCGCGGCCTTTCGTCGCACTTCTCGACGCACGAGCACTCATAGGACCCTGTGGGTGCCCGTCGACTGTGTCGAGGTCAAAGGTAAGCCACGCGGGCCCCGTCTGCCGAGTTGAGGCTGCCCTTACCGGAGCAGACTCCACTCGCAGGCGGGGCCCGCGTGGACGGGGAGGGTCAGTTGGTCCGGAGCGTCAGCCCGGGGTGTGCGGCGAGGACGTCGGCGATCGGGACGGCCGACAGGCGCGGGGTGAACCCGGCCGTCCGGGCCACGGCATCGGCGTCGGCGCAGGTGACGGAGTCCGCGACGTTGGACGCGCTCGAGATACCCAGGGCCCGGTCGCCGGAGAAGACGACGCCGCCGCTGTCGCCGGGCAGGGCGCACAGGTCCACGGTGAAGGCGTTCGAGATGGTGCGCGTGCCCGCCACGTCGATTGTCGTGCCGACCTGCGAGATCGTGCCGCAGGAGAAGCCGGTCCGGAACCCCGTCTTGCAGGCCTTCTGGCCGACGACCGGGTCCGCGGTGCCGATGATCCCCTGGGTGCTGTCCGGCCCGTCTCCCACCAGGTTGGTGCGGAACCGGTCCGCCACGTCGTCGTCGACCGCGATGAGGGCGGTGTCGATGCCCTCCCGCTCGCTGCGGGTCATGGTGCCGAACTCCTCGCCGTCGGCGAGGGCCGCGCGGGTGCCGTCGGCGCCGGCACAGTGCGCGGCGGTGATGACGACGGGCTTGCCGTCCAGTTCACCGTTGAACCCGGTCGAGCACTCGAGGATTCCTCCCGGGACGCCCACCTGGTACCCGGTACCGCCCGTGACGGGCCCCGCCGGAGCGGGGACCGATTCGATGGCCCGCGGCTGGTCCTCGGGCACGGGGGTGCCGGGGTCGACCATGGTCTGGGCCATCATCCCGTCGATGATCGACCCGGTGCCGGGGGTTAGGCCGGCGAGGAGGTCGATGACCGTGCGCATGGGGCCCTCGGGGACGAGGCCGGCGTCATTGAGCAGGGCCAGGCTGCCGAGCGAGCCGGAGTCGCCGCCGCTACCGGGCGCCGCGCCGGTCCCGTCCGGGTCGTCCGCGCGGGTGGTGGCCGGCTCGATGCCGTCGACGGTCGGCTCGCCGTCGGACCCGGTGCCCCCCTCGCTGCCGAACGGGGCCGTGTCGAACGCCGGGTCAGGGGCCTCGATCATGTCGATCTCGGCGAGGTCCCGCAGTCGGGCATCGAGGTTGCCGAGCTGCGCGGCCTCGCCGCCGCGGGTCGTGACGACGACCGCGTTGCGGGTGGGATCGACGCGGACGTCGGTGACGAGGTCCTGCATGTCCTCGGGAGTGCCCTCGATGATCTTGATGACCTGGCGCTCGCGAGCCTCGAGTTCACTCGTGGTCAGCGCCACGTCCTTGACCGTGAACCCGGACCGGGTGGCCTCGTCGCGCAGTTCGTCTCCGGCGGCGCCGGCCACCACGCCGACCAGGCCGGTGCCCTCCTCGTCCAGCCAGACGCCGCCGAACGACTGACGGAACTGCTGTTCCCACCGGGGACGGGCCTCGGCCAGACGTTCCCCGATGCCGGCCTGGGCGAGGAACTGCTCGGGAGTGAGTCCGAGATCACGTCGCAGTGCCTCGACGAGTGAGGTCAGCTCCGGGCCGAGCGCGTCGGCCAACGCCGGCAGGGGCTGGGCGACGGCGGGGCGGGAGGCGGACGGTGTCGGGTTCTCGGGTGTGGGGGAGGGGGCCGCGCCGGCAGGGGTCGCGGTGACCACCAGTGCCGCGGCGGCGGCGACGGCGGCGAACTTCGAGGTGATACGCATGATGGCCTTCCGGAATGCACGGCTGGGCGACGGCGCGTCGACCGGCTGTGGCTCGGGTTGTCGCGGCTCAGATTACGGAGATGTGATTAGTGAGTCCAGTGTGACACGTGTGATTAGTGGGATTCGATTGTCGATTGATGTGACGACGCTGAGTCGGAGAATCGCGGGCCCTGCCGCTAGGCTGCCTCTTCGGCAACGACGTACGCGTCATCACCGAAGACTTACTACCCGGAGGTCCCATGTCCGACGCTGACGCCGCACTTCACGACGCCCTTGACACCGTGGTGCGACGCAATCCCGGACAGCACCTCTTCCGGCAGGCTGTGCACGAGGTGCTGGAGTCGCTCGCACCCGTGGTCAAGCAGCACCCGGAATATGTCGAGGGCGGGATCCTCAAGCGGATCATCGAGCCCGAGCGCGTGGTGTCCTTCCGGGTGCCGTGGGTCGACGACACCGGCGCGGTCCAGGTCAACCGGGGCTTCCGTGTGCAGTTCAGCTCCGATCTCGGCCCGTATAAGGGCGGATTGCGCTTCCACAAGTCCGTGGACGAGGACACGTTGAAGTTCCTCGGGTTCGAGCAGGTCTTCAAGAACGCCCTCACCGGTCTCGGCCTGGGCGGCGGCAAGGGCGGTTCGGACTTCGACCCGCACGGCCGCAGCGACGCGGAAGTGATGCGCTTCTGCCAGTCCTTCATGTCCGAGCTCGCGCACCACATCGGTGCCGACCTCGACGTCCCGGCCGGTGACATCGGCGTGGGCGGGCGCGAGATCGGGTACCTGTACGGCCAGTACCGGAAGGTGACCGGCCGCAACGAGGCGGGCGTCATCACGGGCAAAGGCGTCGGCTACGGCGGCTCGTGGGCGCGCACCGAGGCGACCGGCTACGGGCTCGTCTACTTCGTCCGCGAGATGCTCCGCGACACCGAGTACAGCCTCGAGGGCTCCCGGGTGGTCGTCTCCGGCTCCGGCAACGTCGCGATCTACGCGGCCAAGAAGGCGGCCCAGCTCGGCGCGACCGTCGTGGCCTGCTCGGACAGTCAGGGCTACGTCCACGACGAGGACGGTCTCGACCTGGACCTGCTCCTGGACGTCAAGGAGGTCCGCCGCGAACGGCTGTCGGCCTACGCCCGGGAGCGGGGCAACTGCACCTACCTGGAGACCGGTTCCGTGTGGGACGTGGAGTGCGACATCGCGCTGCCCTGTGCCACCCAGAACGAGCTCGACGCCGAGGAGGCGCGCACGCTCGCCAAGAACGGGTGCCGCGTGATCGCCGAGGGCGCCAACATGCCGTGCACGGAGCAGGCGGTGGAGGTCATCCACCGGGCCGGCATCCTCTTCGGGCCCGCCAAGGCCGCCAACGCCGGCGGCGTGGCCACCAGCGGTCTCGAGATGCGGCAGAACGCCGGTCGGCTGCTGTGGGACTTCGAGCGGGTGGACTCCGAGCTCGACCGCATCATGACCTCCATCCACGCCACCGCGGCGGCGACCGCCGAGGAGTACGGCGCCCCGGGTGACCTGGTGGCCGGGGCGAACATCGCCGCGTTCCGCAAGGTCGCCGACGCCATGCTCGCGCAGGGTGTCATCTGATCTGATCCGGGTGACGGCGGACCTCGTCGTCGTCGTACCTCCTTCTCCTTCCCGCACCTTCCCCTTCCCATACGAAGAGCGCTCCGAGCCGCACCGCCGAGAGTCGGCGGCCGGGGCGCTCTTCCCGTTGTTGAGCCCGGCGGGCTCAATTAATGGTGTGAGTTGCGCCACCGTCGGAATGGATCCGACAGAGTGGGGGTTATACGGGGCGACAAACCTCAGCGGGCCAGGCTCAACTCGGGTTGACGCGGCAGGCCACCGGCAGGCAGGGTGGAGCCATCGATCCGAGCCTTGAGCCGGGTCCGCTTAGAAAGAACCCGTACACGTCAGTAGAAGGAGAACATCATGGGACGTGCAGTAGGCATCGACCTCGGCACCACCAACTCGGCCGTCGCGGTCCTCGAGGGCGGCGACGCCACGGTCATCGCCAACGCCGAGGGCGCGCGCACGACCCCGTCGGTCGTCGCGTTCGCCAAGAACGGCGAGGTCCTCGTCGGTCAGCCGGCGAAGAACCAGGCGGTCACCAACGTCGACCGCACCATCCGCTCGGTCAAGCGCCACATCGGCACGGACTGGAAGTCGGACTCGATCGACGGCAAGACCTACACCCCGCAGGAGATCAGCGCCCGCACGCTGCAGAAGCTCAAGCGCGACGCCGAGTCCTACCTCGGTGAGGACGTCACCGACGCCGTCATCACCGTTCCGGCCTACTTCAATGACGCCCAGCGTCAGGCCACCAAGGACGCCGGTCAGATCGCGGGCCTCAACGTCCTGCGCATCGTCAACGAGCCCACCGCGGCAGCCCTGGCCTACGGCCTCGACAAGGGCGACAAGGAGCAGACCATCCTGGTCTTCGACCTCGGTGGCGGCACCTTCGACGTCTCCCTGCTCGACATCGGCGACGGCGTCGTGGAGGTCCGTGCGACCTCGGGCGACAACCACCTCGGTGGCGACGACTGGGACCAGCGGATCGTCAACTGGCTCGTCGACAAGTTCAAGGCGCAGAACGGCATCGACCTCACGAAGGACAAGATGGCCCTGCAGCGCCTGCGCGAGGCGGCCGAGAAGGCCAAGATCGAGCTGTCCAGCGGGCAGTCCACCTCGATCAACCTCCCGTACATCACCGTCGACGCGGACAAGAACCCGCTCTTCCTGGACGAGACGCTCTCGCGCGCCGAGTTCCAGAAGATCACGCAGGACCTGCTCGATCGCTGCCGCAACCCGTTCCAGGCCGTGATCAAGGACGCCGGCATCTCGGTCGGCTCCATCGATCACGTCGTGCTGGTCGGCGGTTCGACCCGTATGCCCGCCGTGACCGACCTGGTCAAGGAGCTCACCGGCGGCAAGGAGCCCAACAAGGGCGTCAACCCGGACGAGGTCGTGGCCGTGGGTGCCGCGCTGCAGGCCGGCGTGCTCCGCGGTGAGGTCAAGGACGTCCTGCTGCTCGACGTGACCCCGCTGTCGCTGGGCATCGAGACCAAGGGTGGCGTGATGACCAAGCTCATCGAGCGCAACACCACGATCCCGACCAAGCGTTCGGAGACCTTCACGACCGCCGACGACAACCAGCCGTCCGTGCAGATCCAGGTCTTCCAGGGCGAGCGCGAGATGGCGGCGCAGAACAAGCTGCTCGGTTCGTTCGAGCTCGCCGGTATCGCCCCCGCGCCGCGTGGCGTGCCGCAGATCGAGGTCACCTTTGACATCGACGCCAACGGCATCGTCCACGTGACCGCCAAGGACAAGGGCACCGGCAAGGAGAACACGATCATCATCCAGGACGGCTCCGGCCTGTCCAAGGAGGAGATCGACCAGATGATCAAGGACGCCGAGGAGCACGCCGCCGAGGACCACAAGCGTCGCGAGGAGGCGGACGCCCGCAACCAGGCCGAGTCCACGATCTACCAGACGGAGAAGTTCGTCTCGGAGAACGAGGACAAGATCCCGGCCGACAAGAAGGAGTCGCTCCAGGCCGCGATCGCCGACGCCAAGACCGCCCTCGAGGGCTCGGACGTCGACGCCATCAAGTCCGCGGTCGAGAAGGTCAACACCGAGGCGCAGGCCGTCGGCCAGGCCATCTACGAGGCCTCCGCGGCCGAGGGTGCCGAGGCCGGCGACGCGTCGGGTGCGGGCTCGGCCGACGACGACGTGGTCGATGCCGAGGTGGTCGACGAGGACGAGTCGAAGGGTGAGTCCAAGTGACCCGCCCCGAGCAGACCGACGCCTCCGAGAAGGCGGCGTGGGCCGGCGCTGACGACGAGGCCGAGCAGGCCGCCGAGGCGGTCGAGGCCGAGATCGTCGACGACGCCCCGCCGTCGACCGACAGCGACGCCGACGGCACCGCAGCCGATGCCGCTGACGCGGGGGGCGCCCCGACCGGGGACGTTCCCGCGGACGATCCGGCCGCCGCGCTGCAGGCGCAGCTCGACGAGCGGACCGCGGACCTGCAGCGGGTGTCGGCGGAGTTCGCCAACTACCGGCGCCGCGTCGAACGTGACCGCCAATCGATCATCGACACCGCCAAGGGCTCGGTCCTCACCGAGCTGCTGGGTATCGTCGACGACCTCGACCGGGCCGAGGCGCACGGCGACCTCGCCGAGGGGCCGCTCAAGGTCTTCGCCGACAAGGTCCGCGCGCTACTGGCATCCCAGGGTGTCGAGTCCTTCGGAAACGAGGGCGATCCGTTCGACCCGGCCCTCCACGAGGCCGTGCAGGACGAATCCGAGGGATCCGAGCCCGTGCTGGGGACGGTCCTGCGCAAGGGCTACCGCCACGGTGAGCGGACCCTGCGGACGGCGATGGTCAGCGTCCGCTGAGCCCACCGGCTCATCACCCCGGCGTGCGGGTGCGTCCCGATGATCTCGGGACGCACCCGCACGCCGACCCACCCCGGATGTGCCGGGGAACTGAGAGAATTCGTAGACCCGAACACTGCGATAAGAAGAAGAACTGCAACAAGAAGAAGGGAGGCGTCTGGTGAGTCAGCGCGAATGGGTCGAGAAGGACTACTACGCCGAACTGGGCGTCTCCAAGTCCGCCACCCAGGACGAGATCCGCAAGGCCTACCGCAAGCTCGCGCGGGAGAACCACCCGGACTCCAACCCGGGCAACGCGGCCGCGGAGGACAAGTTCAAGCGGATCAGCGAGGCCAACGACGTCATCGGCGATCCCGCCCGGCGCAAGGAGTACGACGCCTTCCGCGACCAGGTCACCTCCGGCGGGTTCAGCGGCTTCGCCCCGGGCGGCGGGGGCCGGTACACCGCCTCCGGCGGTGACTTCGACATCAACGACCTCTTCGGTGGCGGCGGGCCCGCCGGCGGCGCCGGGGGATTCTCGGACCTGTTCGGCGGCCTGTTCAACCAGGCCCGCCCGGGTGGCGGCGGGGCCGGCCGCGGCCGGGCACAGCGCCCGCGGGGCGGCCAGGACGTCGAGACCGCCCTGACCCTGTCCTTCCGTGAGGCCGCCCTCGGCGAGACGGTCCAGATCAAACTCTCCTCCGCCTCGCCGTGTCTGATCTGCCACGGCAGTGGCGCGAAGCCGGGGACCAGCCCCAAGGTGTGCGGCACCTGCCATGGTGCGGGCGTCACCCAGCGCACCCAGGGGGCCTTCGGCTTCGCCGAGCCCTGCACCGACTGCGGCGGCACCGGGTCCAAGATCGATGACCCGTGCACCGAGTGCGCGGGCAGCGGCGTCACGGACCGCACCCGCACCATCAACGTCAAGGTCCCGGCCGGCGTCTCCGACGGCCAGCGCATCCGGCTCTCGGGGCAGGGTGAGGCGGGCTTCCGCGGGGCACCGTCGGGCGACCTGTACGTGACGGTCACCGTCCAGAAGGACCAGGTGTTCGACCGCGACGGGGCCGACCTGCTCGTCGACCTGCCGGTGTCCTACCCGGAGTTGGTCCGCGGCGCCCAGGTGTCGGTACCCACGCTCACCGGGCGGGTGACCGTCAAGATCCCCGCCGGCTCCCGCGACGGACAGATCCTTCGGGTGCGTGGCCGGGGTATCGCACGCAAGTCCGGAACCGGTGACCTCAAGGTCACCCTCCGGGTGGCCACGCCCCCCGCCGGGATGGCCGAAGCCGAGCTCGCCGCCTATGACGACGCGTTGCGCGCCGCCGGCTTCGATCCGCGGTCGGGCTGGGCCGGGTCGGCATGAGCCCCCGGCGGGACGTCGGGGAGCTGGGGCCCGACGACAGCGTCCTGGTGATCTCGGTGGCTGCCGAACTGTCCGGGCTGCACGCCCAGACCCTGCGAACCTACGACCGCCTCGGGATCGTCACCCCCGAGCGCACCAGCGGCGGTGGGCGACGCTACTCGCTGCGGGACGTGGCACTGCTCCGCGAGGTCCAGCGCCTCAGCCAGGAGGAGGGCGTCAACCTCGCCGGCATCAAGCGGATCATCGAGCTGACCAATCAGGTCGACGCCCTGCGCAGCCGCGTGTCAGAACTGGTCGAGGAGGTCGCCGAACTCCGTCGCCGTTCCGGGTCCTCCGCCCGGGCGGGCGGTGAACTCGTCCACGTGCCCCGCTCGACGTCGGTGGTCGTGTGGCGGCCCCGTCACCAGCGGGAGACGGGCCGCCGCGACGGCTGATGACCGGATCCGCCCGACTTTCATAGCGAAGCCTCACCTAATATAGTTCGGCGCGTGACCGTCGCACGTACGCATCAGGGGCAGGCTCCGCCCGGCCTGTTCGACGAGTCCGCCGGGCGCGGCACCGCGGTCGCGGTGGTGACCGACGAGGCGGAGTACACCTACTCCGCGCTCTCCCGGATGAGCGCCGAGCGCGCCGCCGAGTACCCGCCCGTGACGACCGGTCGTCGCCTGATCGGCCTGGTGGCAACGAACACCATCGAGTTCCTCGTGGACTATCTCGCCGCCCACTCCGCCGGCCACGTCGTGCTCCTCCTGCCGCCGGACGGCGCGGCCACCGACAACCTCCTCGCGGCATGGCACCCCGACGTTGTCGCGGGGGACGGCCGACCCCTCCCGGCCGGGGTGCGCACGGCGCCGCCGCGGCACGACCTGCATCCCGACCTCGCACTGCTCCTGAGCACCTCCGGGTCCACGGGCGCACCCAAGCTCGTCCGGCAGTCCCGGCGGGCGGTGCTGGCCAACGCGCGGTCGATCGTGGACTACCTGGGCATCGTGCCGGGGGACCGGGCGATCACCACCCTGCCGCCGCACTACTGCTACGGCCTGTCCGTCCTGCACAGTCACCTGCTGGCCGGCGCGTCCGTGGTGCTCAACTCCGACTCCGTCTCCGCACCGGCGTTCTGGGACCGGGCGGAGGCCGGGCAGGTGACGACGTTCGCCGCCGTCCCGCACACGGTCGAACTCCTCGAGCGCGTCGGTCTCGACCGGCTGGACCGCCTCACCCGCCTGCGCTACCTCACCCAGGCGGGCGGGCGCCTCGCGCCGGAGGCGGTGCGTCGCCTGGCCGCGCACCTGGAAGCACGCGGGGCAGAACTGGTCGTGATGTACGGCCAGACCGAGGCGACCGCGCGTATGGCGTACCTCCCCCCTCACCTCGCGCGGACCCGTGCGGGGGCCATCGGGATCGCGATCCCCGGCGGCTCCTTCCGCGTCGACCGTCCGCGGGGAACCGATCCGCACGCCCCCGGTGAGCTGGTGTACCGCGGCCCCAACGTGATGATGGGGTACGCCCGCACCTCGGCCGACCTCGCCCGCGGGCCCGAGCTCGACGAGCTGCGGACCGGGGACCTCGCCCGCATCGCCGACGACGGCCTCGTGGAGATCGTCGGGCGGATGGGTCGCGAGACCAAGATCTTCGGGCACCGGATCGACCTGGGACGGGTGGAATCGACCCTGGCGGACGGCGGGTTCGACGCCTGGTGCGTCGGGGAGCCCGACCGGTTGGTCGTGGTCACCCGCGAGCGCTCGCAGGCCCTCGCCACCGCCGCCGCGACGGCCTCGGGACTGCCCACCTCGGCGGTCGAGCAGGTCGTCGTCGTCGACCCTCCCCGCACTCCCGCCGGCAAGGTCGACCAGGCAGCACTCCGTGCACTCGTCGCCGACCGCGCGCGGACGGGCGCCGGGGCGGACGCCGACGCGCCCAGTACGCTCGTGGCCCATGCGCTCGGCCTGGACTCCTGCCCGCCGGACGCCACGTTCGTCGACCTCGGCGGGGACTCCCTGACCTACGTGGTGCTCTCGACCCGGCTCGAGGAGCGGGTGCCCGGCCTACCCCGCGACTGGCACCTGCGCCCACTGGGGGAGCTCGACACCCGCGCGGCCGGACCGCGTCCCCCGGCGGCCTCCCGCTGGACCCCCTGGCGGGCGTGGGCCCGCGTCGACACCTCGGTGGTGCTGCGCGCCCTGTTCATCCTCACGATCGTGGGCGGGCACACCCGGGCGTTCGCGGTCTACGGCGGCGCCCACGTCCTGGTGGCTCTGACCGGCTACTCCCTGGCCCGCTTCCGGCTGCACTCAGCCAGCGCCCGCGAGCGGGCCCGGGGCGTGCTCACGACGGTCGGGAGGATCGCGGTCCCCGCCGTGGTGTGGCTGCTGCTCGTTACCCCGCTGACCAGTCGCTACCACTGGTACTCGCCGCTGCTGGCCACCCACTTCCTGGGTCCCCGCTCCTGGTCCGACGACCGCTGGTGGAATCCGTGGCAGATGTGGTTCGTCGAGGCGACGGTCTACCTGTTGCTCGGCGTGGCCGCGCTCATGGCCGTCCCCGCGGTCAGCAGGCTCGACCGGCGGTGGCCGTACGCGCTGCCGGCCACGCTGGTCGGGCTCGGATTGCTCGTGCGCTACGCCGTCATCGACCTCGGCGGCGGGCCCCTCGTGTGGTACTCGGCGCCGGCGGTGCTGTGGCTGTTCGCGCTCGGCTGGGCCGTGGCGCGGGCCGAACCCGGGGGGGCCGGACCGGGCGGGCCGGGCGGACCGGGAGGGCACCGGGCAGCGCTCACCGCGATGTGGGCGCGGCTCGCCTGCTCCACGGTCGCGCTCGTGTGCGTGCCGGGCTGGTTCGGCGATCCCGGGCGGGAGGTGGTGATCGTGGCCGGGATCCTCGCCCTGATCTGGATCCCCGCCGTCCGGCTGCCCCGCCCGGTGGTCCGGGTGGTGACCCCCCTAGCAGCGGCCTCGCTCTTCATCTACCTCACCCACTTCCTCGTGTATCCGCCGATCCGGGACGCGGGCCACCCGTGGCTCTCGTGGGTCGCCTCGCTCGCGGTGGGTGTGTGCGTGTGGTGGCTGTGGGAGCGCGGTGTCGGGATCGCGCGGCGGGTCGCCGCCCGGGGCGGGGACGCCGACCCCGCACGCGGGTAGCGTCGGGGGGAGACGCCCCAGCCGGCTGAGACGACAGCCCGCCGCCGACGAGGAGGACGACCCGTGCGCATCGCCGCCGCCCAGATCCTGACCGGACGCGACCCGCAGGACAACCTTCGGCTGGTCCGCGAGTCGGTCGCCGAGGCCGCCGCGCAGGGGGCCCGGATCGTGGTGTTCCCCGAGGCCACCATGCGGGCGTTCGGTGCGGGCCGGCTGGACGAGATCGCCGAACCCCTCGACGGCCCGTGGGCGACCTCGGTGGCTGAATCGGCTCGTGAGCACGGTGTCCTCGTCGTCGTCGGCATGTTCACGCCCGGGCAGGGCGGCCGCGTCCGCAACACCCTCCTGGTGACCGGCCCGGCCGGCGACGCCGGCGGCGGGCCGGACCGCGACCTCCACCTGGGTTACGACAAGATCCACCTGTTCGACGCGTTCGGGTTCGCCGAGTCCGACACCGTCGAGCCGGGTGACGCCACGCACGTGGTGACGGTCGACGGCGTGGGGGTGGGTCTGAGTGTCTGCTACGACATCCGCTTCCCGGGCCAGTACACGGCGCTCGCCACCGCCGGCGCCCGGATCACCCTGTGCAGCGCCTCGTGGGGTGCGGGCGAGGGGAAGGTCGACCAGTGGCGGTTGCTCGCCCGCGCCCGCGCGCTCGACTCGACCACGTTCCTGTTCGCCGTCGGGCAGGCCGATCCCGAGGTGGAGGGCGTGGAGGTCAAGCCCGGCGCCCCCACCGGCGTCGGTCACTCGCTGCTCGTCGGCCCGGACGGGACCGTGCGCGCCGAGGCCGGCGCCGGATCGGAGTTACTGGTGGTGGATGTCGACGACGACGAGGTCACCGGTATCCGGAAGGTGATCCCGGTGCTCGCCAACGGACGGGTCACGGAGCCCTCCGGCGGGCAGGTCCCGCGGTGACCGGGCCGGACGGCCCGGACCGGGGCGGCCGACCCGCTGATCCGGATGACCCGGGCGACGACGCCGTCACCGAGCCGAATCCGGCGGTCGAGCCGGGTGCCGACCCGCCGACGCAGCAACTCCCGCCCACCGACCCTCCGACCGAGCAACTCCCGCCGGTCGGCTCGGGGGAGGGCAGCACGGCGTGGTCGCAGTACCCGGCGGACGGCGGAGCCGCGGCCGCCGGAGCCGCGGCCGCCGGGGCCGGGGCGTTCGGCGCGGCAGAAGGTGCCGGGGCCTCCGGGGCCGGTCCCGGCACGTCCGGCTATCCGACCGCCGCGGGCGTCCCCGCCTCCGGCCACCCCGCCGGGGACGTGCCGCCTCCTGGGGACGTCCCGCCTCCGGACGACGGCGACGCCTGGGACGACGGTGGCGGTGACGGCGGGTCCACGCCGTGGATGATCGCCGCCATCCTGCTCGCGGTCGCATTGGTGGCGGCGCTGGTGGTGTGGCTGGTCTCCGCGACCGGCGGCGACGAGGACCCGGTCGCCACCCCCACCACGACGACGCAGACCACCACCTCGCAGAGCACCCGGACCACGCCGCCGACGACGCAGCCCACGACGACCGGCCCGCCGAGTCCGGCCGAACGCTGTAGCCCGGGTTTCGTGGCCGATGAGCTGGGCAGCGGCACGACCGTGCGGGAATGCGACGAGCGGTTCCTGCTGGTCACCCGCGACGACGGGGAGATCGAGCTGCTCTCGTGGCGCGACGACGACTGGGAGTTCCTGGCCGAGCCCACCTCGGACGTGTGCCGCGAGCAACTCGAGCAGCTGGGCGTCCCCGACCGGTTCCGCCGCGTGTTCCAGTCCTGCGAGACGACCAGCACCCGCACCAGCACCAGCAGCAACACCTCGCAGACCAGCCCGACGAGTCCCACCACCACGACGGGCACCTCCACCACTCCGCAGACCAGCGTCGCGACCCCGACCCCGCCGGCGGGCGACCCCCAGGCGGCCGGCGACGGCGGCGTCGGCGACGGCGGCGGCGACAACGACGACGAGGGTGGGGGCGGCGCGGACGGCGGTACCGCAGCCGGCTACGGCGGTGACACGACCGACGACCCCGACGAGGGCGCGCCCGGCGCCGGCGAGGACGCCGACACCGTCGCGGCGGCGCGCTGATCCGGCCGCCGCGGCGCTTTCCCGCATCGACAAGACAGTTCCGCACACCCGCTCTCGGCCGTGGTGTGCGGAACTGTCTTCTCGATGGCGACGCTGGCGACGATGGCGACGTGGGTGGCCGCGCCGCGCGGCGGGATTGTCAGGGGCGGTCGAAGCTGATGTTCTCCCGCGGGGTGCCCGCCGCGACGAGACCGCGGACCGTCGCGCGCAGCATCTCGGGTGAGCCCGAGACGATGACCTGCCGGTCGGCCCACGACCCCCACTGCGTGACCGCCCGGACCAGGGTCCCGGTCTGCCGACGGTGCAGGGTGCGGGGCAGGTCCTGCCGGGGGCCGGCCCACCAGGGATCCTCGTCCTCCTCGGCGACGGGCTGGATCGTCAACCACGGGGCGGTGGCGGCGAGGTCGACCAACGTCGGCAGATCGTAGAGGTCGCCGGGGAAGCGGGCCCCGTAGAACAGGTGGACGCGCGGGTTGTCGGCGTAGCGCATCATGTCCAGCAGCAGGCACCGCAGGGGCGCGATCCCGGTGCCGCCGGCGATCATGAGCACGTCCCGGGTCGGCTCGGACCGGTCGACCTCGAGCATCCCCAGCGGGCGGGCGAGCACCCAGCGGTCACCGACGCCGACGCTGCGGACCAGTGAGCTGCTGAGCACGCCGCCGGGCACGTCGCGGACGTGGAACTCGATCTGCCCGGCCGGGTTCGACGGGATCGACGGGCTGAGCCGCCGCCACACGCCGGGCGAGTAGGGCGTGAGCACACTGAGGTACTGCCCCGGGTGGTAGTCGACCATCACGTCGCTGATGAGCCGTACCACCACCACATCGCGGGTGGGTCGCAGGATCTCCACCACGGTCGCGCCTACGCGTGCGGGGCCCTCGTCGACGGCCGCGCCCTGTTGCAGGGCGGTCGAGAGCACCCGGTAGGCGGTGCCCAGGGTGGTCTCCAGCCGGTCGTCCCAGGCGCGGCCGGCGAGGTGGCGCAGGGTGTGGGCCAGCGCCTCCCCGAAGCGCCGGTGATGCCCGGGCGTCAGTTCGAGTTTGCGGTGATCGGCGCCCAGGTGGCGGGCGAACTCGACGACCTCATCGACCTTGGCGCGGTCGCCGCGCGCGTACTCGGTGGTCTCGAACGCCCACCGCATCGCCCGCGCGAAGTCCCGGAGTACCGGCGTGGCGTCGCGGGGGAACAGTTCACGGAAGTCGGGGTCGGCCGCGCGCAGCGCCCGGGCGAACAGCTCCGGGAACCGCTCGTCGACCAAGAGGTCCCGCAGGACCAGCAGCGGCGGGGTCTGCGCCTCGACGGGCACCGGCTGCTCGAGCGGCTCAGCCAACGGGTCGACGGGCGTACCGAGGAACGGGTCGAGGTCGATGTCCCCCACGAGGCGCTCCACCTCGGAGGCACGGAACGCCTCGTCACCATGGTCCGGTCCGGGGCCGTTGCTCACCGTTGCACGCCTCCCGTCTCGTCGTCGTCGCTGTCCCCACCCTATCCGCGCGCCCGGCACCCCCGCCGGGAGTGCGCGCGACCCCGGCCCGCCTTCGCGCTTGGCGCCCTCCCCGCCCGACGCTGCTCACCGCCCGACGCTGCTCACCGACCGGCCCGGCTCACCGACCGAGGGTGATGTCGACGCCCGCGCGCAGTTCGCCCTCGGTGTAGGTCAGCTGGCCGCGGCCGGGCAGCTCGACCATGTAGAACGAGCCGCCGGCGGGGACGTCGGGGAACTCGAAGGTGAAGGTGCACGAGGACAGGTCGCCGCCGGAGTAGACGAGCATGGCGGTGCCGATCTGCGCGGCGCCGCTGTCGATGAGCGTGATGGTGGTGCCCTCGCCGATGTCGGACAGGGTGATGGGCAGATCGCAGCTGGTGCGGTCGCCGGAGACCGGTTCCGCGGGCGTCGAGACGACGGTGAACGTGCCGTCGACCGTGAACGATCCGGACCCCGGTGCCCGCTCGGCCGGGGGGAGGACCTGCGGGAAGGGGCCGCGCGACGGGTCGGTACCGCGGCCGGGGTCGGATCCGGGGCCGAGGAAGACCACGCCCAGGACCACGACGACGACGAGGGCCGCCACCCCGATGATCACCGCGGCCGCCGCGGTGCCGGGAGGGCGGCCCTCCGCGGGGGCCCAGGCGGGCGGTGGGCCGTCGCCGGGGCGGCCATCGGGGGCCGGGGGCGGGTACGCGGAGCCCGGATCAGGGGCAGGAGAGCTCGGATCCGGCCCGGGGACGGGGGAGGGCAACGGCTGCGGCGGGTCGCCGTACCGGTAGGTGCCGTCTGGCAGCGGGGGGTAGTGCATCGGCATGTCCCGACCTCCCACGCCGGCCCGGGGGCACGTCGCCGGATGACGCGCCGCTAGCCCCCGAGCCTAGTCATCACGGCCGGTTGCGGGTGAGCCGCTTGGACCCTGGGGCGCGGTTCGGGGAAGCTGGAGCAATGACTGCCGATTCGTCGAGGCCCGCCCACGACCATCACGGCCCGGTCGGGTCCGCCCACGACCCGGTCGACGACGCCGATCTCGACCCCGCCTCGCCGGTGCCGGAACGGCCCGGGCCGCTGGGGATGGTCGGCAACGTCGTCCGCGGGGCGCTCATCGGGATGGCCGAGCTCGTCCCCGGCGTGTCGGGCGGCACGGTGGCACTGGTGACCGGCGTGTACCCGCGGTTGTTGGACTCCGGGGCGCACGTCGTGGACGGTCTGCGCTCGGCCGCCCTCGGGCCGGAGCGCCGGGCCCGCACCCGCGCGGCGTTCCGGCACGTCGACTGGTGGCTGCTGCTGCCGCTGGCGCTGGGCATGCTCGCGATGGTCTTCACCATGGCCGGTGTGATGAAGGGGTTCGTCGAGGGCAGTCCCGAGATCGCCCGCGGGTTGTTCCTCGGCATGGTCGCGGCCAGTATCGCGGTGCCGCTGGGGATGGCGAGGGCCACCCCGGGCGGGCGCAACTGGGTGCTGGGCCTGATCTTCGTCCTCGGTGCCGCGTTCGCGTTCGTCCTGTCCGGGCTGCCGAGCGGCTCGATCAGTGACCCCTCCTACCTGCTGGTGTTCGTCGCGGCGGCGGTGGCGATCTGCGCCCTGGTCCTGCCCGGCGTCTCGGGGTCCTACCTGTTGCTGGCGATGGGGCTCTACGCCCCGACCCTCGGTGCCGTCGACGACCGGAACTTCGCCTACCTCGGCGTGTTCGCCCTGGGCGCGCTCGTCGGGATCTCCCTCTTCGTCAAGGTCCTCGACCGCCTGCTCGAGGACTTCCGCAAGCCCACCCTGGTGGCCATGGCCGGGCTCATGCTGGGGTCACTGCGCGCGCTGTGGCCGTGGCAGACCGAGGAGGCCGAGGTCCTGGCCCCCGGCGCAAACTGGCCGACGGTCCTGGCCGCCGTGGCCGCCGGCATCGTCGTGGTGCTGATCGTGCTGGCCGTCGAGCGGGTGTTCGCGGACAAGACCGCCACCACCGACCCCGACCCGCGGACCTCCGCACTCGAGGACCGCGGGTAGGCCATAGCCGGTCGGGCGGCGGGCGGCGCGGCCGTGATCTGCGCAGCCGTGGTCAGGGGCTGGTCAGCACCTCCGCCTCCAGCCGGCGGTAGCCGGCCTCCATCCCGTCGACCATGCCGGTGCCGAGGATCGTCTCGCGCAGGTCGGCGCTGTCGTAGGTGATGACGAGCGTCATGAGGGTCCCGTCCTCGACGGCCGTGAGGGTCTGCTCGTTGCGCGTCGGCGGTGCGTCGACGCCCTCCATCGTCTCGGTGAAGACCTCCCGGTGGGGTGGGTCGGTCTCCAGGAGCTGCCCGGTGAGGGCGAACGCCTCGCCCTCGACCCCGTCGTCGGGGGCCCACTCGAAGCGGGTGGTCTCGCCGGGCGCCGGGGCGACCCGGCAGTCGACCAGCGCCCAGCCGTCGGGTCCGTGGAACCACCGGTTCAGCAGCTCCGGCTCGTGGTGGGCGTCCCAGACCTGCCGGGGCGTGCCGTGCAGGATTCGGGTGACGCGCACGGTCCGCTCGTCGAGGAGTTGCGACTGCGTGCCGGTGTCGGCGGCGAAGGTGGAGTCGTCGGTGACCACGGCCTCGATCTGGCCCATCGCCTCGCGGGTGGGCAGGTCGGTGTTGGGCCGGCCGTCGTCGTGGCTGAAGCCGTCGAGCACCTCGAACGACCGGCACTCGTCCACCGACAGGTACTCCCAGTACCCGCACGCGCGGCTGCCGTCCGGTCCGGTCATGTAGTAGTCCGAGCGGCCGCCGGGGAACACGTCGTGCCGGGTGAAGGTGGCCGGCCACGTGGGCGGTCCCCAGAACTTCTCGAGCTGGCGCGGATCGACGTACGCGTCCCACAGCCGACGGACCGGCACCGGGAACTCCGCGGTGATGGTCAGGGTAAGCCGGTCGAGGTCTCTGTCTACTGATGTCACAGGCATGGCCTGCCTCTTTCCTCTTGTGTGTCCTGCGGTGACGGGTCAGTCCTCGGCGAGGAGGGCGTCGAGCCTGTCGACGCGTGCCCGCCACATGTCCTCGTAGGCGTCGAGGAGCCGCTGGGCTCCCCGGATCGCCCGGAGGTCTCCCCGGATCCTGCGTTCTCGGCCGATCCGATGGCCGGTGATCAGTCCTGCCTCCTCCAGTACGTTGACGTGTTTGCGGACGGCAGCGAACGACATGTGCCGGAGGATGTCCCGCCTGGTCGCGTCGGCCAGGGCCCGGAAGATCCGGTCCACCGGCATCCGGTTCTCCACAGCCGGTTCCGCCTCCACAGGAGTGGGCTCACCGGCTCCGGTGTCCGGGTACCTCGTCGTCGTCGTCCTCTAGCCTGGCGGCGTGCTGACATCGACCGTCCGGGTTCCCGAGTCCGACGTCGAGTCCTTCGTTGGCTCGGCGGCGCTGGGGCGCGCCCGCGGCTACGCCAACGCGACGCGGATCCGCGACGTGGCGTACGACGCCGCCACCCACCGGCTCACCGCGAACATCAAGAGCAGCGGCGCCGCGGGGAGCGGGCGCTGGTACTCCACGTCCGTTCACCTCACCGTGCCGGCCGCGGACGGGTCCAGCCGCCCGCTGCGCAGCATGTGCTCGTGCCCCGTCGGGCTGAACTGCAAACACGCCGCCGCCCTCATGCTGTTCGTCAGCGCGCAGGCGAGCGATGACGACTCGATCCCCGACTGGCGGCGGCAGGCCGAGGATTCCCTGCGCGCGCTCGACACCCCGCGGTGGCAACGCGAGGCCCCGGTGGTGGGACTGCAATTCTCGGTGGTCCCGGACGAACTGGCGCCGGACGACGGCCCGGGCGGCCTACGTCCCGGATTGGGCAACCGCCTCAAGGCCCGGATCGTCGTCCCCGGCAGTGGCGGACGGTGGAAGTCGGCCGGGGTGGAGTGGGACCGCCTCCGCTACGGCTGGGACGGCGCGCTGTCGATGGCCCAGGCCGGGTGGCTGCGCGCCGTGGACTCCCTCGCCCGCAGCCACCGGCAGGCACGCGTGTGGCTGGACCTGTGCGACGCCGAGGTCCCCGCGCTGTGGCCGCTCATCGCGACCGCGGCCGAGGCGGAGATCGAGATCGTCCCCGGCGACGGCCTGCGCGAGGTCGTGCCCGGGCCACCCCGCCGTGTGGGATTGACCGCGTGGAGCCCCGACGGTTCGGAGCTGGTGCTGGTCGCCGCGGCCGAGGTGGAACCGGGACCGGACGGTACCCGGCCTCTATCCGACGACGACGAGGAGGTCGACCGCCCCCTGCCCGGCGCCCTCGTGGGGGAGCACGGGGACATGGTCGCGCTGGTCCGGGGCCGGGTGCTGGAGCTCTCCCCGGTCGGGCGGCTCGACCCCGGCGTGGCCCGGCGACTGCGCGACTGGCGGGCGCTCAGCGTCCCGGACGAGGCCGTCGCGGAGTTCTGCGCCGACTTCCTGCCCGACCTCGCCGACCGGTTCCCGGTGGTCGACCGCGTCGGGCGGCTCGAACTGCCCGAGTGGGACCGCGTCGAGCTCGAACTGACGATCCGCCCCCTCGCGGGAGCGGGAGCGGGAGCCGGCGCACGCGGCGGCTCGGGTGCCGGGTCTGCTGCCGGGCAGGGCCTGGAGTTGGTCCTGCAGTGGTACCGCATCGACGTGATGCGCATGTCCGACGGCACCGAGGCCGAGCGCCGCCGCCCGCTGACCGCGGAGGACCTGGGCCAGCGGGGGCCCGTCCACGGCGACCCGGACGTCGTGGCCCTGGCGGCCGCGGTCGCGGGGGCCGGCTGGCCCTGGATCATCGCGGACGGTTCTGTCCGGATCTCCGGCCGTGACGCCGGCCTGGTGCTCACCGACGGGATCGAGCAACTCGGCGCCCTCGACGGCATCCGCGTGACGGTCCTCGACGGCGTGCCGCAGATCCGCCGTGCGAGCGAGGGGCCGCGGATCCACGTCGCCACCGAGGACGACAGGTCCGGCATCGACTGGCTGGGCCTGACGGTCTCGGTGACGGTGGAGGGCCGCCCCGTCCCGTTCGCGGAGGTGTTCCGGGCTGTGGTCACCGGCCAGGAGGAGTTCATCACCGCCGACGGTCTGCTGGTCCCCGTGGACCTCGAGCGATTCGGGGAGCTGCGCGTACTGCTCGACGAGGCGATGGCGGCCTCCGCCGACCGCGTGGGCAGGGAGCCGGACTCCACGGGCGTGCGGATCGGCCTCGGGCAGGCGGGTCTCCTCGCCGACCTCGCCGAGTTGGCCGACGACCTGGCCCCGCCCTCCGGCCGCGCCAGAGCGCTGCTCGAACTGGCCTCCGACACGCCCGCACCCGTGCCCGTCCCCGCCATGCTCGACGCCGACCTGCGGCCCTATCAGCAGCACGGGTTGGACTGGCTCGCCATGCTCTGGCGCCACCGGATCGGCGGCATCCTCGCCGACGACATGGGCCTCGGCAAGACCGTGCAGGCGCTCGCGCTCATCGCCCATGCCCACGAGACGGCCGACACCGGGGAGGTCGGGCCGGGGGGCGACGCGGCGGGCGCCGGGGCGCCGGGCCCGTTCCTGGTGGTGGCGCCGTCGTCGGTCGTCCCCAACTGGGAGGCCGAGGCCCGCAGATTCGTGCCCACGCTGCGCGTGGCACGGCGGTCGGCGACCGAGGCCAAGTCGGCCACCACGGTCGCCGAGGACGCCCGCGCGCACGACATCGTGGTGACCTCGGCGACGGTCCTGCGGCTGGACGCCGAGTCCTACACGGGCGTGGAGTGGGCCGGGGTGATCCTCGACGAGGCGCAGCAGGCCAAGAACCCCACCTCCAAGCTCTTCGCCGCGCTGGCCGGGCTGCGGGCCGATTTCCTCTTGGCGGTGACCGGCACGCCGATGGAAAACAACCTCACCGAGCTGTGGGCGGTCGCGGCGCTGTCGTGTCGCGGTGTCCTGCCCGACGCCAAGGACTTCCGGGCCCAGTACCGCACGCCCATCGAGAAGAACGGTGACACGGCCGCACTGGACCGGCTGCGGCGGCGACTGCGGCCCTTCCTGCTCCGGCGACGCAAGGAGCTCGTGGCCGGCGAACTGCCCCCGCGCACCGATGCGGTGATGGAGATCGAACTCTCGGCCACGCACCGCCGGCTCTATGAGCGGGAACTGGCGCGGCAACGCGCGTCCCTGCTGGCGCTGCTCGACGACTTCGAGGCCAACCGGATCAGCATCCTCGCCGGGCTGACCGTGCTCAGGCGTCTCTGCCTGGACGCCTCGCTGATCGACCCGGCCCACGCCGGGGTCGCCTCGGCCAAGACCGACGAGCTCATCGCCGCGCTGCGGGAGGTGGTGGCCGAGGGGCACCGCGCGCTGGTGTTCAGCCAGTTCACCACCTACCTCGACACGGTCGTGGACCGCCTGCGCGCAGAGGGGATCACGGTGGCGCACCTCGACGGCCGGACCACCGACCGGGCGGGGGCCGTGGGTGAGTTCACCGAGGGCGGCGCGCAGGTGTTCTGCCTCAGCCTCAAGGCCGGCGGCGTCGGGCTGAACCTCGTGGGCGCCGACTACGTCTTCCTGCTGGACCCGTGGTGGAACCCGGCGACCGAGGCCCAGGCCGTCGACCGCGCGCACCGCATCGGCCAGACTCGACCGGTGCTGGTGTACCGGATGGTCGCCCGGGACACGATCGAGGAACGGGTGGTCGAGCTGCAGCGGCGCAAGGCCGAGCTGTTCGCGTCCGTCCTGGACAGCGGTGAGCACTTCTCGGCCGCGCTCACCGCCGACGACCTGCGGGGGCTGCTCGACTAGAACGTGCGGGCCGGGTGTCGGGGCCAGGCCACGAGCGTCGCCTCAGCGTCGCTCGGGGAAGGCCAGCCCCGCGGCGACGGCCGCCCCGAACAGCGCGGTGTCCCGCGACGGCGAGAAGACCACCCGAGGGGTGGACACCGAGATCGGCAGGGACTGGAGCTGTTCGGCTACCGGGCCGTGCAGGGCCTTGCCCAGACCGACCACGATGCCCCCCGTGAGCAGGACGGTCTGAGGGCGGAAGAGCTGGACGGCGTCCACGAGGAACGAGCCGAGCCGGTAGGCGTAGATCTCGGCGGCGCCGTCGCCGTGCTCGCGCTCGAGGTCGTACAGCCCGTGACCGCCGAGCCCCCACCAGGCCTCGGTGTTGGTGCCGTCGCCGACGATGCGCCAGTGCCCGAGGTCCCATCCGGTGTGGCCGCACGGGTGGATGAGCGCGCCGTGGTGATTGAGCGCACCGAACGCCAGGGAGGAGCCGAGCGAGATGGCGATCCCGCCGAACTCCACGTCGGGCAGTCGCGTCAGTGCCAGAGCATGGGCGTCACCGTCGCCGATGACGGAGACGGGCGCGTCGATCAGCGACACGAGTTCGGTACGCAGGTCGCCCTCCGCCCAGGCGGCGGCCCGCGAGGACACCACGCGTCCCCGGTCCGCGTCGACGTGTCCGTGGAGGGACACGCCCACACCGGCGGGGGAGTCGTCGACGGCGAGGACCGCTGCGGCGAGGTCCTCGGCCGTGGCGACCTCGGCCCCGTGGACGCCCACCACGTGGCCGTCGACCACGGCGCCGATCCGCGTACCACTGCCACCGATGTCGACGACGACGCCGTTCCTCATCGCTGCACCTCCGGTTCGCCCGCCACTATTCTCACCACTCATTCGTAGCGGTCGGGCAGCGGGCTGGGTGTCGACTCCGGTCGGGTGGGGGTACGGGGTGAGATGCTCAGGGGTCACCCGGTCTCGGCGTTGCGGATCGGATCGCTGGTCTGACCCACGGTGCTGCAGTAAAGCTTGGCCGCCTCCTGGTTGAGCGTGACCTCCATGCCGGCGGGATCGGACTGCCCCTTCTCGTCGAGGAAGGTGGTGATCACCTCGCGCTGGTCCTCGGGCGCCATCTCCATGTAGTCGCCACAGGTGGTGTCTCCTCCCTTGTTCGGGTCCATCGCACCGCAGCCGGTCAGCGCGGCGAGGGCGAGGGCGGTGGCGGCGGCCAGTGCCGCGGGGCGGGGACGGGTGGACATGGGAACCTCCGGGGATGGTGTCGTCAGATGAGGCGAGCGTAGGCCCGCGGGGTCGGCGGCATTCCTCGTTCGGGCGATGCCCGGGCTCAGTGGCACCCGACCATGTGCAGCGCGAACCGGTCGCCGTAGCCGAGGATCGTCTGGATCTCGCCGATCCGCTCCTCCGTCATGATCTCGGGACGGTGGGGTCCGGCGTGGTCGATCCCGACGGCGTGCATCAGTTCGTGCAGGGTCAGACTTCGGGACCAGGGGTCTCCGGGGACGGGACTGACCTGGCCGGGTTGGATCACGACGGTCCCCTGCAGGATGAGGCCCCGGGGCCAGACCGCGCCGCCGCCGACCCCCGCCGCGCCGTGGGTGTGGAACATCGGATGGTCGCCGTACGTCACCGACAGGGCACCCTCCACGTCCTTCTGGTCGGGAGCGCCCGGTCCGGTGTAGCGCAGCGGTAGCCCGCTGGAGAAGGCGAGCGTATCCACCGCCCAGGCCAGATCTGTCTCGCTCCCCGGTGGGGCATCGAAGGACCGCACCGGGATCTCGTGCTCACACGGCCAGTGGGCCAGGTACCCGTCGTCGGTGGTCTCGACGGCGTAGTCGACGCCCTCGACGAGCCCGGCCGGCGGCGGGAAATCCTCCGGGCGTCGCGGCGACCATTCCCCGCGCAGCGGCACCGGGGCACCGGGGATCGTGGTGTCGACGGCGCGGGCGTCGCCGGCGCGGAAGATCCCGCCGTTGCCACCGGAGAGCCGGACCGCGACCTCTCCGATCGCCGCGACCGTGTCGCGGTGCCGTTCTGGGACCTTGTCCAGTAGGTACGGGGTCGTGCCGACCACCGCGAGGGCGATCACCACCGGGACGGTGACCGCCAGGACGTAGATGGCGATCCTGGTCGCGCGGGCTAGGGGACTGTAGTGATCCATGGCGCTACCGGTTGCTATCCGCAATCGAATATCGTGACGGCGTTCACATCCGGGCGCTCTACTTGAGTGGAATAGACTCAAGGAGGCGGAGGTTGTACGAGGCGTCCGGACGAAACGGAACCGGTATTGATTCCAGTACGCTCAACAATACGTCGAAGAAAGGACCGGTCGATGAGCCAGTTCAACCCCACGACCAAGACCCAGGCGGCTCTGTCGGCCGCAGTCCAAGCCGCCTCCGCGGCGGGTAACCCGGATGTGCGTCCGGGCCACCTGCTCGTGGCCCTGCTCGAACAACAGGACGGGATCGCGGGTCCCCTCCTCCAGGCCTGCGGGGTGGACCCGCAGCTCGCCCTGACCCAGGCGAAGGGCCTCGTCGGCGGCTACCCCAAGGCGTCCGGCTCGGGGCTCGCCGCCCCCAACTTCAACCGGGACGCCCTCGCCGTCATCAACTACTCCCAGACCCTCGCGGCGGAGATGGGCGACGACTACGTCTCCACCGAACACGTCCTCGTCGGGATCGCGGCCGGTCACACCGGTGGCGATGCGGCCAAGCTCCTCACCGAGCTCGGTGCCACCGAGGACGCCCTGAAGGCGGCGTTCACGGCGGTCCGCGGCAACACGCGCGTGACCACGGAGAACCCCGAGGACCAGTATCAGGCTCTCGAGAAGTACGCCACGGACCTCACCGCCCGTGCCCGCGAGGGCAAGATCGACCCGGTGATCGGGCGCGACTCCGAGATCCGGCGCGTCGTCCAGGTCCTCTCCCGCCGCACGAAGAACAACCCGGTGCTCATCGGCGAGCCCGGGGTCGGCAAGACCGCCATCGTCGAGGGGCTGGCCCGTCGCATCATCGCGGGCGACGTCCCCGAATCCCTCAAGGGCAAGACCCTGCTCTCGCTCGACCTGGGGTCGATGGTCGCCGGCGCGAAGTACCGCGGCGAGTTCGAGGAGCGCCTCAAGGCGGTGCTCGACGAGATCACGGCGGCCGAGGGGCAGATCATCACGTTCATCGACGAGATCCACACGATCGTCGGCGCGGGAGCGACCGGCGAGGGCTCGATGGACGCCGGCAACATGATCAAGCCGATGCTCGCCCGCGGTGAGCTGCGGCTGGTCGGCGCCACGACCCTCGACGAGTACCGCAAGTACATCGAGAAGGACGCGGCCCTGGAGCGCCGCTTCCAGCAGGTGTACGTGGGCGAGCCGAGCGTCGAGGACACCGTGGGGATCCTCCGCGGCCTCAAGGAGCGGTACGAGGTGCACCACGGTGTGCGCATCACCGACTCCGCCCTCGTCTCCGCCGCCGCGCTCTCGGATCGCTACATCACGCAGCGGTTCCTGCCGGACAAGGCGATCGACCTCGTCGACGAGGCCGCCAGCCGCCTCAAGATGGAGATCGACTCACGGCCCGAGGAGATCGACGCCGCCGAGCGGATCGTCCGCCGGCTCGAGATCGAGGAGGTGGCGCTGCAGAAGGAGACCGACGCGGCGTCCAAGGATCGACTGGTGGCCCTGCAGGCCGAGCTGGCCGACGCCAAGGAGCAGCTCTCCGAGCTCACCGCCCGCTGGCAGAACGAGAAGACCGCCATCGAGGGCGTGCAGAAGATCAAGGAGGAACTGGACGCCCTGCGCACCGAGTCCGAGAAGGCCGAGCGTGACGGCGACTACGCGCGGGTGGCCGAGATCCGCTACGGGCGTCTGCCGGAGCTGGAGAAGCAGCTCGCGGATGCCGAGGAGTCCGAGGCCGCGGCGGGCGCGATGCTCAAGGAGGAGGTCGGCCCGGAGGACGTCGCCGAGGTCGTCTCCGCGTGGACCGGAATCCCCGTGGGGAAGATGCTCGAGGGTGAGACCGAGAAGCTCCTGCGCATGGAGGATGAACTCGGTCGCCGGGTCGTGGGCCAGAGAGAGGCCGTCCAGGCCGTCTCCGACGCGGTCCGCCGCGCGCGCGCCGGGGTCGCCGATCCCAACCGCCCCACCGGGTCGTTCCTGTTCCTCGGCCCGACGGGCGTGGGCAAGACCGAGCTGGCCAAAGCGCTCGCGCAGTTCCTGTTCGACGACGAGCGGGCCATGGTCCGGATCGACATGAGCGAGTACTCCGAGAAGCACAGCGTCTCGCGGCTCGTGGGTGCCCCTCCGGGTTACGTCGGCTACGAGTCCGGCGGTCAGCTCACCGAGGCGGTGCGACGCAGGCCGTACACGATCGTCCTGCTCGACGAGGTCGAGAAGGCGCACCCGGACGTCTTCGACATCCTCCTGCAGGTGCTCGACGACGGTCGCCTCACCGACGGGCAGGGGCGCACGGTCGACTTCCGCAACACCATCCTGGTGCTCACGTCCAACCTGGGCGCGGGCGGGACGCGGGAGCAGATGATGGACGCGGTCAAGCGCGCGTTCAAGCCGGAGTTCATCAACCGGCTCGACGACGTCGTGGTCTTCGACGCACTCAGCGAGGAGCAGCTGGAGTCGATCGTCGACATCCAGATCGACGAGCTCGCGCGACGCCTCAAGGGTCGCCGCCTCACGCTCGAGGTGGACGACGCCGCAAAGGGCTGGCTCGCCCGGCGCGGTTACGACCCGGCTTACGGCGCCCGCCCGCTGCGCAGGCTGGTGCAGCAGGCGATTGGTGACAAGCTCGCCCGGTCCCTGCTGGGCGGCGACGTCCGTGACGGTGACACGGTCACCGTGTCACTGGCGGAGGACGGGGAGTCGCTCAGCCTCGACTGACCGGCGTCTGACGAGTCCGGTGCCTGACGGGCCCGACCACCGTGAATGGTGGTCGGGCCCGTCTCTCGTCATGTCGGGGATACGGACGGCCCCTCGACGTCTCTGTGATGAATATCACACAGACGATTCTCGAGGTGGGCGGCTGCGGTCGGGGCGTCCCCCGGGGGGCGTTCGGACTTGGTCGAGGCCCGTGATCGTGCCCCGGGGACGGGCCTCCGGGGCGGGTGCCAGAGGTGTGCGCACCTGCCGCGGACCGGGGCGGCGGAGGTGGGCCGGGCGCATCGCCGCTGGTAGGAAATTTACCGATTTATCGATTCCTCCCGCATTTGACCCCGCACGATTTGTTCGAAAATTCGAGGGTTTTTCCGGTCCGGTAAGGGGCGGAGATCTATGGGGGACGGCGCAGTTTAAGTTCGATGTTTTCCTCGGTCTTTGCCGAACAAAATAGCGCTTGACCTGCACCGTTCGGTGTGATCATCTTGTGGTCGACGGGCGCCCGGCCCGCCGACCCGAAGCCACAGGAGCCCTCGTGAACAACGACCACCATTCGAACATCGTGCCCTTCCTCCACACCCGCACCGAATCCGTCTCGGTGATCGTGGACGGATGGAATGTCCTACTCGGAGCCGCGGACGGCTTCGGCTACTCGCGACGCCCCCTCTCGACATTCACACTCGACATGCCCCGCCTCGCGGACGGCGTTGTCGCCCGGCGCCGACGGCCGGGCGGGGCGGTGCGGATCGGGATCATCCTGGGGAGGCATGAGGGGGCCGCCAACCCGGCGGCCCGTGCCGCCCAGGACGCCGCCACGCGACAGTGGGCCCGTGACTCCCGGGTCACCCTGATCGACCCCGGGATGGTCTCGGTCAGGGCCGCGGCCGAGGAGGCCCGCGCGGGAGACCGGACGCCGCACGACACCGTGGTTCCGATCCGTCGACATCGCGAGGAGAACGGGGACGCGGCGGTCCAGGAGTTGCTGACGCAGTGGACGGATGACGGCCTCACCGACGCGGCGATCCTCGTCAGTGCGGACGCGGACCACGCCGACTGCGTCGCCGACATTCGCAGGAGGCGACGGACCCACGTGGAGGTCGCCCGCTGGGAGTGGCAGGCCTCGAGGCTCTGGCAACCCGGCCTCTGGGTGCACCACCTGGCTCCCGACCTCCTCGACTCCGTCACCACAGACCGCGACCCCCGAAAGGTGGCCTGAGATGACCGACCCCGACCCGACCGACCCCGACCCGACCGACCCCACCCCGCCCGCCCCGCCGCCCACGGTCGGGGGCCCGACCGACGGTGACCTGACGGGAGGGTCCCCGGTCCTGTACACGACTGCCCACCTGTGCAAGGAGCATGACCGGGGCATGGACTACACGCTCGACGTGGTGGAGTACCTCACCGTGGACCTGGCCACCTGGCTCACGGACATCGCCCCGGACGGTTCCGGCCGCGGTCAGGAGGCCTCTGAGCGGGCCCGCCACCTGGGCAGGATGGTGGACCAGCTCTGCACCATGAGCACGCTGGTCGAGCTGTCCTTGCGCCAGCGCCGCGAGCTGGGTGACCCCACCACCGCCTGGGTCCTACTCGAACAGGCCCGCCAGCAGCTCGGCTGGGCGGCCAGTACCGCCGGGGCTCTCGCCCGGTCGATCGCCCGGGCTGAGGGGGACGTCGCCCGCGGCCCGGCCGATGCCGACGCCGGCCTGCCCGACGACGCGCTGCCCGACGACGAGACGACGATGATCGACGACGTCCTCGAGTTCTTCCTCGAGCGGGACCTGGCCCCGCGGCCCGACCACGCGAGGGAGGTGGTGGACATGGGAGACGGCGTCGGGGTGATCCCCGACCCGCGGCCCCTGACCCCGCTCGAGCTGGTCCCTCTTCAGCTGCTCTCGGCGACCGCCATGCAGTGCGGATCGGTGATCGACGACCCGGCCCCCCGGACACTCGTGGACCGGATGGCCTACGGGACCTACGTGGCCAGGCTGCTCGACGAGGCCTCGGAACTCCTCCGCGAGTACGGCCCCGCGGCCGGCCAGCGCGAGCTGGAGCGTCTCGCCGACACGGCACAGGAGGCCGCAGACATCATGTGGCAGCTGACGCCGGGGCCGCTGGAGGTCTTCGCCCCGCGCAGCGACGGGCCTGCGGCCGCCTGAACCGCGGTTCCCTGTGGCGGCGGGGCCGCGCCGGGGCGCGCCGCCCACCGCCGGGTGTTCACGTGAGACCGCTCACGGCGGGTCGATCGGGACCCGCCACCTCGTCGGCGGAAGGACTACTCTTAACACGTGACCCCAGACCCCGCCACCGATACCCAGGTCAGCCCCCTCCTCGTCACGGCTCGTGAGCTGATCGAGGACGTCGTCACGCTGCCGCCCCCGGTGATCCTCGATGTGCGCTGGCAGCTCGGGGACGCGAACGGTCGGGAGCACTACTGGTCCGGCCACATCCCCGGCGCGCAGTACCTGGACCTGCCCGGCGACCTCGCGGGGCAACGCAATGTCCGCGAGGGGCGTCATCCGCTCCCGTCGCCCGAGGACTTCGAGGACGCGATGCGCCGGGTCGGGATCGACGACGACAGTCGCGTGGTGATCTACGACGACTGCGGCAACACGTCGGCCGCCCGCGCCTGGTGGCTCATGCGCTGGGCCGGCAAGAAGGACGTCTACCTGCTCGACGGTGGGCTCAAGGCGTGGATCGCGGAGGGTGAGGACCTCGCCGTGGGGCCCGGGAACCCGGTCTCGCGCGGCGACTTCACCTTCGATCTGGACCACATGCTCACCGTCGGGATCGAGGACACCGCGACGTGGCCCGAGCGGGGCGTGCTCATCGACGCCCGCGCCCCGGAGCGCTACGAGGGCCGCACCGAGCCGATGGACTCGCGCGCCGGACACATCCCGGGCGCGGTGAACATGCCCACCGGGAACTTCCTCGACGAGCGCGGCCGCTTCCTGCCGGCCGACCAGATCCGCCGCATGTTCGCCGAGGTGGGCGTGACCAGTGGGTCCGACGCGGTCGTGTACTGCGGTTCGGGCATCCACGCCTGCCACGCGTTGGCGGCGATGGAGGTCGCCGGGATCGAGGCGGGTCGCTTGTTCCCGGGCTCGTGGTCAGCGTGGTCGGCGGACCGCAAGCGGCCGGTCTCGATCGGCGAGCAGCCCCGCTGACCGCCCTCGGCGCCTCGCCCACGCCCGTCTCTCATCCGGCCGCGCCCCCACGCGCCGCTGCGCCTGGCCGGGCACACCGCCACCCCTGACTACCCTTGGGGGCATGGTCTGGATCTGGTTCCTCGTAGCCCTCGTGCTGCTCGCCGCGGCGCTCGTCCTGCTGCGCCTGGACGCCAAGCAACGGGGAGGCGGCGCGGGTGGCGGCGCCCGTCGCGAGAGGCGGACGGCTGTCGACTCGCCGCCGGTGGGGAAGTCCCCGGACGAGGAGGACGACGACGAGGTCCCGCTCCTCGACGCGCCGGCGGATGAGGTGGGACAGGATCCCGGCTCGGCCGAGCGTGCGGGCGAGCCCCGTCTCGCGCCGTTCCAGCGGTCCGAGGCGTCCGACATCGAGCGCGAGGTGGCCGAGGGCGGCCCGGAGCCGGAGGTGGGCGCGCAGCCGGCGACGGGGGACGCGCCGCGCGATGTCGTGGAGACAACCGCGGCGGCGTATGGCGCCGACGGTTCGGACGCCGACGCCGAGGCAGGGCCGGACGCGGTGGCCGATTTCGGTGACCGCTCCGACGCGGACACGGACGCGAGCGCGGACGCCGTCGCCACGACGGGCCCCGTCGCCGACGATGGCCCCGCCGATCCCGCCCCGCTCGATCCGGCCGAGCCCACGGCGGAGTCGTCGCCGCGGCTGCTGGACCGGGTCCGGGCACTGCTGCCGGCGCGTCGGCAGCGTACGTCCGCGCTCGAGCCGGTCGAGGAGTCGCCCGCCGATCCGCTGGCGGATTCGCCGGTCGTGCGCTGGCTGGAGGACCGGGAGTTCGCCCCGACCCCCACTCCGGCGCCGGAGTTCATGCACGGGGACTTCTCTGGTGGACTCAGCGCACTGGGCACCGTGTCCCACGGGATCTTCCGTGGTCGCCGGGCGATCATGGGCGTCACCGGCGGACGCACCGTCCTCGCGCTGCGCCGCGGCACCGCCTCCGATGTGGTACTCGACCTGAGCCGCCCGGACGTCGAGGCCGAGCCCGGCTTCCACGACGCCGGCGAGGTCGGCGTCCTGGAGGCCCGGACCTCGGACTACGGCCGTCTCGATCTCATCGACCGCGATCGGCTGGTCGACGCCGTTCGGGAGGTGCCCGCCGGGGTGCGTCGCATCTGGGCCGAGGGCGAGTGGGTGGCGGCGACGGTCGACGGCGTCGACGACCCCTCCACCTGGGATGACGTGGTGATGGCACTGCACGGGGCTGCCGATGTTCTGGCTCCGTTCCCGCCGATCGGGGGGCGGGCCCGCGCGTTGCCCTCCGAGATCGATCCCGGAGCGCCCGGCGCGGCGGCGGGCCCTGAGGCCGACCCCACCGTCGGGATGGACGGCGAGGTCGGCACCGGCACGAACGGCGCCCCGGCGACGGCGGCGCTGCCCGACCCGGAGGACTTCGCCGTCGTCGACGACGAGGACACCGACACGGACACCGACACGGACACGGACACGGACACGGACACCGGCCGGGTCGCCGGCGTGGCCACCGCCGTCACCCCCGATGAGGGCACGTCGCCTCCGGCGCCCGAGCCCCGGCGGGCCGGTCACCTCCGCCTGGTCCCCGACCGCAGGGGGGCGCGCGACCTGACCGACGTGCCCGTCGTGGCCGACCGGGGAGACCCCGCCGACGACACCGCGGACGACACCGAGCACGGCGCTGCGGGCGACCAGGCCGCAGATGAACCCGTCACCGCTGTCGCCGCCGAGCCAGCACAGACCGCGGAGCCCGCCGCCGAAGAACCCGACCCGTTCGCCGAGATCATGGAGCCGTCGGGGCCGATCCCGGCCCGCGGCGACGTGGCGGCCGACCACCTGGCGCCGAGGCCCCCGCTGTCACGTCCGACTCGCGGTGTCGGGCAGGCCTACCCCGAGGACGCGTCGGTCCCTCCGCTCGCCGCGGGCGCGGCGACCGGCGCCGCCGGCATCAAGCCGCTCGGCTCGGAGGACGACGAGGACGAGATCCGCGACGAGGTCGAGCGGTTCGACGCCGCCCGCATCGACGGTGGCTCCGACCTCGACCGCACGTCGGGTGGCCGGCACGGGGCCGAGACCACCGAGGAGAGCCAGGAGGGCGAGTCGGGCCGGCTGACGGTCGCTGACCTCGCGGCCAAGGTGGGGGCGACGCCGTCGAGCGGGCGACGTCATCATCGGCGCGCGGAGCCGGACACGGAGCCGAACGCGGAGCCGAACGCGGAGTCTGATGAGCAGGCCGACGGGCGACCCAGCCACGAGGCCGGCGAGCAGGCGGACGATGCCTCCGGCCGCGAGCGTCCCGGCATCGACCCGGACGTGGAGCAGACCGCGAAGCTTCGGCTCCCGCCCGACATCAGGGACTGACCCGACGCCGCAGCGGGTCGGGTTGTTCCGGGGGCGGACTAGAGTCGGGGGCAGCCGTTCCGCCCACCGTGTCACCACAAACCGTGTCACCACACAACCGTGTCAATGAACACCGTGTCCCCGCGAGGAGTCCCATGACCGATCCCGTCACCGTCGACGCCCAGGCCCGCACGCGACTGTCCGAGCTGGTCGCCGAGCTGGCCGTCGTCCACGGACGCGTCACCCTCTCCTCGGGGCGCGAGGCCGACTACTACGTCGACCTGCGCCGCGCCACGCTGCACCACGAGGCATCGCCGTTGATCGGTCGGCTGCTGCGCGAACTCACCGCGGACTGGGACTTCGACGCCGTCGGTGGATTGACGCTGGGCGCCGATCCGGTGGCCACGGCGATCATGCACGCGCCCGGCCGGCCGATCGACGCGTTCGTGGTGCGCAAGGAGGCCAAGAAGCACGGGATGCAGCGCCGCATCGAGGGCCCCGACATCGTCGGTCGCCGTGTCCTGGTCGTCGAGGACACCACGACCACCGGGAACTCGCCGCTCACGGCCGTGGCCGCCCTGCGCGAGGCGGGCGCCGAGGTCGTGGGCGTGGCCACCGTGGTGGACCGCGCGACCGGTGCCGACGACGTGATCCGGGCCGAGGGCGTGGAGTACCGCGCGTTGCTGGGCCTGACCGACCTGGGACTGGAGTGACCGGCATGGATACGACGACGACAACGACGACGACGAGGACATTCCGCGATCGCCTGGTGCAGGCGCTGACGGAGCGGGTGAGCGCACTCGGCGACACGTCCCGCCCGGAGGGGCCCGCGTTCCTCGCGGCCGCCGCGGGGACGGAGATCGCCAAGGCCACCGGGGTCGGCGCGCTGGAGAAGCTGTGCAAGCCGGTGATCGTGCCGGCGGCGCTGGCGATCGCGCTGCGCGACGGTCGGCTCTCCGCGGTCGACACCGCGCTGCTGTCGGCCACCGGAGCGGCGTACACCGCCGGCGACGTGATCCTCATGCTCGGTGGCGGCCACGCGAGCCGGTCCAAGTCGAGGCTCGTCGCGGGTGCGGCGGCGTTCGGGGCGGGGCACCTGGCCCTGGGCGGACTCATGCTCCGGTCGGGGCTGCGGTTCAAGCCGGTGCAGTCCGCCGTGCACGGTGTCGTCGCCGGCGTCGCGGGCGCCGTGCTGCTCACGGAGGATCGCGCCAACGCCCCGCTCGCCGCGTACGGGGGGCTGCTCGCCACGCTGTCCGCGTTGGCCACCTCCGTCGACCGGTCGCACGGACCGGCGGCCTCGGTCCTGGCGGTCGCCGGGCCGGTCTTCCTGCTCAGCGACGCGTTGATCCTGGCCCGGCGCACGACCGCGGGCGGGACCGCACTCGCCCGGGCGCTGGACGTCGGAGTGATCGACACCTATTCCACCGCGGCGCTCCTGCTGCTCACCGGTACCGCCGCCGCGGCGCGTACCGCCGGGAGCGCGTCGTGACCGCCGCGGGCGCACCGGGTCCCGGCACGCCGTCCACCGGCACGGTCCGTACGGTCCTGGTCACCGGCGCCGGCCGCGGGATCGGCGAGGCCACCGCGCGCCGGTTCGCCGACGCCGGCTACCTCGTGGGCGCGTACGACCTCCAGCCCTGTGCGTGGGCCGAGGGAGACGAGCGGATCGTCACCGGTTCGCTCGACGTCACCGATCCCGACGCGTGGGAGGCCGCTCTCACCGAGCTCACCGCCCGTAGCGGTGGCGCGCTGGACGTGCTGGTCAACAACGCCGGCCTGCTCTACGGCACTCCGTTCATGGACGCGAGTTTCGAGCAGGACGCCGCGCTGGTGGACGTCAACGTCAAGGGGGTGCTCTACGGCTGTCGCGCCGCGTTCCCGTTCCTGGAGAAGTCCGCCACCCCGACCGTGGTGAACCTCTGCTCGGCGTCGGCGATCTACGGCCAGGCCGAGATGGCGACGTACTCGGCGACCAAGTTCGCGGTCCGCGGGATCACCGAGGCACTGGACCTGGAGTGGGCCCGCCACGGCATCCGGGTGTGCTCGGTGTGGCCGCTGTACGTGGGCACCGGAATGCTCGAGGGCGTGAACACCACCGGGATGCGCACGATGGGCGTGCGTCTCACGGAGGGCGACGTCGCCGGCGAGATCCTCGACCTGGCCGAGCAGACGGCGCGTGAGTCCTCCGGGGTGTTCGGCAGGATCCGCCGGGCGCTGGGCCGCGAGGTCCACCGGCCGGTCGGGAAGCAGGCCACCGCCATGTACCTGGCCTCGCAGGTCGCCCCCAGTCGACTCGTCAAGCTGTCCAATCAGCGCCTGACCTCGTGACGGCGGCGGGCCCGACCGAGTGGGGCGAGGGCGCGGTCGGCGTCGGCCCGTGGGAGCTTGAGCATCCCGGAGAACCGCGCCCGGCCGGCGACCGGTGGGATCTCGACCTCCTGGACGCAGGCGACCGCCGCAACGTGGTCGACCGCTACCGCTACTGGCGCCGCCAGGCGATCGTCGCCGACCTCGACACCCGTCGGCACCCCTTCCACGTGGCCATCGAGAACTTCGGCCACGACGCCAACATCGGCACCGTCGTGCGCACCGCCAACGCCTTCCTGGCCGCCGAGGTGCACATCGTGGGCCGCCGCCGCTGGAACCGACGCGGGGCCATGGTCACCGACCGCTACCAGCACCTGCGCCACCACGCCGACGTCGGCGCCCTCATGGAGTGGGCCAGCTCCGAGGGGCTGCCGGTCGTCGCCGTCGACAACCTCCCCGGTGCCGAGCCGCTCGAGACCGCGAGCCTGCCGCGTGACTGCGTCCTGCTCTTCGGTCAGGAGGGGCCCGGGGTGAGCGAGGACGCGCGCCTGCGGGCCGCGAAGACCGTCTCGATCGCCCAGTTCGGCTCGACCCGCTCGATCAACGCCGGCGTGGCCGCCGGGATCGCCATGCACGCCTGGATCCGCGAACACGCCGCCCCGGCCTGATCGCCATCTCGCCCGCCCACCGCGCCCGCCTGCCCGCCGTTTCCCGCACCTATTGATTTTCGATAGGTAGAGGTCCATAGTCGGTGTATGAACATCGAGAAACGAGCGGTCCTGCCGTTGCGGGTGTGCCTGGTGGTGCTGTTCGCGATACTGGTCCTGCTGCAGACCATGTCCCTGCCCGGGCAGTTCGCGCACATGGCCGAGACGTCACCGGGCGACGCGCACCTGCGGTGGCCGCTGACGGCCGTATCGATCTACTGGGTGGTGTGCATCCAGGTCGTGGTGGTGGCCACCTGGAAGCTGCTCTCGATGGTCAGGGCCGACCGCATCTTCACGGACGGGTCCCTGGTCTGGGTCGATGTGATCCTGGGGGCGATCGTCGCCGCCTGGGCGATGCTCGTGGTGGTGCTCGTGCTGGTCGGCATCAACGCGACTGATCCCGGCCTGCCGCTACTGCTCTTCCTCGTCGTCGTCATCATCACGGTCGCCGCGCTGCTCATGGTCGTCATGCGCGCGCTCCTCCGGCAGGCGACCTCCCTGCGCTCCGAGATGGACACGGTGGTCTGATGCCGATCATCGTGCGGATCGACGTCGAACTCGCCAAGCGCAAGATGAGCGTCGGAGAGTTCGCGGAGCGGGTGGGATTGACGCCCGCCAATGTCTCGGTGCTGAAGAACGGTCGGGCCAAGGCCGTGCGGTTCAGCACGCTCGAGGCGATGTGCCGGGTGCTCGACTGCCAGCCCGGCGACCTGCTCGAATGGGTCGAGGAATGAAGCGCCGGGTGCACTTCCTGCTGGTCCTGGCCGCAGTGCTGGCCATGACCGCGCTGGGGGCGACGGCGGTCGCCCTCGGTGAGGCCGACGACTCCCCGGGTCTGCAGGGGATCGGAGTGCTCGTGGTGATCGGTGCCGCGGTCGTCGCGCTGCGCTGGCGCGGGCCACGCTGATCGGCGCACGACCGGCCGTGTCCGCGATCGACATCACTTCCGGCGCTACGGTGTGGTCGTGGCCCCCACCGACCTGCCGGACACCCTCCGCCTCAGTCTCCTGGACAGGTCCCGGACCCGCGTCGGCGAGTCCCATGCCGCCGCGATCGAGGGCACCCTGGCCCGCGCGGAGCGGGCCGACGCCCTGGGCTTCCATCGTTACTGGACGGCCGAGCACCACGCCGTGCCCGGGATCGCCAGCGGGAGCCCGCCGCTGTTGATCGCGGCCGCCGCCGCGCGCACCGACCGTATCCGCCTCGGATCCGGGGGCGTGATGCTGCCCAACCATCGACCGCTGATCGTCGCCGAGCAGTTCGCCATGCTCGAGGCGATGCACCCGGGCCGTATCGACCTCGGGGTGGGACGTTCGCTCGGGTTCACCGCACCGGTCCGTGCGGCCCTCGGCGTCGCCGAGTACGACACCGACGCGTTCGCCCGCGATATCACCGCGGTGCAGGACTTCCTCCACGGTCGGGGGCCCGTCACCGCGCTGCCGGTCGTCGAGGCCCCGCCCCCGTTGTTCGTGCTCGCGACCGGTCGGGGCCTGGAGGTCGCTGCACGGGCCGGACTGCCCGTCGTGGTCGGGGGACCGAGGCTGCTCGCCGACCCGTCGCCCCTGGATCGCTACCGCGAGATGTTCCGGCCGAGCGAGGCCACGCCGGAGCCCTATGTGGTGGTGAGCCTGGAGGTGATGGTCGCCGACTCGGTCCGGACCGCGCGACAGCTACTCCTCCCGGAGGCGTGGGCGATGGCGGAATCCCGGGAGACCGGGGTGTTCGGCCCGCTGCGGTCGCCGACGGAGATCCTGGAACGGAGGTTCCGTCCGCAGCAGTTGCGCCGGGTGGAGGACTGGATGGCGGGGGCCGTCCAGGGGGACGCGGAGAAGGTCGCACGCGAACTAGCCGTGCTCGTCGAGCGGACCGGGGCCGACGAAATCATGGCGTCCACCTCGACTTTCGACCGCGATGACCTCGCCCGGGCCGACGCGGCGCTGGCCGAACTGCTCCCCGGCTGACCGGCACCGCACGGCTCGCGGGTGCGCGTCGTCACGCTGGCCTAGGCTGGAGGGTGTGCGCCCACCTCCACAGGGGTGCGGCGCCCCGAGATGCGCACGTCGCACAGCCGAGAACCCTGGAGGAGACCACATGCCCATCGCAACTCCCGAACAGTACAAGGACATGCTCGACCGGGCCCGTAACGAGGGCTTCGCCTACCCGGCGATCAACTGCACGTCCTCGGAGACCATCAACGCGGCCATCAAGGGCTTCGCCGATGCCGGGTCCGATGGCATCATCCAGTTCTCCACCGGCGGTTCCGAGTTCGGCTCCGGCCTGAACGTCAAGGACATGGTCACCGGCGCGGTCGCGCTCGCCGAGTTCGCGCACGTGGTGGCGGCGAAGTACGACGTCCTCGTCGCGCTGCACACCGACCACTGCCCCGAGGACAAGCTCGACGGCTTCGTGCGGCCGCTCATCGAGATCTCGCAGGAGCGCGTCGACCGCGGCGAGAACCCGCTCTTCCAGTCCCACATGTGGGACGGCTCGGCCACCCCGCTCGACCGCAACCTGGAGATCGCCAAGGAGCTGCTCGAGAAGACGGCAAACGCCAAGCAGATCCTCGAGATCGAGATCGGCGTCGTCGGCGGCGAGGAGGACGGCGTCGAGAACGAGATCAACGAGAAGCTTTACACCTCCCGTGAGGACTTCGAGGCCACCATCGACGCCCTCGGCGCCGGCAACACCGGGCAGCGCTACCTGCTGGCCGCGACCTTCGGCAACGTCCACGGCGTGTACAAGCCGGGCAACGTCAAGCTCAAGCCCGAGGTGCTGAAGATGGGCCAGGACGTCGCGGTCGAGAAGCTGGGCCTCAACGCCGGTGACCTGCCGTTCGACTTCGTCTTCCACGGCGGCTCGGGTTCGGCCAAGAGCGAGATCGAGGAGGCGCTGTCCTACGGCGTCATCAAGATGAACGTCGACACCGACACCCAGTACGCGTTCACCCGGCCGATCGCCGCGCACATGTTCGGCAACTACGACGGCGTCCTCAAGGTCGACGGCGAGGTCGGCAACAAGAAGGTCTACGACCCGCGTTCCTACCTGAAGAAGGCCGAGCAGGCCATGTCCGAGCGCGTCGTCGAGGCGTGCAACGACCTGAAGTCGGCCGGCAAGTCCAAGGGTGCCGCTGCTTGAGTGAACGCTGCTTGAGTGAGCGCTGCTTGATCGAACGCTGCTCGAGTGAACACGTCCTGATCGAAAGCGGCCTGGTCAGCCTGCCTGACCGGTCGGGTCTCATCGCGGCCTGACCCTGCCCCACCAGCGGCGCTCCTCCACCCGGAGGGGCGCCGCTGTCGTGGTGGACCTCTCGCCGCCGAATCGAACCCTTGTGCTACGCGGAGGGCGCCGGTAAGATCGCTTGTATGTTCGATTCGGGTGCGACGCTGAAGGGGGTGCGGTGGTGAGCGAGGAAACGGGGACGACGACGAGGTCGGCTTTCGCCGGGGCGCTCCGCGCGGTGCCGGAGTCCCTCGACACCCTGGGCACCGAGGCCCTGAGCGAGGTGGCGCGCTCGGCGACGCTGGCGCAGAACCTGGCGGCGGCGACCCGGCTGCAGGCGGCCCACCTGTTGGTCCAGGCGATGGGGAGTGTCGACAGGGGCTCCCCGGGGCCGGCGGATGCGCCGCCCTTCGGGGACTCGCGTCCCGCCTACTCCCGACTCGAACCCACTGACCGTGCGCGCGACCACCTGGCCGCGGCCATGTCGCTGACCGGGTGGCATGCTTCGCGCCTGGTCACGGCCGGCGTGCAGGTCCACACGCGTCTGCCGCGTCTCCGCAAGGCCATCGAACGCGGACTGTTCCCCGAACAGTTGGCGATCGACGCCGCCTGCCGTCTGGCAGAGGTGCCCGACACGATCATCGGTGCGGTGGAATCGGACGTCGTCGGCGCCCTGAGCCGAGACCTCGACGGGGGCCACCGGCCCAGTCGCTCGGCCCTGGACACGGCGGTCGACGCGTCCCGGGAGCGTCATGACCCACAGGCCGCCGGCGACGCCGTGGACGCCGCCGTCGACCAGCGGACGGTTCGGTTCCGCCCGGCCCGCGACGGCATGACCAGCATGTGGGCCTCGCTGCCCAGCGGGGATGCAGAGAAGCTCCGCCGCCGGATCGACTCCGCCGCCCGCGCTGCCTCGGAGTCGGGCCACCCCCGCACGCGCGACCAACTGCGCGCCGACGCCCTGTGCGCACTCGGGGACCCCACGACCAACGACATCGGCACGAGCCTGTACGACGCGGAAGAGTCGGCGGGCGCGTGCGATGCCACTACCGGCACCCGCGCCGACGCCGCCGACAGGCCCCCCGCTGGGAGCGTCGTGGGGCACCGAGCAACCCATCCGGATCTCGATCATCGACAGCGTCGCCCAGGGGCTGCCCAACCGCGTGCAGTTCGTGAACGGCGCCTATTCGAGCTTCGACTGGCTGTGTGAGGAGCTCCTGTCCGGCGGCGACTCCAGGGTCAGGTTCGAGATGCTCGACCCGCAGCCGGGTGTCCAGGACACACCGGACGCGGTGCTCAAGTACTTCATCACCCCGGCGCTGGCCGAGCGAATCCGGCTCCGCGACGGCACGTGCCGCCACCCGGGGTGCACTGTCGACGCCCACGACTGTGAGATCGACCATGTCATCGCCTTCGATCATCAGCGACCTGAACTGGGCGGACCCACCGCCGAGTGGAACCTCGTGTGCCTGTGTCGCAAGCACCATCGGGAGAAGACCTTCGGGCACTGCGCCTACCGACCCGGACCGCTCGGTGAGCTGACCATCATCACCGAGACCGGTCACGAACACCGCACCACACCACACGGGCCGCTGGCCCAGGCGCGCGACCGGATTCTCGACCACCGATGGCGACAACACGTCGACCGTCTCATCGCCGACGACGGCCACCTCACCAATCCGCCCGGCATCGAGCGGGACTACCGCACCGGCCGAGACGGTTCCCGGCCAGCCTGACTGCCAGCGGCAGACCCGGCCCGCCTGACCGTTGGCGGCCCGCTTCGCCCTCGACGGGTCGGGTCAGCCCGGCTGCTGGTCCTGCGGGACCGCGCCCATCCCGACTCCGGGCTGGCACATCTTCCAGGCGCCGTCCTCGTCGCGCATGTGAATCTGCTCCGGGCCCGTCCCGTCGGACGCCGACTCCACGGTCGCGGTCGCCTCGGCGCCGTTGTCACTGATCTCGACCCCGAGCACCTCGAGATCCTGGGGGAACGAACCCGCGATCGATTCGCGGAACATCGAGTCGAGGTCCGAGCCCGTCGCCTCGCTCGACGCGGTGATGGTGTCGACGAGCTCCTGCGGCACGCGGTTCTCCGCGCACATGTGCCCGTTGAACTCGGCGAACGACCCCGCCGAACTCATGCTCTCCAGCGTCTGCTCGACGTCCCGCTCGGCCCGAGCGGACGACGACAGCGGGCCCGCGAGGAAAAGCCACGCGAGCGCGGCGATCACGAGGAGTGCCACGACCACGGCCGCCGCGACGGCCACGCCGCCCCGCCAGCCGCGACCGCCTTGCCGGCCGCTGTCCGGACGTGCCCCACCCTCCGGGCCCCCGCCCGGCTGTCCCGCGGGGTTCGGATCCCCGGCGGCCGGCTGCTGGCTCGTCGTCGTCATCTACTACTCCCGGTGCGCGTCGCCGGCCCCGGACGGGCCGCGTCGACCCGCCACCGTAGCGGACCGACCTGTGATTCCGGGGCTTCAGGGGCGCCGACCGCACCGACGCGGACTCCGCTCCCGCCAGGCCACGGGCATTACACATGAGATAGCCAGTTAGCCTTCAGGTACGCCCAGGCTCCGTCTCAGCTCTGTCCGTGTCCTCACCGGCGGCCTGACCGTCTCGGCGCTCCTGCTGTCCGGCATCGGCCCGGCCCACGCCGACCCCGGCGACTGGAGCCAGTACCGCGCGACCCCCACCAACAACACCCACGTCGTCACCGGTGGAGCCCAGATCTTCTCCGGCACCATCCCCACCGCGAACGAGGTGCGGGCGACCCCGGTGGTGGCCGACGGCAAGGTGTTCGTCGGCAGTCACGGCTCCGGGGAGCTGCAGGCGTTCGACCTGGCGACGGGCGAATTGTTGTGGCAGGCGCAGGCGCCGAACTGGGTGCATTCGGAGATGATCCATTCCGACGGGCGGCTGTTCGTGGGATTCGGCAACCGCTTCTTCCAGGACGGGCCGGGTGGCTACCGCGGCACCGGGGAGTCCGGCGTCCTGGGTCTGGACCCGGACACCGGTGAGATCCTGTGGCGCCACGACACCGCCGGCGAGGTCATGCCGACACCCGCCGTGACGGGCGGAGCGGTCTGGGCGGTCACCGGGGACCGTCGCCTGAACAACCTCGACCCGGCGACCGGTGAGGCGCTCGAGGTGGTGGAGACCGGCCACGTGGTGAGCATGTCCTCGCCGTCGGTACAGGGCGGAGTGCTGTACTTCGGCGGCGGCGCGCCCCGGCCGTACACGTTCTTCGCCTACGACACCGCGGCCGGCGAGTTCGCCTGGCAGCGGGAGTTCCCCGAGTTCACCCACGGCCTCGACGACGTCCCGCCGGCCGTCCACGAGGGGATCGTCGTCACCACGGCCAACCGCGCCCTGCTGCCCGGGATCGCCGGCGCGCGCGAGGAGCACACGATCATCGCGATGGACCAGCAGTCCGGCGAGGTGGTGTGGCGGGACGTGATCGGCGTCGGGCCCGCCCCGACCAACAACCGGTCCGGTGCGCCGACCATCCACGACGGCACCGTCTTCGTGGGCAGTCCCACCACGGGCGCCGCCTACGCGTATGACCTGCACTCCGGCGAGCGACTGTGGCGTAACCCTGTCGGCGCGATCAAGGGTGCCCCGGTGATCCACGCGAGTGGTGCCTACTTCTCGACCACCGCCGGGAACGTGTACCGCCTCGACGTCCGCACCGGCGCGATCACCGGCGTCCTCGAGCTGGAGGGGCCGTTGGCCCCGGCCGGGCCGATCATCGTCGACGGCACCCTGGTGGTCCCCAGTCAGAGCCGGAACGTCTACTTCGTCCCGCTCGAGGAGTTCCCCGACTCCCGCGCCACGGGCGGCGCGACCGCGAGCATCGGCGACCCGGCGTCACCGTGGGGGAGCGCCGCGGGGTCCGCGGCGTCCGCGGCGGGATCGCTCGGCACGGACGCGGGATCGCTCGACCCCGCGTACTGACGGGCGCCGTCGCCGGTGCCGGGCCCACCCGACCTGCCGGGTCAGGGGAGCGGGCCCGCGGGCTCCAGGCGGTCGGTGCCGTGCCGGGTCCGCCAGCTCGCCATCGGGTAGGCGCCACTGTTCGGGTCCTCGCGGGCCACGAGCGCCCAGTAGTCGGCGTGGGCGTAGTCGCTGGTGAACTCGACCACCGTGAAGCCGTGGCGGTCGAGATCGGCCCAGCGGACGTGCCGGTTCGCGGCGGTCAGCGCGCCCTGGGCGGCCTGCGAGAGCGGGTTGCCCTCGGGTAGTCCGCCCACCATGTCGTTGATGTTGTTGCTCGTGATGGACGGGGTGACGAACTCGACCGCCCCGGTGCCGGCCCCGGGGTAGTCCGCCGGGTCGAACGGCACCTCGTTGGCCCAGGACGTGTGGATGTCGCCGGTGAGGAAGACGTGGTTGCGGTTGCCGGTGGCGCGGATGACTTCGAACAGGCGGCGGCGCTCACCGGCGTACCCGTCCCACTGGTCCGAGTTGTAGGTGATGCCCTCCCGCGGGGCCCCCAGGAGTTCGGTAAGCGCGCCGGTCGTGCGCGCGTCCAACGGCGGGATGAGCACGGGCGAGACCATGACCGAGTTGCCGATGACGTTCCAGCGGGCGGTCGACGACCGCAGCCCGCGGGCCAGCCAGTCGAACTGCTCGGCGCCGGTCATCGTGTTGGTCTGGTCGATCGCCAGGCCGTTGAACCGATCGGGGCTCTCGGAACGGTACGAGCGCAGGTCCAGCATGCTGATCTCGGTCAACGACCCCCAGCGCAGGCGCCGGTAGAGGTGCCCGCCGTCGCGCAGCGACTCCGGCCGGACCGGCATCCACTCGAAGTACGCCTGCGAGGACGCGGCCTTGCGGTCTGAGAACGGGCCCTCGTGCGGCTGGTGGTTCTCGGCACCGTGCTCCCACGAGTCGTTGGCCAGCTCGTGGTCGTCCCACGTGCAGATCCAGGGGACGTGCGCGTGCAGGGACTGCAGGTCGGGATCGGTGTGGTACTGCGCAAGCCGGATCCGATAGTCGGCCAGGGTGACGATCTCGTGCGGTGGTTCGTGCGGGCGTATCGCCCCGATGGCGGCGGTGTACTCGCCGCGGCCGTACTCGTAGATGTAGTCACCGAGTTCGATGATCGCGTCCAGGTCCCCGCGCGCCTCGAGGTGGCGGTAACCGGAGAAGAAGCCGGCCTCCCAGTTGGAACACGACACCACGCCGACGCGCCAGCGGCCGGTGGCGGGCATGGCGCCGTCGGCGGGCGCGGTACGGGTGCGCCCGGTCCGCGAGACCTGACCGAGCGCGCGGAAGCGGTAGTGGTACCAGCGGTCCGGCGCAAGTCCGGTGCAGTCGAGCTTGACCGTGTGGTCGCGGCCGGCGTCGGTGACGACGGAGCCAGTGCGGACGAGGGAGGTGAACCCCGGGTCGGTGGCGACCTCCCAGGCGACGACGACGGGGTCACCGATCCCCGAACCGGGGCTCGCCTGCGGGGTGGGCGTCACCCGCGTCCACAGGATGACGCGGTCCGCCATGGGGTCGCCCGAGGCGACGCCGTGCCGGAAGACGGCTCCGGCCGGGGCCCCGCCACCTCCTGTGCCCCCGGCAGCCGCGGCCCCGGCGACGGCGGTGCGTCCGGCCAGGGCACCGGTCCCGACGGCGGCACCGGCCAGCGCTCCGGCCCGGAGGAGGGAGCGCCTGCCGATGCCACCGGTGGGATGGGAATCGGCGATGCGGGCGGTTCCGGCGATGTGGGCCGACCCGGGAGACTCGGGCGAGGGGGCGGGAGACGCGGTCACGCGTTCAAGTCTGTCCCCTCGGGTGACGTCCGGGAGCGGATTCGCCCCAGACGTCACCGACGGTTCACTCGCCGGCGACCTGCGCGTCCTGTCCCGGCGTGGTGTCGGCGCCCACCACGAGCTCCTCGATCTCGGTCTTCTCCGGCGTCGAGAGGTACCGCTCGCGCGAATCGTCCAGCTCCTGGAGCCACGGGGTGTGGTGGACGGTCGCCATGGTGCCGGTGAGGACGGAGCGGTACGGCTTGTCCCGGTAGGTCAGGATGTTCTTCTTCTTCTTGTCCTTCTTCCAGGCGAGGAAGATCTCGACCACCTCGTCGAGGTCGAACATCGGGTAGTCCGTGGCCTCGATGAGGTCGCGGACGTAGTCGGCCTGGAAGCGCACGTCGTCGGCGTCCCCGTCCAACTCCTGGAAGCGGTTCCGCCAGGCCCGCATGTGGGCGACCCTATCCTCGGCGGACGGCAACTTGGCCCGGCCCAGGATGAGGTCGCGGACGTACCAGGCCTGGGCGTCGAACATGTTGAAGGTGAACCACTGGTCCTGGGCGCCCAGGTAGTAGACCTTGGGGTTCTTCTGCCACACGACGCCGCGGTACAGCCCCGCGGGGTAGATGTTGTTGGGCGACTGCAGGGCCAGGTCCGCCGGCAGGAACGGGTACTTGTGGAGGTAGCCGGTGCACAGGATCACGGCGTCGAACTCGCGGGTCTGGCCGCCGGTGAAGTGGACGGTCTCGCCGTCGAACCGCTGGACCAGCGGCAGTTCCTCCATCCCGTCCGGCCAGTCGTAGCCCATGGGGGCGGTGCGGTAGGAGATCGTCACCGACCGGGCGCCCATCTTGAAGGCCTGCACGCCGATGTCCTCGGCGGAGTAGGAGGCGCCGATCAGCAGAACGCGCTTGTCCGCCAGCTTCTCGGCCCCGCGGAAGTCGTGGGCGTGGCGGATCGACCCGGGGAACGTCCCGATGCCCTTGAAGTCCGGGAGGTTGGGGTAGGAGAAGTGGCCGGTGGACACGATGATGCGGTCGAACTCCGACGAGGTCGTCTTGCCGGACCTGAGGTTCTCCACGGTGACGGTGAAGGTGTCCAGATCGCGGTCGTAGTCCACCCAACGGACGGCCGTGGAGAACTGCACCTTGTCCTTGACGTCGGACCCCTGGACCCGGCCGTCGATGTAGTCCCACAGGACCTCACGCGGCGGATACGACGAGATGGGCCTGCCGAAGTGCTCGTCAAACGTGTACTCGGCGAACTCGAGCGCCTCCTTGGGGCCGTTCGACCACAGGTTGCGGTACATGGAGGAGTGGACCGGCTCGCCGTACTTGTCGGTGCCCGACCGCCAGTTGTAGTTCCACTGGCCGCCCCAGTCGTCCTGCTTCTCGTAGGCCACGATCTCGGGGATCTTGGCCCCGGATCGCTGGGCCGATTCGAACGCCCTCAGGGCGGCCATTCCGCTCGGCCCGGCTCCGATGATCGCAATACGCTGTCTAGACACGCTTTTCCTTCCGGCCCACGTTCGACCAGTTCGTTCGCTCCGACTGGTGCCGGTGGAAGCTCGTCCGACGCGGGGACTGGAGGAGTCCGCGTAACGGGGCCTCGACACCGGGACCACGATCGCTCCGAAGGGGCGTGAAACCACTGCCCGCGACGAGCGCACGGCGCCCCGTCCGGGGCGCCGCATGCCCCCGACCTTAGCAAATGGGGGCGGGAGAGGCGATGCGGCGGATTAGTGGACAATGGGGGCATGACCCAGTTCGGAGATCTCCTCGGCCCCCCGCCCACCCGTCTCACCGGTGACCCGGAGGCGGAGGCCGCCGTCGCCGCGGGGGAGGATCCCCGCACCGTGGCGGCCTCCCACCCCACCGCCTCGATCGCGTGGGCCGAGCTCGCGGAGCGCGCACTCGACTCCGGCGAGGTGATCAGCGCCTACGCCTTCGCCCGCACCGGGTATCACCGCGGACTGGACCAGCTGCGGCGCCACGGCTGGAAGGGCTTCGGGCCGGTGCCGTACGACCACGAACCCAACCGCGGCTTCCTCCGTTGCGTCGCCGCGCTGGCCCGCGCCGCGCAGTCGATCGGTGAGGAGGACGAGTACATCCGTTGTCTGGACCTGGTCAATGAGTCAGACCCGCACGCCGCCGCGTCTCTCGGCCTGGCGTGACCGACTGGACGCCCGCGCGCTGGGCGTCTACGCCGCGCTGCCGGGCCCGCTGAGGGCGCGCGCCCGGCGACTCGGTTACGCGTTCCTGCCGATCCTGCAGTGCGGTCTCGCCGCGGGACTGGCCTGGTTCCTCGCGCACGACGTGCTGCACCACTCGGCGCCCTTCTTCGCGCCCATCGCGGCCGCCATCGCCCTGGGCACCGGTATGGGGCGTCGCGTCCGGAGGGGTGTCGAGTTGGTGCTCGGCGTCATCGTCGGCGTCGGGTTCGGTGACCTGCTGATCCGGGAGATCGGCTCCGGGGCGTGGCAGATCGCGCTGGTGGTGATCCTGGCGATGTCTGCGGCGGTGTTCGTCGACCGCGGGGCGATCACAGGCACCCAGGCGGCCTCGTCGGCGATCCTCGTGGCCACGATCCTGCCGCCGGGCAGCGCGGGCGGCTACGAGCGGATGCTCGATGCTGCCGTGGGCGGGGTGGTGGCGCTGGCCGCGATGGCACTCATGCCCGTCCATCCCCTGCGCCGCGCCCGCCGAGAGGCGGCATCGCTGCTGGGCGTGGCGTCGTCGGTGCTCGCCGAGGTCGCGGACGGGTTGGAACGGCGCGACTCGGAGCTCATCCGCTCCGCCCTGCAGGACGCCCGTGACACCCAGCCGGCCGTCGATGAGATCTCCGAGCAGCTCGCGGGGGCGCGGGAACTGGTGCGGATCTCCCCGTTCTACCGGCGGCGGCGTCCGGAGGAGATCGTCCTCACGGCGATGCTCAACCCGTTGGACAACGGCATCCGCAACATCCGTGTCCTCGCGCGCCGGGCGATCGTGGCGGCGGACGATCAGGTGGACGTACCGCCCGCGCTGAGTTCGTTGATCGCGGCGCTGGCCGGGGCTCTGGAGGTGCTCACCCGGCGGGTGGCCGCGGACTCCGACGCGCCCACGGACGCCGAGGTCCACCGCGAGCTGCGGGCGGTCGCGTCGCGCGCCAAGCGGGAGCTGATCACGGGGTCGGGCCTGACCGAGACCGTCATGCTGGCCCAGCTGCGCTCGATCCTGGTGGACATGATGCAGGTCGCGGGGCTGAGCAAGATCTCGGCCCTCGCCACGCTTCCGCCGACCGTCCGCAATCCCGCCGTCGAGCCGGAACTGACGGAGGAGTGGCCGGACGCGCCGGACCGACCGGCGTCGGTGATGCCGCCGCTCAGGGCGACACGAGCCTCCATGGCTCGGTATGACGATAGAAAGTCGTCCTCTTGATGGCCCGCCGACCGGTGAGTCCGTCCCGGGTGAGCAGGCCGGCCTCGGTGCCCAGTTGCACCGCCCGGGCCGCCACCCACTGACGCCGACGCAACCTGCGGGGCCGGGCGGCGGTGGCCCGGACGCCGGGCAGTTCGGGTGTGGGTCGGACGGTGAGGGTGTCCGTCTCGCCGGAGAAGACCACAGTGTCGTCGGCGTAGGCCTCGCCCACGAGTCGGTCGCCCTCAGGGCCGCGTACGAGGGCCTCGCCGACGAGGGCGGTCCCGGTCTCGTCGCGGACGAGCGGCACCTCACGCGACGTGCCGCGGATGCCGAGCTTGGCCGCCTCCGATCCTGTCGGCAGCCCGTAGGCGCGGGTGGCGGGGGTGGGCTCGTCGGCGACGTAGGCGATCTCCGCGTCGAGATTCTCGGTCCGCAGCAGGCGGGTGAGTACCGCGGCCAACGCGGCGTCGGTGCCGCAGAGGACCAGTCGACGCCCCGGGTCCACCTCGGCCAACGCACGGTTGACCTCGTCCTTGGTCGGCACCTCGCTGACCTGGATGCGGGGGCGCTCACCGAGAACCGTCGGGACCGGGGCCGAGCCGCAGCGGATGACGATCATGACCTCCATCATGACCGCAGCTGATGGCGGGGGCGAACCTGGGGCAGGATGGAAGCGTGGTTGGACAGGCGCGCAGGATCGATCTGAACTGCGACCTCGGCGAGGCCCGCCGGGGGACGCCGCGGTGGCCCGCGTCACTCGCACCCGGCGCCGGGCCGGATCCCGACGACGCCGCACTGTTGTACGTGGTGACATCCGCCAACGTCGCGTGCGGCTTCCACGCCGGCAACCGGCCCACCATGATCGCCACGGCCGTCGCCGCCGCCGACCGCGGGGTCGCCCTGGGGGCACACCCCTCGTACCGGGACGGTGCCAACTTCGGGCGTATCGAGCACGACCTCGACCGCGAGGAGGTCGCCCGGCTCGTGGAGTTCCAGCTCGTCGAGCTCGACATGGCCGCGCGACGGCATGGGACGCGGGTGCGGTACCTCAAGCCACACGGCGCGCTCTACAACCGTATCGTCCGCGATCCGGAGCAGGCCGCGGGTGTCGTGGACGCCGTGGTGCGGTACGCCGAACTCGCCTCGGAGGAGCCGTTGCCGATCCTCGGCCTGCCGGGTGCTGTGGTGCTGTCCCACGCCGCGGCCGTCGGCGTTCCCACGGTGACGGAGGCGTTCGCCGACCGCGGGTACCGGCCCGACGGCACGCTCGTGCCCCGCGGCGAGCCGGGCGCGGTGATCACCGATGTCGACGAGGTCGCCGAGCGCGTCGTGGCCATGGCGACGGGGGAGTCGATCGACACCGCCGAGGGAGCGCGGGTCGTGGTGGCCGCCGCCTCGGTGTGTGTGCACGGGGACACCCCCGGCGCCGTCGACCTGGCGCGACGCGTGCGCGCGTCGCTCGAGGAGGCCGGGGTGGAGGTGGCGCCGTTCGCCGCGCCTTACGTCCGACCGCGCGGCTCGGTGGGGGACGGGTCCGGGCGTGATGCGGTGGGGGACGGGCCGGCGGGGGAGCCCGGGTCCGGATGACGACGACGAGGATCCGCCGCTGCGGGGAGGCCGCGCTGTTGCTCGACTGTGCCGATCTGGCCGAGGCGGTCTCAATGGCCGCGAGGATCGAGCAGTGGCGACCGGACGCTCTCGACGTGGTGGCGGCGGCCCGCACGGTTCTGGTGACCGTGCGCGAGGCCGCTGCGTTGCCCGAGCTGCGGCGGCGGCTCGAGGCGCTCCTCACCGACCCCGCTGATCAGCCCGTCGCTCCGCCATCCTCCGGCAATCTGCCCGCCTCAAAACGGCCCGCCTCAAATCTGCCCTCCCGAGATCGGCTATCCGGATTCCGGATCGGCGCTTCTGATCCGAATAGCGGATCCGTAGGGGGAGTAGCGGATGTCGGGGATGCGGGCGCGAATGCGGGCGGGGATGCGAGCTCGGGAGCAGGTGCGGAAGGCGGGGTGGCAGGGGTGACGATCGACGTCCGCTACGACGGGCCCGACCTTGCCGCGGTCGCCGACCTCGCCGGGATGTCCACCGAAGCGCTGGTCCGCACGCACTCCTCGATCACGTGGCGGGCCGCGTTCGGCGGGTTCGCGCCGGGCTTCTTCTACCTCGTCGACGCGCGGGAGCTGGACGCGGGCGGGGCGGATGCGGGCAGGGCGGATGCGGGCGGGGCGGGTGTGACCGAGGCGGCCGGGGGGCCGTCGATGGAGTCCGCCCTGCCTGCGGTGCCGCGGCTGGACTCGCCGCGCGCGCGGGTCCCGGCCGGAGCGGTCGGCCTGGCGGACCGTTTCTGCGCCGTCTACCCCGGGGCCTCGCCCGGCGGGTGGCAGCTGCTCGGCACCACCGACGCCCGGCTGTGGGACCTCGACCGGCCCGACCCCGCCCTGCTCGCCCCCGGGATGACCGTCCGGTTCCGCGAGTTGGGCGGGCGATCCGGGGACGACCGCGGGCGCTCGGGCGAGTCCCGATGAGCCCGGACGCGCCCCGATGAGTCTGCTCGTACTGCGGGCCGGACCGTCCGCGCTCGTGCAGGACCTCGGCCGCCCCGGTCACGCCTCGCTCGGGGTGACCGCGTCCGGGGCCGCCGATCGCGCCGCCGCGGCCACCGCCCTGCGGGCCGTCGGCACCGACCCGGCGGCCGCCGTGCTCGAGGTGCTGCTCGGCGGGCTGACGGTCAGGACGGATGAGCCCGCGATCGTGGCGATCACGGGAGCGGAGGCCCTCGTCGTCGTCGTCACCTCCGACGGTTCCCGCCGCACCGTCGCCACCGGCGAGGTCCTCCGACTGGACGCCGGGTCGACGCTGGAGATCGGCCGCCCCGTCGCCGGGGTACGCAGCTACGTGGGCGTGCGCGGGGGGATCGACGTGCCGGCGGTGCTGGGCAGTCGATCGCGCGACACCCTGGCAGGGCTGGGTCCACCGCCCGTCGTGGCCGGCGACGTGCTGGACGTCGGCGACGCCGTGGTGGGGCCGTGGGCAGACGGCTGGCAGGTCTCCGTCGGCCGGGGTGTGGTCGGCGGGGGCGCGGTCACCGGCGCCAGGGAATCCGTGGAGCTGGACGTCATCCCCGGGCCGCGCGACGACCTGTTCCCGCCCGCCGCGTGGGACGTGCTCGCCGCGACCGGGCACGTCAGCGGGCACGCCGACAGGGTGGGCGTCCGCATCGACCCCGCACGGCCCGTCCCGCGCCTCGACGCGCGCGAGATCCCCAGCGAGGGCATGGTGCGCGGCGCGGTGCAGATCCCCGCCGACGGCTCCCCCGTGGTCTTCGGCCCCGACCACCCCGTCACCGGCGGCTACCCGGTGATCGGCGTGCTCACCGCCCGCTCGGCGGACAGGATCTCGCAGCTCCTGCCCGGAACGCCCGTGCGACTGCGCAGGCTTTGGGGGGTTGGCGACTAGGGTGAGAGCGCGGATGCGACTATTCTGGAGCGCTGGTGTGCGCGGAATCACGACGATGTGTCCGTCCCTCACCGTGTAGACGACTCTTTTCGAGGTGAAAGCGAACCATGCCAGCGATCGTTCTGATCGGCGCCCAGTGGGGCGACGAGGGCAAGGGTAAGGCCACCGACATCCTGGGCGGCCGCGTCGAGTACGTGGTCAAGCCCAACGGCGGGAACAACGCGGGCCACACCGTAGTGGTGGGCGGCGAGAAGTACGAGCTCAAGCTCCTTCCCGCCGGCATCCTGTCGCCCACGGCCACCCCGGTCATCGGCAACGGCGTGGTGGTCAACCTCGAGGCGCTGTTCGAGGAGATCGACGGCCTCGAGGCCCGCGGCGCCGACACCTCCCGGCTGCGCATCTCGGCCGACGCCCACCTCGTGGCCCCGTACCACCAGGCGCTGGACAAGGTCACCGAGCGGTTCCTGGGCAAGAAGGCCATCGGCACCACCGGCCGCGGCATCGGCCCCACCTACGCGGACAAGGTCTCGCGGGTGGGCATCCGCGTGCAGGACATCTTCGACGAATCGATCCTGCGCCAGAAGATCGAGGGCTCACTGCACCTCAAGAACCAGATCCTGGTGAAGATCTACAACCGTCGAGCGGTCGAGGTCGACGAGATGGTCGAGTACTTCCTCGGCTACGCCGACCGGCTGCGGCCCATGGTCTGCGACGCCACCCTGATGCTCAACCAGGCGCTGGACCGCGGCGAATCCGTCCTCATGGAGGGCGGGCAGGCCACCATGCTCGACGTCGACCACGGCACCTACCCGTTCGTCACCTCGTCCAACCCCACCGCCGGCGGGGCCTGCGTGGGCGCGGGCGTCGGCCCCACCCGGATCACGCACTCGCTGGGCATCGTCAAGGCGTACACCACCCGCGTGGGCGCCGGGCCGTTCCCCACGGAACTGTTCGACAAGTGGGGCGAGTACCTGCAGGTCACCGGCGGTGAGGTGGGCGTCAACACCGGCCGCACCCGCCGCTGTGGCTGGTACGACGCCGTGATCGCCCGCTACGCCGCGCGCGTCAACGGGTTCACCGACTACTTCCTCACCAAGCTCGACGTGCTCACCGGCATCGGCGAGATCCCGATCTGCGTGGCCTACGACGTCGACGGCGTGCGGCACGACGAGATGCCCATGACGCAGACCGACTTCCACCACGCCACGCCGATCTACGAGACCATGCCCGGCTGGGACGAGGACATCACCGGGGCGCGCGAATTCAGCGACCTGCCGCTCGCCGCCCGCGACTACGTGCTGCGGCTCGAGGAGCTCGCCGGTTGCCACATGTCGTACATCGGCGTGGGCCCGGGGCGCGACCAGAACGTGGTGCGGCGAGACATCCTGGGGTAGGCCGGGCACCGGTCCGCTCAGGCCGACCGCGTCCCCCGATCGCCCGCGCTGGGGCAGGTGAGGCTCATGTGGCTAGTGGGGGCGGACTTGGTGTGAACGTACGACACATGTCGTCAGAACGGGTGACAACGCGCCCCGGATCGCCGGGGTGAGATGGGAGGCGAGCGGCCGGAACCGGCCGACCCCCTCGAGAACGGAGCATCACATGCGTTCCTCCACCCGCCTCGGAGTCGCCGCCGCGGCTGCCGCCATCGCCTCGGTCACCGCCTTGTCGGGCGCGGCCAGTGCCCAGATCGGCGGAGACACGGGCAGTGTCGCTGCGGGCGACTTCACGACGAAGTCGCCTTCCATCCTGGTCTCCGACCGAACCGATGACGGGGTCGAGGTGACGTACACGAACAAGGCCGACCGGTCCGTCGCATGCATGGGGTACTCCGCGCCGGCAGAGGTCATCAAGGCGTTCGACGCGCACGTCGATCGGTACGGGGTTAACAGCCTGACCGCGGACGCCAGCGAGGCGATGAGCGACACGCTCGAGAAGTACGAGACTGAAGAGATGGCCGCGCGGATCTTCGGGCTACTCTTCGACGGTACGGTCGTCGGTGCCACCGGCGGCGGAGTCGGCTTCGACCCTGAGCTCCCCGACGTGTTCATCGACCGCGATGAGTCCATGACGTGGGACGTGCCCGCCCCGACCGGCTACCAGGCCGAGGCGTTGGTCCTGTGTGTCGAACCCAACGAAGAGTTCGACTACGAGGCCGTCGAGGGGCAGGATGCGATGCCGTTCTCTTATGCTGAGTACGTCTCCACGACCCAGGGGCGGGGTATTCTCGGATCGCTCGACGTCGGGGGCTCGCTCGGTAGCCTGACCGGTTCGCTCGGGAGCTGACGAGCCCGGATCCACCTCACCTCCGGCGCCCGAGCTTCGCCGGGGGTGAGGTCTGTATTCCGGGATCTGGTCGTGGATCAGGGCGGCGGGCCGGGAATCTGAGGCAGTTCGAAAGCGGTGCTGGCAACTCCAGCGAACCGCCGTCAGCGCTCCCGGAGCCCCGCGCGTCGCTGGGCTTCGGCGCACTGCGGTCGGCCACTTATCGGTGCCGGGGATCGGGACGGCGACCTGAGACGTCACGCAACACAGTCGTTGCCAGCGCCCCTCGATAAGGAAGGATTCAGATTTTTAAGGTGTCAAGGTGATTCACGCCATGTGTTAATGCGGTTAGCATCGGTCAGCGTGGCCGAGATTCGGCCGCTGTTTCGCAACGCAAGGGGGCCTAATCCATGCGTCTTACCACCAAGCTTGGTGCTTCCATCTCCACTGCGGCTCTCGGTGCCGCTGCAGTTCTGGGCGGTGCCGGGGTCGCCCAGGCCCAGTCGCTCGGTTCGCTGGGGTCGTCGGCGCCCGACGCTGTCACGCTGACAGTCGCGGGCGACACCGAGGTCGTGGGCGGTGAGATCACCAACAACACGGAGGCGGATCTCACCTGCGTTATCCGCGTCACTGACGCGGACGTTGTGTCGGACGTCGAGAACGCCATCGATGAGGACACGACCTTCACCGAGGCATGGGCCCAGTACGACGACGAGATCCAGGCCGCCAATGCCGAGGGCAAGAACGCCCTCGCCTCGGCGACCGTTGCGGCCGGCGCAAGCGTCGACTGGACCGGCGTCGGCAGCTACGATCCCGAGGCGGACTACCGCTCGGGCGCGGTCGCGACCTGCGGGGACGAGGTCGCCTTCGCCTACGAGCCCGGCGGGCTCTTCGGCTCGCTCGACATGGGTTCGCTCGGTAGCTGATAAGCGGAGCACCTGAGCGCGACGCCCCGCCATCACACGAGGTGGCGGGGCGTTTTGCGTTCACTTGCTGGAGTGGGCCGTCAGTCCAGGTTCTTGAACGCGTTGCGGACGGCCTCCAAGGCATCCTCGAGGCCGAAGCCGGCGCCCGACGAGCGCTCGACGAACTCCTCTGCCGCCCGCGTCAGCGCTGCGTCGGCCACGTCGGCGGCGGAGACGAATGTGCCCGATCGGCCGCGCCCCTCGAGCACGCCGGCCTCCTCGAGTTCGCGGTACACCTTGGCAGCGGTGGCGGTGGAGACACCCGCCTCTTCGGCCAGCTTCCTCACAGCGGGCATGCGGGTTCCCGCCGTGAGTTTCCCGCGTGAGACCGCCTCGACTATTTGGCCCTTGAGCTGACGGAACGGCGGGTCGGACGATGCGGGATCGACGATCAGGACGACCCCGGCCACGCGGGAACCACCAGCCGGAGGGCTATCGTTCGCCGATCGAGGCGCGGCCCCCGGATCGGTCATGCTCAGGCCCACACCTGGTCGATCGCGGCGGCCTCGGTCGGGGGAGCGGTCGGCACCGTGGGGGCCGGAGTTCGCGAGAAGCGAGGCGCGGGCGCGGGCCCGGCATCGCCGGCGACCTCGACGAAGGTCTCGCGCGCTGTGTTGTGGGGGTGGTCGAGCGCCTCGGTGTAGGTCAGCACCGGCGTGGTGCAGGCGTCGGTGCCGTAGAACAGCTCGGCCCACTCGTCACGGGGCTTCTCGGCGAACTTCCCGGCGATGATCTCGCGCAGTTCCTCCCAACGGTCCATGTCGAACTGGCCGGGCATCCCCTCGCCGTCGATGCCCAACAGCCGGGCGAACTCGGCGTAGAACTGCGGCTCGAGGCAACCAACCGCCATGTACTTGCCGTCCGAGCAGGTGTAGACGTCGTAGAACGGGTACCCGGTGTCGAGCATGTTGGTCCCGGCGACGTCCGACCACTGGCCGCGGGCGCGCATCGCCCACTGGAACTGGCCCAGCACCGAGGCGCCGTCGGTCATGGCGGCGTCGATGACCTGGCCCTTGCCCGAGGTGGCGCGCTCGATGATCGCGGCGAGGATGCCCTGGATGAGGAACATCGACCCGCCGCCGAAGTCGCCGACGAGGTTGAGCGGCGGCACGGGGCGCTCGCCCTTACGGGCGGTGGCGTTGAGATGGCCGGTCAGCGAGATGTAGTTGAGGTCGTGGCCGGCGGTGTGGGCGAGCGGGCCGTGCTGGCCCCAGCCGGTCATGCGGGCGTAGACCAGGCGCGGGTTGAGCTCCAGGCACTCGTCGGGGCCCAGGCCCATGCGCTCGGTGACCCCGGGGCGGTAGCCCTCGACCAGCACGTCCGCCTTGGCGATGAGTCCGCGCACCTGCGACAGGCCCTCGTCGCTCTTGAGGTTGGCCTCCACCACGGTGCGGCCGCGGCGGGTGATGTGCGCCCAGCCGCCGACCTGGGTATCGAGCTCCCCGGGGCGCATGACGGTCACGACGTCGGCGCCCAGGTCCGCCAGCATCATGCAGGCGTGAGGCCCGGGGCCGATGCCGTTGAGTTCGACGACGCGGATGCCGGCCAGGGGGCCGGTGGAGGAACTCGTCACAGGTGTGCCCTTTCATGTGGCTTTGAACACACATTATCGCCTAACCGTCGAGCGGGTTAGAGGCAGGTGGCCGGTACTGCTGTTGCGCCTGTGGCCAGTGATGATAAGAAAGTTAACATCTAATTATAGAACCCTTAAGTCTGCGCCGCTTACGACCGCTGTAGGTGTGATCTATGCCACGCTCAGCGAAGGCGTTCACCTGAGCGTTAGCGAGTGTCACCGCGGTCCTCGATGTGGTGACTTTCCCTCACTGCAAGGAGCATTCATGTTCGTTCGTAACCGATTCCTGGCCGGAGCATCGGCCGTCGCCCTCGCTGCCGGAACCACCTTCGCGGGTGCCGGCATCGCCTCCGCCCAGGATGACGAGTCGACGGGCTCGCTGGGCAGTAGCTCGATCGATCTCGGAGAGATCGCCGGTGATCTCGAGACCGCTGGCGAGGCCCTCAGTGGACCCGTCACGGTCGCGCCCAATGAGGAGGGTGGCCCGACTGTCACCTATACCAACGAGTCGGATGCCGACCAGCGCTGCCTGGGGGCCACCGCCCCGTACTCGACGATCGAAGACAACGACCTCGAGACCGACTACCCGGAGGGCGACCTCGCGGCTGGCATCGCGCTCATCACTGCCATCGAGGCCGGCGGTGGGCTGACCCACCTCCTTGCCGACGACGAGGGGGCTCCAGCAGTGGAGCTCGACGATCCCGTGGTCGAGAACAACGTCGTTCAGAACGTTCTCCCGTTCGTGTTCGGTCAGCCGGGCCGCTCTGTCCTGGTCGAGGCCGGGGCGGATGTCAGCTGGACCGCGTTGTCGCCGGAGACCCCGGCGGTCGGCATCGTCCTCTGTGTCCCCGTGAACGAGGACGGCACGCTCGGAGGGTTGGAGACCAACTTCGGTATCGACCCGCAGGTCGTCGCGGACCAGATCAACGGCAGGATCCCCGGAGGTTCTGTGGAGCCCGTCTCCGCGGGATCCATCTCCGGCGGCAGCGTCGAGATGGGCGCTAACGTCCTCGGTTCGCTCGCTGCGGCCAGCTCGGAGGACGGAGAGGGCGAGGGCAGCTCGTTCATGAGTTCCGGGTTCAGCGAGGCCGGCAGCGGTGGAGACGATACCGACGACCTCCCCCCGCTTGAACCGGCGTAGTGATCGCAACGCACCACAATGTTCGACCGGTCGGGCCCGGCACCTCACGGTGCCGGGCCCGATAGTCTGTTCAGCCGCACTTCGGCTGTCGTCGCAGGTCTACTAGCGTGGTCGACATGACCGACCCCCACGATCCCCTCGCCCCGCCCACCGTGGACCGCTTCGGCACGCCGGGTGCGCCGACCGCGACCCGCGTGATGCTGCTCGGCTCGGGCGAGCTGGGCAAAGAGGTGACGATCGCGCTGCAGCGTCTCGGTGTCGAGGTCATCGCGGTCGATCGCTACGACGGAGCCCCGGCGCACCAGGTCGCGCACCGCTCGCACACCATCGACATGACCGACGCCGACGAGGTGCGCCGGGTCGTCGAGCTGGAGAAGCCCGAGGTGATCCTGCCGGAGATCGAGGCCATCGCCACGGCCGCGCTCGCGCAGATCGAACAGGACGGCCTCGCCCGCGTCGCGCCCACCGCCCGCGCCGTGCAGCTGACGATGGACCGCGAGGGCATCCGCCGCCTCGCCGCCGAGGAGCTGGGCCTGCCCACGAGCCGCTTCGCGTTCGCCTCCTCGCTGGAGGAACTGCAGGAGGCGTGCTCCCGGATCGGGTTCCCGTGCCTGGTCAAGCCCACCATGTCGTCGTCGGGCAAGGGACAGTCGTCCCTCCACGGTCCCGAGGACGTGGAAACGGCGTGGGACTACGCGCAGTCCGGCGCCCGCGTCGCGGGGGCGCGCGTGATCGTGGAGTCGTTCGTCGACTTCGAGTACGAGATCACGCTGCTCACCGTCCGGAGCGTCGACCCGGAGACGGGACAGATCCGCACCGACTTCTGCGAGCCGATCGGCCACCGCCAGGAGCGCGGCGACTACGTCGAGTCGTGGCAGCCGCAGGCCATGACCCGCGACGCCTACGACTCGGCGCGGTCGGTCGCGGCGCGGGTGACGGGCGCGCTCGGCGGGGTCGGCGTGTTCGGCGTGGAGCTGTTCGTCAAGGGCGTCGACGTCTATTTCTCCGAGGTCAGCCCCCGTCCCCACGACACCGGACTCGTGACGTTGCGCAGCCAGGTGCTCAGTGAGTTCGAGATGCACGCGCGCGCCGTCCTCGGCCTGCCGGTGGTCACCACCATGGCCAGTCCGGGCGCGTCCGCGGTGATCTACGGCGGCGCGGGAATCGCCGAGGACGGCGGGACCGTCGAGGGAGTCGGCTTCGAGGGCATCGCCCGGGCGTTGGCCGTGCCGGAGTCCGATGTCCGTCTGTTCGGCAAGCCGTCCGCCAGTGAGTTCCGCCGGATGGGCGTGGCCGTCGCGACCGCCGAGGACGTCGAGATCGCGCGTGAGCGCGCCCGCGAGGCCGCGTCGCGTGTGACGGTGGTGAGGTAGGTGCGGCCGGTGATCGTGGGTTGGGAGGGCGCCGCGAGATGACGACGACGAGGTCCGCGGCAGACGACGCACGCGATCTGCCGAAGGAGCCGACGGCGCCGTGGATCCTGACGCTGTCCGTGGCAGTGATCCTGGTGTGGCTCGGCGTGCTGGCCTGGCAGGTGGCCGTCCTGCCGGATCGGGTGCCGACGCACTTCGGCGCGGGCGGCGAGGCCGACGGTTGGTCGACCAGGAACGGCGCGTTGGCGTTCTCCGCGCTACTGCCGCTGGTGGTCGTCCTGCCGATGCCGCTCATGTCGAGGCTGGTGGTGTCGGCTCCCGAGTTCATCAACGCCCCCAACAAGCAGTGGTGGACTGCCTCCGGAGCCCGACTGCGCAGGTTCGAGAGGTTGCTGCGTGAGGACCTGTGGCTCATCACCGCGTTGACGCTCGCGCTGCTGGTGGCGGGACAGGTGGGCATCGTGATGGCTGCCCGGTCCGGGACCGATCAGATGCCGGGGTGGGCGCTTCCGGGTGCCCTGGTGGTCTTCATCGTCGGGCTGGGAGCGGTGCTCGCTCGCATGTTCGTCGGCGGGCGGTACGCCGAACAGCCCGACCTGCGCTGAGAGACGGACCGGCTCGCCCGGGCCTGTGAATGGTCGTCGACCTCATCCACAGGCCCCCGCTGGCGGGCCCTGTGCGTCGTACTCCGCCCATAGCGTGACCTCTCGAACGGCCCGGATGCCCGGGCCGGAGGGGAGCGGGGACGATGGCGGAGCAGGGGGAGCGAGCCGGTGGCGGGGTCGCCGCGCCGGGCGCCACGGCCGAGGCGGGCCCGCTGGGGGCCGTGCTCCTGGCGTTCGAGCAGACGGCGGTGACGGCCGAGGCGGCCCGGGTCCGCGACGCGGGCGTGGACACGGCCGCCAGTGCGGCGGATCTGGTCGCGGCGCTGGAGGAGGCGTCGGCGGCGGCTGCCGGCATGGCGGCCGGAGGTGCGGGGGCGCTGCTCACCGGTCCCGCGCTCGCCGAGTGCGCGGACCTGCTCGCCCGGCGGGCCCGGGAGCACGAGGCGCAGAGCCGGCGGATCGCGGAGGCGATGGCCCGGGCCGCCGGACTGCTGGCGGAGGCGGATGAGGAGGTGGCCCGCGGTGTCACCGGGACAGCGGGCTGAGGCGCTGGTGGTGGCGATCGACCACGCCGAATCGCGGGCGGCGGCGGTGGGTCGGCGGATCGCCGAGTCGGCCGAGGACCTCGACATGGTCGCCCGCCGACTGGGCGGCGCGGTGGCCGGTGACGGGATAGGCAGCGGCGCGGCGGTCAGTGGAATGGCCGACGAGGGCGGGTGGTCCGGCCATGCGGGGGCCCGGGCGCGCAGCCGCGCTGCTGACGCTGCCGCCGAGGCCAGGATGGTCTCCGGCAACTGCCTCTATGTGGCTGACGTCCTGCGGGCCGAGGGGGCGCGGCTGGCGCGGGCGGTGATCAGCTGGAGCGACGACGAACTCGCCGCGCCCGGCACCGGGGACACCATCGCGGTGGGGGAGGCGGATCGCGGCCTGGCGAAGCGGCTGCGCGAAGCTGCCGACCATCTCACCGGGCACACGGATCCGGCGACGCGCCCGTGCATCGACCTGTCGGGATCGACCGACGACGATCCCCGGGCGGTCGCCGAAGTGTGGCACGGGCTGGGGCCTGCCGACCGGGCCAGGCTGGCCCGTGACCACCCAGAGCTGGGATCGGTGGACGGCCTGTCGTCGGCGACGCGGGATGCGATCAACCGGACCCGGTTGCGCCGACTGCTCGACGCGGCCGACACCGGCGCCGGCGGCGACGGGCTCGCCGGTGCCGCTCGGGGCCTGTCCGCGTTGGCCGCGCACCTCGAGGCCGACCCGCGACGGCATCTCCTCGACCTGCACCCGGACGGTCGCGCGGTGGTCGCGAGCGCCGATCCCGACACCGCCGACCGGGTGGTCACGCTCATACCGGGCACGGGGTCGTCGCTGGACACCCTCGATCGCACCGGCGAGCGGGTGGACGCGATGTGCGAGGCGGCCGCCTCGGGTCTCGAAGGGGCCGCCTCTAATCCCGGTGCGGCCGGTTGGACACCCGACGCGGCCGTCGAGTCCTGCGTCGCGGTGTCGTGGCAGGGCTACGACGCGCCCGCCGACGTCGCGACCGCCGGCTCCTCGACGGCACCCGCGCGAGCGCATGCCGCTGACCTGCGGACCTTCGCGGCAGGGTTGGACGCGGTGGAACGCAGGGACGGCGACGACGCTCCCCATGTCGCGGTCGGGTACAGCTACGGGTCCGCGGTCCTGGGGGCGGCAGCCGAGGACCCGGAAGGGCTGGCAGCCGACCGGATGATCCACGTCGGCAGTCCCGGCGCGGGCGTCGACTCGATCGCCGGGCAACGGGTCGACGAGGTCGGCGTCGCTCGGGCGGCGGGGCAGGACGAGGTGGTCGGCGTCGCCTCGCGCTGGGATCCGGTGCCGTGGTGGTCGATCACCGGCGTACTCGGCGGCCGCCCGGGCACCGGGGAGTTCGGCGGACTCGCGGTGGACGTCACGGAGCCGGACTCGGGCGCCGACTCGGTGCGCAGCGCCCACTCCCGCTACTTCGACCCGGGCACGGTGTCGCTGGACGAGATCGGCCGGCTCGTCGCGGAGACGGACTGACCCCGATAGCGATAGCGCCCCACATTCACGACACCGGCAGCGCCCCGCATCCCCGACACCGACAGCGCCCCGCATCGACCGCCCCGGCCGGAGAAACCGACCCCCGCACAATCCGCTACCCCGTCTCCGGATCCGCTACTCGGATTCGGGTAGCGGATCGGGAATCCGAGTAGCGGATTTCTCCGAGGCTGGCGGTGGAGCGGATCCGACAGGGGAGGGAAGGGTCAGCGGCTGGTGGAACGGGAGGCGCGAGCGACCTCCAGCATCTCCGCGCGGCCCGGCAGCTTGGTGCGTTCGCGGCCCGCCGCCTCGCCGAGCCCACGCTCGTGGGCGTCGATCTCCAGCCAGGCGTCGCCGTCGACGAGGTCCACGCCGCGGTCGGTGAGCAGGTCGCGCACGGCCTGCGGGTCCGGCTCGGAGGGCTCGGGCAGCGTGCCGGACTCGAGCTCGGTGGCCAACTGCCCCACGGTCTCCACCGCGCAGGAACGGTTGGTGCCGATCACCCCGGAGGGCCCGCGTTTGACCCAGCCCGCGGTGAACAGGCCCGGCAGGTGCTCCCCGCCCGGCGAGTCGAGGATCCGGCCGGAGTCGTTGGGGATGGTCGCCGAGTCCTGGTCGAAGGGCACACCCTCCAGGGCGGCCGAACGGTAGCCGACCGCGCGATAGACCGCCTCGACCTGCAGGTCCTCCGTCCGGCCGCTGCTGCGGACCCGCCCGCCGACGCCCTCGGGTCCGGGGACGGGCTCGGTCACCGCCAGGCGCAGCCCGGACACCCGGCCGTCGGAACCCAGGATCTCGACCGGGGACCGGTGGAAGCGGAACCGCACCACCCGCTCGCCGGCCGCGAGGGCGGCGGCCTCGGCCTCATCCGCCGAACCGTGCCCGGCCTCACGCTGCGCCCCGGCCCATTTCTCGAGTTGCGTGCACACCTGCCCGACCCGGCGATCGCTGTCGCGGAGGGTGCGCGCCTCGTCGTCGTCGTACTCCAGGTCGGCCGGGTCCACCACGATCGTGACGCCCTCCACCTTGGTCATCTCCCGCAGCTCCAGGGGCGTGAACTTGGCGTGGACGGGGCCGCGGCGGCCGATCACCGACACCACCCGGGTCGTGTTGGTGCCGAACCCGGCGCGGACGTGCTCGGGGATGTCGGTGGGCTCCAACTGCTCGGGGCTGCGCACCAGCATGCGTGCCACGTCCAGGGCGACGTTGCCGACGCCCACCACGGCCGCGCGCTCGGCGGTCAGCGCCCACTCGGGGTGCGCATCCGGGTGGCCGTCGTACCAGGTCACGAACTCGGCGGCCCCGTACGACCCCTCGAGGTCCTCGCCCGGGATGCCGAGCCGACGGTCCGCGAGCGCGCCGGTGGAGAAGACGACCGCGTGGTAGAAGCGGTGCAGGTCGTCCAGGGTGAGGTCGCGGCCGAACTCGACGTTGCCGAGGAACCGGATGCGCGGGTCGGCGGCGATCCCCTCCAGCGTGCGGGCGATGCCCTTGATGCGGGGGTGGTCGGGGGCCACGCCGTGCCGCAGCAGACCGTAGGGGACCGGGAGCCGGTCGATGAGGTCCACCACGATCCCGCGTCCGGAGGGATCCCGGTTGTCACTCCAGTCCAGCAGGGCCTCGCTGGCGTAAACCCCCGCCGGGCCGGACCCCACTACGGCCACCCGGAACGGGGAATCTGTGACAGGCGTCATGTCCGCGATCGTCGCACAGAAAGGCGAGCGGGGTACCTCGACCCAGTCGATCTGCCGTCGGGGGAGCATAATCGACACCCATGAGCGACTACGCCGGGGACCTATCGCCCCGCCAGGCCTGGGATCTGCTCGCGTCCGATCCCGACGCGGTCCTGGTGGACGTCCGTACCAGCGCCGAGTGGCAGTGGGTCGGCGGCGCCGATCTGTCCGAGCTGGGCAAGCGCACGCTGGGTATCGAGTGGATGACCTCGGCGGGCCAGCCCAACGAGCGGTTCGTCGAGCACCTCGGCGAGGCCGGTGTCGCCGCGGAGACACCGGTGTTGTTCCTGTGCCGCAGTGGTGGCCGGTCCGCCGCCGCCGCGAGCCAGGCCACCGCCGCCGGATACCGCACCGCCTACAACGTGGCCGAGGGGTTCGAGGGCGACCCGGACGCCGCCGGACACCGCGGCACCGTCAACGGGTGGAAGGTCGCGGGCCTGGCCTGGCGCCAGTCCTGACCGGGCCACCACGGCCAGCCCGCCACGCCCGTACGCCCCTCGCCCCGCCGCATCACCCACGCACCACACACAAGAAAGCAGCGATGAGAAACAACAAGCTCCCCGACGGTCTCCACCCCGACACCCTGGGCGTCCGGGCCGGGCAGATGCGCACCGGCTTCGAGGAGACCACCGAGCCGATGTTCCTCAACTCCGGCTACGTCTACGAGTCCGCGGAGGCGGCCGAGGCGTCGTTCAACGGCGAGAAGCAGCGGTTCGTCTACTCCCGCTACGGCAATCCGACGGTCGCGATGTTCCAGGAGCGGCTGCGGCAGATCGAGGGCGCCGAGGCGTGCTTTGCCACCTCCTCCGGCATGTCCGCGGTATTCGTGGCCCTGGCCGCGCTGTGCGGGAACGGGTCGCGCCTGGTGGCCTCGCGCGCGCTGTTCGGCTCCTGTTACGTGATCTGTGCCGAAATCCTGCCGCGGTGGGGTGTGGAGACGGTGTTCGTCGACGGCGCCGACCTCGACCAGTGGCGCGAGGCGCTCAGCGAGCCCACCGACGCAGTCTTCTTTGAGACCCCCTCCAACCCCATGCAGGAGCTGGTCGACGTTCGCGCGGTGTGCGATCTCGCCCACGCCGCCGGCGCGCAGGTGGTGGTGGACAACGTCTTCGCCACCGTCCTGCACCAGAAGCCGCTCGAGCTGGGCGCGGACATCGTCGTGTACTCCACCACCAAGCACATCGACGGCCAGGGCCGCGTCCTCGGCGGCGCCGTGCTGGGCACCGAGGAGTACATCTCCGGCCCTGTGCAGAACCTCATGCGCCACGCCGGGTTCGGGATGAGCGCGTTCAACGCGTGGGTCCTGCTCAAGGGCCTGGAGACCATGAGCCTGCGCGTCGAGCGGATGAGTGCCAACGCGCTGGAGGTGGCGCGGTTCCTGGAGTCGCACCCGGCCGTGGAGCGGGTGACATACCCGATGCTCGAGTCGCACCCCCAGTACGAGTTGGCGCGGGCGCAGATGTCGGGCGGCGGGTCGGTGGTGACGTTCGGGTTGAAGTACGACGACGACGAGGGCGGCCGCGGCAAGAAGGAGTGCTTCTCCCTGCTCAACTCGTTGGAGGTCATCGACATCTCCAACAACCTGGGCGACGCCAAGACGCTGGTGACCCATCCCGCGACCACTACCCACGCGTCCATGGAGCCCGAGGCCCGCGCCGCGGTGGGCATCGGCGACAACGTGGTCCGACTGTCGGTGGGGCTCGAGTTCGCCGGAGACCTCATCGAGGACCTGCGTCGCGGTCTGGCGTGACGGTCTAGATTGATCGTATGTCTGATCGGGGTGAACATTCCCGGACCCGGGTAGCGGTCCTGCCCGCCGCCCACCCCGCGGTTCGCCGGATCACCGGCCTGGACGGGCTGGGCCATGTGGAGCTGGTGCCCGTCCGGCCCGGGGTGGTGAACGGGCAGACCCCGCCCGATGCGGTGACTCCCGCGGAGTTCGATCCCGGACATGAGGCGTCGGGCGAGATTCAGCGCGACGGGGACCCGCTGGGCGGCGTCGACCTGGCGCACGTGCACTTCGGTTACGACTACCTCGAGCCGGAGAGCGTGGACGGGGTGGTGGAGCACCTGTCGCGGGCCGAGGTGCCGATGGTGCTCACCGTCCACGACATCGTCTACCCGTCCCACGAGGACGAGCTGCCGCACCGCGATCACACCGGCACGTTGGTCGAGGCCGCCGCCGCGGTGATCACGCTGACCGAGGTGGCGGCGCACGAACTGTGGGTGCGGTGGGGCGTCGAACCGGTGGTCGTGCCGCACCCGCGGCTGCTGGACGAGGACGAGATCTCCTCCGCCATCCGCGCCGGGAAGCACCTGCGCGGCCCCGGCGACCCGCTGGTGGTGGGGGTGTTGCTGGAGCGGATGGGCGAGAACATCGACGGCCCGGAGCTATTGGACCAGCTCGCGCCCGTCGCGCAGGGGCGGCGGGGCTCACACCTGCGGATCGTCGTGGAGGCGCAGGCGTGGCGCGACGCGTGCGGCGAGGACCGCGAGGCCGGCGGGCACCACCTGGTTGCGGAGCTGGCGGCCGAGGGTGGTTGGGAGTCGGTGCGGTTGGTGAGGTACGAGTCGCTGGACCTGGCGCCGGTGCTGCCCGAGTTCGCCGCTCTCGACGTGTGCGTGTTGCCGTACCGGTTCGCCACCCATTCCACCTGGTTGGAGTTGTGCCGCGACCTGGGCGTCTCGCCGGTGTTCCCCGCGGTGGGATTCCTGCGGGAGCAGTGGTTCGACCGTTGTGATCCGGGCGATCATTCCGGGGAGATCTACGATCCCGGCGACCCGTCCGCCGCGGCGGTGGCGGTCAGGGCGGCGTTGGAGAATCCCCGGGCCGTCCCGCCGCGGGTCGCGGGCGCTGATCCAACGAGTGTCATCGCGGCCCATGCGCGGATCTATGCCGAGGCCGCCGGGCGCCGCTGAGCGTCCCGGGGGGCCGGGGCGCGGTGGGGTGGTGGCTGAGCTCGGCCGGGCCGGGCTGGGGCCCTGCGCCGGGCCGGCTAGGAGTCGGCGTCGGCGCGGGCGATGTCGACCGGCCAGGCCAGCGTGAGCATCGAGTCGGTGGCCGGGGCGGCCGCGTCCATGCTCAGCTCGAGACACACGGTGACCGGGGATCCGGGCGTGGTGCGGGTGGCGCCGGGCAGGACCAGCGGTTCGTCGACCGTCGGCGCGTCGAGTGGCACCGGGCGGTCACTGTCGCCGGCGAGGATGCTGGGCGAGTCGAGGTCGAACGCTGGCGCGGCGCATGCTCCGCCGCGGGCCGAGACGGCCCGGACCCGTACATGGGACGCGGTCTCAGGGTCTCCCTCGATGAGGGCGCCCTCGCCGATGTCGACGTGGGCGTCGGACCGGGAGTCGACGGTGGTGCGTAGTGTCAGGGGCTGGTAGGCGGAGCGATTGCGCAGGCCGGCTGTGTCCACGCGGACGGGGAAGTGGCCGCCGTAGGAGGAGATGGGCGCGGTCCAGGTCGTACCGAAGTCGGTGGACGCCTGGACGGACCACGCCGAGCTGCGCAGTTCGGACTCGCGGGTCTGCGCTTCGCGGTCCTGGACGATCACCGTCGCGCCGAGTGCGCAGACGGAGGCGGCACCGAGTGCGACCAGGGTGGTCGCCGCGTGCCGGATGCGCATGACTCCTCCGAGGGGCCGTCTGGTGGAGATCGGTCCAGAGGAGGGGGCTCTGGTGCGGGCGGGGCCGCAGTGATCGCCGCGTTCACCAAGATTATTGACTGATGGCATCGAGTCGTTACATTCGGCCCCGGCGAGTGGCGAATCTCACGTCGAGGATCGGCGTGTCGCCCGGCCGTCAGCGAATGTAGATCACGGTGCCGGTCTCTTGGTTGACGGCGGCCCAGCGCCAGCCGTCCACGTCGGGGTCGGTGGAGGTGAACATCGCCCAGGTGTCGCCGGGGTCGCCGCCGTTCAGCCAGATCTCCAGCGCCGCCACGCCCTGCTGAGCGTCGGTGGGGACGGTGGTCCCCTGGGCGACGACGACGAAGTCTTCGCTGTTCACGTCCACGGTCACGGTGCCGACGTCTTCGAGTCGAGCAGTGGGCGACAGGGTGCCGGGTTCGTCGGGAATGACGACCGCGGGCGCTGCCGAGGTGGTGGTGACCGTCTTCGTCGCCGGCGGGGTGGTGGTGCTCGTGGGCGAGGCGGTGACGGTGGGCGCCTGGCTGGTGACCGTGGTCGTCCGCCGTGTCGTACTGGTCGTCGCGGCGGTGGTCGTTCCCGCGGTTGTCGACGCGTCCTCTCCGGAGGGGTTCGGCGGCGCCGAGGTGGTGGTCTCGGATGCGGTCGAGTTCTCGAGCGGGGAGGTCAGGGTGGTGGTGGGTAAGAGTTCGGCCGCAAGGGCGTTGACTTCGTACTTGTCCACCGACTCCGGCATGGCCTGAAGTAGGGCCGGAGCAGGATGGATAGCCGGATTGTAGGGTGTGAGCCCGTTTCCCCCAGGTAGTGATGAAGGGAATACTCCGCGCTGGGCGGGGAGAGAGGGGTCGACTATTCGTCTAACCCCACACTCCGAGCGAGACAGAACGAAATACATCTTCGCCCGCAGTTCGCTCGGCAGAATAAGGTTCGTGTCAAAGATTTCTACGTATGCTGCGATTTCGGATATCGCGTAGGGTTGCCCGTTTGAATCGCTGGCATGTTTAGTAACGATGGGCATAACCCTCACGTAAGGGTTTCCGCCGAGTGCGCCTACGTTCCAAGCTTCCGAGATCTGACGGTCAGGAAGTGAGATGCTCGTAAACCCATTTGGGTGGGGGGGCTGCCCCGATGCCCAGATTGTTCGAACTCTGTTAGAGAACGTCCCGTAGCTCAGGTATGGATTCGAAGCGCCTTGTTCTGTGCCAATATCGATGCGCCCAGTCGGTGGGTGCGCTTCAGCGGAGTTCATTCCGCACTTAACCGATGTGGAAAGGTTCGCGGCATTCAGAAAAGTGATGTAGGCGTTGCTGGACGCGATCGAAAAACCAAAAGCATCGGTAGTGTTCGATGCCGCTGCGAAGCTATTGCTCTGACCGCAGTTGGCTTGCTCGGATAAGGTAGGGCTTATGGAGAGGCACCGATAGTTCCGCGGCGGCATTCGGAAAGGACCGAATAGGCCGGGATTCGAAAACTCTTTTATGGCGCCCCAATTGTGCAGAGAGTTGCTTGCAGGATCGACGTCGCCGAGGGGGTTAGGGTTTGAGGCTCCGTCTCGAACTGCCTCCCCGAGGCCTTGATAGCGCTGATCCCAAGTCCTTGTGAATCCCGGCTTCGAGGTAGTTGTCTCCCTCGTCGGGGAGATCGGGGGCTTGTCGAGTTGCGTGGTCCACCGAAAGACCGATTGGTATGTCATCCCGTCATTGTTTACGGCCGCATCAGCAGACTTGACAGAGCCAGCTACCACAGACGCGAAAGCTGTTGGCCATCGCGTCTCAATACTGGCCTTCGCCACCTCGGTATCGTTCCAGGCTGCCTCAGTCAGTTCGGTGCCCCCGCCAACGGCGCCGGATAACGTTAATAAGCCAGCGATAGCGAGCCCGCCGACGGACGCCGCAAAACTCCGGAGACGGGTGGAGGGGCGGGAAACGTTCATGTCACTGCTTCCGGGGCCAGAATGCCCACACAACGAGGAGGGAAGCCGCGACGGTGATCCCGGCCATGTACTTGGGTCGGCTCACCGCGGACACCACGTAGGCGAGCCCGGGCGCGTGCCAGAGCACCTTCCTGACCTCGGTCACCTCGTACGGTTGCGAGTCCGGTGAATCGTTGGCGTCGCCCTTCATCTCGATCGAGTAGGTGCCGCCACCGAGCGGAGTCACGGACACCACGCGATGGGTCACCGGTAGTCGGCCCTCGCCTCGCGAGACCGTGGTGACATCGCCCACCTTGATGTCGGAGGCGGGTATCTGTCTGACGACGGCGAGGGAGCCAGTGGGAATGGTGGGAGACATCGACCCGGTCTTGAACATGATCAAGCTGATGTTGAGAGCGAACGCGGAAGCGGTGGCGATGATGCAGACGACTCCGAGTGCGGCGAGAAGTGTGAGCAGCAAGTCTTCGACGCGTGACCATATCGGTCTTCTGGACGTCCGGCCCGTGTCGCCTTGCAGGGGGGCGCCGCTGTCGGCGGCAGGGGATGTCATGGGGTGGGTGCCTCCCCTGTGAAGGTCCACGTGGGTTCGATCGATGCCCCGTTGACGCTTGGGCTGGCGGTTACCGCAGAATCACGGAGTGAGAACTCGAAGCACACCTTGATCGTGTTATCGCCTGTGGCTAGCAAGTCGAAAGTCGCGGCTGGGACCGACCCGAGACCGCTCCCGGACTGAACTAGCAGTGTCCCGTGAGGACTAGCCCCAAATGCAGTACTACAGTCCGGGTCTGCATTCGCTTCTACAGCGCGAGCTCCGTATCTGATGTACGTGCCCCACAATGCTAATTCGGGAGTGCCCGCTGTCGGAGCGTTGCTGGCAGTAGACATCGAAACCGTCGAGGCTACGGAGAGACTGGAAGTTCGAATATAGAAGTGAGCGTATTTGGTTTGGCCCGGAACCAGCGAGAGCGGAGTGGAGAACATCTCGAGCGCGTTCTCGCTGTCGTGATCGGCGAAGGTTCCATTGAGTTCGGGGGAGCTCTCCAGGTCGACCACCTCGGCCACATTGAACGTGCCGCCGGCCCACACCGAATCGGCGAAGGCGGCCACTGTCTCGGTCTGGCTAACCCCAGCCAGGGCCAGCACGAGCCCCAGCCCCCCGGCAGCCGTGACGGCAGCACGACGAGCCCGGGGCCGAGAGGGCGAACCGGAGCTGGACACGAGCACTCAGCTTTCTCGCTGCAGGGCAATCGGTGATGAGAGCGGGCATTGGCGAGCGAGGGAGTATGTAAATGAAGCCGGGCGAGAGGCTGTCTCGCCCGGCCAATACCTACACCCTGCTGGCAAGCCGATCTGGCGATCAGCTGGTCGGAGTCTCGGACTCGCCCCTGAAGTCCCAGACGATGGACGAGGGAGATGTGGTGTCAAGCAGCCCGATGGCATCCTCGTCATCCTCCAGGGTCACCTGGATGCACAAGTGCTGCTGGTTGAGGAAGTCTTGCTTAACCAGCAGGTCCTGGGTGTCTTCGCCCGGGAGGATGTCGCGCTGGCCGGCCGTGTTGGACACTGTGGTCGAAGTGGCGGTGAACACTCCGTCGTTCCAGGCGGGGAGCGCTGTGACGGCAGCTGAATCGTCGAGAGTGGTGGACGGATCATCAGCAACACACTCGGTGGGGTCGCCGATAACCCTGATCGCGTAGCTCAGGTGCGGAGCGAGTACGCCTGACGCAGTCGCCTCGTACATCCACACTCGGCCGTCGACGTCAGTGCCGGTCGGCTGGGCAATACTGAATGGGGCAGCCACCGTCTCACCTGGATACATCTCTAGCGCATCGATTTGGAAACTGAGGTCAGCCGATCCGGCGGTGGTCTCGTACTGGTCATAGGCGGCCTCGTCCAGGGCAACTGTGTTTCCGGGCGACCCGATGAGGTCGAACGAACCGGTGTTGAACGTGCCGTCTGCGAACACATCGTCCGACCACGCAGCCAGGGTCACCGCGGCGCCGAGGCCGAGGACCACGCCGCCGGCGAGGATCGCCTTGCGCTTGCGGGCCCGGTCCTGCTTCCGCTGGGCGTCGGGGTCGAGGGGGGTGGAGGTGGCGTCCATGTGCGCCCTGCCTTTCCAAGGGGGGACCACGCGATGATCCTGGGAATGGGGCGTGTCGGCCTCGGACTGGCTTCGGACTCGAGCGACACAGAGCCGCTGCGGCGACCCGGTGAGTACATTACGAACTTATTAACAAGCGCGCAAGCATGGGTAGGGATTGTTTTCGCAGATCAGTGCACCGATCAGTCGATCGGCCCGAGGTGGTGAGGTCGGGAAAGTATTAGATCAGACTGTGAGAGGGAGCGCGCTCCGTCGTTTCCGGTGGTCATGAAGGCGCAGGGGTGGCGCTTGTCAACATGCACACCCCCGACGGGCCGTATTGGCATACTCGGCCCCGTGCCCCGCGCGCGCCAGAGGTGAATCTGGTCACATGCCTACCTGCAGGAGAAGCCGATGCCCGACACCCCGTCCCTGAAGCTCGGTTACAAGGCGTCGGCCGAGCAGTTCGGTCCGCGTGATCTGGTGGAGTTCGCCGTGATGGCGGAGCAGGCGGGGATGGATTCGGCCACGGTGTCGGATCATTTCCAGCCCTGGCGTCACGACGGTGGTCATGCGCCGTTCTCGTTGGCGTGGATGACGGCGGTGGGGGAGCGCACCGAGCGGCTGCAGCTGGGCACCTCGGTGCTCACCCCGACGTTCCGCTACAACCCGGCGGTGTTGGCGCAGGCGTTCGCGACGATGGCGTGCCTGTACCCGGGCCGCATCTTCCTCGGTGTGGGTACGGGTGAGGCGCTCAACGAGATCGCCACCGGCCACCAGGGTGAGTGGCCGGAGTTCAAGGAGCGGTTCGCGCGCCTGCGCGAGTCGGTCCGGCTCATGCGCGAGCTGTGGACAGGTGAGACGACCAATTTCGAGGGTGACTACTACTCGACCAAGGATGCGTTCCTCTACGACGTGCCCGAGGGCGGTGTGCCGGTGTACGTGGCGGCGGGTGGTCCGGTGGTGGCCAAGTACGCGGGCCGGGTGGGCGATGGGTTCATCTGCACCTCGGGCAAGGGGATGGAGCTGTACACCGACAAGCTGCTGCCCGCGGTGGAGGAGGGCGCGGGGATCAACGAGCGGGACTCGGCGCAGATCGATCGGATGATCGAGATCAAGATCTCCTACGACCCGGACCCGGAGGCGGCGTTGGAGAACTGCCGCTTCTGGGCGCCGCTGTCCCTGACTCCGGAGCAGAAGCACTCGGTGGACTCCCCGCGCGAGATGGAGCGCCTCGCCGATGAGTTGCCGATCGAGCAGGTCGCCAAGCGGTGGATCGTGGCCTCCGACCCCGACGACGCCGTGGAGCAGGTCCGTCAGTACGTCGACGCGGGCCTGAACCACCTGGTCTTCCACGCCCCCGGCCACGACCAGAAACGCTTCCTCGACCTGTTCAAATCCGACCTCGAACCGCGTCTGCGAGCCCTGGCATGAGTAACGAGACCAACCTCCCCGGCCCGGACACGGCCGATCTCTCCGGCCTCGAGGGCATCCTCGGCCACAAGGAGTCGGTCCGCGTCCTGCGCTATCCGCACGAGACCGAGCCGGATGAGGAGGGACAGACCACGGACTGGCACTGCGACATCGTCGTCGTCGACGACGTTCCCGCGCCCGGTTTCTCCACCTACGCCACCGTGGGCGCACGTGAGCTCCCCACCAACGTCACCACGCCCGAGGGGCGGCAGATCCGCTCCGAGTTCGTCACCGTCGGTCGTACCGGGCACCGCGCCATGGCGGACGTCCTGGATGCGTGCGCTCTCGCGGTGGCCACCGGTTCCATCCACGTGGCGCCCGGCGCGGTGATCCCCAACGCGGTCGGGCTGGTCGATCCCGGCCGTACGTGCGAGCACCTGGTCCTCACGCCGCCGTTCCTGTGGCCGGACCTGCAGGTGGTCGACGAGACGGGCGGCCCCGACGGCACCGGCCCCCTGCTCACGCGCCTGCAGGCCGTGCCGATCACCACCGCGGAGATGTCCGCCATCGGACGTGACGGCGCCGACGCCCTGTTCGAGAAGCTCGACACCGCCGACGCCGACGTCACCAACCCGGACCGCCCGAGCGTGGTGTGAGTGGGCCCAGTGTGAGCGGGCCTGGTGTGAGTGGGTCCCGTGTGAGCGCGCCTGCGCCCCGGACGCCCCGCGGTGTCACGCACGTACTCACCACCGCGGCCGGGCTGATGCTCGTCGAGGCCACCCCCGACGGCATCGCGCGCCTCGTCCAGGTGGACGCGGACCAGCTCGACGCAGACCAGCTCGACCACAGGGATGCCGCCGCGACCTGGTTCAACGTGAAACATCACGACGACGACGAGGGCCGCGATCCCGAGCCCGGCGCCGCGGCGGAGCACCTCGCCCGCCTGGCGGAACAGGTGGAGGACTACCTGGCCGGGAGGCTCCGCGGGTTCGACGTCCCGCTGGACTGGGCGGCGGCCGGGGTCCACGATGAATTCTCACGTGAGGTCTACCGCGAGATCCAGCACATCCCCTACGGCGAGACCTCCAGCTACGGCCAGGTCAGTATCGACGCCGGCCGGCCACGCAACGCCCGTCGCGTCGGCCGGCTGTGCACGCTGGTGCCGGTGCCGTTCGTCATCCCCGTCCACCGGGTGATCCGCGCCGATGGCGGCATGGGGAACTGCCCCGAGTACCGGCTGCGGCTGCTCGAGCACGAGCGACGCAACATCGCCGCCGAGCGTGCCGGAAAGCCGGGCCCGCTCCCGTTCCGGTAGGCATCGCCGCCGTTCGTCCGGGCACGGCCGGATCGGTGGGACGGCGGCCACACCGTGGTTAGGGTGGCGGTCAGCGTCGGGGGCCGAGGGGTCCGCCGGCGCGGACCGCCTGCCGTCGACCACAACCCACGGGGGAAGCCATGACAGCCGGAACCGTCGCCACCACTGCCCGCGCCGAGAGCGTGGTCGAGAAGTTCCAGCAGGTCCGGGGGCTCACCGACCTGCTCGCGTCCCGGCTCAGCCCGGAGGACCAGATCCCCCAGTCGATGACCGCGGCCAGCCCCGCAGCGTGGCACCGGGCGCACACCACCTGGTTCTTCGAGGAGTTCGTGCTGGGTCGGCTGCCGGGCTACACCTCGCCGGAGCCGGTGTTCCGCTTCCTGTTCAACTCGTACTACGAGGCGGTCGGCCCACGGCAGCCGCGGCCGCAGCGCGGGCTCGTCACCCGCCCGTCGGTGGCGGAGATCGGGGACTTCCGCGCCCGCATCGACGAGGCCGTCGTCGACGCCCTCGAGGCGGGCCGGGTCGACGAGCGTGGCCTCGAACTGCTGGAGCTGGGCTGCCATCACGAGCAACAGCACCAGGAGTTGCTGCTCATGGACATCAAGCACCTCTTCTCGCACAACCCGACCGACCCGGTCTACGTCCACAGGGCGGCGGACCCGGCAGGAGCGGCGCCGGGGGAGACCGAGTGGCTCGCCGTCGCCGAGGGGGTCGCGCAGGTCGGCGCCCCGGCTCCCGGCGACTCCGACGTCGGGGACGGTTCGGGCGCCACCGCCGCAAGCCCCGCCACCGCCGCAGGCCCCGCGTTCTCCTATGACAACGAGCGTCCCCGCCACCGGGTGTGGATCCCCGGCGGTGAGGTCGCCACCCGCCAGGTCACCGTCGGCGAGTGGAAGCAGTTCATGGCCGACGGCGGTTACTCCCGGCCCGAACTGTGGTTGTCCGACGGCTGGGCCACGGTCCAGGCAGAGGGCTTGGATGCGCCCGGGTACTGGCGACGTGAGGACGACAGCCCGGTCGGCCGCGCCGCTGGCCCCACGACCGCCGCCGACGGTGAGTGGACCACCTTCACGCTGAGCGGCCGGCGGCCGGTCGTCGACGCCGAGCCCGTCATCCACGTGTCCTTCTACGAGGCCGACGCCTACGCCCGCTGGGCCGGCTCACGGCTGCCCACCGAGTTCGAATGGGAGGTCGCCACCACCGGCTGGGAGATCCGCGACGAGCTCGACCCCGACCGCTGCCACCCGCGGCCCGCCGCGGAGCGGACGATCGGCGGCGTGTGGGAATGGACCGCCAGCGCCTACCTGCCGTATCCGGGGTTCGTCACCGAGGAGGGCGCGGCCGGCGAGTACAACGGCAAGTTCATGTCCGACCAGCATGTCCTCCGCGGTGGCAGTGCGTTCACGCCCGCCGGCCACACGCGGCACACCTACCGGAACTTCTATCCCGCCGCCTCGAGGTGGGCGGCCGCGGGACTGAGGCTCGCCCGGTGACCGGCGCGCGCGAGGTGGCCGCCCAGCCCGGCGCCGCCGGGCCCGACGTCCCCGGTGCAACAACAGCAAAGACAACAACGATGACAACGACGACGACGAGCACCGCCGATCCCGACACCGCCGCGCTCGAATCGGATCTGCGCGCCGGGTTCTTCGACGACCCGCCGACCGTGCCGCCCCGCTGGTTCTACGACGAGAAGGGCAGCCTGCTCTTCGACCGGATCACCCGGCTCGCGGAGTACTACCCCACCCGCGCGGAGGCGGAGATCCTGCGGACGCGGGCCGTCGACATCGTCGGCGATGCCGACACACTCGTCGAGCTCGGGGCCGGGACCTGCGAGAAGACGCGGGTCCTGCTCGACGTCCTCGCCTCCCGCCCGACCGGCGCCACTGATCCAGCCGGCCCACTGTTCGTTCCGGTCGACATCAGTACCGAGATGCTCTTCGGTTCCGCCCGTGCGCTCACGGCCGAGTACCCCGGACTGCGTGTCGTCCCGGTCGTCGGAGACCTCACCGCCCTCGACGGCCCGCTACCGGGCGAGCCGGGCGGGCGGCTGGTGCTCTTCCTCGGCGGCACGATCGGCAATTTCAGCGAGGCCCAGCGAGCAGAGTTCCTCGCGATGCTGCGCGGCGTCATGGACCCGGGCGACCGGTTGGCGCTCGGCTTCGACCTCGTCAAGAGCCCCGAGCGGCTGGTCGCGGCCTACGACGACGCCGACGGCGTCACCGCCGAATTCAACCTCAACATGCTCGACGTGATCGCCCGGACCGTCGAGTGCACCGGGCTGGACAGGCGCGATTTCCGCCACGAGGCCGTGTGGAACGCCGCCGAGAGCAGGATCGAGATGTGGTTGCGGGCGGTCCGCGACGTGCACGTCGACTTCCCGACGCTGGGGCGCTCGCGAACCCTCGCCGCGGGGGAGGGCATCCGCACCGAGATCGCTCGGAAGTTCGAGCCGGACGCACTCGCCGACGACCTCGCCGGCCACGGGTTCGTCGGCCCGACCGTGTGGACCGACGACGCCGGGGACTTCGGGCTGGTCCTCGTCGTCGTCGACTAGGGGTATACCGTGACCCCCGGGGGCGCCCCGGATCTCGCCGATCGGGCCCGCGGCCTTCTCGGGGAGGCCCGCGAGGCCGGGGCCGCCGTCGACTCGGCGGCGGCTGAACTGTTCCGGCTGGGCGGGGAGGTCGCGCGCGCCGGCACCCGGGCCGAGGCCGCCCGGAGCGGGGCGCACGTCGCGGCCGAGCGGGACCTGGTGAGCGGATTGCTCGACGAGCTGGACGTGATGGCCCGGGTAGCGGATCGGCTCGTCGCCGAGCTCGACCGGGCCGACGGCGGCGGGCGAGGCGCCGCCGACGGCGGGGCCGGGCCGCGGGCGACCCTCGTCTCCGTTCGGCGGGTCATCGAGGCGGCGGACAGCCGGGGCCGCGAAGGTATGTGGTTGGGAGAGCTGGCGACGGACCGGGTTCGGGATTTCGCCGAGTTCGAACTGCTGTACTCGCGCGCGTCGCAGCACCTCGACCGCCGCCGGTGGGACGCCGCCGACGCCGTCCTGCCCCGGCTCGTCGCACTGGATCGCGCGCTGGTGAGCACGGAGATCGGCGCGATGCTCGACGAGCTCAAGTTCCGCCTCATGACTTCGCGGGGATGACGCGGGCCGAGCTGCGACGATGCGCTTCCGGACCGGTTCGTGTCGTACGTGTGTTCTATGCTTCGGGGTATGGAACAGGGAGTATGGGATGCGGAGGGGCGGGGCGGTGAGCGGGACGAGCCGGCCCCGCTGACCGACGTTCTCGCGTTCCTGGAGGCGTCGGTGGAGACGCTGTGCGCGGTCGACTGGGCCGAGCACGACGCGGACGCGCTCGCCCACGCGGTGGGTCGCGTGGAGGTCGTGGCCCGGCGGCTGGACGCCAGTGGCTCCCGTGCCACTGCCGAGTTGGCGGCGCTGCACCGTCAGAAGGGACGCACCGCCGGTGGCGTCGCCGCGCTCCTCGCCGAGAAGCTGGGACTGGCGAAGGGCACGGTGCACGGTCGGATCGACGCCGGAGGACGTCAGGCCACCCCGGCCGGGCGGGCGGCCGCGAACGGGGAGATCACCGGCGAGCACGAGCGGATCATCGCCCGAGCCGTCTCCGGTCTGCCCGGAACGATGGGCGGCGACGCCAAGGTGTGTTTCGCCGAGGAGCTCACGGAGTTCGCCCGCACGGCGGCGCCCGCCGACCTGCGGGCCGAGGCCGCCCGCCGGGTCGCCGCCCTGTGCCCGGACCGCGGACGGGACCGCGAAGAGCACCAGGAACGTCAGCGCTCGGCGCGGCTCGGCGCGGTCCGGTCCGACGGCACCAGCACCCTGACGATGACCCTGACGCCCCGCGGCCGCGCCCTGGTCGAGAGGGCACTGTGCGACTTCGGCGGGCCCGGCGGCGCCGTGGAGTGTGAACCCGGGTCCGACGAGCGCACCCCCGAGCAGCGCGCCCACGACGCCCTGGTGCACCAGTGGGCCCTCGGTTCGACCGTCGACCCCGCCCGCCCCAAGGGCATCGCGACCATCGTCGTGCGGGTGACACCGGAGCAGCTCGAGGACCCCACGACGCTAGTGCAGACCGACGCCGGCACCCAGCTCAGCGTGCGGCAGGCGGTCTCCATGGCCGGAACGATGCCGTGGTTCGTCTCCCTGCTGCGCGACGGCCGGGAGGAGCTGCACCGGATCGACGTGGACGCACACCCCGATCGGCGCCTGGCGTCGGCGATCCAGCGGTTGGTCCTCTACGCCTCCCACGGAGGGTGCACCTTCCCCGGGTGCACCGCCCCGGCCAGGCGAAGTCAGTTCCACCACGTGAGGGAATGGTCCAGGGGCGGGCCGACGACGGTCGCCAACGGGGCACTCGGCTGTCCCGTCCACCACGGGTTCGTCGGCGACGGCCCCGGAGGGTGGACAACCGTGGTGAACGCCGCCTCGCCCGGCCTGTGCACGTGGCTGCCTCCCGGCGTCGACAGGCTCACCGATGTGTGACGACCCGCCCCGGACCGGGGTGGGGGATCGGGCCGTCGGGTGTGTACAAGGTGTGCTGCGCCGCCGGCGCTGTCACAATGCCCCCGTGCCCGAATCCCTTCCCCCCGAGTCCGTAGCGTCCGACACCCTCGCGTCCGAACCCCGCGCCTCGGGGTCAGGCGATCCCACCGGGGCCGAGTTGTCCGACTCCGACGTCGCCGCACTCTCGATCCCGTCCCAGTCGGGCGGTGAGCCGCTCTCCTCGTCCGCGGTCTACGTCGTGGCCCCCGAGGGCGACACGGGCAAGTCGACCGTCGCGTTGGGATTGCTGCGCATCCTGGCCGGGACCGTCCAGCGGGTCGGGGTGTTCCGCCCAATCACGGTCGCGCCCCGTCCCGCCGGTCCCGGCGTCGAGGACGAGGAACCGGTACGCGACCGCATCGTGGAGATGCTGCTGCAGCACACCACCGTGGACCTCGACTACGAGGACTGCATCGGCGTGACCAACATGCGCGTGCACTCCGACCGCGACGCCGCCCTGAGCGAGATCGTGCACCGATATGAGGCGGTGGCCCGGCAGTGCGATGTCGTGGTGATCGTCGGCACCGACTACACCGGGGTGCCCAGCCCCACCGAGTTCGACTTCAACGCCACGATCGCCGTGAACCTCGGCGCCCCCGTCTTGCTGGTGCTCCGCGGATCCGACCGCACCCCGGCCGAGATCGGCACCAACGCCCGGCTCACCCTCGAGGAGCTGCGTGTCGAGCACGCCCACCCCGTGGGAGTCGTCGTGAACCGGTGCGATCCCGGCGCGCTGGAGGAGATCCGGGCCGAGCTCGGTTCGCTGGACGTACCGGCCTGGACGCTGCCCTCCCAGTCGCTGCTCACCGCGCCCACGATGGGTGAGCTCATGGAGGCGGTCGACGGCGAGCTCTACTCCGGCGACCCGGCCCTGCTCGACCGCGAGGCGATGGCCGTGATGGTCGGCGGCATGACCGGTGACCGGATCCTGGAGCGACTGGTCGACGGGATGGTCGTCATCGTCCCCGCCGACCGCACCGACGCGGTCCTGGCGATCCTCGCCGCACACGCCGCCGAAGGCTTCCCCTCGCTGGCCGGGATGATCTGGAACGGCGGGGTCAGGCCGAACGCGGCGTTGGACAGGCTCGTCCGCGGGATGCGCTCCACCCTCCCGATCATCTGCACGGGTCACGGCACCTACGACACCGCCCGTCTGGCCGCCGAGACCCGCGGGCGCGTGTTCTCGGGCTCGGGGCGCAAGGTGGAGACCGCGCTCAGCCTGATGGAGAAGCACGTCGACACCGAGGAACTGCTCGCGCCGCTGCGGGTCGACGCGCCCGACGTGATGACGCCGCAGATGTTCGAGCACCAGCTCCTCGAGCGTGCCCGCGCCGACAAGCGCCACATCGTGCTCCCCGAGGGCGACGACGACCGCATCCTGCACGCCGCCGGCCGACTCCTGCGGCGCGACGTGGCCGACCTGACGATCCTCGGTGACCCCGAGGCGATCCGTCGGCGTGCCGACGAGCTGGGCATCGACCTGAGCGGCGCGACACTGCTGGACCCGCGGACGAGCGAGCACGCCGATCGGTTCGCCGATGAGTATGTCGAGCTGCGCAAGCACAAGGGCATGACCCCGGACGTGGCCCGTGACCGCATCCTCGACATCTCCTACTTCGCCACGATGATGGTGCACACCGGGCTCGCCGACGGCATGGTCTCCGGCGCAGCCCACACCACCGCGCACACCATCCGCCCCGCCCTGGAGATCATCCGGACCCGCCCCGGCGTGAAGACGGTCTCGAGCGTGTTCCTCATGTGCCTGGCCGACCACGTACTGGCGTTCGGGGACTGCGCGGTGGTGCCCGACCCCACCGCCCAGCAGCTCGCCGACATCGCGGTGTCGTCCGCCGAGACCGCCTCGCGGTTCGGGATCGACCCGCGTGTGGCGCTGCTCTCCTATTCCACCGGGGACTCCGGCAGTGGGGCCGACGTCGACAAGGTGCGCGAGGCGACCGCACTCGTGCGGTCGCGGATCGCCGAGGCGACCGAGGGTGATCCGGCTGCCGGCCTCGTCGTGGACGGGCCCCTGCAGTTCGACGCCGCCGTCGACCCCACCGTCGCGACCAAGAAGATGCCCGACTCCCCGGTCGCCGGCCGGGCCACCGTCCTGGTGTTCCCCGACCTCAACACGGGCAACAACACCTACAAGGCCGTACAGCGGACCGCGGGCGCGGTCGCGATCGGCCCGGTCCTCCAGGGGCTGCGCAAGCCGATCAACGACCTGTCCCGCGGTGCGCTGGTGGAGGACATCGTCAACACGGTCGCCATCACCGCAGTCCAGGCGCAGGGCGTCGGAGACCTCCAGGGAAGCGACTCATGACCCGCGTGCTCGTCATCAACTCCGGCTCCTCCTCCCTGAAGCTGCAGATCCTCGACACCGCCGTCGAGGGTGAGTTGGCCTGGGCGCTGGTCGAGCGGATCGGTGAGCCCGTGGGCACGCTGACCGTTCGCCGCAGCGACCTGGCCGGTGCCGGTGCGGAAGAACGCACCGCGGAGGCGGAGTTCCCGGACCACACCGCCGCGCTCGGTCACGTACTGGAGTTGGCGAAGGAGCTGCACGTCCATCCCACCGACCTGGGGGTCGAGGCGATCGGCCACCGTGTGGTCCACGGCGGGCCGGCCTTCCACGAGCCGGTCGAGGTGACGCCGGAGGTGGAGGCCGACATCGAGAAGCTCGAGGTGCTCGCCCCTCTGCACAACCCGGCCAACCTGCGTGGCATCCGGGTGGCCCGCGACCTGCTGCCGGGGCTGCCGCACGTGGCCGTGTTCGACACCGGGTTCTTCCACACCCTGCCCGCCGCCGCCCACACCTATGCCATCGATCGCGAGACGGCACGCGAGTGGGACCTGCGCAGGTACGGCTTCCACGGCACGAGCCACGAGTTCGTCTCCCGCCGCACCGCCGACGTCCTGGGCCGCCCGTACGGCGAGCTCAACCAGATCGTCCTGCACCTGGGCAACGGGGCGTCGGCGTCCGCTATCGAAGGTGGCCGCGCCATGGATACGTCCATGGGTCTGACGCCCCTCGAGGGACTGGTCATGGGTACACGACCCGGAGACCTCGACCCCGGCCTGATCATCCACCTCATCCGTGACCGCGGCATGTCGCCCGAGGATGTCTCGACCCTGCTCAACCGCCGGTCGGGGCTGGAGGGTTTGTCGGGGGCGCGCGACTTCCGCGAACTCCTGACGCGGGTCGACGATGGCGACGAGGACGCCACGCTGGCCTACGACGTGGTGATCCATCGCCTGCGTCGCTACATCGGCGGTTATTGGGCGGTCCTCGGCGACGTGGACGCGATCACGTTCACGGCAGGGGTGGGGGAGAACGTCGCACGCCTGCGGGCCGATGCGCTGTCGACCATGCGCGGCTGGGGAGTGGAGATCGACGCCGAGGCCAACGAGAACGGCACCGGCGAGCGGGTCATCTCCACCCCGGGCAGTCGCGTGACGGTGCTCGTGGTGCCCACCGACGAGGAACTGGCGATCGCGCGGGCGTGCGACGAGGTGCTGGGCCTGGGAGGATAACCCCGTCCATATTTGCTAAGAACAACTTTAGTTATAGAGTGCGGGGTGATCCCCGGCATCCGAGCCCGGGCTGGACAAAGTCGGACGATGCCCCACGCCTCACCCTCCTCTCCGGACGACCGGCCCTCGCACGGGCCGCCTCCCGGCCCGACGCAGGGTTGGCCCAGGAGTCGCGGGATCGTGCCGCTCATCCTGGCGGCGGTCGCCACCCTGGTTCTGGGCGGGGCGTCCGTGGCTCAGGAGGTGACGGTGCCGGCCCTCGATGCCCGCGCCGATCTGGAGTTCTCGCTGGACGGTTCCATCTGGACGGACGCCCCGGATCTCGCTCTCGGTTCGTGGGGTTGCGACCCGGCCGGTGGGCCCGGGGGTTCCGCTCCGCCCGCAGGCCCCGCTCCGCCCGGGGCGAGCGCCAGCATCCCCGACGTGGACCCGTGCGCGATGCTCCCCGGCGAATCCGTCGACCGCACCTATCACGTCCGCAATGCGGCCGACTCCGGCCGCACCGGCCGGTATGCGGTCGGAGTCGGTGACTTCGTGGTGTCGGAGGGCGCCGAGTTCGCGGTGCGGTCGAGCATCACCGGCGCGGCAGTCGCCGACTCGGGGACCGTGATGCTGTACGGCGCGGGTACCGGCCAGGCCGGGGGCTCTCCGGCCCGCGGCGCCACGGTGGCCGCCCTGGAACTGGGGCCGGGGGAGTCGGCGCGAGTGGTGGACGAGGTCTCCGTTCCGCTCGACGCCCCCAACAGTGCGCAGCGGCAGAGTGTCAGTCCGAGGATGTGGGTGTCGTTCTCCGACGTCGACGGCCTCGACCGCGACGGCGACGGACTGCCCGACACCACCGAGGACCTGATCGGCACCGATCCGTCCGACCCGCTCAACCGGCTGCCCGACGTGACCGTGGGACAGGAGTACGGGCCCGAACGATTCCTCCCGACCCCGCCCGAGGGCACCGTGCTCGACGTGGTCACCGACACGCTGCCGCCCGGCATGCGACTCGAGGACGGGGCCCTGACCGGTACTCTCACCCGCGCCGGTACCTACGACATCTCGTTCTCGGTCACCATGCCCGGAGGGGCCACCTACACCTCTGTCCGGCGCGTGGTGGTCCACCCCACCTCCGGCGGCGGTTCGACGGACCTGCCGGACATCGTGTGGCCGGTCATCGTCGGGGGCGTCATCGGTGTGGTGATCGGTGTCTTCGGCCCCGCCCTGGGCTCCCTCGCCGGCCCGGGTTCTCTCGCAGGCTCGGCCGGCGATTCCACCGGCAGCACCTCGGAAGGAGGGTCGGAGGGCTCGGCCAGCGGCGTGCCGGCCACCTCCACTGCTCCCAGCCCGGACCGGTCCCATCCCGACGGCCCCGGCGCCTCCGACGGCCCCCACCCGCCGGACGGTGCGGACGACGCCATTGATTCGCGCCTCACCCGTCCCGTCACCGGCGAGGGCGACGCCACCGGCCGGGTCGCGGAGAGTGCGGTGACACCGCGCGAGGGGGCGCCGTCGGACGCGTGGATCCGCGCCAATTCGGAGGTCCGCGGGTCGCTGGCCACCACCGGCGTCAGCGGGGCCGAGCTCGTGCTGTGGGCGCTCACAGCGGCGGCGGCCGGCGCGACGCTCATCCTGTTCGCCCGGCGACGCCGCCGCCACGATGACCCGGCCCTCGCCACCGACCCCGCTCTCGACCACGCTCTCGACCGCGAGGGCTGAGCCGCCCGGCCCGGTGGGAGCGCCCGAGGCCGGTGGAACCCCCGCGGACTCAGAACAGGGTGCGTGGACGGATGCTGTTGGCCTGGTCGACGAGCCTGAACCGCTGCTGACGGGTCTCCGTGGACCGCGCGAGGGTCCGCAGGACGGTCTCCGCGCCGGAGCGCAGCCCGAACTCGGTGAACGGCACGCCGCGCATGAGGGGGGACGGGGACGGCTCGTTGCCCGGCAGCTGCACCCAGGCGAGTGCGGTGGTGAGCACGGTGAGCCGGATCTGGAACGCGCGGTGTTCACCGGCGGACAGATTGGTCACACGGCGGGCGGCCTCGCGGAGGTGGGACTCCTCGGTCTCGTCGAGCGGGCGGCCCTGGCACAGCAGGAGGATCGCGGTGAGGTTGGCCAGCGCCGAGTACCGGGAGTTGGGCGGGACGCGGTCGAGCTCCTCGATGGCGGACTTGACCTCGCCACGACGCTGCAGTTGGCGCGCCAGCCCGAACGCGGAACTGATCACCGACCGGTCGACCGACCACACCGTGCGGTAGAAGTGTTCGCTCGAGCGTGCCCAGCGGGCCCGGTCGCTCTCGGGGCACACGTCGAGGATTAGTTCCGCCGTCGCGGCCAGGGCCAGCTTGGGGCCGTTCTCGCCGGGCATGGCCGAGAGCACCCTCTGGAACTTGGGATACGCCCCGACGGGGTCGCCCTTGAGCAGGTCGGTCACGCCGTCGTACCAGACCAGCCGCCATTCGGCGGGCATCCGGTACGCGTTCTCCTCCAGCAGCGCCTCGGCCGCGGCGAGATCGTCGCTCTCGAGGTAGGCGCGGGTGAGTGACATGATTACGCCGACGCTCTCGTGGGCCTCGGACTCGGTGTCGGAATACAGTTCGAGGAGGGTGTCGATCCGCTGCTCGACCGAGGTGTACGAGGTCGCGGCGAGAATGCGGCCGGCGGGGTCGGAGGCCTCCATGAGCGGCACCGGCAGGGCGTCGACCAGTTCGGACCCGGTGAGCGTCGTGTCGCGGGCGCGGCCGTCGACGAGGAAGTCGGTCGGCTCGACGGTGAACAGCGTGCCGAAGGTCGATCGCTGGGGTGAGAACACCGAGGAGAACGCCGGGTGCGGGACCCCGGTGCGCAGCGCGAGTACTTCCCGCAGGACGCCCATGAGCTGGTTGGCCATCCCGTTGGCACTGCGGAACCGCGAGTCGGGTTCCTCGTGCGTCGAGCGCAGGAGGAACCGGTACAGCGAGTCGTACCGGCTGAACACCGGTTCCTCCATCGGGGAGGGGATGCCGTCGGCGTAGCGGCCGTCGACCACGGGGAGCCGCACGATGAGCGAGGCGAGGGTGCGACCGACGGTGTACAGGTCGGAGGCGATGGTGGGCCCGGTCCGGGGGATCTCCGGGGCCTGGAAACCGGGGGTGCCGTAGATGTGCCCGTAGTCCCCGACGCCGGACACCGCACCCATGTCGATCAGTTTGACGTGGTCCTCGGTGAGCATGATGTTCTCGGGTTTGAGGTCGTTGTAGACCAGTCCCACCGAGTGCAGGTAGGAGAGCGCCTGCAGGACCTCGAGCACGTAGGCGATGGCCTTCTCCACCGGCAGCACCCGTCCGGGTGCCGCTCGTCGGACGTCGCGCAGGCTGGGGCCGCCGACGTACTCCATGACGATGTACCCGCCATGGGTGGGCGACGTGGCCCAGTCGTCGTGGATGAAGTTGTAGATACGCACGATCGACGGGTGGGACAGTTCGGCCAGGATCTCCCGCTCGGCGACGGCGACCTCCTGGGCCTCGGCCTGGTCGGCGTGGAGCAGGCCTTTGAGGACGACCCAGCGGTCGGACACGTTGTGGTCGACCGCCAGGTAGATCCAGCCCATCCCGCCGTGGGCGAGCGCACCGCGGACCTCGTACTGGTCGGCGACGATGTCTCCGGGCCACAGTTCGGGCCGCGGCAGCCTGCCGTCGGAGGCCGCGCACTCGGCCTCGATGTCCTCCGGCTCCAACATGGCCGAGGTGGGGTCGACGGGGATGATGTACGGCAGATCGACCAGACCCTCGGCGGCCTGGCTCGGGCGGTCCTCCGGCTTGTCGGGGTGCCGCATGCGGAACGGTGCCGAGGTCGACCGGTCGCCGGTAATCACCTCGCCGGTCCGGGCGGAGGACCGCGCGCCGGGGACGGACTCGGTGCGGGACTCGGGATCATGACTCCGCCCCGCGCCCGCCGCGCCCGCCGCGCGCGCCGGGCCCGCCCGGCCCGGGCTGCTGCCGCCACCAGGGTCGGTGTCGGCGAGGAACCCGGTCATCGACGCCGCGCCGGTGGCCTCGACCGCCCCGGTCTCCGCCATGCTTCCCGAATGGACGTGCGGGCCCGTGGCCTCGAGCTGCCCGGTCGCCCCCATGGCCCCGGTGGCTTCCATGGCGCCCGTGGCCTCCAACGCGCCCGTCGCCTCGGTCAGTCCGGTCGCCGTGGCGGCCTCCGTCACCGCCACCGCCTCGGTCCGCATCGTGGCCTGCGTACCGACGCTGGGTTCGCCCTCCTCGAGCGGGTCGTCCCACTTCCGGTAACTCATCGCTGCTCCTCCGGCACATACCTGGGCACCGGCATCCCGGGGTTGGGCCCCAGCCCGGACAACCACGTCGAGTACATGCGGTTCCACGTGCCGTCCGCGCGGATCCGTTCGAGCGTGGAATTGACCTGACGGACCAGCCCGTCGGTGTTGTCGCCCGGCGTGGACTTGGCGATGCCCACCCCGTACGGCTCCGCGTCGAGCTGCGGCCCCACGATCTCCAGGTACGGGTCCTGCGCGGTGATGCCCACGAGAATCGCGTCGTCGGTGGTGATCGCGTCCACCTGGTTCTGCTGGATGGCCACGAGGCAGTCCGCCCACGTGTTCACCGACAGCACCGTGATCCGATCCAACTCCTCCCACAACCGCGACGCCGACGTCGTCCCGGCGGCCACGCACACGCGCTTGCCCTCGAGGTGTTCGATCTCCGTGATCCCCGACCCGCGCACCGCCAGCACCCGCTGGTAGGCCTGGTAGTACGGCACCGAGAACGTCACCCGCTCGCGCCGTGCGCACGTGATGGACATCGACCGGATCACCACGTCCACCTGGTCGTTCTCCAGCGCCTCGAGCCGGTTCGACGACGTCAGCGACCGGAACTCCACCTGCCGCGGATCGCCGAAGATGTCCGCGGCGATCTCGCGCGCCAGGTCCACGTCGAAGCCGGTGAGTTGGCCGCTGGCCGGGTCGCGGAAGGAGAACAGGTTGGAGCCCTGGTCCAGTCCCACGATCAGTCGACCCCGCTCGAGGATCCGCGGCACCCTCTCCGCGGGGGTGGCGTCGTTCGGCCGCAGACTGGGCAGGGGATCGCAGCTCTCGTCGTTCTCGTCGGGCAGGCCGGCGGGGACGTCCGTGCTGATCACCGCGCCGGCGGGAAGCGGCATCACCGCGTCGATCTCCGGGATCCCCGCCCCGGGTATTCCGGCCGACTCCGCGGTCGCGTCCCGTTCCGGCCCGCCGGCGCCGGGGCCGCCCTCGTCGTCGTCGACCCCACACGCCGCCCCGAACGCCAGGGCCGCCACCATCACGCCCCCGAGCGCGACCCGCCTCGCCCGGCGCCGCGCGCCGTGTCCCCGCGCGCCCGACCCGGTCCGCACCCCCGCCGTCACAGGTACTCCCTGATCCTCGGCGCGATCCCCACGACCACGGCGAACGCGGCCAGGGTGGACAGCGCGATGATGAGATCGGGCCCGTTGGAGGAGGTGCGGCGGGCGTTGTCGATGCGCGTACGCAGGGTGTCGCGGGCCTCCTCGATGGCGTCCTGCATGGACTCGTCGAACTCCTCGAACGCGGCCCCCGAGTCGCCCTCGCTCTGGCCGGAGGAGATGGTGATCGCGCCCTGGTAGTCGCCCTGTTGGTACAGGGAGTCGGCGCGGTTCTGGGCGGCCATCCAGGCGTCGAGCGCCTCGATCGCGTCCGTCACCGCACCCTGCGAGTCGAGGTTGATGCGCCCGGAGGAGTCCGCGTCGTCCTCGTCGTCGAGGTAGACGGTCAGGGTGTCACGCACGTTGCCCAGGGTGGTCGCCCGCTCGGCGGCCGACCCTTCCGGATCGGTGCGCCGCACCAGGTTGAGCGTCTCCTGCGCGCGCACCTTCTGGGCGTTGATGCGCTGGCGGGTGAGCTCGTTCATCGGTGCCGCGCCCTCGGACAGGCCCTTGGCGTTGTCATTGGCCGCGAGGAACCCGGCGATCATCGTGAGCAGGAACGTCGCCACCATGAGCAGCGAGCCCAGGGCGAGCGCCGGGTTGAACCGCCGCCCGGTGAGTCGCCACAGCCACTGTTGCAACAGCAACAGCACCGCGATCGCCAGCCCCAGCAGGAAGAACGACCCCCATGGCGGCGACGACCACTCCCTGTCCGACTGTCCCACCGACGTGGACTGCCGGTCGTACAGGTCCGCGGCGGCGGGCAGGATCGTGTCCTGCATCAGCGTCGACGCCGACGCCAGATACGCCGAGCCGACCGGATTGGCCACGCGGTTGTTGGTGCGCGCCGTCTCCACCAGGCCGGTGTAGGTGGCCAGCTGGGCGTTGATGAGGGCGAGCTGTTCGATGGACTCGGTGTCGGTGCGGTCGAGGCCCTGGGAGGCGGCGATGATCGACGACGACGAGGTCGCGATCGCCTGGAGGTAGCGTTCGCGCAGTTCCGCAGGCTCGATACCGCCGGTGATGAACGCGGTGTTCGCCGCGGAGTCCGCGATCGTCAGGGAGCTGTACAACGTCTGCGACGCGTTGGCGACGGGCTCGACCTCGGCCAGCAGCGTCTCGTGATAACTCTGCCGCTGGGTGATCGTCGAGGACGCCACGATCCCGCCCGTGAGCACCGTGATGATCGCGAGCAACGCGAAGACGGACATGCGGCCCGGCGTGGTGAGCACGTCGTTCCAGAAGCGGGCGGCGCGACGACGGACCGGCCGGCGGGGTTGGAGGGTGGATGACGACTCGCCACCCGAGCCGGGCGTTGGCGTGAGCGTGGAGGCGGAGCCGGGCCGGGAGCCGGAGGCCGACGTGGAGGCGGAGCCGGGCCGGGAGCCGGAGGCGGGTGAGGCGCTGGCCCGGGGAGCGGAGCCGGCCGGTGACGCGGCACTGGACTGCGCGGAGCCGGGCTGGGGTGCAGAGTTGGGTCGGGATGTGGAGTCGGACTGGGACGCGGAGCCTGACTGGGACGCGGACGCAGGCGTGGCCCCGGCGGCGGACGCCGCGGGCGTCGATGCCGACGTCGACCCGGCCGGGGCGCCGCCCACCGGTGCGTCGCCGGGTGCGGGCGTGTCGGCGGCCGCACCGCGGGCGCGGCGCAGCGAGAAGGTTCGGGCGCGCATCTGCTCGCTCACCTCCCCGGTCTCCGCCCGCCGAGCCGACGATCCGACGGGAGTGTCTCCCAGGTTAGTGAAGTGGCGGCGCGGAGTCGGGCAGACTGGTCGACGAGGACTCAAGGTTCCGCCCGATCCGGGGGTGGACGGGTCCAGGGGAGGTGGACGACCGGTGGCGGCGAGCGAAGGTGACGGCAACGGCTGGGTGGTGTCCGACGAGGGCGATCGCCGGTGGGGTCGGTTCGGTGCCGCCGGGCTGCTCCTGCGGGCCGCCGACCCGTCCGATCCCGACACCCCGCTCGTGTTACTCCAGCACCGCGCCGTGTGGACGGCCTCGGGCGACACGTGGGCGCTGCCGGGTGGTGCGCGGGACTCGTACGAGGACGCGCCCGTGGCGGCGCTGCGCGAGACGGAGGAGGAGGCCGAGATCCGGCCCGCCGACGTGGTGGTCCGCGCGCAGGTCGTGACCTCCCGCATGCCCGGGACCGTGTGGCACCGGCCCGGGCTCGACCTGCGGCACGCGGCCGAGCTGCTGAGCCGGCTGCGGCCCGACCAGCGCCACGACGAGCTGCCCGAGAACCCGTCGGGCTCCGCCCGCCCACGCGCCATCCCGCCGCTGGTCCAGGAGTCGCCCGACGCGGTGGAGTGGACGTACACCACCGTCATCGCGGACGCCCCGCGCGCGCTGGAGACCGTGCCCAACAACGAGAGTCTCGAACTCCGCTGGGTGCCCGAGACGCTGGTGGCCGAGTTGCCGCTCATGCCCGCGTTCGCCCACGCCTGGGCGAACGGGCTGCGCACCGACCCCGTCGAGCTGGTCGTGGACGTGGCCAACGTGCTCGGCTCCCGCCCCGACGGCTGGTGGAAGGACCGGGCCGGCTCCACCTCGCGACTGCTCGACGACCTGGGTGCCGGGATGCCCCGGACCCTCGAACTGCCGGGGGGGTTCGGCTGGGTCGCCCGCGCGCACGCCGTCATCGAGGGCGCCGCCAAGGCCGCCGAGCACGAGGGCCCGCTCGTCGTCCACCGCGCGTCCGGGTCCGGCGACGACGCGATCGTCGATCTGGCCACCGAGCTGGATGGCGGGCCCCGCCGGGTGGTGGTGGTGACGGCCGACCGGGGACTGCGGGACAGGCTGCCGGGCGACGTCGTCGTCGTCGGACCCCGCGCCCTCCTCGGGTAGCACGCGCGCACGCCGGCCCGGTCCCACCCCGGTCCCGCCCCGGCCCCGCCCCGGTCCGACCCCGGTCCCGCCCCGGTCCCGGCCCGGTTCACCGGGTCCACCCGACCTGACGGGTCGGATCCGCGCGCCGCACCGCCCCGCGGGTGCACACTGGAACGCATGACCCTGCCCCCGGAGATCCTCGTCGGCCCGATGCTGCGGTACGTCGACAGCACCGACGCCACGGTGTGGGTGGAGGTGTCGGCGCCGTGCGAGGTGACCATCCGTGCCGGCGACGAGGTGGTCACCGAGCGTTCGTGGGGCGTGCACGGCCACCACTTTGCGGTACTGCACCTGTGCCGGCTGCCCGAGGGCGAGATGACGCCGTACGAGGTGTCGCTCGATGACCGGCTCGCCTGGCCCGTCGACCCGGGTCGGCCCAGCGTGATCCGCACGCCTCGCGCCGACGACACGGTGCGGCTGGCGTTCGGGTCGTGCCGGCGTGGGGAGAGCCAGACCCCGGTGGCGCTGCGCAGGATCGGTGCCGACGCACTGGTCGCCCTGGCGCACCGCATGGCGCACACCCCGCAGGAGGAGTGGCCGGACGCGATGCTCCTGCTCGGCGACCAGGTGTACGCCGACATCCCCAGCCGGGAGATCTCCGAGCGGCTGGCCGAGCGTCGGCGCGCGGGCGGTGGCCCGCAGTCGGTGCGGGACTCTGCCGGCGCCGGGGGAGACCGCGACGTCTCCGACGAGATCTGCGATTTCGAGGAGTACTCCTGGCTGTACCACGAGTCGTGGCGTGACGCGGATGTGCGCTGGTTGCTGTCGACGGTGCCGAGCTGCATGATCCTCGACGACCACGACCTTCGCGACGACTGGAACTCCTCCCACGCGTGGCGTCGCGAGATGACCGCCCAGCCGTGGTGGAGCGACCGGGTGATCGGCGCGTTCGGCAGCTACTTCGTCTACCAGCACCTGGGCAATCTCGCCCCCGACGAGCTGGAGCGAAACGAGATGTACCGGGCGTTGCGGTCCGCCGGTTCGGACGCGGAGAGGGAGTCGCTGCTGGACGACTTCGCGCTGTCCACCGACTCCGAGCGCCGCACCGAGCAGTGGAGCTTCAAGCGTGACTTCGGTCGGGTGCGGGTGGTGATGCTCGACGTGCGGGCCTCGCGGCACCTCGAGCCCGGGAACCGCCGCGTGATGGATGCCAACGAATGGGAGTGGACGCGCGAGTCCTGCCTGGACGCCGACGTGGACCACCTGGTGATCGGCTCGTCCCTCCCGGCGTTCATGCTGCCGGCCCTGCACAACCTCGAGGGCTGGAACGAGGCGGTGTCCCGGGACCGGCCCGACAAGCCGGCCACCGCGCGGGTCGGCGAGTGGATCCGCCTGGCCGTGGACCTCGAGCACTGGGCGGCGTTCCGCAACAGCTTCGACGACCTGGTCGGCCTGCTCACCGAGGTGGCCGCGGGCGATCACGGGCCCGCGCCCGCGTCGATCCTCCTGCTGGGCGGCGACGTGCACTGCTCGTACCTCGAGGAGGTCGACCTCACCGCCGAGCGGGTGGTGGACTCAACCACCCGCGTCCATCAGCTGGTGATGTCGCCGTTCCGCAATCCTCTACAGAAGTCGATCCGGGCGGTGAACCGTCTGTCGGTCCGGGAGCCCGTGCCCGCCTTGACGCGCCGCCTGGCCCGGGCGGTGGGGGTGCGGGAGCCCGAGGCGCGGTGGCGGGTCACCGACGGACTCTGGTTCGACAACGGGGTGATGACCCTCGTACTGCGCGGCCGCCGCGCCACGGTGCAGGTCGATCACGCCACCGTCGAGTGGCCCGCGCGCGGACTGGGCAAGGCCCTCACCCTGGTGCCGGGGCTGACGCCGGAGTCATGGGGACGACGACGACGGCGAGAGGGCGATTCGCTGGACCGTAAGCCCCGGCAGGTGTTGCGCAGGACGCTGAGCAAGGAGTTGACGGGGGAGGGCCTGTCTCCGCAGGCAACGGCCGACCGGACGGACGCGGACCGGGGCGGGGCTGGTCCGAGTGGGGCTGTCCGGACCGAGGCCGCGCGCTAGACCGACACCGCCGACCGGCTAGGTCAGGGCCGCGCGGAGTTCGCGGGCGGCGGTGGTGGGGTCGGCGGCGCCGGTGATGGCGCGGACCACCACCACCCGGGTCGCACCCGCCGCCAGCACCTCCGGCAGGTTCGTCGCGTCGATCCCGCCGATGGCGAACCACGGCGTCCCGGCCGACCCCGCAGCCGACCCCGACCCCGCAGCCGACCCCGACCCCGCGGTGGTCCCTGCCGCGTGGCGCACGAGGTCCGGGCCCGGCGCGACGCGGCCCGGCTTGGTCGGGGTGGGCCACACGGGGCCCGTGCAGAAGTAGTCGACCAGCGGGTTCGCCGCGGCCCTGTCGACCTCGTCCACCGCGTGGCAGGACAGGCCGAGCACCACGTCGTCTCCGACGATCCGGCGCGCCCACTCCACCGGCAGGTCGTCCTGCCCGACGTGCAGCACGTCCGCCCCGGACGCCACGGCGACGTCGGCGCGGTCGTTCACCGACAGCAGCGCCCCGTGGGAATCGCACACCTCGCGCATCACCGCCAGGGCCCGCAATTCGTGCCCGGCCTCGAGCGGCCCGAGGTCGCGTTCGCCGGCCGAGTTCTTGTCCCGCAGCTGCACGATGTCGACGCCGCCCGCCAGAGCCGCGGTGACGTCCCTGCGCAGCGCCGGGAAGTCCCCCGACCACCCCTGTTCGCGCGCCTGCTCGTCGAGGTGTCGACGCGCGTCGATGCAGAGGTAGAGACGGGCATAGGCGAGGCGGGCACGGAGGCGGTCGGCGCGGGAGGTCATGGTCACAACCGTAGGCCAGGGCCCCACTAGGCTGGCCGTCATGACCTCCCGCGCCGCCGCCGACGACGACGGCCACCGTCCCGCCGCCGACGACGGCTTCCGCCCCGGTGCCGGTGCCGGTGCCGCTGCCGCCGCCGTGGCCCGGGAGGCCGCGGATAACGGTGTCGCGCGTATCGGGGCCCGGCGGCTGGCCGTGATCGGCGGCTCGGTGATCGGCCTGGCCTGCGCGTGGTCGGCCGCCAGGACCAAGCTGGCCACGGAAGTGGTGATCTACGAGCCCGATGATTCCGGCCCCGACGGTGTGCCCGCCGCGGCCGCGGCGTGGGTGGCCGGTGGCATGCTCGCCCCGTTCAGCGAGGCCTGGCCGGGAGAGGAGGCAGTGTTCGCGCTCGGAGTGGACTCCCTGCGGCGGTGGCCGGACATGCTGGACGCCCTCGAGCCGTACGTCCCTCCCGGCCCGCCGGTCCGCACCGCCACCCACACGCACATGCTGGCCGTGGACGAGGCCGACGCCCGTGACCTCGACATGGCCATGGAGTGGGCCGCCCGCCAGCCGGACTCCACCGACGCCGACCTGCGCCGACTCACCCGGCGTGAGCTGCGCGAGGCCGAGCCGTCCCTGGCCCGCGTCGCCCGCGCCGCCTATCGCATGGACTCCGAGGGAGCCGTCGACAACCGCGTCCTGCTGGCCGCCCTGACCCGCGCCTGCCGCGCCGAGGGTGTGAGGTGGGTGCGCAGCGCGGTGACCTCGCTCGACGACGTCGACGCGGACCGCATCGTCCTGGCTGCGGGTTCCGGGTCCGCCGAACTGGCGGGGCTGCCGGTGCGCCCGGTCAAGGGCGAGGTGCTCCGGCTGCGCGCCCGGCCCGGCTGCGAGGACCCGCCCCGGGGAGTGGTGCGGGCGTTCGTCCGCGGGCGATCGCTGTACCTGGTCCCGCGCGACGGTGGTCTGGTCGTGGGCGCCACGCAGTACGAACACGGCGACGACCGGCAGGTCACCGTCGCCGGGGTGCGCGACCTGCTCGCCGACGCCGAGACGATCTTCCCCGGGATCGGGGAGTACGAGTTGGCCGAGGCGATCGCCGGGCTCCGGCCGATGTCACCGGACAACCTGCCGTTCCTCGGCGCCGACCCGACGGACCCGCGCGTGATCCACGCCACCGGGCACGGCCGCAACGGCATCGCGCTCACCCCGGTGACCGTCGCGGCGGTCTGGGCGGCACTGCACGCGGTGCGCGGTCCGGCGGCGGCGCGTGCGGCCGCTCCCGACCGCTTCGCCCGCGGGTGAGCCCCGGGTGCCGGGCGCCGTGCGGCCCGGGTGCCGGTCGCTGTGGGCCCACCGCATCGACGTCGCCGGGGACCCCGCGCCGGCGACTACGGGCACCCCGCGCAGGCGACTACGGTGGAGACGTACAGCCGCGACCCGGAACTAGGAGGGCCCATGATCGTCACGGTGAACGGGGAGGACCGCACCCTGGCCGACGGCGCGACCGTCCGCGCACTCGTCACCGAGCTGGACCTGCCCGACGAGGGCGTCGCCATCGCCGTCGACGGCGTGGTGGTGCCCAGCTCGGGCTGGGACGACGCCCCGCTCGGTGCGGGCGCGGAGATCGACGTCCTCACGGCGGTCCAGGGTGGCTGACCCGACCGCGACCCCGGTTCACGGCGTCGCAGGGCCGTCCGCGTACTCGTCTGATGTCGCCGCGGTGCTGGACTCGCCACTGGTGATCGCGGGCGAGGAGATCTCCTCGCGGCTCATCACGGGCACCGGCGGCGCCGGCAACCAGGAGGTCCTGCGCGAGGCACTGATCGCCTCGGGCACCGCCCTGACCACCGTGTCGATCCGCAAGGTCGACCTGCGGTTGGGCTCGGACGGACTCGGGCTGCTCGGGATGCTGAAAGAGCTCGACATCCGCCCGCTGCCCAACACCGCCGGCTGCAGGTCCGCCACCGAGGCCGTGAAGACCGCCCGGCTCGCCCGCGAGGCGCTCGGCACCGACTGGGTGAAGCTCGAGGTGATCGCCGACGAGCGCACGCTCCTACCCGACGGGGTGGAGTTGGTGGAGGCCGCAGAGGACCTGGTCGACGACGGTTTCGTCGTCCTCCCCTACACCACCGACGACCCGGTCCTGGCCCGCCGACTGGAGGACGTGGGCTGCGCTGCGGTCATGCCCCTGGGCGCACCGATCGGCACCGGGCTCGGGATCTGCAACCCGCACAACCTGGAGATGATCGTCGAGCGCGCCGGAGTTCCGGTGATCTGCGACGCGGGGATCGGCACCGCCTCCGACGCCGCACTTGCCATGGAACTCGGCTGCGACGGCGTCCTACTCGCCACCGCCGTCACCCGGGCGGAGAACCCGCCGCTCATGGCCGCCGCGATGCGCGAGGCCGTCCGGGCCGGGCACGCCGCCCGCCTCGCCGGCCGCATCCCGAAACGCTTCTGGGCGCAGGCGTCCAGCCCTCCGGTCGACTGAGGCCCTACCGGCCGCCCGACGGCATGCGCGCGACCTGTCCGCCAGCCCGCCGACGGTCAGTCCTCGGTGCGCGGCACCCGCCGCACGCCGATCCCGCCCATGAGCGCCAGTCCCGTGACCCTGATGACCGGGGCTCCGGGCGGGGCCTGGCGGACCGGTCGCGGATCGGGCTTCCAGCTCCCGGACTCCTCGCCGAAGCCCCCCATCAGCCCCAGGCCCTCGATCTCCACATGGATGTCGTCGGGGACGTAGATGTCGATGCCGCCCATGATCGCGAACGCCCGGATCGTCGTCTCGTGGGACTGCAACGAGGCGCCACGCAGGTCGATCTCGATGCCGCCCATCAGCGCGAACGCGGTGTGCACGGAGGGAAGGGTCCACGCCCCCGCCCGCTCGACGCCTCCCATGATCGCCAGCGAGGAGGCGGGCCCGCTGGCCCCGGTGACGCGACGCGCCGGGGCCCCGTGCGGCCGGGTCGCGGGCGTCGAGTCGTGCTCGTGGTGGGCGATCGGCAGGTCGTGCGTCAGCTCGATGAGCTCGGACCGGAAGCGTGCGGCGTACGCCCGCGAGGTCCGGTCATCGAATTCGGCGAGCGTGAGCCTCCCCTCCGAGAAGGACTCCTGGAGGAGCTTGGCGGTGGCGTCGCGCTCGGCGTCGGAGGCGCGGACCGACGGCAGATAGCGATCCGGCTCGGGCGTGGCGTCATCCATGGTCACGAGCCTAGTACTGCACTACCTGTACGCGGGCTGAGTAGGTGGACGCACGCTGCCCGCGCCCCGGCAGGCAGACTGGGGACCATGATCGAGGTACGGAATCTCACCAAGCGCTTCGGCGCCTCCACCGCCGTGGACGACCTCAGCTTCGAGGTCCGTCCCGGCGTCGTCACCGGATTCCTCGGCCCGAACGGCGCCGGGAAGTCCACGACGATGCGGATGATGGTCGGTCTCGACACCCCCACGTCCGGGCAGGCACTGATCAACGGCACCCCGTACCGCGAGTTGGATCGCCCCGCCCACAAGGTGGGCTGTCTGCTCGACGCGTCCTGGACCCACGCCAACCGTTCCGCCGGCGCGCACCTGAGGATGGTCGCCGCGGCGGGCGGGGTGGCCCCGGGCCGCGTCGACGAGGTGCTCGGCCTGGTCGGCCTCACCGACGTCGCCAGCCGCAAGGTCGTCGGATACTCGCTCGGCATGCGCCAGCGACTCGGTCTGGCCACCGCCATGCTCGGCGACCCCGAGGTCCTGCTGTTCGACGAGCCCGTCAACGGACTCGACCCCGAGGGGATCCTGTGGATCCGCCGTTTCATGCACGCGCGCGCCGCAGAGGGCCGCACCGTGCTCGTCTCCTCGCACCTGCTGTCGGAGATGGCGCAGACCGCCCAGGACCTCGTCGTGATCGGCCGCGGCAAGCTGCGCGCGCAGACCTCCGTCGAGGAGTTCCTGGACGCCGCCACATCCTCGGTGGTGTTGCGCACCCCGCACGTCGACGAGTTCACCGCCGCCGCGCGCGACGAGGGCATCGAGGCCACGTTCGACGCGGAACAGGGTGTCTTCCTCATCCAGAACCTCCGCGCGCCGCAGGTCGGCGATGTCGCCGCCAGCCTGGGGATCACCGTCCACGAACTGCACGAGAAGCGGGCGTCGCTGGAGGAGGCCTTCATGGCCCTCACCGACCAGGACGTCGAGTACCACGGTCAGGAGTCCACCCGATGAACCAGCTGAAGTCCGAGTGGATCAAGGTCACCACCACCAAGAGCGCCTACTGGCTGTACGCGATCGGCATCGGCCTGGCGGTGGTACTCGCAGTGGTCATCGGCCAGTTCGAGCAGCCCGCCACAGGGGACCCGATGGCCGGTGCGCCCGGCGGCGGCAGTGACCCGCTGTTCGCGATCCTCGGCGTCAGTGCGTTCACCGTCCTGCTGGCGTGGATCGCCGCGATCGTCGGTGTGACCGGCGAGTACCGCTATCACACGATCAAGGCGACGTTCCTGACGACGCCGTCGCGCTGGCCTGCCATCGTGGCCAAGACCGCCCTGTTCACGGTGCTGTCGATGGTGGTCACAGCCGTCGCGGTGATCCTCGCCCTCCTCGTGGCCGGGGCGCTCTCCGGCAACGAGGGCTGGACCCCGTTCTCCGGAGACGGGCTGACCTACCTGTGGCGTTTCCCCGTCTACGCCGCACTGGGAACGATCGCGGTGACGGGCCTGGCGTACATCATGCGCAACGCCGCCGGCACGATCTCCCTGTTCCTCGTGTGGATACTGGCCCTCGAGGGCATGGTCTCGTTGATCCCGCGGGTCGGCGAGGACATCGCCGCCTGGATGCCGTTCGCCAACGGTGACTTCTGGACCCAGGGAGAGAGCGTCCGCGGGTACATCACGTGGGGCGAGTGGCCGGCGTTCGCCTGGTTCGCGGCCGTGTGCGTGGCCCTCTGGGTCGTCGGGGTGCTGATGACACTGCGCCGGGACGCCTGACCCGGCGGCGAATTCACAGGTCGTTCGTGCCCGACCCTCGATGGGGATTCCGCATGAGTCGGCGACTGCAGGATGCGGGATCAAAGATGACGAGTGGCATCCGATAAATATCGGCGCTGGCCGGGTCTCTTAGATCGCGCTGAGGTGGTGAGGCGTGACGGCAAGCTGAGTCCGACCACGTCGGCACTGTAGCCATGTTCGACCTCCCGGGCGCAGGGTGCGGCGCCAGCGGCCTGCAGACGGGGGCCGTGGCATGGTGACCCCCACCTGGTCAGTTTGTGCCGGTCACTCGCGGGGCTGGCCGTCGAGCCGAACATTCCTTGACCGGGAAAGGAAGTCGTTCGCGAGATATCCGTTGTGGCTCGAGATCCAATTTGAGCGGCTTCGGTCCATGAGCCTCTTGTTCAATCGAGACGCCAGCGCGAACAAGTCTGCGTCGGAGTCAAGGTGATCGTCAAAGACTTCGAACAGTATTTGATGATTGACATCTTGGTCGTCGATCAGCGCTAAGAGATCGATACGCCACGTCCACACTTTCTCGCGTTTGAATCCGCTCGAGGGCGCGGCCTCACAAAAAGGCTCAGCGAGGGTGAGCGCATTGTCGCTCTTCCCCTCGGGGAGGTGAACGTTCACCGCAATCCATGGTCGGTCCTCACCAGAGGAACCGGTGTCGATGTATGCGTAGAGGACTTCGAGACCTCCGGCATTGATGGTGAAAAAGCGGCCACCCCCTCCGGTCTTCGGCAGGGCAGTGCAAGTCCAGTGCGAACCGACGCTCGTCTCGGGCGCCGTAATCGTCTCCGCGAGGTAGAAACCGGCGAATTCCGAGAGCACTGATGACCATGGGTCGCGTCCATATTTTTCGAAACGGGCCAGCTTGTCAGTGTTGAAGTGCCGAGCATCGGTCACTACTACTCCTTTGGGACGTGAGGTTCGAGTGAGTTCACGTTATCGGTCGGCCGGGACAGGGGCTCCCAGCTTGGCGGATTCGGCGAGGCAGGCTGACTGGCCGCGCCGCGCAACTTATGCCCGCGTCATCGGCAGGTAGACGCGGCCACCGAGTTCGGAGAATTCGGCCGACTTCTCCGCCATCCCCGCCTCGATCGCCTCCACCGTTTCCATCCCGTGCTCCGCGGCGTAGTCGCGGATGTCCTGGGAGATGCGCATCGAGCAGAACTTCGGACCGCACATCGAGCAGAAGTGCGCGGTCTTCGCCGGCTCCGCGGGCAGCGTCGCGTCGTGGTACGCCAGGGCGGTGTCCGGGTCGAGGGCCAGGGCGAACTGGTCCCGCCACCGGAACTCGAACCGGGCGGTACTCAGCGCGTCATCGCGGGCCTGCGCGCCCGGGTGACCCTTCGCCAGATCGGCCGAGTGCGCGGCGATCTTGTACGTGATCACGCCGGTCTTGACGTCGTCCCGGTCGGGCAGGCCTAGGTGCTCTTTGGGCGTGACGTAACACAGCATCGCCGTGCCCGCCTCGGCGATGCGGGCTGCACCGATCGCGGACGTGATGTGGTCGTAGCCCGGCGCGATGTCCGTGGCGAGGGGGCCCAGCGTGTAGAACGGGGCCTCCTCGCACCACTCCTCCTCGAGGCGTACGTTCTCCGCGATCTTGTCCATCGGCACGTGACCGGGTCCCTCGATCATCACCTGCACGCCGTGGCTCTTGGCGATCCCGGTGAGCTCCCCGAGCGTGCGCAGTTCGGCGAACTGCGCCTCGTCGTTGGCGTCGGCGATCGACCCCGGCCGCAGACCGTCGCCGAGGGAGAACGTCACGTCGTAGCGGGCGAGGATCTCGCACAGTTCCTCGAAGTGGGTGTAGAGGAACGACTCGCGGTGGTGCGCCAGGCACCACGCCGCCATGATCGAACCGCCACGCGACACGATGCCGGTGACCCGCTTGGCCGCCAGCGGGACATAGCGCAACAGCACGCCGGCATGGACGGTCATGTAATCCACGCCCTGTTCGCACTGTTCGATGACGGTGTCGCGGTACAACTCCCAGGTCAGACGGGTCGGGTCGCCGCCCACCTTCTCCAGTGCCTGGTAGATGGGCACGGTGCCCACCGGGACGGGGGAGTTGCGCAGGATCCACTCGCGCGTCTCGTGGATGTCCCGGCCGGTGGACAGGTCCATGATGGTGTCCGCGCCCCAGCGGGCAGCCCACACCATTTTCTCGACCTCCTCGGCGATCGAACTGGTGACCGCCGAGTTGCCGATGTTGGCGTTGATCTTGGTGAGGAAGCGCTTGCCGATGATCATCGGCTCGCTCTCCGGGTGTCGGTGGTTGGCCGGGATGACCGCCCGGCCGGCGGCGACCTCCGAACGCACCACCTTGACGTCGATCCCCTCCCGCACCGCGATGAACCGCATCTCCGGGGTTGTCAGGCCCGCCCGGGCCCAGGCCAACTGCGTCCGGACGGGAGTGGGGTTCTCCGGCGAGGCGGGGACAGGTCCGGGGTGGGACCACTCGCGGCGGGTCGGCGGGAGGCCCGCGCCCAGGTCATGGCAGTCGGCCGGGTCCGCGTACGCGGTATATGGGCCGGAGGTGTCGTAGACGTCGAACGTCGTGCCGTCGGTGAGCGCGATCCGGCGCACGGGTACGCGCTGGCCGTCACCGGACTCACCGGGCACCTCGAGATGAGCCTTACTGCTGGAATGGATGGGGCCGCACGTCACGGCGTCGATCGGGGTGCCGTCGGTGCCGTCGGCGAATAAGGCTGTGCCCATGGTGTTTCCTGATCTCCCTACGCCGGCATGATCCGGACAGGTTCTACGGTCGACGACCCGGCTGGTCGTCCTCTCAGCCCGCGCATCGAAGCGGACTCCCGTGTGGATGAGTATGTGATTGTGCAGGGGCGAGCGTAACCCGACGAGTAGCATCGCGGGTGGAACACGCCCTGCAGAAGGAGTTCTGATGTCCCCTGTAACGTCGCTCAAGCTGGTCCACAACACCGATAGAGACCGCTTCGAACTGTGGGACAGCGAGACCTTCATGGGTCTCGTCGGGTACGAGAAGGACGGCGACGTCTACATCCTGCTCCATACAGTGATCGAGGAGCGGTACGGCCAGCAGGGGATCGCTCGCCTGCTGGTCAGCCTGGTCCTCACCCGCATGCGGCTCGATGAGCTCAAGATCCGGCCGGTCTGCAGCTACGTGCGGCGGTTCCTTGTTCGCTTCCCGGAATATCAGCTCCTGGTCGCCCAGCCGTGACAGACGCGGGGCGGTGACCGTGGCCCGCGGTGACCATTGTCAGCCGGCCGACGAGCGGCGGAGAAGGGGCCGGGAGAGCGGGACGTAGTCTGACCCCAGACGACCAGCTACCCGGAGAGGACTCCCATGACCTACCCGCCCCAGGGGAACACTGCCGACGGCGACTCGACCGGTGGCGACGATGCGAGTCGGGGCTCCTACGGCCAGAACCCGTACGGCCAGGGCACATACGGACAGAGTCCGTACAGCCAGGGCTCGTACGGACAGACCGACTACGGCGCGCAGGCCCCGACCGGCTACGGCGCGCAGACCCCGACCGGTTACGGCGCGCAGACCCCGACCGGCTACGGCGCACAGACCCCGTCCTTTGCCGGGGCGGGCGGGTACGGGACCACCTCGGAAGCTCGCCCCGGCCCGCCGTCGAACGTCGGCTGGGCGGTCGCGTCGATCCTCTTCTTCTGGCCGCTGTCTTTCGTCGCGATGACCCGCGCGCTGGACGTCTACCCGCTGTGGGCCGCCGGTCGCCACGCCGAAGCCGAGGCCGCCAGTGCGACCGCCAAGAAGCTCGGTATCCTCTCGCTGGCGATCGTGGCAGTCCTCATCGTGCTGTACTTCATCTTCATCTTCGCGATGGTGGGACTGGCCTCGAGCGGCTTCTAGACCCGGCCGGGTTCGCGGTTCACGCCAGGCCCAGACGAGGGGCTTCGATCGCTGGGCACGCGTCCATCACCACGTCCAGCCCGGCATCCTTCGCGCGCTGCGCCGCGGCCTCGTCGATCACGCCCAGCTGCAACCAGACCGCCTTGGCTCCCTTGGCGATCGCATCGTCCACCACGCCACCCGCGAGCTGCGAGTTGACGAACACGTCGACCACATCGATCTCACCGGGAACGGACGCGAGATCCGGGTAGCCCTGCTGACCGTGCACGGTCTCGGCCTTGGGATGGACCGGCACGATCTCATGTCCCAGGTCGCGGACGTAGGCGGCTATCCCGTACGCGGTGCGCGCGGAGTTGTTGGACAGGCCGGCGACGGCCCAGCGGCCCTTCTCGGTGAGCAGGCGCGTGATGACGGCGGGGTCATTGGAATGGCTCATACCCAGTTCAAGGCCCCCCGCCGCCCAGACATTCCCCGCGCGGCTCCGCCAGGCCTGTGCGCGGGGACATCGCTCTGCTCGCTGGCGCTCCCTCCGCTAGTCCCCGACGGCGTCCTTGCCGCGGCGGACGATCCGCGGGTCCGGGTCGAACACCACCTGGGGGTCCTTGTCCGGGTAATCGAACTGGTTCAGGAAGTAGCGCATCGCGTTGATGCGGGCCCGCTTCTTGTCGTTGGACTTGATGGTGATCCACGGGGCCCATTCGGTGTCCGTCCGACGGAACATCTCCTCCTTGGCCTCCGTGTACTCCTCCCACTTGCCGAGGGACTGCAGATCCATGGGCGAGAGCTTCCATCGCCGGACCGGGTCGAGCTGCCGGATCGCGAACCGGGTCTTCTGCTCCTCCCGGGTGACCGAGAACCAGAACTTGGTTAGACCGACCCCGGACTCGACCAGCATTTTTTCGAACATGGGCGCCTGCTCCATGAACGTCTCGTACTGGGAATCGGTGCAGAAGCCCATCACCCGCTCCACGCCGGCGCGGTTGTACCAGGAGCGGTCGAACAGCACGAGCTCACCGCGGCTGGGCAGATGGGCCACGTACCGCTGGAAGTACCACTGGTACATCTCGGTTTCGGTCGGCTTGATCAACGCGACGACGCGGGCCTGGCGGACGTTGATGTACTCGGTGAACCGCTTGATCGTCCCGCCCTTGCCGGCGGCGTCGCGACCCTCGAACACGATCACCTGCCGGTGCCCGGTCTCGGCCTGCCAGTTCTGGAACTTCAGCAGCTCGATCTGCAGCAGGTACTTCTCGACCTCGTACTGGTTGCGGTCCAGTCGCTCGTCGTACGGGTAGTTCTCCCGCCAGGTGTCGACGGCCCGGCCGTGGATGTCGATGAGGTCCGGGTCCTCGCCGTGGTCGTCGCGGACCGTGAACCCCTCGGCGCGCAGGCGGTCGATGTAGCGCCGAAGCTGGAACGTGGACATGGCTCAGTCGAGGTCCACGACGACGGGCGCGTGGTCGGAGGCGCCCTTGCCCTTGCGCTCCTCGCGGTCGATGGACGCCCCGGTCACGCGGGCGGCCAGGGCGGGGGAGTGCAGCTGGAAGTCGATCCGCATGCCCTTGCGCTTGGGGAAGCTGAGTCCGGTGTAGTCCCAGTAGGTGTAGACGCCGGGCCCGGGGGTGTGTTCGCGGGTGACCTCGCGGAAGCCGGCGCCGTCGAACGCGGCGAATGCGAGCCGCTCGGGTCCGGAGGTGTGGGTCTTGCCCTCGAAGACCTCCGGGTCCCACACGTCCTCGTCGAGCGGCGCGACGTTCCAGTCACCCACCAGGGCGATCTGGGCGGCGGAGTCGGCGGCCAACTCGGCGGCGGCGTGGTCACGCAGGCGGGCCAGCCACTCCAGCTTGTACGTGTAGTGCGGGTCGCCCAGCTCACGGCCGTTGGGGACGTAGAGGCTGTACACGCGGACGCCGTCGCAGACCGCCGAGATCGCGCGGGCCTCCGGGTCCTGCGAGACCTCGGGATCCTTGTGGAAGCCGGGCATGTCGTCGAAGCCCAGACGCACGTCCTCGAGCCCCACCCGGGAGGCCACGGCGACCCCGTTCCACTGGCTCAGCCCGTGGTGGGCGACCTCGTACCCGAGCTCACGGAACGCGTCTTCGGGGAACTGCTCGTCCTTGCACTTGGTCTCCTGCATCGCCAGGACGTCGACGTCGGACCGTTCGAGCCACGCGAGCACGCGGTCTTTCCGGGCACGGATCGAGTTCACATTCCAGGTGGCCAGACGCATGCGCCCGAGTGTATTGCCCTCCGCGCGGCGGTGTCACCGTGGGAGCGCAGCCGGTGTCAGTCGACGACGACGAGGTGGCGCAGCGAATGGTGCGGCTGCAGTCCGAGCTTGGCCCACAGGCCGCGCCCGGCGGAGTTGTCCGCGAACACGTGCAGGTGACATTCCTGCGCGCCGAGGCCGAGTCCCCACTCCACGAGCGAGCCGGTGACCACCTCGGCCAGGCCGCGGCGGCGGTGGGCGTCCGCGGTCTGCACGCAGGACACGGCGATCCGCGGGTGGCCGTCGGGTCCGACGGTGACGGCGCCGCGGGCGATTGCGGCCAGTTCGCCGCCGGACTCGAGCCGGGCGAACACCGCGTGGCCGCCGGGGCCGGGTTCGCCGGCGTCCGGTCCGGAGGCGACGAGCCCCGCGGTGGCGAGCATCGCCGGCCGGACTCGCTCGGGGTCGAGGTCGGCGGTGGCGTGGTAGAGCGCCAGCCAGTCGTCGTTGGGGCGCTCGGCCAGGGTGACCGCCGGCCGGGTGGGGGCGGGGAACGCCTCGTCGACCACCGCGAGCAGGTCGCGGCTGTCGGCGGTGCACAGCAGGAGGTCGCGGTCGGCATGGATCCGCGAGGCGTCCACCGGGGCGCCGTCGAGTTTCATTCGCTCGGATTTCACCAGCCGGTCCACGTCCACCAGGCGCAGCGGCAGGCCGCGGGCGGCGTACCAGTCGCGCACCCCGTCCAGGTCCTCGCAGTTGGCCCACGGCAGGACGGGCACCGCGGAGTTCCCGCGGTAGGACCAGTCGTCGCCGGCGCGGCAGAACCAGCCGTCGACCACCTCGTACTCCGGTCCGGGCCACGCCAGGGCGCCGGCGTACTCGTGCGCCCGGATGTCGCGGGCCCGCACCGGCCGCGGCGGGATCACCTTGAGCACCGCGATGTCGGCGTCCGCGATCCGCACCTGCTCACCGGACTCGCGGGCCACGACCAGTTCCGGCTCGAGCTCCACCACGCGACCGATGACGTCCGTGTACAGGTGCGAGGTCTGGCCCGCCTCCAGGTGGCGACGCACCACCACGCGATCGCCCACCGCCACCCGGCGGCCAGCGTTCCACCGGGACCGTTCCGACAGGCCCCGGTCCTGCTCAGCCATGGTCGGTGCCGACCTCGTCGTCGTAGTCATTGTCGTTGTCGTGGTCGTCATCGTCTTCATCGGCGAACGGGTCCGGGTCGGAGGCCGGATCCCAGCTCAGGCCGGGTACGCCCCACCCGGCGTCACGGATGTGGCGCTTGGCGGCCTTTCGGTTCCGTCCGATGAGGCCGTCGGTGTAGAGGAAACCGTCGAGGTGGCCCACCTCGTGCTGCAGGCAGCGGGCGAACAGTCCGTACCCCTCCACCGAGACGGGCTCGCCGTGCTCGTCGGTGCCCGTCACGCGCGCCCACCAGGCGCGACCGCGCGGGAAGTTCACCGCGGGAACGGACAGGCAACCCTCGAGGTCGTCCTCCGGATCCGGCATGGTCTCCGGGATCTCGGACGTCTCCAGGACCGGGTTGACCACGCATCCGCGCCGGTTCAGCCAGCCGCCGCGCGCCTCGACCTCCTCGCGGGTCACGCCCTCGCCGTCCTCGGTGTCCAGGTCGGGACAGTCGTAGACGAACAGCCGCTTGCGCACGCCGATCTGGTTGGCGGCCAGGCCCACCCCGTTGGCGGCGTCCATCGTGTCGTAGAGGTCCTGCACCAGCGCCGCGAGTTCCTCGGGGGACTCGGTGACGGGCTCGGTGGGGGCGTGGAGCGCGGGATCGCCGAGGATGACGATGGGACGGACGGCCATGGTGGTCGATTCTAGAGCGCCGGACATGGCGACGTGTCGGAGGCGTGTGGTTCACTACGGGGGAATCACAAGGGTGTATTTCACCCGCACAGTATTTCACTCGCACGGTATTTCATCCGCACGGTGATTCGGGTAGTGGTCATCAGTGGTCATCAGAGGTCATCACGGTCAGGAGGCAGGCACATGGGTCGGTCAGCCACCGCAGCACGCGAGGTGCAGGGCGAGAAGGACCGCGCGCAGGGGGCGGCCGAGCTCCACGCCGCCGACCCCGTCCTGTCCGAACGAGACCGGGCCATGCTCGAGTTCGAGCGGCAGTGGTGGAAGTTCGCCGGCTCCAAGGAGGAGGCGATCCGGCAGCAGTTCGACATGTCCGGTACGCGCTACTTCCAGATCCTCAACGATCTCATCGACCGCCCCGAGGCCCTGGCCGCGGATCCGCTCCTCGTCAAGCGGCTGCGCCGGATGCGTTCCAGCCGACAGAAGGCACGCGCGGCGCGCAACCTGGGAATGCGGCTCGACTGACCTAGACTCGGCGGCGTGAGCTCCCAGTCCGGAAACCCGCAGTACGACAGCCCGCAGCCCGGCGATGCCGAGTACGGCGATCCCGAGTACGGCGGCGCGCACGGCGCCGACGACCCCTATGCGCCGGGCGACGGCCCGGCCATGGACGAGCCGACCGGCCCGCCGTACCGCGCCATCGCGATGGTGCTGCTGGCCGCGGTCGTGCTGGCGGTCGGCGTCGGACTGGTCCAGCTGTTCGGCGGTGACGAGGACGAGGCGACGCCCACCGCCGACGACACCACCTCCCAGGTCGAACAGGACGCTTCGGCCGGACAGGGCGCCGATGGTCAGACCGGAACCGACGGCGCCGGCGCTGCCACTGCCCCGGGCGACGCCGGGGCCGGTCAGGACGGTGCCGGCGGCGCGGACGGTGCGCCCGGCCGAGGAGCCGACGGGCAGGACCCGCAGTCGGGCGACCCCGCGGCGCCCGCCCCGGGCCAGCCCGCCGGGCAGGTCCCCGGCGGAGCGGTGCCGGACGTGACGTCCGTGCCCGTGCAGATCTTCAACAACAGCACCGTGACCGGGCTGGCCGGCCGCACCGGTGAGACGCTGCGCGAGAACGGGTACGCCGTGGGTGAGGTGGCCAACATGCCGTCCAACCGCGGCGTCGTGGCGGAGTCGACCGCCTTCTACGGCTCCGGCCCCGGCGAACAGCAGGCAGCACAGGCGATCGCCTCCCAGTTGGGCATCACCGCCAAGCCGCGGCCGGCGGATCTCGCGGACGAGGCACCAGGGGTGATCGTGATTGTCACCCAGGATCTCGACCGCTGACCCCTGAGGATATGATGAGCCCACGCATTCCGTTCCGCGGGATGCGCGCGCAGTAGCGACTTGCAGCTTCCCGAGATCGAAGGAGCCCCCATGGCCCCGCGTCAGACCGCCCGCCGCCTCCTGGTCGCGGCTCCCGCACTCGCCCTCGCGTTCGCCGTGGCCGCGTGCAGCCCGCCCAACGAGCAGCCGGCCGAGGCCGACGCGCCGTACACGCTGCCCAGCTACACCGAGGACGCCGCGCCGACGAGCTCGATCCCGGAGACGCAGGAGACCGACGTGCCCGAGGGTGCCGGCGACTTCGAGCCCGGCGTGGCGGAGACGGGCACTCCCGGTGGCGAGGGCGGCGACGAGGGCGGCGGCCAGGCCACCACCGACGACGGCGTGGTCGTCCCGGGAACCGGACAACAGGCCGGCAACGCCCCGGCGCAGCCCGCCCCCTGAGCAGTCCGCCCCTGACCTGACGGGTCGGCACCACCCCCGGACGACGAGAAGAGCGTCCCGCACACGTTCCCCGAGAGGGACAGGTGCGGGACGCTCTCCTCGTTGAGCCGGCGGCCGGCCCCGGCCGCGCGACGGTTCAGTTGGCGGCGCTGCCGTCGAGGCCCGACCCGGTGAACTTCTCCAGCACCGGGGCCTCGTGGGTGATGGTGCCGTCCTCGACGCTCTCCCGGTAGGCGAGGTTGCCCACGCGGTTCGCGATCACCGGCGCCGTGCACACGGCGACGATCGCGGCCAGCACTAGCATGCCCAGGTCGATGTCCGGGAAGATCCGGATCCCGGCGCCGAGCAGGATCAGCACGAGGCCGAGGACCTGCGGCTTGGCGGCCGGGTGCATGCGGCTGAGGGTGTCGCGGAAGCGGACGAGGCCGATCGCGCTGGCCAGTGTCAGCAGCGCGCCGGCGAGGACGAACAGTGCGGAGATGATCTCCACCAGGTCGTTGGTCATGGGAGGGCCTCCTCGGGCGATCCGACGGTGTCGTTCACGCGGAAACGGGCCACGGACACCGAGCCGAGGAACGCCACGAGGGCGAGCGCGACGAGCGCGGCGGCGGGGGTGGTGTCCTTGGACCAGGCGATGTAGACACCGATGCCACCCTGGGCGACCGCGACGAGCGCATCCAGGGAGATCAGGCGGTCGAGGGTGTTGGGGCCGCCGACGAGCCGGATCATGGTGGCGAACAGCGCGGCCGTCAGCGCGATGATGGCCAGACTCCACAGGATGAGCGAGATGATGTTCACCGGGGGGCCTCCTGTTCCGGGGTGGGGCCGTCGGCGTCGTCCGCGTGGTGTGCCGCGTGCTCGGCTGCGGCCTGCTCTGTTTCGGCCTGCTCTGCTTCGACTCGTGCAGCTTCGGGCTTTTCTGCGTCGGTGTGGTCTGCGGGGGGGTGGTCTGCGGCGGCGTGAGCTGGCGCGGCTTGGTTAGCGGCGTGGGGTGCGGATTCCGCGGAGTCCGCGGTGCCCACGGTCGTCGGGGCGCTGTCGGCGGGTGCCGAGTAGTGCTCCGGGCTCGGCTTCCAGTCCTCGTCGCGTTCGAAGGCCCGCTGGTAGAGCGCCTCGATGTGCGCGGTCTGGGATCGGAAATGCTCCACGGCGTCGTCGGTTCCGGTGTTCAGTACGTGGATGTAGACGTAGCGGGCCGCGGGATCGACGCGGACGACGATGCCGCCCGGCATGAGGTTGAGGGTGTTGACGGCCAGGGCCAGGGTGAAGTCGGACTTCAGCCGCATCGGGGCGCGCAGCACGGCGGAGCGCGGGGGCGCCTGGGGTCGGACCGAGAGCCAGGCGACGGCGATCGACGACCGGACGAGGTAGTAGGCCACCACGAGCACCAGCCACACCATCGACACCGGCCGCAGCAGACCCTCGACGGGGACGCGGGGGAGCGGGAGGACGGCCATCACCACGGTCGCGACGATGAGTCCGGCGGCGATGGTGCCGATGTCGATGCTGCCCCACAGCAGGACCCAGGCGAATGCCAGCCACAGGGTCATGAACAGGCGGGCGCCGAGCACCCGCGGCTCCAACGTCATCTTCCGGGCCATGTCAGCGCACCCCCGTCACGGAGTCGACGAAGCGTTCGGGTGTGGCGTCGGTGGGGACGGTCACGAGGTACTCGACACGCTCCCGCAGACTCTCGGCGGCGCCGTCGGTGACCGCGAGCAGCGGGCCGGCGAAGACGGTCATGAGAAGCGAGACGACGATGAGCGCCCACGTCGGGGCCAGCATGCTCCACGGCATCCGCCCGACCTCGTCGCGCTCGTCGAACTCGACGTACTCGTCGGACGGCAGCAGTGCGAGCGGCTTGGCCAGCGCGATCGCGCCCTCGGGGGCGTCCGCCCGGGGCCGCCAGAACGCCTTGGACCACACGCGCACGACCACGTACAGCGTCAGCAGGCTGGTGACCATGGCGCCGGCGACGAGCACCCACATGAGGACCCCGCCGACCTCTGCGCCGGCCTGGACCACGGCGAGCTTGCCGACGAAGCCGGAGAACGGCGGGATCCCGCCCAGGTTGAGCGCCGGGATGAGGAACGTGACGGCGAGGACCGGGCTGACGACGCCGAGGGACCCCAACCGGCGGAGGGAGGACGACCCCGCCTGCCGTTCGATGAGGCCCACGACCAGGAACAGTGTGGTCTGCACGACGATGTGGTGGCCGACGTAGTAGATCGCGGCGCTCAGCCCGGACTCGGTGGACAGGGCGACCCCGAAGATCATGTAGCCGATGTGGCTGACCAGGGTGAACGACAAGATCCGCTTGATGTCCGACTGGGCGATCGCACCGAGGATCCCCACGACCATCGTCAACAGGCCGGCCACCAGGAGGACGCCGTCCATGCTGCCCCCGGGGAACACCAGGGTGTGGAAGCGGATGATCGCGTAGACGCCGACCTTGGTGAGCAGACCGGCGAACACGGCGGTGACCGGGGCGGGCGCGGTCGGGTACGAGTCGGGCAGCCACGTGGACAGCGGGAACACGGCGGCCTTGATGCCGAACGCCACGAGGAACACGGCGAAGATGGTGTGCCGCAGGCCGTCCGGGACCTCGGCCATCCGGGTGGCGACCTGCGCCAGGTTGAGCGTTCCGACGGCGGAATAAGTCAGCGCGATGCCCAGCAGGAAGACCATCGAGGACACCATCGACACGACGGTGTACGACACGCCCGCGCGCACACGTTCCTGACTGGCACCCAGCGTGAGCAGCACGTACGACGCGGCCAGCAGCATCTCGAACCCGACGAACAGGTTGAACAGGTCGCCGGCGATGAACGCCGCGTTCAGGCCGGCGGCCAGCGCGAGGTAGGTGGGCAGGAAGACCGAGGTCGGCTGGTCGCCGTCACCGTCGCGGACACCCTGGCCGACTGCGTAGATGATGACCGTCAGCAGGATCACGGCGGATACGCACAGCATCAGCGCGCTGAGCCGGTCCGCGACCAGGGTGATGCCGACCGGGGCGTCCCAGCCTCCCACCTGGACGGTGTGCATCCCGTGTTGTTCGGTCAGCACCAGCAGGATGCCGGAGATGACCAACACCCCGGTCAGGGTGGCGATCGTGATGACGTTCTGCACCCGCGGTCGGCGGGAGACCACCAGACAGAGGGCGGCCGCCAGCATCGGGGCGAGGACGACCGACGGGATGAGGTAGCCGAAGAGTTCGGGGGAGATCACAGGTCCTCCTCCTTTCCGGCGTCCTTGTTGCGCTTCACGCGTCGATCGATACGTCGGGCCTCCGCCTCGGCGCGGGCCCGTGCCTCCGCGCGAGCGTCGGCCTCGGCTCTGGCCCGGGCCTCCGCGCGGGCTTCGGCGGCGGCCTCGGCTTCGGCCTCCTCGAGGTCCTCGTCGTCGTAGTCGACGTGGTCACCGAGTTCGGTGGGCTGACCGGTGGCGTGGTCGTCGGAGGCGTCACGGTCGGGAGCGGACCAGGCGTCGGTGGGGGAGCGTCGGGCGATCTTGGTGTCCTCGACGTCGTCCGCGACCTCGTCCACGGTGGTGAACTGGTACGAGCGGTAGGCCAGCGCGAGGATGAACGCCCCGACACCGGCGGTGATGACGATGGCCGTGAGGATCATCGCCTGGGCGAGCGGATCGGAGTCGGTGGCGTTGCCGCCCCAGGTCCGGTCGCGGATGGGCGGGTTCCCGGGCGCGCCGCCCGCCGCCAGCAGCAGCAGGTTGACGCCGTTGGACAGGATCATGATGCCCAGCAGGATCTTGATGATGGCCCGCTCGAGCAGCAGATACACCCCTGCGGCGCTGAGGATGCCCGCCAGGAGCAGCAGTGCGAAGTCGGCGGTCATGGCATCCCCCGGGACGTCGTGCCCTGGTTCTCGGCGGCCTTCAGGCGTGCGGCGCGGCGGGCGGCCAGATCGGACCGCGGTGCGGCGCCGTCGACGCCGGGGACGCAGCGCAGGGAGGCGGTGGACGGCGAGTCGGTGGCGTCGACGTAGACGGCGCGGAGTTCCTCGAGGTCCTCGGCGTCCAGGTCGAGTCGGGCGCCGAGGCTGCGGAGGATGTCGAGGACGAGACCGACGACGATGAGGTACACCCCCGCGTCGAAGAACAGTGCCGTGACGAACTTGACGTCCCCGAACACGGGGAGCGTCCCCTCGAAGGTGGCGCTGGACAGGGGAGGCGCCCCGAAGAACATGGAGGCGGTGGCCGTGCCGGCGGCCAGCAGGAGCCCGAATCCGAGGATCCGGCCGGCGTCGATCGGGATGGCCTCCCCGAGTTCGTAACGGCCACCGGCGACGTACCGCAGGACGAGGGCCAGGCCCGCTACGAGACCGCCCGCGAAGCCGCCTCCGGGATTGTTGTGTCCCGCGAAGAAGAAGAACAGGCTCAGGATCATCATGGTGGGGAAGATGAGCCTGGTGGTGACCTCGAGGACGAGGGAGCGGGCACGCGGATCGCGGACGGTCGCCCCGACCAGCCAGCGGCCGGGGGAGGCGCCGGGAGCCTCGACGACGATGCGGGCGGCCTCGATGCCCCGTCGGCCGGAGCGCGTCTTGCCGGCGTCGGCGAGGCGGGGCCCCGAGCCGTAGCGGCGGTTGCGGAAGACCAGGCTGGCCACACCGGTGGCGGCGACGAGCAGCACCGTGATCTCACCGAGGGTGTCCCAGGCGCGGATGTCGACCAGGGTGACGTTGACGGCGTTGGCACCGTTGCCGATGTCGTAGGCGAGGTCCGGGAAGACGGTGGACACGGCGGGCCGCTGGCGGGCGTTGATGGCGTAGGCGCCGACGATCACCACGAGCAGGCCCACCCCGATGCCGAGCCAGGCGCGGGTCCGGCGGAAGCCGTCCGACAACGGGACCTCGGCGGGCATCGTGCGCAGCACCAGGACGAACGCGACCATCAGCAGCGTCTCCACCAGCACCTGGGTGAGGGCCAGGTCCGGGGCGCCGTGGAAGGCGAAGATGATGGCGACGCCGTAGCCGGTGACGGACATGCTGATCACCGCGGCGAGGCGGTTGCGCAGGACGGTGGCGGCGATCGCGGCGACGGTCATGGGGATCATGACGAACAGCACGACCGGGTTGCCCGCCAGCTCCATCCGCAGGCCCTCGCGGGTGCCGACCATAAGGGACGCGAACGGGAACAGCACGAGGGTGAACAGGATGATGCCGAGCGTCAGCGGGAGGGAGCCGCGCTGGATACTCGCGGTCAGGCGCAGTGACAAGAGGTCGAAGAAGCGCAGGACGGCGTCGTAGATGCGGTCGGCGTTACCTAGCGCGGGCGACTCGAACTGCATCCGCTCGACGGTCCGCTGGGCGACGTAGAGCATGGTTCCCAGCACGTACACGACCGCCGTGAGCGCCAGCGGGATACCGACGCCGTGCCACAGTCCCAGGTGGTAGGCCTCGTCCCCGCGCCACGGGCTGCCGGGCGGGAACGCGACATCGACGAACCGGACGAGGAGGTTCTCGACGGGCGCCGACCACAGGCCGAGCACCAGGCCGGCGACGGCGAGGACCGCGGGCACCGAGAGGAACATCGGGTTGACGGGCTTCGAGTCGGCGACCGCGGGGCTGATCCCGTCGGGGAAGGTCGGCTTGTCCCGGAATGCGCCCATGACCAGGCGGGCGGTGTACGAGAAGGTGAGCACCGAGCCCAGTACGAGGCCCGCGGTGACGACGATCGCGGGCATCCCGTGTAGTCGGCCCTCGGTCAGCACGGTGGCGAACGCGGACTCCTTGCCGATGAATCCGAGGAAGGGCGGGAGCCCGGCCATCGAGGCGGCGGCGAGGGTGAAGAACACCGCAAGCGCGGGCCGCGTGCGACCGAGGCCCGACAGCTCGCGGATCTCACGGGTGCCGGTCGTCTTGTCGATCACGCCGACCGCCATGAACAGGGACGACTTGAACAGCGAGTGTGCCAGCAGCATGGTAAGCCCGGCGAGCATGGTGTCCCGGGAGCCGATGCCCACCAGCACGAGCAGGAAACCCAGCTGGGACACGGTGCCGAAAGCCAGCACCAGCTTGAGGTCCGTCTCGCGTAGCGCCCGCCACCCGGCCATGAGCAGTGAGACCAGGCCCAGGGCGATGAGTGGCAGCTGCCAGGTGGACGAGCCGGACAACCCGGGACTGAACGCCGCGACGAGGAAGACGCCGGCCTTGACCATGGCCGCGGAGTGCAGGTACGCGCTCACCGGGGTGGGGGCGGTCATCGCCCCCGGTAGCCAGAAGTGCAGGGGAGCGATGGCGGACTTGCTCGCCGCGCCGATGATGACCAGGGCGAGCGCCCAGTGGACGAGGGCCCCCGACGGTGGGGCCGCGATGATCTCGCTGAGCAGGTACGACCCGGCCTCCTGCGCCAGGATGATCATGCCGACGAGCATCGCCAGGCCGCCGAGGGTGGTCACCAGCAGTGCCTGGGTGGCGGCACGCCGGGACGAGGCCCGCTCGGCGTAATGGCCGACCAGCAGGAAGCTCAGAACGGAGGTGATCTCCCAGAAGATGTACAGCAGGATCATGTTGTCGGCCACGACCAGGCCGAACATGACGCCCGCGAAGGCGACGAGTTCCGCGGCGAACAGGTGGAGTCGCGGTTCGGAGTCGTCGAAGTACCAGGTGCAGTAGAACAGCACCAACGCACCGACGCCGAGTGCGATGAGGGACATCAGTGCGGACAGGGCGTCCATCCGCAGGTCGAGCGCGAGGTGGATGCCGGGAGCCCACTGGATGGACTCCGTGGGTACCCTGTCGAGGTTCGCGGCCACCCACACCGTGCCGGCCGCGGGGACCAACGCCAGGAGCGGGAAGGCGCGGCGTCCGAGCCTGGACACCAACGGGATCGCGATCAGGGCGGCCACAGCATGGGCCGCGAGGATCACGATCACCGGCGGCTCCTCTCCTTGCGTCGAACGGACGACGACATGCGGACGCACCCGCAGCGAGACGGCGGGGAGTCGGTGGTCGACCGGGGCGTGGTTCTGTGGTCACTTTACAGAACGGTGTCTCTGACCCGTCATCACCGCAGGTGGAGGCGGGTAGCGGCGCTGAGTAGCGCCGCGATCGAGGCCTCGGTGGAGGTCTGCCCGAACCCGAGCGCCCACGTCTCGCGGCGACCACAGCTGGCGCGCAGGATGGTGCACCACGATCCGGCCTCGCCGAACGCGTGGCCGTCGTGCCGGTGGCCCTCGTACTGGTGGAACTTCTCGATCTCCGTACGCGCGCCGACCTGGCTCAGCATGTCGGACATCGCGGTGACGTCCCCGCAGGACTCGGTGGTCAGTCGGCGGGCGGTGAAGTCACCGGGCGCGTCCCCGGCGGCACGGGTGGCCAGGATCGCCTCGTAGGCGATGATGCCCCGACCCAGCGGGCGGCGGGAGAAATCGGCCAGATGAAAGCGGTCGGAGGACGGGGCGTAGGTGTCGAGCAGCGTGCGCCAGTCCAGGCCCGCGGCCTCGGAGGCGAACCCTCGTGGCAGCCGGCGGCCGAATCGATTCGCGAAGGGGCAGATGGGAGAGCCGGTGGTCGCGTGGGGTCCGCCGAACGTGGGATTCGCCGTGGGGGTCATGGAGTTCTCGCTTCTGGTGCGTCGGTGAGATGACCGACGTCAGAAGGAGCAACCACGCAACGGGGGTGCCGGTCTGTCAGGCCCCGTTACGTCCGGTTACTACGAGAATCTTCCGCATGGTCAGACACTCTAGGCCGCCGGCGTGAATCCCGGCAAGCCCGTGGCGCCCCGCCCCCGCGCGCGGCACCCTCGCGCTGCTCAGCTCTCGCGACGCTCGGCGTACTGCCGGAGGTCCTCCACCTGCACGGGGTCGAGAGAGGGTCTGACCGCGCGGCGGGCGCGCGCCACGTCGTCGGCGGTGACCTCGGCCGCGTTGATGTCGCGACGCATCGCGGTCAGCGCCGACTCCCGGAGCAGTGCGGCGCAGTCCGCGGCCGAGTACCCGTCCAGGTCGGTCGCGAGCTCGGTCAGGTCCACGTCGTCGGCCAGCGGGACGTCCCGGCCGGCCGCCCGGAGGATGTCCGCCCGGGCCTCGGCGTCCGGCGGGGGGACGAACACCAGGCGTTCGAGCCGCCCCGGACGCAGCAGGGCGGGGTCGATGAGTTCGGGCCGGTTGGTGGCGCCGAGGATGACCACATCACCCAGTGGCTCCGCACCGTCGAGTTCGGTGAGCAGGGCCGCGACGACCCGGTCGCCGACGCCCGAATCGCCGGACTGGCCCCGCCGCGGGGCGAGCGCGTCGATCTCGTCGAGGAACACCAGCGACGGCGCGGAGTCCCGGGCCTTGCGGAACAGGTCGCGGACGGCCTTCTCCGAGGACCCGACCCACTTGTCCATGAGCTCGGCGCCCTTGACCATGTGCACTGTCAACCGCCCGCTCGCGGCGAGGGCCCGCACGACGAACGTCTTGCCGCAGCCCGGGGGACCGTACAACAACACGCCCCGCGGAGGCTGGACCCCCAGCCGTTCGAAGGAGTCGCGGTGCTGCAGCGGCCACAGCACCGTCTCGGTGAGCGCCTGACGTACCTCCTCCATGTCCCCGACGTCGTCGAGGGTGATCGATCCGAGGCTCAGCTCCTCTGTGCCGGACCGGGACAGCGGCCGGATCACGCTGATCGCGCCCAGGAGGTCGTCCTGCTCCAGACGGGCGACGGGGTGGTCGGGCGCGGGGTGGTCGGGCGCGGGGTCGCCGTGCGCGGGCCGGTCGGTGACGCCGTTGCCCGCGGCCCGCCCGGCCGCCCGCAGGGCCGCCTCCCGGGTCAGTGCCCTCATGTCGCCGGCGACGTACCCGGGGGTGCGCTCGGCGACGGCGCGCAGGTCCAGCGTCCCGGTGGGCACGTTTCTGAGCATGACCTCCAGCAGCGCGGCGCGGTCGGCCGCGTCGGGCAGGGGCAGGTCGAGCACGCGGTCGCAGAGGTCGGGCTCGCGGAGCCGGGCGTCGGCGTCCTCTGGGCGCACGCAGGTCGCCACCAGCACCGATCCTGGGGACGCCACCACCGACCGCAGTCGGTCGAGGACCAGCGTGGACACCGGCTCGGGCTGGGCGGGGAGCAGTGCGTCGACGTCGGTGACCAGCAGGATCCCGCCATTCTCGCGGGCCCGCTCGGCGGCGGCACGTACCGCCTCGAGTCGTGAGGCGGGGTCGAGCGCTCCGACCGAGGGCCCGTCGACCACCTCGAGCCGTCGGTGGCCGGCGACCGAGCGGACCAGCGTCGCCTTGCCGACGCCCGGAGGTCCCGCCACCAGCACCCCGAGGTGCGGCGACGCGCCCAGCGTCCGCAACAACTCCGAGCGGTCCAGCGCGAGGGAGAGCCATTGCTCCAGCACTTCGGCCCGGTCGGCGACCCCGACGAGGTCTTCCCTCGCGACGGCCGTGATGGCCGAACCCGGGCCGTGCACGCCGGTGACGGCAGGAGCCGGCGTGGTGCGGGGGCTCGTCGTCGTTCCCGTACTCGCGGCCCCCGTGCCCCCGGTGCCCACGCCGGTCACGATCGCCGTGGTGGGCTGCACGGAGACGGTCCCGCCGGGCACGGTCGCGATGACGGTGAGCAGTTCGGTGCTCCATGCCGCGCCCATGGTGTTGCGCAGGGTTCGGGTGGTGTCGGAGGTGGGGAAGTCGGGGCCGAGATCGCGCGGCATCAGCGTGACCGAGTCCCCGACCCGCACCACCTTGCCCAGCAGCGCCGACCGCAGTACACGCTCGGCGACACCGCGGCCCGCCGGCGGGAGGCCCTGGACCTCGACGGACTGCGCGCCCGTCACCTGCGCGGCCCGCACGGTCACCCGCGCGTCCTCGCCCAGGCCGCAGTTGGCGGCCACCACCTCGTCGACCACCAGCACGCCGCTCGGCGCGCCCGTGGCCGCGGCGGCGACCACGGCGCCCGTGGTGCGGGCGCCGATGATCTCGATGGCATCCCACTCGCGCATCCCCAGCGCGAGGATCACCTCCGGGTGTGCGCGGACGATCCCCCGTCGGGAATCGGCCGCGGACGCCGACAGACGCAGGGTCAGGTCAAGATCCGGGCGGGAGTTCACGGAGGTGAGCGTATCGCGGCGAGCGCAGGACCCCCTCCGGCCCCGGCGGGGTCACAGCGCGCCGCGGATGGCGTTCCAGGCGACGGGGATCTGACGCGAGTAGTAGGACCAGTTGTGCAGCCCGGTGGGCAGGTGGTCGATCGTCGCCGGGATGCGCAGTTCGCGCAGGCGGCGGTCCGCCGCGCGTGTGCACTGCCCGGTCGCCTGCTCCAGCGCCATGCCGGCGACGAAGTTGGCGGCGTCGTTGTTGTAGTCCTCCCAGTCGCCCGGGTTGGCCACGCCCGTGCCGGACGAGAGGTAGATCGCCTTTCCGCGCAACTCCTCCGCGTTGATCAGCGCGTCGTGGTCCGCCCACTGAGCGTTGCCCGGCTCGCCCCACATGTTGGTCAGCGTGGCGCCGCGGCTCTCCACGGTGTAGCGGGTGAGGATCTGACCGAGCGTGCCGGTGGAGTAGCAGCCCGAGACGCCGAAGACGGCCCGGTAGAGATCGGGGTGGCGGGTGGCGATGGTGACGGCCGCGCCAGCGCCCATCGAGATCCCGCCGATCGCGCGGCTGCGGCTGGTGCTGACCTCGGGTTCGACCAGGGCGGGCAGGTCGCGGGTGATGAAGGCCTCCCACTTGCTGATGCCCAGCACCGGGTCGGGCTCGTTCCAGTCCGCCCACATCGAACCCTGGCCACCGGTCGGGATGATGAGGTTGACGTTCTCGTCCGCGAACTGCTCTGCCGCGCCCCACTGCATGAAGCCGCTGGGGAGTTCGGAGCCGACACCGTCGAGGAGGTAGAGGAACGGCGCGTTCTGATTACCGTTGGGCGCGCGGTAGACCTCGACGGTGATCCCGCGCTTCATGTCGGCCGAGTCGATGAGCCACCGCTCGTAGCGTCCGTCGATCTCCTTGCTCACGACGCGCGTCTCGGTGATGTTCGGGTTGGGCTGGGGTGCCGGCGGCGGGGGTCCGGCGAACATGTTGGGGGAGAATCCGAGTCGGTTGGCGATGCCCATCATCGACGACCCGGACGAGCCCGGCAGGTTGCCGAAGTAGAGGAGCTGGCTGAGGCTCTCCGGCGAGATGGTGCCGAGAGCACCGTTGGCGATCTGCTCCGGGCTGATCGACCCCGGCAGTCCCTGCGCCTGCGCCGGGGCGGGGAGCAGTCCCACCGTCAGTGCGGCGGCGGCAGCGGTCGCGAGGAGGGCGCGGCCTGCGCGGGTGACGCGGTGGGCGAGTGCGGGCACGGGCATGGCGGCTCCTTCTTCCGGGCAGCCGAGACCTGGTCGAACCGCCACTGGTGACAGTATCGGTCCACGGGCGTCACACCGTTACCGGTTCGCCGGGCCGGGGGCTCAGCGGTAGCGCTGCAGGAACGCCGCCTCCGCCAGTGCGATGCGCTCGATCTCCCGCGGGTCGACGCTCTCGTCGGGGGAGTGGATCGCGGCCGCTGGGTCCTCGACGCCGAACAGTGCGATGCTCGTGTCGGGATGCGCCCGCTGCAGCGCGGTGCACAGCGGGATCGATCCGCCGGAGCCGACCACGGCGACCTCCTCCGCACCGTAGGCCTGCACCAGGCACTGCGAGAGCAGGTCGTGGACCGGGTCCGAGCCGCCCGCCGGCACCGAGCGGAACGGGTGGCCGACGGCCTCGGGTTCCACCGTCACCCGGGCGTTCCACGGCCTGCGCCGCTCGATGTGCGCGGTGAGTAGCCGCTGCGCCTCGACCGGGTCGATCCCGGGTGGAACGCGCAGGTTGACCAGGGCGCGGGCTCGGGGTTGGACGGCGGCGATCGCCCCCTCGACCGGCGGGCAGTCGATCCCCAGCACGGTCACCGCGGGCCGTGACCACACCAGGTCCGCGAGCGGGGCCGCCGTGGAGACCTCCACCCCGTCGAGGATCCCGGCGTCGGCGCGGAACGTCTCTTCGGGGTAGGCCTGCCCGTCCCACTCGCCGGTGAAGTCTAGGCCGTCGACGGTCGTGGCGCCGGTGGCGGGGTCGCGCAGCGAGGCGAGGATGGAGATGAGGGCGGCGAGCGCGTCGGGCGCCGCGCCCCCGAACTGTCCGGAGTGGACCCCGGCCTCCAGGGTGTCGACGACGACGACGAGGTTGGCGATCCCCCGGAGGCTGGTCGTGAGCGTGGGGGTGCCGACCGAGACGTTCCCGGAATCGGCGATGAGGATCGCCTCCGCCGCCACCAGGTCGGGCCGCGACGCCACGAGATCGTCCAGGCCCCCTCCGCCGGTCTCCTCGAAGCCCTCCACGACGAGTCGGATCCCCAGGCCGTCCAGCGGGTCCGCCCCGGGGTCGCCGACCTCGTCGTCGTCACCCAGGGCGGCGAGGGCGCGCAGGGCGGCGAGGTGCACGACGAGGTTTCCCTTGCAGTCCGCGGCACCGCGGCCGTACCACCGGCCGTCGCGCTCGGTCAGTTCCCACGGCGAGGACGTCCACTCGCCCGGGTCCCCGGAGGGCTGGACGTCGTAGTGGCTGTAGAGCAGCACGGTGGGGCGGCCGGGTGCGGCCGGGCGGTGGGCGAACACCGCGCGCGACCCGTCGGACGTCTCGATCACCTCGACCGAGTCCGGGCCCAGGCCCGGGATCGGCAGGTCCGTGAGCAGGCCGCGGACGAGGTCGCTGGCCTGTGCGCAGGCATCCGGCTCGGCATCGTGCACCGACGGCAGGGCGACGAGATCGGCGAGATCGGAGCGGGCCCGGTCGAGTTGGGCGGCGACCGCGGCCGCGAGCGGGGCGAGATCGGCGTGGGGGTCAGCGAACGCGGGGGAGTCGGCCATGCGCACAGAGTAGTTGCCCGCTCCGACACGACTCGGCGACATGAACGGAAAGTGAACGCAGCATGAAGTATGGTGTGCACATGAGTAGCTTTGTGATCGTCGTCACCCCTGCTGAGAAGGAGCTCCGCGAGCTCACCTCCGTCGAGGAGTTGCCCGCACATGTGCGGGCGGACCTCGAGGCGCTGTGCGACGAGGTGTCGGAGCGGTTCCCGGAGGCCGAGGCGATCGGCGAGACCGGCGCTCTGTGCTCGCGCCCGGAGATCGACGGCGTGGGCGTGGTCATCCGGCCCGAGGTGATCACCCGCCCACTCGTGGTCAACGCCGTCATGCGGTACGCCGCCCCGCGCCAGCTCCGCGTGACCTCGCCCGAGCTGGGACTGGCGGCCGACCCGCGCGAGCGCATTGATGTCGACGTCCACCGTCGGCCCACCATGGTGGGCGCAGGGATCGCCGACCACGCGGTGCGCGGTCGACCCCGCGGCACGCTGCCGTGGGTCACCCGTGAACTCCTGGGCCAGCTGATCGGCAAGCTCCTGATCGACGGCGACCGGTTGGAGCTGGAGGTCGACGGCGAACGCTGCTTCCGCTTCGAGCGGTCTGGCGACTGCCTGCTCATCCAGGCGAAGGACGGGCCGGACGTCCCCGTGCGCCGGCGGACCGTCCCGGTTGACGCGGCCGACGCCGCGGCGGACGCCGGCTGGGCGTGGGCCCGCTGCGACCAGGGGTGGGCGGAATTTTTGCCGCGTGACGCGCGGACGGAGGATGCGCGGACAGATGACGTGGTCGCGGAGCCCGCCGGGGGCGATCCCGCGACGGGCGGCCGCGACTCCGCCACCGCGGCCTGAACCGGGTGGCCGCGCCCGGGTGGCGTCACACCGAGATGTCGTAGCGCAGGGACGCCACCACGGCGTCGATCGTCTCCGTGGGCTGCACGCCGGCCTCGCCCTCGTCGGACATGAGGACGAACACCAGTGAGGCCGGCGCGCCGTCCGGGCCCCGCGTGGACACCGCGATGGTGTCGAAGCGGATGGTCGGCGGGGTGCAGTCGTTGCGCGGGGGACGCACCTCGCCGCGCAGCGAGACGTACCAGGCGGGCACCCCCGAGACCCCGATGCTGCGGGCATCGGGGACGGGGACGTCGGCACCGGCCTGGGTGAACCGTCGGTCGATCGAATCCGCCATGGCCCGGGACGCCGATTCGGCTTGTTCACGCGCCTCGCCCGGTAGTGCCGTCGCGCTGATGCCGACCAGGGTCCGGAAGCTCAGGCCCCCGAGCCGGCAGTAGCCACGGTCGGCGATGGCGTTGGCGGTGGTGACGTAGCCCGATCCCCAATCCGATCCGGGGTCGCCGGCGTCGTGGTCGACCCCGAACGGGTCCCCGACCTCCCACCCCGGCGGAACCGAGTACACAAGCCCGGTGGGGCTGCGGACGTCCTGCCAGTCCGCGGGCGGTGGGCCGGCGGCCAGGGTGGGCCCGGGCTGCTCACGGGTGGGCTCGTCGGTGTCGTCGCCGCCGCCCGACCACAGGGCGCAGCCGGAGAGCGACGCGAGGAGCGAGCCCGCGATGAGGGCCGCGGCGGCCCGGGCCATGCCGGCCTCAGCCCCGCTCGGCGAGCGCCTTGATCCGCTGCAGGGAGGTGGACACGCCCCGGTCCAGCTCGCTGGTGAACGACTTCTGACCGCCGAACACCTTGTCCGTGAGGAATCGGGAGATGAAGGTCAGCCCGTCCGGGACCTCGCGACGCTCGGTGAGGAGCGTGCCGCCGGCGGGGGTCGGCTCGAGGTCGAAGACCCAGATGGTGGTGTTCTCGGTGATGCGGTTCGCGAACCGGCGGCCGGGCTCGAACTCCACCACACGGCTGGTCGTGGGCCACAGGAGCGGCCCGCGCTTGTTGAGGTTCAGCGCCCACGTGCCCTTGGCGGTGCGGCCGCCGAGGGGGAAGATCTTCCAGGCCTGGCTGCTCCACTGGGGGGCGTTGCGGACCTCGGAGATGACCTCCCAGACCCGGGCCGGCGGGGCGTCGATCTCGATGGAGCTCTCGATGGCGCCTGCTGCGGCGGGTTCGGTGGGCATTGACGAGCCTTTCGAGCGAACGGGTGGGACGGCGTCTCGATGGTAGGGCAGGGCCGGGCGACGTGAGGGTCGTTCGCCGAGCGCGAATCAGCCGTCCGGGCCTTTGCACTCGTCGGGGGCGAGTGCTAGAAAAGCGATTGGCACTCGGCTACCCTGAGTGCCAGCAAGATCTGAGAACCGAGGTCGCAAGGTGAGGCGCGGATCCGACACGGTCCGCACCGTCCGTCGCGGGCACCGACGCTGACCACACGCGTGTCACCCCATACCCGGAGGATGATTCACCCCATGGCAAAGATGATCGCGTTCGACGAAGAGGCCCGGCGCGGCCTGGAGAGCGGTCTCAACCAGCTCGCCGACGCCGTCAAGGTCACGCTCGGCCCCAAGGGCCGCAACGTCGTGCTGGAGAAGAAGTGGGGCGCCCCCACGATCACCAACGACGGCGTCTCCATCGCCAAGGAGATCGAGCTCGAGGAGCCGTACGAGAAGATCGGCGCCGAGCTGGTCAAGGAGGTCGCCAAGAAGACCGACGACGTCGCCGGCGACGGAACCACCACCGCCACCGTTCTCGCCCAGGCGCTCGTGCGCGAGGGCCTGCGCAACGTCGCCGCCGGTGCCAACCCCATGGGCATCAAGCGCGGCATCGAGAAGGCCGTCGAGGCCGTCACCAAGCACCTGATCGACTCCGCCACGGAGATCGAGACCAAGGAGCAGATCGCCGCCACCGCGGGGATCTCCGCCGGCGACCCGGCCATCGGCGAGCTCATCGCCCAGGCCATGGACAAGGTCGGCAAGGAGGGCGTGATCACGGTCGAGGAGTCCCAGACCTTCGGTCTGGACCTCGAGCTCACCGAGGGCATGCGCTTCGACAAGGGCTACATCTCGCAGTACTTCCAGACGGATCCGGAGCGCCAGGAGGCGGTCATGGAGGATCCGTACGTCCTGCTGGTCTCCGGCAAGGTCTCCACCGTCAAGGACCTGCTCCCGCTGCTGGAGAAGGTCATCGGCGAGAACAAGTCGCTGCTCATCATCGCCGAGGACGTCGAGGGCGAGGCCCTGTCGACCCTGGTCGTGAACAAGATCCGCGGCACCTTCAAGTCCGTCGCCGTCAAGGCCCCGGGCTTCGGAGACCGCCGCAAGGCCATGCTGCAGGACATCGCCATCCTCACCGGTGGCCAGGTCATCTCCGAGGAGGTCGGCCTCTCGCTCGAGACCGCCGACATCTCCATGCTCGGCAAGGCCCGCAAGGTCGTCGTGACCAAGGACGAGACCACCATCGTCGAGGGTGCCGGAGACCAGGGTCAGATCGAGGGTCGGGTCAACCAGATCCGCGCCGAGATCGAGAACTCGGACTCCGACTACGACCGCGAGAAGCTCCAGGAGCGTCTCGCCAAGCTCGCCGGCGGCGTCGCCGTCATCAAGGCGGGCGCGGCCACCGAGGTCGAGCTCAAGGAGCGCAAGCACCGCATCGAGGACGCCGTGCGCAACGCGAAGGCGGCCGTCGAGGAGGGCATCGTCGCCGGCGGCGGCGTCGCCCTGGTCAAGTCCGAGGTCGCCATCGATGGCCTGTCCCTCGAGGGCGAGGAGGCCACCGGCGCGAACATCGTCAAGTTCGCGCTCAGCGCCCCGCTCAAGCAGATCGCCCACAACGCCGGCCTCGAGCCGGGCGTCGTGGCCGAGAAGGTCCGCAACCTGCCGGGCGCCGAGGGACTGAACGCCGCCACCGGCGAGTACCAGGATCTCCTCGAGGCCGGCATCAACGACCCGGTCAAGGTGACCCGCTCGGCGCTGCAGAACGCCGCGTCGATCGCCGCGCTGTTCCTCACCACCGAGGCCGTCGTGGCCGACAAGCCCGAGCCCGCCGCGCCCGCCATGCCGGGTGGCGACGAGATGGGCGGCATGGGCTTCTGATGTAGCCCATCCCAGCACGCGGCCGTGGCCCGCACCGGAGATCCGGTGCGGGCCACGGTTCTTATCGGGCTCTCCTGGGGCATTGGGTCGCGTAACAGGATCGTCACGTGGGTCGTCCCGCGTGAAACGTCTGTGACCTGCGGTTAAGGAACGGTTTCGTCTCTGGTGGCTGCTGAACGGCCGCCCTAATGTCTGTGTCAGGCGCCCCGGAGGGCGCCGATACACACTGAGAACGGAGACCTCCATGCCCAACTTCGGTCAACTGTCCGACCTCTTCGGCGGAATCACCGACATCCTCGGCGCCGTCGTCTTCTTCACCGGGTCCCTGGGTGGCGAGGGTGGGGTCAACGACTTCATCGGCGCGATCACGAGCATCAGCGCCGAATAGCCGTCACGACCCACCCACGACACACCAGAACACCTCTAGGAGCAGACGATGACCTTCCCCGAGTTCGGATCCCTTGCCGGCGTCAGTGGCGCACTGGGCTTTCTCAACGACTTCCTCGGCGCGTTCGGAGACATGTTCTCCGGCCTCGCGTACTTCACCGGAGGTGACTTCCAGGAGGCGCTGACAGGAGGCTTCCTGCAGTGACACGAGCCCCGTCCGGGGCGGCGACTGCCCCTGACGGTTCCGAATGCGGCCCGCGCGATCTCCCTCGCGCGGGCCGCTTCGGCGTCTCCGGAGGGGTGCGCGCCGGGGTGACACCAGCACCCACGGTGATCCCCGAGGGTGAACAGGAAGTGACGTCGGAACGGCGCTCACCAGCGACAAGTGTCCGGGGGGAGACGCGTGAGGGAACTTCTGTGGAGGATGGCCGATTAATGAGTCTTCTTAAGCATCGGTGGGATACAGTGGCCCAGGACACGGGCCCGGGATAGGTGCCTGGCCAGCGTCAAGGGGAGGATCTGAGACGCGCGTCACGATTGACATCAACGCGACTTAGGTTAACCTTACCGAGGGCCCCACGAGTCGGGGCGACATCACAGCAAAAGGGAGAAACGCATGCCTGACTTCAGCGCCATCAGTGCCGCGCTCACCGCGGTCAAGAACCTTCTCGACGGCATCACCGGTATGACCGGTTCGCTCGCCGGCGACGGCCTGGACACCGTCCTGGGCAGCCTCGGCGAGTCCGTTCCCGAGTGACCTGAGGTCCCCTCCCGGAATCAGCTTCCGGGCCTGTGCCGCGACCGCGGGCCTGACAGCGGTCACCCCTTGCAGTTTCCCGAGTGACGGAACACCGCACTCGCCACGTACGTGAAGGAGAAAAACATGGGCAGCGAAGCATTTGGCGCCGACGGCAGCCTGGGCGGCATCCTCGGCAAGGAAGGCACCTTCGGTGTCGTCGCGGATATGCTCGGCTGGGTCAACAACCTGGTCAAGGGCATCGGCTACTTCGCCGGTGGCGACCTCCAGGAGGCTCTGGGTAAGGGCTTCATGGCCTGAGTCGTCCACCGACTAGAGGAAGGGCCCCGGACTGGCGTCCGGGGCCCTTCCTCGCACCCCTGCCGGTCGCCGGTACTTGCCCCGTGGGAGATCCGCGAATATAAGTTTGTTCATACCGGTAACGGGGCGCGGGTCACCGTCGATAATGTTGACGTGAGCCGCACCGGCCGGCTCTGCGGTTACCCTCCGTTCACCTGACTGTGGGAGCCTCGGAGCGTGCCCCGCGGATGCAATACGCACAACCTGCGGACGCAATAGTGGTACTACTGTGTCTAGTGGGACTTGTGTGACTACTGGGAATCGGGTTAGCGTTCCCGCAGGAATGCCCGGGTCCGTCTGTGAACAACGAGAATGTAAGGCGTCGAAATATGCGTTCAGTGAAGCGGTTCGGCACGAAGGTCGCGACAGCGGCCCTCGCTGCGGCCATGGTCCCCGTCGTCGCCACGGGCACGGCCCAGGCCCAGGGCGGAAGCATCCAGTACACCAAGGCCACGGCCGCGAACAAGGTCGTCGAGACCAAGCTGCCCGACGGCCGCATGATCGTCTCGGTGTGGTCGGACAAGATGGCGATCGAGGTCCCCAACATCGTCCAGCCGCCGCGTGACGGCAACGCCGGGGCCCCGGTGCTGTACCTGATCAACGGTGCCGGCGGTGGCGAGGACTCGGCCACCTGGCAGGCGCAGTCCGACGTCAAGAAGTTCATGTCCGACAAGGACGCGTGGACCGTCACCCCGATCGGCGGCGCCTTCTCGTACTACACGGACTGGCAGCGGCACGATCCCAACGTCCAGACCCGCTTCGCGCGCGAGACCGACCGCCCGATGGCGTTCGAGACCTACCTCGCCGAGGAGCTCCCGAACCTCTTCGAGGGCCGCTACGGCGGCAACTACCAGGGCCGTAAGCGTGGCCTCGCGGCGATCTCCATGACCGCCACCTCGGTCCTGACGATCGCGCAGAAGCACCCGGGCAGGTTCCAGGCCATCGGCTCGTACTCGGGTTGTGCCGAGACCTCCACGCCGATCGGCTACCAGTTCATCAACATCGTCACCGGTATGCGCGGCGGCGCGAACCTCGACAACATGTGGGGCCCCTTCCCGGGCGAGCCCCGCACGGGGACCAACAACTGGTTCGACAACGACCCGGTCTGGGGTGCCTTCCGCTTCCAGGAGCAGATGAAGAACAACCAGCTCCCGGCGATGTTTATCTCAACCGGCAACGGCCTGCCCGGGCCGCACGAGTCGCTTGAGAACTGGCGTCTGCGCAACAGCATCCCGGCGCTGGCCAACCAGGCGATCGTCGGCGGCGTCATCGAGGCGGCCACCCAGTACTGCACTGCCAACCTCGCCCGCCGCTTCGGCGAGCTCGGCATCCCGGCCCACTTCGACTTCGCGCCCAACGGTACCCACTCGTGGGGCTACTGGGAGGACGACCTCAAGCAGTCCTGGCCGATGATGGGTCGCGCCATGGGCGCCAGCTGGGGCTGAGCCTGATCCCCTGATCCAGAGCGGCGCACGCGCCGCCCCGGACCTCCACGAACCCCGCACCACCGACGACCGGTGGTGCGGGGTTCGTCGTATCCAGGGGTGACCGCGCAGACCGGAGCGTAGTCCGGCATCCTGTACACATGACCACAATGGAGGACCCGCAGCGGGTGGAGCTGCAGCACTCGGACGGCAGCACGAGTCCGCTGCTGATCGTCGAGACGGCTCGGCGGGACGAGAGCCGGCCGGCGATCCTGGTGCTGCCGGGCATCGCCGTCGGCGCCCGGTACTACCTCCCCCTCGCCCGCGCGTTGGCGGCCGAGGGCGTCGACGTCGCCATCACCGAGCTCCGCGGTCAGGGTGAGAGCACCTACCGCATCGGGCGTCGCAGCGGCCCGGCCGGCTACCACGAGAGCGCCGCCGAGGACGTCCCGCTCGCGTTGGACGCGATGGAGCAGCGTCTCGGCACCCAGTCCGTCGTGCTGCTGGGTCACAGCATGGGCGCGCAGATCGGCGTCTACCACCTCGCCCGCCACGACCCGCGGGTCGTGGGCCTGATCGCCGTGGCCGCACAGTCACCGTTCCACCGGGGGTTCCCGGGCTCCTTCGGGCACAAGCTGCGCGCCGCGTCGGTCATCCTCCCGACGCTGGCCTGGCTGTCCGGGCACGTGCCGGGCCAGTTCTTCGGCGCACAGGGGAGGATCCCGGCCGACCGCGTCCGCGACTGGTCCAGGCTCGCCGGACGCGGCGTCATGCAGCCGGCACGGGCGGACCTCGACTACCCGGCGGGCCTCGCGCAGGTCACCGTGCCGGCGCTGGCGGTGGCGATCGCCGACGACCCTCTGGCCCCGGCCGGCGCGGCGCGGAACCTCCTGGCCATGCTTCCCTCGGCGCGGACGACGCTGGAGCTGGAGCCGGAGGCGCTGGGCCACAACGCGTGGGCCCGCCGCCCCGCCGAGGTGGTCGCCCGGGTGCTGTCGTGGATCGACCGCGAGCTGGGTGCCGTCACCCCTGGTGGGGACGACGACGAGGTAGTCGGCGCCTGAAGAACTCGTAGGTGAGGACCGCCTTCCGGGCCTCCTGGGAGTTGTCGGCGGCGCCGGCGTGCCCGCCCTCGATGTTCTCGTAGTACCGGACCTCGTGTCCCGCGTCCTCCAGGGCGGCGGTCATCTTGCGGGCGTGGCCCGGATGGACGCGATCGTCCCGGGTCGAGGTGGTCATGAGGACCGGCGGGTAGCGGACCTCCGAGGCGGGCCGGATGTGCTGGTAGGGGGAGTAGGCACCCAGGAAGTCGTCCCAGTCGGCGGAGTCCGGGTCCCCGTACTCGGCCATCCACGACGCTCCGGCCAGGAGCAGGTGGTAGCGCTTCATGTCCAGCAGGGGCACAGCGATCGCGAGGGCACCGAAGAGCTCCGGATAGCGGGTGAGCATGACGCCCATGAGCAGGCCGCCGTTGGACCCGCCGGTCGCCCCGAGCTGATCGCGGGTCGTCACGCCCTCCTCGACGAGGGCGCGGGCCACGGATGCGAAGTCCTCGAAGGCCCGGGGACGATTCTCTCGTACGGCGGCGCGGTGCCACGACGGCCCGTACTCGCCGCCGCCGCGGATCCCTGCCACGACGTACACCCCGCCCTCCTCGAGCCAGAGGGCACCGCGCAGGGCGGCGTAGGCGGGGCGCATGGACACCTCGAACCCGCCGTAGCCGTAGAGGATGGTCGGGCGTGGTCCGGCGGGGCCGGGCCCGCGCATGACGGTGTAGGGCACCTCGGTGCCGTCGTCACTCACGGCGGTGTGGCGGGTGACCTCGATTCCGGAGGTGTCGAACCGGTGCGGCGTCGAGCCGAGGGTGGTGGTGCTGCCGTCCGCCCGGAGCAGGACCAGCGACGGCGGGACGACGGGCCCGGAGACCGCGAGCACCGCGTCGTCGGGGTGTGGGCGCTCGCCCGCGTAGGTAGGTGCGGCTGAACCGGGTGCGGTTCCTGATACCGGGTCGTCGTCCATCCCGGAGAGCCGGTCGCAGGACAGCACGTCGACCGAGACGTGCTCCGGCAGGCCCTCGACGGGCAACGGGGACCACTCGCCGTCGGCGGTGTCGGGGAGGGAGAACGCGTCGATCCGCGACTCGGTGTCGTCGAGGACGGTGAGCAGGATCCGGCCGCGGCCCCAGTTGACGTCCTCCACGGTCGTGGACGGGGTGGGGGAGAACAGCACGACGGGCTCCGGCAGCCGACCCGGCTCGGCGTCGACGGCGGCCCACGGCACCACGAGCACCGACCCTCCGGGGTGGGAGCGGCCGGCGATCTCCAGATCGGTGCGGGGGCGCAGCATGAGCCAGTCGCCGCACGAGGTGACGTCACAGTCCTCGGGCACGGGCACCGCGAGTGGGGTGGTGGAGGCGGGGTCGGTGCCCGGGGTCCAGAACACCTCCTGCGAGGTGTGGAAGTCGGGCGCCCGGCTGGCCAGGAACCGCCCGGTGACGGGGTCGTGCGAGGCGCCCACCGCGACGTCGTCGGTGCGGCCCTCGAAGATCACCGGGGCCTGGGCGGGATCGGTCCCGCGACGCCAGAGCCGCACCACACGCGCGTACCCCGAGTCGGTGGCGTCGGAGCCGTCCGGGTCCAGCGGCGCGGTGAGGAGCACGGTGTCGCGGTCCACCCAGGACACCGAGCACTTGGCCTCGGGCAGGTGGAACGCCCCCTCCCCGGCGGTGACGAAGCGGCGCTCGGTCAGATCGAACTCCCGGACCTCCACGGCGTCCGCGCCCCCGCGGGACAACCGCAGGAGCGCCCGGTCGTCGACGGGACGACGCACGACCGTGCCGGAGTACACCCAGTTGACGCCCTCCTCGTCGGCGAGGGCCCCGACGTCCACGAGCGTCTCCCAGGCCGGGTGGTCGACCCCCGGCGCCCCGTCGGCCAGCACGGTCCACGGCACCCGGCGCCACAGCCCGCGGGGGTGGTCACCGTCCTTCCACAGCGTGTAGGCGTACCGGCCGCGCAGGACCGGCCACGCGATCCGGTCGGTGGCGTCGAGGATCTCCAGGGCGCGGGAATGCGCGGCTTCGGCATGATCGCCGGTGGCGAGATCTGCGACCGTCCGGTCGCTGCGCTCACGCACCCATCCGAGCGCCTCGGGGGAGTCGACGGCCTCGAGGTGGAGGAACGGGTCGGAGGTCGTGGTGTCGGTCATGCCCTCGATGATGCACGTGATCAAGCGAACAGACCGAAACCCACCCCGGATGTTCACAGGCTCTTGTTACGCGTTCGTGAGGTCAGTAGCATCTTCCGTAGCTGCGGGTCGACTGACCCGGCCATTCCCGATCAACGCGGGAGTGCATTTCAATAAACGGAGATACACACAATGGGTTCCATCACCGACCTCTTCAGCGCCGGTTCCGGCGAGTCCGGCTCCCTCAGCGGCGGCAGCGCCACCGGCAACATCACCGACACGATCGCCGAGACCATCGGCGAGCTGGTCGCCACCGCCCTCAAGTCGGTCCTGGGCAACCTGTCCTGATCCTCGCTCACGCGAGCGCCCGCGCCGCCTTCTCCACACGGAGGGGGCGGCGTCGGTCATTTCGGGTGCAGTTCCGGCCCGCTCCGCCGTTCCGGTGCCGCCGGGAGCGCTACCCTGAGTGTCGTGGCTGACACTCATTACGATCTCATCGTCCTCGGCGCGGGCCCCGGTGGCTACGTCGCCGCCATCCGCGCCTCGCAGCTCGGCCTCAAGGTGGCCGTCGTCGAGGAGAAGTACTGGGGCGGCGTATGCCTCAACGTCGGATGTATCCCCTCCAAGGCCCTCCTGCGCAACGCGGAGCTGGCCAACACCGTCCAGCGCGACGGCAAGCTCTTCGGTATCTCCGGGGACGTGAGCTTCGACTTCGGCGCCGCGTTCGACCGCAGCCGTAAGGTCTCGGACAGCATCGTCAAGGGCGTCCACTTCCTCATGAAGAAGAACAAGATCACGGAGATCGACGGTTTCGGGAAGTTCACCGACGCCAGGACGATCGAGGTCGACGGCACGGAGTACACCTTCGACAACTGCATCATCGCGACCGGTTCCGTGGTCAAGACGCTTCCCGGGATCGAGTTCAGCGAGAACGTGGTGGGCTACGAGGAGCAGATCCTCACGCGCGACCTGCCCGACTCGATCGTCGTCGTCGGCGCGGGGGCGATCGGCATGGAGTTCGCGTACGTGATGAACGCCTACGGCGTCGACGTCACGATCGTCGAGTTCATGGATCGGCTGCTGCCGAACGAGGACGAGGAGGTCTCCAAGGAGATCGCCAAGCACTACAAGAAGCTCGGCATCACGCTCCTCACCGGCCACAAGACCACCTCGATCAGCGACAACGGCGATTCGGTCGAGGTGGAGATCGAGTCCAAGGACGGCGAGGACACCCGGACCGTCACCGTCGACAAGGTGCTCATGGCCGTCGGGTTCGCCCCGCGGGTCGAGGGCTACGGGCTGGAGAACACCGGCGTCGAGCTGACCGACCGCGGCGCGATCGACATCGACGACAACATGCGGACCAACGTCGACGGCATCTACGCGCTCGGCGACGTCACCGCCAAGCTGCAGCTGGCGCACGTCGCCGAGGCCCAGGGCGTGGTGGCGGCCGAGACCATGGCCGGCGCCGAGACCCAGTCGCTGGGCGACTACCGCATGATGCCGCGCGCCACCTTCTGCCAGCCGCAGGTCGCCTCGTTCGGGCTGACCGAGGCCCAGGCGAAGGACGAGGGCTACGACGTCAAGGTCGGCAAGTTCCCGTTCTCGGCCAACGGCAAGGCCCACGGGCTCGGTCACGCGACCGGGTTCGTCAAGGTCGTCGCCGACGGCACGCACGGCGAGCTGCTGGGCGCCCACCTCATCGGCCCCGACGTCTCCGAACTGCTGCCCGAGCTGACCCTGGCGCAGATGTGGGACCTCACCGCCGAGGACATCGCCCGCAACGTGCACACGCACCCGACCCTGTCCGAGGCCATGAAGGAGGCCGTCGAGGGCGTCGGCGGCCACATGATCAACCTCTGACAGCCTGCGGCGGGCCCGGCACCGGGTCCGCCGGCCCCCGGCCCCCGGCCCGTCCCCGCAACGAGAAGACCGTTCCGCACACCTCCCTCTCGAGGGACGTGCGCGGAACGGTCTTCTCGCCGCGGGGCCACCCGACGGGGGCCCGCCGCAGTGTGCCGGGCGACTACTCGGCGTTGAGGATCTTCTCCATCTGCGCGACGTAGATCGCGTCCAGGGCGCCGGCCGCGGTCGGCAGGACGGGGTCCGCCGCCGGGTCGTCACCGCGGGCCGCGTACTCGACACTCACGGTGGTGTCGCGGGCGAAACCGTGGATGGCGATGGCCCGGCTCAGTGCGCGCGTGCCGTCCGGCCGCGTCGTGATGAAGTCGCTGGTGACCCGGAAGCCCTCGGTGCCGTCGATGGCCGGGGCGTCGGTGACCGTCATGTTCAGCTCGACGTTCGGGTTGGCGGCGCTGCGCGAGGTGGTGCACGCCTCGTAGAGGGAGCGGTCCATGAACTCGTCGAGCCGCTCGCCCACCATGCCGATGCCGAAGCGGTGCTCGGTCTCGTCCTCCTCCGACTGCTTGTAGCGGACGGCGGCGGTCACCCCATCGGTGGTGGCGTGGTTGGAGACGGTCTCCAGGCGCGAGACCTTGTCGCACGCCGGGTCCTCCATGAGCTGGCGGCCCTGGTCGGCGACGAGCTTGTCCACCGCCTCCTGCAGCAGCGGACGGTCGACGACCTGGACGACGCCACCACCGGGCGCCTCGCCCTCCGACAGGACGAGTTCCTCCACGGGCGCCTGTGGCGCGGACTGAGCCACGGTCTCCGAGGTCTGGGTCTCGCTCGTGGGCTCGCCGCCCCGGGGGTCCTCCTCGTCCGACGAACAGGCCGTGAGAGCAGCCGCGGTGGCCAGCGCGAGGCCGGCGATCGCGACGCGGCGGGGGGTGCTGGTGCGGAGGCGCATCTCTCTCCTTTGTCTTTCGGTTACCCCTCATAGTGCCACCGGGCCCGCCGGTTCTGTGCATCAAGGCTGCGCGCGCCGCCGCCCGGTGATCGACGCCGACCGCTCCGGGGGGCCCGAAGTCGGGGGCGGCGCCCGGGCGGGGGGAAGCAGTGGAAATCGCCGGGTGGGACTAGCCTTGGTCCGTCACCGGACGAGCCCGATCGGCGCCCGGACGAACACCCCGACCCGTCAAACCGACCCGGAAATAGGACAACGCTATGGACCATGACGGTGTGGACGCCGTGCTCTTCGACCTCGACGGGGTCATCACCCCGACGGCCGAGAAGCACATGCAGGCGTGGAATCGGATGTTCACCACCTACTTCGACGCCCGGGGGATCGACCCGTACTCGGATGAGGACTACTTCCGGTACATAGACGGCAAGCCGCGGGTGGAGGGCATCGCGTCGATGCTCGCCGCGCGGGGCCTCACCCTGCCCGAGGGCGACGACGACGACAACGACCCGGATGCGGACACGGTCCACGGGCTCGGTCTGCGCAAGAACGTGATCTTCCGTGAGTTGCTCGACGAGGGCATCGAGGCCTACCCCGGGTCGGTGGCGTACCTCGAGGCCCTCGACGCCGCCGGCATCGCCTCCTGCGTGGTCTCCAGTTCCAAGAACGCCGAGGCCGTGCTGACCGCCGCCGGGCTGCGGGACCGGTTCGAGGTGATCGTCGACGGCCTCGTCGCTGCTGCCGAACGGATTCCCGGCAAGCCCCGGCCCGACACGTACCTGCGGGGCGCCGAGCTGCTCGGAGTGCCCGCGGACCGCTGCGTGGTGATCGAGGACGCCGTCTCCGGTGTGCAGGCCGGCGCCGCCGGCGGGTTCGCGCGCGTGGTCGGCGTGGACCGCGGAGCCGGGCGTGAGACCCTGCTCGCGGAGGGCGCCGACCTCGTCGTCGTCGACCTGGCCGAGCTCATCCCCGGACTGACGGAGGCGAACCGGTGACCCGTATCCCCTTCTCCCGAGGACCGGTCCACGACACCGTCGGTCAGTCCGTGCCCGGCAACATCCGCACCACCTACGGCGTGAACCTCCGGAGTCACCTCGAGGTCCCCGAGATCAACCGCTCCACCCACCCCGCCGACCCGTGGCGTTGGGTCGAGACCCGCCCCAACGCGTCGCCGCTCGGGGTGTCCGAGACGCAGTTCGCGGTGGCGAACGGCTACCTGGGCATGCGTGGCAACCCGGAGGAGGGGCGCGACTCCGCCCAGCACGGCACCTTCGTCAACGGCTTCCACGAGACGTGGAACATCCAGCACGCCGAGGACGCCTACGGGCTCGCCCGCGAGGGCCAGACGATGATCCAGGCCCCCGACACCAAGACCATCCGCATCTACGTCGACGACGAACCGCTCCGGCTATCCGTGGCCGACCTCGAACACTACGAGCGCAGCATCGACTTCCGGGACGGGGTGCTGCGTCGGGAGATCGTGTGGCGCACCCCCGCCGGGAAGAAGGTCGTCATCCGCACCAGCCGGATGGTGTCGATGGTGGAGAAGCACCTCGCGGTGATGACGTACGAGATCGAGCTCCCGGACGAGCCCGCCCCCGTGGTGATCTCCTCGCAGGTCCTCAATCGGCAGGACGGCGAGGACGAATACCATTCCTCGGCGCAGGACGCCCCGGCAGAGGGCTTCGACCCCCGCCGCGCCGAGGGACTCGAGCACCGGGTGCTCGAGCCCCAGGTCACCGAGGACCATGGCGGGTACCACGTGCACGGGTACCGGTGCACCAACTCGGGCATGACGATCGCCGTCGCCGTGGACCACCTGCTCGAGACCGAGGACGACGTGGCCATGAGCCACGAGATCGACGACGACTCCTCGAAGATCGTCTACCACGCCCATGTCACGCCGGGACGGGTACTCAGGCTGACCAAACTGGCCGCGTATCACACCTCCGAGGTGGTTCCCGCGAGCGAGCTGGCGGACCGGTGCTCGCGCACCCTGGGACGGGCCCGCGTGCGTGGGGTCGAGGACCTGCACCGCACCCAGCGGGACTGGTACGACCACTTCTGGGATCGTGCCGACGTCGAGGTGGAGGGCCCCGCGGAGACGCAGCAGGCCATCCGGTTCAACCTCTTCCAGCTGGCCCAGGCCTCGGCACGGGCCGAGTACAACGGCATCGCCGCCAAGGGCGTCACCGGTAGTGGCTACTCCGGCCACTACTTCTGGGACACCGAGACCTACGTCCTGCCGTTCCTGACGTACACCATGCCGCGGTTCGCCCGGAACGCCCTCCGCTTCCGCTACAACATGCTCGACAAGGCGCGGAACAGGGCCAAGTACCTCTCCGTCAAGGGCGCCCTCTACCCCTGGCGGACCATCAACGGTGAGGAGGCGTCGGCCTACTACGAGGCCGGCACCGCCCAGTACCACATCAACGCCGACATCGCGCACGCCATGGTCAAGTACATGTGGGCCACCGAGGACCAGGACTTCATGATCCGCGAGGGCGTGGACGTGCTGGTCGAGACCGCGCGGATGTGGGTCTCGCTCGGCTTCTTCGACGGCGACGGAATGTTCCACATCCACGGTGTGACCGGGCCGGACGAGTACACCACGGTCGTGGACAACAACCTGTTCACCAACGCCATGGCCCGGTTCAACCTCGTCGCCGCCGCGATCGCCTGCAAGCGGATCGCGGCGTTGGGTGACGGCCAGTGGGAGGCCGTCTGCCGACGGCTCAAGCTGCGCGACGACGAGACCAGCGAATGGCGGCGTGCCGCCGAGAACATGGTCATCGCGTTCGACGAGGAGCTGAAGGTCCATCCACAGGACCAGGACTTCCTCGCGAAGGAGGTCTGGGACCAGGACCTCGAGGATCCCCGCCGGCCACTGCTCCTGCACTTCCACCCGCTGGTGATCTACCGGCACCAGGTCCTCAAGCAGGCGGACGTGGTGCTGGCGATGTTCCTGCGCGGAGACGAGTTCACCGAGGAGGAGAAGCGGGCGAACTTCGAGTACTACGACCCGTTGACCACCGGCGACTCGACACTGTCCGCCGTGGTCCAGTCGATCATCGCCGCCGAGATCGGCTACTGCGACGAGGCGTTCGAGCACTTCTCCAAGGCGCTCGTGGTGGATCTGGCCGACGTGCACGGCAACGCCGCCGACGGCATCCACGTGGCCTCCACCGGCGGGGTGTGGTCGGCCCTCGTCAGCGGGTTCGGCGGGATGCGCGACTACCGGGGTGAGATCTCGTTCGACCCGCGGGTGCCCGCGGAGTGGACGGGACTGACCTTCCGGTTGACGGTGCGGGGTACGCACGTGCGGGTGCGGTGCACCCACACGGAGATCACCATCGAGAACCTCAACGGCGCCGATTTCGCGTGCTCGGTCCAGGGCCAGCCGGTGACCGTACCGGCGGGGCGGACGATGTCGATGGAGCTCGATGCCCGGGCTCGCGTCTGCCTGCCCTGCGTCGACGCGGGCTGAGCGGCGCCCCCGCCGATGCCCACCTACGCGCCCCCTTCGGCTTGCGCGTTCGGAATGCCCGACCTGAGGCCGGGTGCGCGCCTGGAAGGGTCCATTGGGGACGCGTAAGTCGGGGCGCGGGGCCTGCCCGGGACTGTCGGGGCCGCGGGGCATGTCCGGCCGGGACTGTCGGGGCCGCGGGGCGCGGGGCCTCATGGCGCCGAACCGGCGGCCCGCCGCGCATAGGCTTCCCGCACCTGGTCGAGGATCTCCTCGCGCCGGTGTCGGAACAGTCTCCGGTCGAGCACTATGACGATCCAGCCGGCTGCCTGCAGGCGATTGCGTCGGTAACGGTCCTTGGACTGTTGGACGGGATCGTCGTGGTGGGCCCCGTCGTACTCGACGGCGATCCGCGCCACCGGGTCGGCCAGGTCGAGCCGGCTCCCGAGCCCCGGCACCTCCACCTGGGGCTCGAAAGACGTGAATCCGGCGGCACGCAGGAACAGGCGGGTCTCCGTTTCCCTGGGAGACTCGCTGCGGGGATGCGCGTCGGCGAGCACACGCCTGGCCCGAGCGACCCCCCACGCGCCGGCGCCCGCAGCGACGTCTTCCTCCAGTTCGCGCTGTGCGTATCCCCGTCGATAGAACGCTTCGACTGCGAGCACACCGCTCAGGTGGTCGCTGAATCTCGCCAGGTCGAAAGCGGTCCTGCGACGGGACGTGACGCGGACTCCCCGCCGGACCTCGATCGCCGACGGGGGAATGGTGTAGCGACGGATCCGGAGGCCACTGCGGGTCCGGCCGACGGGGCCGACGCAGAGCTCCGGTACGGCGTCGTCTGGCGGGGCGATGCCGTGCATGACCGCGGCAGACCAGCCGGTGAGCACGGCATCCGGGTACAGCCGGGAGTAGGCGACCGATAGGGTCTCGAAGTTGATCGGGTGGCTGGTCGGCAGCCAGAGTTCGTCCGCGATCTTGATGAAGTCGCGTTCGCGGCGCCGCCGGGGGAGGTCGGACAGTTCGCTGCTGAGGCGCGCCCGGGTGAGTACGGGGTGCACCGGGCCTCGGCGGTGTGGAGTCATGGACCGCAGCATGCCAAGCGAGCAGGTGCGCGGTGGCCGTCGACGGGTGCCGGAGGCGCTGGCCTGTGGAGAGGGCTGCGGGTGTGGAATCCGGGCTCAGGGCGGGAGAGCTTCTCGGGAGTGGCCGCACGCCAGGGCCGGTTGATCGGGCGGCCTCCGGCGGGTGCGCGTGGGGAATGGACCGATTCGGGCGCGCACCGGGGCCGATTGCGGGCAGAGAGGGCGCGTAAGCCGAAGGGGGCGCGCAAGCGCAGGGCGGGTGAGCGGCAGGAATCGCCGAGGTCGCAGGCTTCCGGGGACGCGTTGGGCGGGTGCGCGTGGGGAATGGACCGATCCGGGCGCGCACCGGGGCCGATTGCGGGCAGAGAGGGCGCGTAAGCCGAAGGGGACGCGTAAGTCGGCCGAGCCGAAGGGGGCGCGTGAGTCGGCCGAGCCGACGGGGGCGCGTGAGTCGGCCGAGCCGAAGGCGCGGACCGGCGGGGTCAGGCGCGGCGGGTCAGCGGGGGCGGTCCGGCTGGACCCGGAGTGCGTGCAGCGTCGTGGCCAACCCGTCGTACTGCGCCACCAACTGCACAAGCCCCACCAGTTCGGACGAGCCGAGGTGCGACGAGAGCCCGGCCCACGTGTCGGCGGAGATGTCCTTGGTCAGCACCAGCTCGTCGACTGCGGTCAACAGCACACGCAGCCGGTTCGGCCACCCGGCGGTGGCGGGGTCGGCTGTCGTGCGGGTGATCTCGTCGTCGTCGAGACCCACGCCCGCGCCGATCCGCTCGTGGTGGGCCCGCTCGTACGCGCTGCCCCGCAGGTGCGCGACGCGCAGGATGACCAGCTCGGTGGTGCGGCGGTCCAGCACGCCGAACGGCATCATCATCCCGGAGTAGGCGAGCCACGCGGGGAAGAGCCGGCGGGCGTGGCCGAGGGTGGCGAAGAGGTTCACGTCGCGCGAGCCGGTGACGCGTGCACCGAGCCGGTTGACGACCCAGCCGAACGGGCCGAGCTCCCGGAAGCCGCCGGGCCGGATGCGGGGGACCTGCGCGTCGGTGCCGTCGTGGCTGTCGCTGCTCTCGTGGGGCTGGCTCATGGCCGTCAGGGTAGGCCAGCGGTCCCGCCGGGGGCGGACGGTTGGTCGAGGAGATACGGCGAGAGCGAGGACCGGTGGGCGTCCACCCGCAGCGCATGGTTGAGCGGCGGGAAGGCCCGCTGCGGGCACGCGGGGCGGTCGCACATGCGGCAGCCGGAGCCGATCTTGGTGGCGGCGTCGACGTCGTCGAGGTCGAGGCCCTGCGCGTACACGGTCCGGTGGGCGTGGCGGGCCTCGCAGCCCAGGCCGATGGCGAACGTCTTGCGCGGCTGGCCGAAACGCATCGGACGGGTGGTGACGGTGCGCGAGACCCACAGGTGGAGGCGGCCGTCGGGCATCTGCGCGACCTGCCGCATGATCTTGCCGGGGAACGAGAACGACTCGTAGATGTTCCACAGCGGGCACGTGCCACCGGAGGTCGTGAAGTGGAACCCGGTCGCGGACTGCCGCTTGGACATGTTGCCGGCGCGGTCGACGCGCACGAAGCTGAACGGCACCCCGGCCGCGCCCGGTCGCTGCAGGGTCGACAGGCGGTGACACACCGTCTCGTAGCCGGTGGCGTGGAAGGCCATGAGCCGCTCCACGTCGTAGCGGAAGTCCTCGGCGGTGTCGAGGAAGCGCTGGTAGGGCATGAGCACGGCGGCGGCGAAGTAGCTGGCCAGGCCGCGCAGCGCGAGCGCGACGGCGGCGGGGGAGCTGAACGAACCCTCCTCGACGAGGCTGTCGAGCAGGTCGCGGTGCTCGAGGAAGGCCAGCTCGGAGGCCACGCGGAACGCCTGCTGGCCGGGCGTGAGGTGGGCGGACAGGTCGAGACGGCGGTCCTCGGTGGAGTAGCGGTGCCACAGCCCGTCGGGCAGGTCGACGCGGCGGGCAATGCGGACCCCGTGGGCCTCGGCCAGGCGGTGTTCGAGCTCGGCGCGGACGTCGCCACGGTTGAGCCGGATGCGGGTGGTGAGGTCCTCGGCGGCGGTGTCGAGGGAGTCGATGTAGTTCTGCCGTTGGTAGAAGTAGTCCCGCACCTCCTCGTGCGGCATGGACAGCACCGAGCGGTCGACCGAGGTGTCCGGGACGTTGCGGGTTTCGGTCAGCGCGGCGAGCAGGTCAGCGGAGTTGCGGTAGCGCTGGTGCAGGAGCATGAAGGCACGGGCGAGCGCGGGGTGCGCGCGGACGAGGTCGACCACCTCGGCGGCCGGGACCTCGGCGGAGAGCTGCGTGTCGGTGAGCGCCTCGGTGACCGCCGCGATGAGCCGGGTGTCCGAGTCCGAGGCGAAGAACGCGGAGTCCACGCCGTAGACCTCGGAGATCTTCACCAGGACCCGGGAGGTGACGGGGCGGGCGTCCTTCTCGAGTTGGTTGAGGTACGACGACGACAAGCCGAGCGACTGCGCGAAGGCGGCCTGGGTCAGGCCGTTCTCCTCGCGCAGTCGGCGGAGCCGCGATCCCATATGTGAGGCCGTCATCGGCTTTCCCTCCGAGGTCCGTGGCGAGCCCCACAATCTTCGCAAACTTTGCAAAGAAGGCAAAGAAACTCGCCACATTCGCACTTGTCGCAGGTAGACGCGCTGCCTTCCATGTGGCATTGTGTCTCCCGTAAGGGGCCGTAACTCGCAAGAGTGCGAATCCGGACCCGCCCCCGAGACAGAAAAGAGTCGCGATGTCGAACATCGGCAAGGCACGTACCGCTGAAGAGATCCAGCAGGACTGGGACACCAACCCCCGCTGGAAGGGCATCACCCGCAACTACACGGCCGAGCAGGTCGCGGAGCTGCAGGGCACCGTCGTCGAGGAGCACACCCTCGCCCGTCGTGGCGCGGAGATCCTCTGGGACAAGGTCAACAACAAGGACTTCGTCAACTCCCTCGGCGCCCTGACGGGTAACCAGGCCGTCCAGCAGATCCGTGCCGGCCTCGAGGCCGTGTACCTCTCCGGCTGGCAGGTCGCCGGCGACGCCAACCTCTCGGGCCACACCTACCCGGACCAGTCGCTGTACCCGGCCAACTCGGTCCCGACCGTCGTCCGCCGCATCAACAACGCACTGCTGCGTGCCGACGAGATCGCCCGCATCGAGGGCGACACCTCGGTCGAGAACTGGCTCGCCCCGATCGTGGCCGACGCCGAGGCCGGCTTCGGTGGCGCCCTGAACGCCTACGAGTTGCAGAAGGCCATGATCAACGCCGGTGCCGCCGGTGTGCACTGGGAGGACCAGCTCGCGTCGGAGAAGAAGTGCGGCCACCTCGGTGGCAAGGTGCTGATCCCGACCAACCAGCACATCCGCACCCTGACCTCGGCCCGCCTCGCCTCGGACGTCGCCAACGTGCCGTCCGTGATCATCGCGCGCACCGACGCCGAGGCCGCGACCCTCATCACCTCCGATGTGGACGAGCGTGACCGCCCGTTCATCACCGGTGAGCGCACCGCCGAGGGCTTCTACCACGTCAAGAACGGCATCGAGCCGTGCATCGAGCGCGCGAAGGCCTACGCCCCGTTCGCCGACATGATCTGGATGGAGACCGGCACCCCGGATCTCGAGTACGCCAAGAAGTTCGCCGAGGGCGTCAAGGCCGAGTTCCCGGACCAGCTCCTGGCCTACAACTGCTCGCCCTCCTTCAACTGGAAGGCGAACCTGGACGACGAGACCATCGCCAAGTTCCAGAAGGAGCTCGGCGCGATGGGCTTTAAGTTCCAGTTCATCACCCTGGCCGGCTTCCACTCGCTCAACTACGGCATGTTCGATCTGGCCCACGGCTACGCCCGCAACCAGATGACGGCGTTCGTCGAGCTGCAGCAGCGCGAGTTCAAGGCCGCCGAGGAGCGTGGCTTCACCGCCGTCAAGCACCAGCGCGAGGTCGGCGCCGGTTACTTCGACCGCATCGCCACCACGGTCGACCCCAACACGTCCACCGCGGCGCTGAAGGGCTCCACCGAGGAGGGTCAGTTCCACTGACCACCGGTCGACCCCACACGGTCGACGCGGTAACAGCGTGAACACACCGGGGGCCGCGGCCGTCTCGACGAGGCGGCCCGGCCCCCGGTGGTGTCTCCACCCTCAAGTTCCCTCCTCCCGAAGGGCCCTGGACAGATGAACAGCTCCCGCGACGGCGCCGACCCGGGGCGGATCACCCGCGTCGGCGTGGTGGGCGCCGGACAGATGGGCGCCGGCGTCGCCGAGGTGTGCGCCCGCGCGCATCTCGACGTCCTCGTCTGGGAGTCCACCCGGGAGCTGACCACCAGCGGCCGCGCCCGCATCCTCGACTCCCTGGACCGGGGAGTGTCCTCCGGCAAGATCACCGCCCGCGAGCGTGAGCAGGCCGCCCTGCGGTTGCGTTTCACCACCGACCTCGGCGACTTCGTCGACCGGCAGCTGGTCATCGAGGCGATCGTCGAGGACACCGACGCCAAGACCGCCGTGTTCCGCGAACTCGACGCGGTCGTCACCGACCCCGACGCCGTCCTGGCCTCCAACACCTCGTCGATCCCCATCATGAAGCTCGGCACGTGTACCGCCCGGCCCGAGCGCGTGATCGGTATGCACTTCTTCAACCCGGTTCCCGTGCTCCCGCTCGTCGAGCTGGTGAGCACCCTCGAGACCGGGGCCGCGGCCCGGGACAGGGCACAGGCGTTCGCCGAGCAGGTCCTGGGCAAACAGGTCGTCCACTCCGCCGACCGCGCCGGGGCCGTGGTCAACGCCCTGCTCGTGCCATACCTGCTCTCCGCCATCCGGATGGCCGAGTCCGGGTTCGCCACCCCGGAGGACATCGACAAGGCCATGGTCCTGGGCTGCGCCCACCCCATGGGGCCGCTCACCCTGGCAGACCTCGTCGGCCTGGACACCATCAAGGCGATCGCCGACTCGATGTACACCGAGTTCGCCGAGCCGCTGTACTCGCCGCCGCCGCTGTTGTTGCGGATGGTCGAGGCGGGCAGGCTCGGCAAGAAGAGCGGCCACGGTTTCTACCGCTATGACGCGCCGCGGGCGATGGCACGCGCCGCGCGCTGAGATCATGTCGTCGTCGTCGTCGTCGTCGTCGTCACAGTCACCGCCGCCGCCGTCGTCACAGCCACCGTCGTCGCCCACGCCGCCGCACCTCGAACCCGCCCGCGCCTCGTCCGTCCTCGGGTACCCGCGCATCGGCCCGCGCCGCGAGCTCAAACGCGCCCTCGAACGGTACTGGCACGGTGACGGGACCCGGGCCGAGCTGCTCGCGACCGGCCGCAGACTCCGCGACGCCACGTGGCACGACCTGCGCGCTGCGGGCATCACGCAGATCCCCGGCAACACCTTCTCCTTCTACGACCACATCCTCGACGACGCCCTGCTCATGGGCGCGGTCCCCGCGCGGTTCCGCGAGCTCGTCCGCGACCTCGGCCCCGTCGACACCGTCTTCGCGCTCGCCCGCGGCCGCGCCGACGTGCCGCCTCTCGAACTGGTCCCGCTGCAGGGCGCCTCCTACCTGTACCGTCAGCCGGAGTTCGACGAGTCCTCCGAGCTGGGGCTGCGGCCGGACGAGCTGCTCGCGGAGGTGGCGCGGGCGCGCGAGCAGGGGTTCGAGATCAGGCCCGTCGTCACCGGCCCGGTCTCGCTGCTGCTGCTGAGCAAGGCGGCGCCCGACGCCGCGCCGGGATTCGCGCCGATCGACCTGCTCGCCCGCCTGCTCACGGAGTACGAGGCGCTGCTGGGCGTCCTGGCCGGAGCCGGCGTGACGTGCGTGCAGTTCGACGAGCCGTGCATGACGATGGAACGCACCGCCGACGAGATCGCGGCGTTGCGCCGTGCCTACGACCGGCTGGCGGCCGTGACGACGCGACCGCGCATCCTGGTGACGGGGCAGTACGGCGACCTGGGGGAGGCGCTGTCGGCGCTGGCCGCGACCGGCATCGAGGCGATCGGCCTGGACCTCGTGTACGGGCGGCGGTCGGCGGCGGACCTCGCGGACGTGCCGGGGCTGCGCGGCAAGCGTCTCTACGCCGGTGTCGTGGACGGCCAGAACGTGTGGCGCACCGACAAGTTCGCCACCCTGGACTACCTGCGTGACCTGAGGGCCGTCTTCCCGGACGTGGTGGTGTCGACCTCGTGCACGCTGCTGCACGTGCCGTACGACGTGAACGCCGAGCCCGACCTGCCCGCCGAGCTCGCGGACTCGCTGGCGTTCGCCGAGCAGAAGGTCGCCGAGGTGGTCTCGCTCGCGCACGCCCTGGTCGACGGCCCCACACCGCGCTGGCGCCGGTTGCCGGTACTGCCCAGCGCGCGCCGCGACGACGTGCGGGCGAGGACCGCCCGGGTCGACGACGACGACAAGGTCCGCGTCCCCTACGCCGAGCGGGCTGCCCGGCAGGCCGACCGGCTCGGACTGCCCACGCTGCCGACGGCGACGCTGGGCTCGTTCCCGCAGACGCGGGAGATCCGGCGTGCCCGCAGGGACCTGGCGGACGGGCGGATCGACTACGACAGGTACTGCGACTACCTGCGCGCCGAGATCGCCTCGGTGATCCGGCTGCAGGAGAACATCGGGCTGGACGTGCTGGTGCATGGCGAGGTCGAGCGCAACGACATGGTGCAGTACTTCGCCGAACTGCTCGACGGGTTCGCCGCCACCCGCAGCGGCTGGGTGCAGTCCTACGGCTCGCGCTGTGTGCGGCCGCCGATCCTGTACGGCGACGTGGCCCGACCCGCGCCGATGACCGTGGAGTGGACCGGGTACGCGCAGTCGCTGACCGACCGGCCGGTGAAGGGGATGGTCACCGGCCCGGTGACGATGCTCGCGCGGTCCTTCTGCCGCACGGACCTGGCACTACCCGAGGTCGCCACGCAGCTCGCGCTGGTGGTGCGCGACGAGGTGGCGGACCTGGAGGCGGCGGGGACGGCGATCATCCAGATCGACGAACCCGCCATCCGGGAACTCCTGCCGCGCCGCGGCGCGGACCGACGCGCGTACCTCGACTGGGCGGTGGGCACCTTCCGCCTGGCCTCGGCCGGGGCGCGACCGGACACCCAGATCCACACGCACCTCACCTACTCGTCTTTGCGGGAGATGAGGGCGGCGATCGAGGGACTCGACGCCGACGTCACCGCGATCGTCGCGACGCGGTCGATCGAGTGGGTACTGGAGGCCCTGGAGGATCACACCCTGACCCGTCAGGTCGCGCCCGGGGTGTACGAGTCACGGTCGGGGTTCGTCCCGGACATCGACCTGCTGCACTCGAGGCTGCTCCGGGCGGTGGACGCGGTGGGGGTGGACCGCGTGTGGGCGGTGCCGGACGGGGGGCTCAAGAGCCGTTACACCTGGCAGTTGGAGCCGAGCCTGCGCAATCTGGTCGCCGCCGCGCGGCGGATCCGACGGGCGGTTGCCCCGGATCCCCGGGGTTCCAATAAGATGGGACATAGAACGAGTCTCGGGTCACGGGCCCGGGATCGGTAGTTGAGAGAAGAGGACGACATCATGGCCGGTCAGACGCTCGAGCACACTGGTGCCGCCATCGTCGAGGAGTACTACCCGTCGTACGCGACGGAGGTCGCCCCCACGTACCCGCTGTACTCGACTACGATCTACCTGGGTTCGGTGATCATCTTGCTGAGCATGAGCATGCTGGGCCTGCCCATCACCGCCATCGGGTACTACACGGAGAACGCCGGGGTCTCCCTGGGGCTGGTCATCGCGGCGGTCGTGGCGACCACCGCCGTCTTCCTCCTCGGGCTGTTCATCTGTATGTACGGCTTCCGTAAGCACGGCCGCGAGGACGCACACTGACGGTCGACCCGGTCGTGGGTGCCGGCGCGCCCGCTCTCAGGGCGGGCGACCCGGCGACCGATGCCGAGCGGAGGTCAGCCCTCCGTCGTATGAAGATGGTCGCGACGGGGTTCCTCGTCGTGGCCGGACTGGTCTATCTGGTCGCGGAGTACGCGCTACACAACGGCGCCGACCCCTGGGTGGGTTACGTCCGCGCCGCCGCCGAGGCGGGGATGGTCGGCGGGCTGGCCGACTGGTTCGCCGTCACCGCCCTGTTCAAGCACCCGCTGGGGATCCCCATCCCGCACACCGCGCTCATCCGCAAGAAGAAGGACCAGCTGGGCACCTCCCTCGGCGGGTTCGTGGGGGAGAACTTCCTCGACCCCGAGATGGTGAGCGAGAAGGTCCGCGGCGCCCGCATCCCCGAACGCGCCGGTGAGTGGCTGGCCGAGGACGACCACCGCGCGATGGCCTCGGACCAGGCCGCCAAGGCCATCCGTGCCGTTCTGGCCGTGCTCCGCGACGACGACGCCGTCGCGATCATCGAACGCACCATCGTCTCCCGCATCGCCGAGCCGGAATGGGGGCCGCCGGCCGGTCGGATCCTCGCCGAGCTCCTCGACGAGGGACGCCACCTGCCCCTGATGGACCTCATGGCCGACCGCGCCCACGGCTGGGTGGAGGCCAACCCCGAGACCATCGACCGCTGGGTCCGCGAGAAGGCCCCCACGTGGGCGCCCCAGTTCGTCAACGAACTGCTCTCCGAGCGTGCCTACCGCGAGCTGCGCGAGTGGACCTGGCAGATCAAGGTCGACAAGCAGCATCCCGTTCGGGTGGCGCTGATCGGGTTCGTCGAGGACTTCGCCCGCGACCTCCAGCACGACCCGTCCACCATGGCCAAGCTCGAGACGTTCAAGCACGAGGTCATGGGCCGCGACGAGGTGCGCCGCGCCGCCGGATCGGCGTGGGCGGCCGCCAAGCGCATGATCGTCGAGGCCACCGAGGACTCCTCGTCCACGCTGCGGGTGAAGATCGACGATCTCCTGGGCCGCCTGGCCGACATGCTCGTCGGGGACGAGAAGATGCGGGCGCGCCTCGACGACTACATGACCCGCACCGCTCGCTACGTCGCGGAGAACTACGCCGGCGAGGTCACCTCGATCATCTCCGAGACCGTCGAACGGTGGGACGCCGACGAGGCCTCCGACAAGATCGAGTTGCTCGCGGGCAAGGACCTGCAGTTCATCCGCATCAACGGCACGGTCGTGGGGGCCCTGGCGGGGCTCGTCATCCACACCACCACCGAGCTCATCTTCTGAACCCGGCCCGAGTCTGATCCCGACCCGCCTGTGTGACCCATCGCACCGCATCGCCGTACACATAGCGCTTGCTGTAGCAAGCACTCGTTGCTAGCGTTGGGGTCAGGCGATGAGAGACGGACGCTGGAGGGAGGTGACTCCATGGCCGCACAGAGTGGACACACACACGACGAGGCTGCGGAGAGCACCGGAGCACAGGTCGATGAACCGACCGCCGCAACCCTCGCGCGTCGCAACAAGCCGACGGGTGAGGTGCCGCGTCACAGCGACCTCACCTCGCACGGTGAGGACGACAAGCGTTCGTCCGAGTCGCAGGACATCGGGTCGTTCATCCGCGCCCAGCGGGAGGCCGCCGAGGTGTCCATCCGGCAGCTCGCGGAGCGTGCCGGCGTCTCCAACCCGTATCTGAGCCAGATCGAACGCGGGCTGCGCAAGCCGTCCGCCGAGGTCCTGGGTCAGATCGCCCGAGGTCTGAGGTTGTCCGCCGAGGTGCTCTACGCCCGCGCGGGGATCCTCGAACTCAAGCAGGGGAGTCCGGTGAGGGATGCGATCCTCACCGCCCCGGACCTCACAGAGCGACAGAGGGAGGTGCTCGTGGAGATCTACGAGTCGTTCCGAGCGAACAACGCAACGGCAGCCGCCCAGGTCGTCAACGTTCCCTGAGGGAACTCCGGACGACGGCCCGCAGGGCCACGTGACACCGCACAAGAGAACACCCGCACGACACCACCGAGGAGTCAAAATGGCCGACAAGAAGCCCACTTCCAAGAAGAGCGCCGCCGAGGCCGCCGAGCAGAAGGCCAAGGGCGAGGCCGTCAAGGAGCAGGCCCTGGAGGGCCCGCTCGGTCAGGCCATCGCCGCCGTGCGCACCCCGGTCTACGCCTACGTCGGGGTCAACGACCTCGCCATCCAGGCCGTCTCCGGCATGGTCGCGGACCTGCGCCGTCGCGCCGAGGAGGCCGTGACCGAAGCGCAGTCCAAGGTCACCGAGCGCGTGGCCGAGGCGCAGAACCGCATCAACGAGCGCGTGGCCGGGGCGCAGACCCGCGTCACCGAGGTCCAGCACCGCGTGAACGAGGTCCCCGAGCGCGTCCAGGCACTGCCGGCCGAGGTCGAGGAGCTCGTCACCCGGTTCCGCCCGGAGGAGCTGCGCAAGGTCGCCGACGCGTACGTCCAGGTGGCGGCCGGGATCTACGGTGGCCTCGCCGCCCGCGGTGAGGACGTCGTGAGCCGGCTACGCGAGGAGAACCCGCAGCTCGAGGCCGGCCTGGCCCGAGTCAACGAGCAGGTGGCCCGCGCCGCCGGCGCCGTCGAGGAGCAGGTCGAACTGGGCGAGGACGCCCTCGGCACCGTCGCCCGCCAGACCCGCACGATCGGTGTGAAGGCGGCTGGCCGCGTCTCCAAGAGCGCCCGCCGGGCGGCCGAGACCGCCGGCGACGCCGCCGACTCGGCGGCCGAGCGGGTCGATGAGGTGGCCGAGCGCGTCGACAAGACGGCGGGCAAGGCCGCCGACAACGTCGACAAGGCCGCTGGCAAGGCCGCCGACCGCGTCGACGAGGCCGCCTCCAAGGCGTCCGCCGAGGTCGCTCGCGGCACCGCCGAGGTCGAGGCCCGCACGGCCAAGAAGGCACCGGCGAAGAAGGCTGCCGCCAAGAAGGCCCCGGCCAAGAAGGCGCCCGCCAAGAAGACCGCCGCGAAGTCGACGACCACCAAGGCCACGGCCACCCCGTCGTCGACGGGTGCGGCGACCGCCGACAAGCCGGCCGCGACCAAGTCGGCCGCCGGTAAGCCCGCGGCGTCCAAGCCCGCCGCCGCCAAGTCGACTGCTGCCAAGTCGGCCGCCGGTAAGCCCGCGGCGTCCAAGCCCGCCGCCGCCAAGTCGACTGCTGCCAAGCCGGCCGCCGCATCGGCCGGGGGCGATTCGGACGCCCCCACGCCGATGGAGCTCGCGGACAACGATCCCGCGCTGACCACCGCGGACACCCCGTTGCCCCCCGCCGGCACCGACCGCGTCTGATACAGCGGCACCCGACGCCCCGGCCCTCCTCTTCCGGAGGGGCCGGGGCGTCGTGCGTTGCGGTCCGCCGCAGGGGCCGGGCCGGGATCTGGACGCCGTGAACATGGTCACACCGCGGTGACATGAGTGCCGACTACACTGGGCCGCGTGATTGACACTCTTCCCGGGACGTGGGGCCTGGTCCAGCTGGCTATCCAGGGCGCGCTCGTCGTGTGGGCCCTGGCGGGACTGGTGCTGGCAGTCCTCCCGCCCGCGTCGGCGTACTCGATCGAGGGCAAGTGGCCCAAGCCCGCCTGGATCGGCATCTGCGCCGTGGCCGCCCTCATGTTCGCGATCCGGCCGTTCGGCTTCCTCAGCATCATCGCGATGGTGGCAGTGGGTGTGTTCTTCGCCGACGTCCGGCCCGCTGTCGGGGGACGGCGCAGGTGACACCACCGGAGGCCGACGGGTTCCAGCGGATCGAGGAGCTGGCCGAGGACTCCGGCACCACGGTGCGCAACATCCGCGTCTACCAGGAGCGGGGACTTCTCCCGGCCCCCGTCCGCAGGGGTCGCACCGCGTTCTACGGGCCCGACCACAAGAACCGACTGAACCAGATCCTCCGGCTGCTCGACCGCGGCTACACGTTCGCCACCATCGAGGAGCTGTTCATCGCGGAGCGCCACGGCTTCACGCTCTCCGAGCTGCTGAACTCGGACGCCGTCCTACCGGAGCGACGCTCGAGCGGCACCCGCCGCCGCCTCCCTCGTGGCGGCGTGGAGGCCGTCGCGGGTTTCGAGTTCGCCGAGGAACTCCTCGACCAGGGATCGGCCATCGGCCTGGTCAGTGAGCCGAGTGCGGCCGACCATTTCTTCGCGGACCGCTACATGTACGAGCTGTTCCGCGAACTCATCGTCCTCGGGGTCGGTGAGGAGGGGATCGACAAGATCGGTCGCCTGTTCCTCAAGGGGCAGAGTACGTCGGCCGAGGCGCTCGACATCCTGGTGGAGACGATGCGCGACGCCGGGATGGACCAGTCCGTCATCATCAAGAGGGTCACGGGGATCATGCCCCGGGCCGGCGCCGCCGCCCGCCTGATCTTCCTCTCGGCGGCCGAGACCCTGCTCAGCGAGCGGCACGGCTTCCCCAAGGGCTGACTTCCCCGGGAGCGGACCTCCCAGGGGAGCTGACTTCCCCGGGAGCGGACCTAGGTGAACACGACGGTGCGTCCGCCGTGGACCAGCACCCGGTCCTCGAGGTGCCAGCGCAGCCCCTTGGCCAGGACCAGCTTCTCGGCGTCGCGCCCCTGCCGGACCATGTCCTTCACCGTCGCCGTGTGGTCCACGCGGATGACGTCCTGCTCGATGATCGGCCCCTCGTCGAGGTCGGCGGTCACGTAGTGGCAGGTCGCCCCGATCAGTTTCACGCCGCGGACATGCGCCTGGTGGTAGGGGCGGGCGCCCACGAAGCTGGGCAGGAAGCTGTGGTGGATGTTGAGGGCACGCCCGGCCCACTTCGTGCAGAGCTCGTCCGGCAGGACCTGCATGAAGCGGGCCAGCACGATCGCGTGCGGGTCGATCTCGTCGACGATCGCGGCGACCTCCGCGAATGCCGGGCCCCGCTCGGCGGGGTCGGCCGGGAACGGCACGTGGTGGAAGGGCGCACCGTGCGACTCGGCCATGCCGCGCAGGTTCTCGTGGTTGCCGATCACGGCCCGGACCCGCGCAGGGTAGTCACCGCTCTCCACCCGACCCAGCAGGTCGTGGAGGCAGTGCCCCTCCTTCGAGACCAGGATGACGACGTCCTTGGGATCGGAGGAGTCCGAGATGTGCCAGTCGGTCTCCGGGCCCAGTTCGGCTGCAACCCGCTCGAAGCGGCGCCGCAGTTCGTCGATCTCCATGCCGATCGACTCGGCGCTCACGGACTGGCGGGTGAAGAACCAGTTCGAGTCCTCGTCCGCGTGGTAGGCCGCCTCCGTGATCGTCCCGCCCAGCTCGGCGAGGAAGGTGGCGATCCGGGCGACGATACCGATGCGGTCCGGGCAACCCAGGGTGAGGACGAAGCGACGTGACATGAGTGCCCATTGTGCCAGCAGGGAAGACGGGCGCCCCCGCTAGGCTGGCCGGCATGGACGCCACTGCGACGAACGAGCTGACCCGCGCCCGGGTCGCCGCCATGATCGACCACACACTGCTCTCCCCCGACGCCTCCCGCGACGACGTCCGGGCCTGCGTCGACGAGGCCCGCGAGTTGGGAGTCAAGGCCGTGTGCGTGAGCCCGGCCATGCTCCCGGTGCGGGGTGAGGAGCTCGTCGTCGCCACGGTGGCCGGTTTCCCCTCCGGCAAGCACCACTCGCTGGTCAAGGCGATGGAGGGCCGGCTCGCGGTGGACCAGGGGGCCCGTGAGGTGGACATGGTGATCGACGTGGGCGCCGCCATCGCCGGACTGGTCGACGAGGTCATGGCCGATGTGCTGGCCATGCGGGATGCCGTGCCGCCGCCAGTGGTCATCAAGGTGATCCTCGAGACCGCGGCCATCCACAAGGCGCTGGGCGAGGAGGCGGGCGACGAACGAATCGAGGCCCTCTGCCATGCCGTCGCCCGGGCGGGGGCCGATTTCGTCAAGACCTCCACCGGTTTCCACCCTGCCGGCGGCGCCAGCGTGCGCGCGGTCGAGGCCATGCACCGGGCGGTGGGCGGCCGGCTGGGCATCAAGGCCTCGGGCGGGATCCGTGACGCGGATGCCGCCCGCGCGATGATTGCCGCCGGCGCGACCCGCCTCGGGCTGTCGGGCTCCCGCGCGGTGCTGGAGGGCTTCCCCGAATAGCCGCGTCGCCCGTCGCCCGACTGCCGACCGTCCGACTGCCGACCGCCCGGGATCAGCCCGTGGTCAGCACCATCTTGCCGGCGGTCCGACCGGTCTGGCCGCGACGATGCGCCTCGGCGGCCTGCTCCAACGGGAAGACCTCGGCGATCGTCGCCCGGAGCGCACCCTGTTCGACGAGCTCGGTGATCGAGACCAGGTCGTGGCGCGAGGAATCCACGAGCATCCGGACCGCACGCACCCCCAGCTCCTCGGCCTCCCGGAAGAAGTCGCCGGACCCCACGGGCAGGATCGACACCACGATCCCGCCGGGGCGCAGCGTCCGCAGGGAGTCGAGGGACGTCTGACCGCCGATCGTGTCGAGCACGGCGTCCACGTCGCTGACCGCCTCGGCGATGTCGACGTCGTGGTAGTCGATCGCCTCGTCGACGCCGAGCTCGCGCAGGAAGTCGTGCTTGGCGGCGCTGGCGGTGCCGATCACGTATGCGCCGCGGGCCTTGGCGATCTGGACGGCCACGTGCCCGACCCCGCCGGCGGCGGCGTGGATGAGCACCCGCTGGCCCGGCTGGATGTCGGCGTACTCGACGAGCGCCTGCCATGCGGTCAGCGACACGAGCGGCAGGGCGGCGGCCTGCACGTGGTCGAGGGAGGCGGGCTTGGGGGCGAACCAGGCCGCGGGGGCGGCGACGTACTCGGCGTGGGCTCCGTGCCCGAACGGGTACGAGAGCATCCCGAACACCTCGTCGCCGGGGGAGAAGCGGGCGACGCCGATGCCCACCTCCTCGACCACACCGGACAGGTCCCACCCGAGCACGAAGGGGGGCTTGCCGAGGAAGCCGCCGTTCTCACGGTGCTTCCAGTCGGTGGGGTTGACGCTGGCGGCCTCGACGCGGACGAGGACCTCGTTGGTGCGCGGGGTGGGGCGGGGGAGGTCGACGACGGCGAGGACGTCCGGCTCCCCGAGGGTGTCCTGGTGCACGGCGCGCATGGTGGTGTCGTTGCTCATGGACCCAGGGTAGGCAGATTCCGCGGTCGCCGGTCGGGCGCAAAGCGGCGGGGCGACGTCAGAGCCGGTGCAGCTCGACGTCACCCAGCGCGCCGCCGTCGATGGTCGCGGTCATGTAGGTGCAGTGCGGTTGGCGACGCCGGTCGGTCGGGGAGCCCGGGTTGAGCAGCCGCAGGCCGCCCTGGCCGGACGCCCTCGGCGCGGTGGTGTCCCACGGGATGTGCGAGTGCCCGAACACCAGGACGTCGGTGTCCGGGTAGGCCTTGGCCATGCGTGTGTCGCGGCTCGCGGACGCGCCGGCCTCGTGCGTCACCACCAGGCGCACGCCGTCGATCGTCTCGCGGGCCACCTCGGGCAGGCGCTCGCGCAGGTCCGGGCCGTCGTTGTTGCCCCAGCAGGCGATGAGTCGAGCCGAGCGTTCCTCCAGCGAGTCGAGGAGCCCCACGTCCATCCAGTCGCCCGCGTGGATCACGATGTCCGCGGCGTCGACCTCGTCCCACACCCGGTCGGGCAGGTCGCGGGCCCGCGTGGGGACGTGGGTGTCGGCGATGAGCAGCAGGCGGGTGCCGGCGTCACTGCCGCCGGTGTCCCTGCCGCCCGTGACCCTGCCGCCCGTGACCCTGCCGTCCGCGTGAGGCGCAGGGGTCACTCGGTCGCCTCGAGCACGACATCCTGCCCGGCGATGTCGACGGTCATGCCGCCCGGCACCACCCGGACGCCGGTCAACTGGACACCCTCCGGCAGTTCGGCCAGCGCCGAGTCCATCATCGAGACGGTCCCGCCGAGGAACTCGGAGGGCAGCGGGAAGCCGAGAATCGACGCCTGCTCCGGCTGCATCTCGAGGTCGCCACCGATGAGCCGCGGCGTCACGACCGCCTCGGCCAGGCCGCTGATCGAGACGCGCAGGGTGCCGGCGGCGGGGTCGGCGATGATCTCCTGGACCTGGATCAGCCCGCCGAGCAGGGTGTCGCCGGCCGCGCCCTCGGACTGGGCGGCGGCGGACATGGTCTGCTCGGAGACGAACGCGGTCCCGGTCAGCGAGTCCACGTAGGTCAGGTCGCCTTCGGTGCGCACGCCGTCGGCCCGGATGTCGATCTGCGGTGCCGGGCCGGTCGCGCCGTCGGCCGCCGAGCCGTCGGTGGTGATGCGAACGGAGCCGAGGTTGCCGTCGATGTAGGACAGGATCACCGGGCGCGCGCCGAGTTCGACCTGGGCGGGCGACCCCAGGCTGGCGGTCACCTCGTCGCTCATGCGGTTCTTGATGGCGTTGCGCATGCCGAACTCGAGACCGACCAGGGCCGCGACGAGGCCCACGGCGAGAAGCGCCGCGATGAGCGCGATCAGCGGCCCGCGTCCCCGCCGGCTCCCGCCGTCAGCGCCGGATCCGCCCGAGCCGGGCCCGCCCGGGCCGCGCTCGGCCGTCCAGGGTCCACCCGTGTCGGAGGCGCCGGGGCCCTGCGAGCCGGTTCCGGGCGCTGCGGCGAACTGCTGCGTCTCGGCGTGCTGGACGCCGGGCCGGTCGTAGGCGGGGAGTCGCTGGGTGTCGTGCGGCTGCTGCATTCGTCCGATTGTCACCGATCCGGGCCGGTCGTGCAGTGCCCACGTCCCCGCCGCAGGTCAGCGGGCGGCGGTCCAGCGGCGCAGGTGCTGGTACTCGGCCTCGAACAGTCGGTCCAGGTGCCCCACGACGAGCTTCTCGAGCTTGCCGCCGAGCAGCGGCACCGACACCTTGACCTGACCGGAGACGGATTCGTGGGCCGCCCCGTCCCGGTGGACGGCCTCGGCGCCGCCGTCGATCATCCCGAGCCCACCGGCGGCCTCGGCGCGGGCCGATCCGGTGAACCGCTCGCCGTCGAAGTCGCCGAAGGTGCTGGTCCGGACGATCACCAGCTGCCCGGGCAGGACCTTGCGCGCCAGGTCGGGGATGTCGGAGTCGGGGATGTGCTGGGTGACGGTCACGGTGATCGTGTCGCCGGTGGTGGAGAAGTCGTCGAGGGTGTCCTCGGGGCTGCCGACGGCGGCGATGCGGTCGCGCCAGAAGGCCTCGTCGCCGTAGGAGGTGAACACGTTCTCGACGTGCGTGTCGATACGTGCCGTGTGGGAGAAGCGGGTCGCCATGGGGTCAGACCCTACAAGCCGCCGGTTACCCTCGGTCGTGTGAACCCGTCGTCGCCCGACCCCGCCGGCACCGCGCCGCACCCCGCGGGCACCCATCCACACCGTGCCGGCAGCGCGCCGCACCCCGCCGACCCGGTCGTCGCCCAGCTGTCCCACATCAGCGGCATCGACGTGGCGCCCGGTGCCCGCCTCGCGGACCTGACCACCCTGCGCATCGGCGGCCGCCCCCGCGCGCTGCTGGAGTGTGCGACCCCGGACGCGGTCGTCGCGGCGGTCCGCGCCCTGGACGCCGCGGACGTGCCGGTGCTCGTGTTGGGGGGCGGTTCGAACCTGGTGGTGGCCGGCGGCGACCTCGACCTGGTGGCGGTGGCGGTGCGCAACCGGGAGATCGACTACCTCGCCGGCCCGACCGAGGACCAGCTCGTCGTCCGCGCGGGCGCGGGCCTGACCTGGGACGATCTGGTCGCCGACACGGTCGCGCGCGGGTACGGCGGCCTCGAGTGCCTGTCCGGCATCCCCGGATCCGTGGGCGCGACGCCCGTGCAGAACGTCGGCGCCTACGGGGTGGAGGTCGCCCAGATCCTGCACCGCGTGCGCTGGTTCGACCGCGCCACCGGCGTCGACGAATGGGTCACCCCCGACGCCCTCGGCCTCGAGTACCGCACGTCCATCCTGAAGAACACCGACCGCGCCGTGGTCCTCGAGGTGGAGTTCCGCCTCGATCCCGCCGGACGCAGCGAACCGATCCGCTACGCCGAACTCGCCGGCCGCCTCGGTGTCGCCCCTGGTGACCGGACCGACCCGGCCGTGGTGCGGCGCACGGTGCTCGACCTGCGCCGCGGCAAGGGGATGGTGCTCGACGACGACGACTCCGACACCTGGTCCGCGGGATCGTTCTTCACCAACCCGGTGATACCCCAGGACGAACTCCCCACGGTGCGATCCCGGGTGGCCGCCAGGCTCGGCACCGCGCAGTCCGAGCAGATGCCCGCCTTCTCCGCACCCGGGGGCGTCAAACTCTCGGCGGGATGGCTCATCGAGCGGGCCGGTTTCTCCAAGGGGCATCCCTCGTCGTCGTCACCCGCTCGTCTCTCCACCAAACACACGCTGGCGCTGACCAACAGGGGTCAGGCCACCGCGGACGACGTGATCGCGCTGGCGCGCGAGGTACGTGACGGGGTGCGCGAGGCGTTCGGTGTGGAGCTGCACCCCGAGCCGGTGTGGGTGGGCTGCCACATCTGACCCGGGCCGCCCGGCACAGCCGCGCGACCCTGATTCCCCCCTGCGCCGCCCACCCTGGCACGCTGGAGCCCGACCTTTGTGGTCTGTCCCGCCCCGTGCGCCCGATCCGGCGCCGCTCGTCGTTGGAGAAGCCCGTGGACCTGTTCGCGTATCCGGTGTCACTCGTCATGAAGTTCTGGCACTGGGCGTTGAGCTTCGTCGTGGACCCCGACTCCGGTATCGCATGGGTCGGCTCGGTGTTGCTGCTGGTGGTGACCGTGCGGCTGCTGCTCATGCGGTCCATGTGGCGGCAGCAGTATTCGATGCGCAAGATGGCGCAGCTCGCTCCCAAGATGAAGGAGCTGCAGCTCAAGTACAAGGACCGCAAGTCCCCCGAGGACCGCCAGGCGCAGGCCAAGGAGATGCAGGAGCTGTACTCCGGCGCCGGCGTCAACCCCGCGGCCGGGTGCCTGCCGCTGCTGGTGCAGATCCCGGTGTTCCTCGGCCTGTACTACGTGCTGCTCAACTTCTCGCCTCCCGGCAAGTCCATCGAGGAGGCCTCGACCATGACCAACGGGGCGTTCCAGCCCGAGCAGGTCGCCTCCTTCCTCAACGCCGAGATCTTCGGGGTGCCCCTGGCCTCCTACATCCGGATGCCGCAGGAGGTCATGGACTCGCTGCATCCGGGGCTGCAGCAGAGCGACATCCTCATGCTGGCCGTGCCGCTGTTCGTGCTGGCCGGCATCGCCACGTTCATCAACATGTGGAACTCCTTCCGCCGCCAGAAGGCAGCCAAGGCGGCCGAGCAGGCGGCGATCGCGCAGGTCGAGGCCGAGGACCGCGCCGGCGGGCCGTTCGTCGACGGCGAGGTGGTGGAGATCGACGGCGAGAAGCCCGCCACCGCGGCCGACGCCGGATCGGAGGGCGGCTCCACTGCCGCCGACCGCCGCGATGGTACGGCCGGCACCCCGGGCACTCCCGCCACCGCGGGCGCTGCCGGCGCGGCCGGTACGGGCGCTGGAGCAGGCGCTGATGCGGCGGCCAAGCCGCAGGACTTCCAGTCGATGGCCGAGTCCATGACCGAGTCGATGAACCAGTCGATGAAGATCATGATGTACCTGTTCCCGTTCTTCCCGATCGTGGGCGCGTACTTCTTCAACTTCCCCATCGCGATCGGCCTGTACTGGCTCACCAATAACATCTGGACCGCGGTGCAGTCGCACTTCTTCATGGAGCGGCTCGAGAAGGAACTGCCCATGAGCAGCCGCGAGGGCCTGCCGCCCAGCGCGTTCATGTAGCCCTCGCCGGCACACTCGCGCCGGCACACTCGCGCCGTCACACCCTCCCCGTCCCACCCGCGCCGTCACACCCTCGGCAGGAGTCCCGGCCGGGTCTACGCTGGAGCCGTGGAGACCGCCGCTCCCGACGTGAGGTTCCGTCCGCTGACCCGCGACGACCTGCCGACGCTCGCGCGCTGGCTGGCCGAGCCGCTCGTCGCGCGGTGGTGGTCGGAGAACTCGCCGGACCGGGTCGAACAGGACTTCGGCCCCTACCTCGATGACGCACAGACGGAATGCCTGGTGGTCATCGTCGACGGCGAGGACGCCGGGATACTGATGAGGTACCCGATCGCGGCGGAGCCCTCGGGCGTGGACGAGCTCACGAGGGCCGGGATCGAGGTGCCCGACGGAGCGTGGAGCATGGACTACCTGATCGCCGAACCGGCGGCACGCGGCAGGGGCGCCGGTGCGGCGATGGCGGCCCGGGCGGTCTCAGAGATCTGGGCTCACCACCCCGGCGCGAGCTGCGTGATCGTTCCCGTGAACATCGAGAACCCGCGATCCTGGGCTGCCCTGCTCCGGGCCGGGTTCCGGCGGTTGCCGGACGCGGAGCTCACACCCGACAACCCCGGTGACACGCCCCTCCACGCGATCTGCCGCATCGACCGACCCTTGCCGCCGGCGGGTCCACCGCGTAGCGTCACCGGATGAGTCGGCAGGCGCACGGCGCGACTCCGGGGAGACCCGGGGCCGCGAGGGGCGCGGAGCCGAGGGGAACGAGACGAGGAGATCGAAGGACAGTGCTGAACCACAGGTGAGTCCCGGCCACACGCCACCTCTCCTGGAGCACGCATGTCTTCCCTCGTCCTGTCGGACGTCGCGTACGCGTTTCCCGACGACACCCCACTCTTCGACGGGCTCGACCTCGCCGTCGGTCCCGGCCTGACCTCCCTCGTCGGCCGGAACGGTGCCGGCAAGAGCACGCTGCTCCGCCTCATCGCCGGCGAACGCCGGCCGACGCGCGGTTCGATCACGGTCGATGGTGATCCCGCGGGCCCGCCCACCGTGGGATACCTGCCGCAACTGCTCGCCGACGCCCCGGCGGAGCGCACCCTCGCCGATGAACTCGGGGTGGGCGGGCGACTGGCGGCGTTGGCGCGGATCGAGGCGGGGGAGGGCGACGACGACGACTTCGAGCTCGTCGGCGACGACTGGGCCGTGGCCGAGCGCACGGTCGCGCTGCTCGACGACCTGGGCCTGCCGACCGAGTTGGACCGACCCGTGGTGGCGCTGTCCGGCGGGGAGCGCACTCTGGCCGCGGTGGCGGGTCGACTGCTCGGGCGGCCCCGGGTCCTCCTGTTGGACGAACCCACCAACAATCTCGACGGGCGGGCGCGGGAGCGGCTGTTCGCGGCGATCGGCGGGTTCGTGGGCGGCGGCGATCGCGTGGTCCTGGTGGTGAGCCACGATCTCGAATTGTTGGACCGTGCCGGCAGGACGGTCGAGCTGCGGGCCGGCCGGTGCCGGGTGTTCGGCGGGCCGTACGCGCACTATCGCGAGGTGATCGAGACCGAGCAGGCGGCCGCGGTGCAGTCGCTGGCCGGGGCGCGGAACGATCTGCGCACCGAGAGGCGGGACAGGGTCGAGGGGGTCGAGAAGGCGAGCCGGCGGGTCGCGCAGGGGCGGCGGGTGCAGGCGGCGGGCGGAATGCCCAAGATCCTCATGAACGCCCGTCGCGCGTCGGCGCAGGAATCGGCCGGCAGGTTGCGCGCGGTCCACGACCAGCGCGTCGAGCAGGCGCGGGAGCGGATGCGCTCGGCCAATGCCACGGTCCGGCGCGAGGAGCGGCTGCGGGTCGAGCTGCCCGACCCAGGGTTGCCGGCCGGCCGGGTGGTGCTGGATGTCGATGACCCCGTCGCGGGCCGGGTCCATCTCGCGGGGCCCGCGCGCGTGCGCCTGGCCGGGCCGAACGGCAGCGGCAAGACGACGCTGCTGCGACGCCTCCTCGGCGCTCGCTGTCCGGACCGCGCCGGCGGCGTCGACGAGGGGTTCGACGACGATGGGTTCGATGTCGATGGGTTCAACGACGAGGTGGTCCACGTCCCGTGGGCCCTGCTGCCGCAGGATCTTCGCGTCGAGCATCCGGGGTGGTCTGTCATCGACGCGATCCGGGCCGTCCGCCCCGACGCGCCGGCGGAGGAGGCCCACGCCCACGCGGCGCGGCTGCTGTTCACCGGTGACGCCGGGTTCCGCCGACTCGGCGACCTGTCCGGTGGCGAGCGACTCCGTGCGGCGCTGGCGGCGCGGTTGTTCGCCCGACCGGTCCCGCAGCTGCTGATCCTGGACGAGCCGACCAACAACCTCGACCTCGACGGCGTCCGGGTGCTCGCCGACGCACTCGCGCAATGGCGGGGGGCGTTACTGCTCGTCACCCACGACGACGGCTTCTGCGATCGGGTGGGGGTGGACGACGTGATCACCCTCGGCTGACCCCGCTCCGGCGGGGTGGACGCAGACGCTCACCACCATCCCCAGAGAGGACCCACCATGCGCAAGCTCATCTATTACGTGGCCGTCAGTGTCGACGGCTTCATCGCCGACCCCGAGGGCGGCTTCGACGTCTTCCCCGTCGAGGGCGACCACATGCCCTGGATCGTCGAGCACTACCCGGAGACGATCCCCGGCCACTTCCGCGAGCCACTGGGGTTGACGACGGCGCCGCCCGCCGTGTTCGACACCGTGGTCATGGGCCGCACCACCCATCAGGTGGCCGTGGACGAGGGCCTGGCCAGCGGTTACCCGCACCTTCGTCAGTACGTGGTGACGCACCGGCCGGAGGGCCTGCCCGCCGAGCAGGGGCTGACGGCGTCCGACGAGGACCCGGTGACGCTGGTCCGCCGGCTCAAGGCCGAGGACTCACCGCTGGATATCTGGCTCTGCGGGGGCGGGGCGCTGGCCGGGCAGGTGGTCGACGAGATCGACGAGTTCCGCCTCAAGGTCAATCCGGTCGTCCTCGGCGCGGGCATTCCGCTGGTGGCGCGGGCGACGGGCGGGCCGGGCGCGGCTGGCGGGGCGGACGCGGTGGGCGGGGCGCTCCCGCTGGCGCTGACCCGTCGGACGCGTCGAGACTTCGAGAGCGGGGTGAGCTACGTGGAGTACTCCCGCGGCTGACCGCAACGCCCTGCCGCCGCGCCGCTGCCTCCCCGCCACCGCGCCTGCCACCGCGCCGCCGTCGAGAAGAGTGTTTCGCGCGTATCTATCGAGTAGAGGCGCGCGAAACACTCTTCTCGACGGCGAGGTGGCCAGGTGGCGCGGTGGCGTGGCGACGCGGGGTCAGCCGGCAGGATCAGACGGCGCCGCCGGCCACGGAGGGCGGGGTGCCGGTGTTGGTGGAGGAGTCGGTCTCGCGGGCCAGGTACTCCTCGATGCGGAACCAGTCGTCGGCGGCGCGCTCGGCGATGGTCACCAGGGTGTTCATGTTGGCGACCTCCTCGACCTGCTCGCGGAGGAACCACAGCATGAACTGCTCGCCGAGCGGGTCGGATTCGGCGCGGGCGGCCTGGAACATCGCCTCGATCTGCCGGGTAACCTGCTTCTCCTGCTCCAGTGCGGCGCGCAGCGCATCGGCAGGACCGCGGAACTGGGCCTCCGGCGCGGGCACGGCCGGGATCGTCACGGCGATCTCCCGGTCGAGCATGTACTGGACCATCATCATCGCGTGGTTCCGCTCACCCAGGCTGTGCGAGTAGAAGCGCGACGCCAACTGCGGTAGGTCCTGCGCGTCCGCCCACACGGCGATCGCGATGTACTGCTGACTGGCGGCGAACTCGTGACCGACCTGAGCGGAGAGGAGTTCGACGAATGAGTTCTTGTTCCTGGCCATGGAGGAGGCCCCTTTCGGTAGGGGGCCAGCCTATGTTCGCCGGCGACGTTTCACCAGGTCAGTAAGCCTAACCTGGGTACACCATGGCCAGCCTCACCTACCGCACATCAGCCCCGGTGGGCGCGCATCGCGGAGTGCTGGTCCCGCGGCTTCACCACGATCTGGTCCAGGTTGACGTGCGAGGGCCGGCTCGCCACGAACCCGACGATCTCCGCCACGTCCTCGGCCACCATCGGGGTGAGCCCACGGTAGACGGCGGCCGCCTTGTCGTCGTCGCCGTCGAACCTCACGCGGGAGAACTCGGTCTCGACCATGCCGGGCGCGATCTCGGTGAACCGCACCGGCTGGCCCAGGTGCTCCCCGCGCAACGTCCGGTGCAGGACCGCTTGAGCGTGCTTGGCCGAGGTGTAACCGGAGCCGTTGTCGTACGACTCGAGGGCCGCGATCGAGGTGATGGTGATGACCAGCCCGTCGCCCGTATCCACCAGCACCGGCATGAGACCGCGGACCATGCGCAGCGTGCCGATGACGTTGGTCTCCCACATCCAGCGCCACTGGTCCTCGTCGGCGTCCATCACACTGGTCGTGCCCTTGGCGCCGCCCGCATTGTTGACCAGCACGTTCAGCCGGGGGATGGCCGCGCAGAACGCCTCGCACGAGTCGGCGTCGGTGACGTCGAGGGGCAGGGCGGTGCCGCCGATGTCCGCCGCGAGCGCCTCCAGCCGGTCGACCCGCCGCGCCCCGACGACCACGTGGAACCCGAGGCCGGCCAGCTCGCGCGCGGACGCCTCACCAATCCCGGACGACGCCCCCGTCACCACCGCGACGCGGGTCTCGGCGGGCAGGGCGGCGAGCCGCTCACGGGCGGCGGAGTGGTCGATGCTCATGGCCTAGAGACTAGGCGGCGGGTCCGACGGGGGTCGACGTGATCCGCTCGCCGGGGCGGAAATGTGTACGGGCCCCGCCGGGGCGGGGATGCTCGACGTGTGAGGCGATTGACGCGGATGGCGCTCGTGCCGGTGATGGCGGCGGTGCTCACCGTGTCCTGCGGCCAGGAGGTGCGGTGCGAGGTGAGTGAGGCCGATCTGGAATCGGTGGGGCAGACGTGTCCACTCTTCGGGGTGAGCACTCCCGGCGGACCCGATGCCATCGGGGAGCTACGCGCGGTCACCGCGGCGGTGGAGCGGGCCCCCGCGGTGGAGATGTGGTTCGTCGACTTCACCTCACCGCCACCGATCGGCGCGCTGAACGCCGTCCGAGCGCGGGGCGCGCAGCCGGTGGTGACGTGGGAGCCGTGGCGCGCGCTCGGTGACGGCCGGTACGACACCCGGGCGATCACCCTGGAGCAGATCGCCGACGGAGTCCACGACGACCAGCTCTACCGCTGGGCCGACGAGCTGCGTGCCTGGGGTGGCACCGTTCATCTGCGGTTCGCCCACGAGCCCAACGGTGACTGGTACCCGTGGAGCCCCGCCGGCGGCACCCCGCCCGAGGTGTACGTAGCGGCGTGGCGGCACGTCCACAAGCTGTTCCGGCTCAAACAGGCGACCAACGTGAAGTGGATCTGGGCGGTCAACGTTCCGCACGAGGGGAGCAGCCCGATCGGGGAGCTCTACCCGGGGGACGGGTACGTGGACGTGGTGGGCGTGGACGGATACAACTGGGGCACGTCACAGCCGTGGAGTCGATGGCGGTCGCCGGAGGAGATCTTCGGCTCCACACTCGAGGAGGTGGGTCGCCTGGCACCCGGACTGCCGGTGGTGATCACCGAGGTGGCGAGCGCCGAGAGCGGAGGGTCCAAGGCGGCGTGGAACGGTGAGCTGGTCAGCTATCTTGACGGTCGTCGTGAAGTGTCGGCGTTCATCTGGTTCGATCATGACAAGGAGGCGGATTGGAGGGTGGGCAGCACGCCCGGTTCCGCCGCAGCCCTCGCCGCTGCGTTGAGAAGGGAATGAGACCCCGATGACCCCGCACCCGTGGAGTGTCCCCGACGCCCTCGAGGCGGAGAGGGTGCGCGACGTCGACCGTTTGGGGCTCCTCGACACGCCGCCGGAGGACCGGTTCGACCAGGTCACCCGGATGGCCCGGCGGGTGCTCGGGGTACCGGCCGCGTCGCTGTCCCTCATGGATCGCGACAACCAGTGGATGAAGTCAATCGAGGGGCTGGACCTGACCGCCATCCCGCGGGAGAAGACGGTGTGCCGCACCACCATCGCGCGCGCGTACCGGCAGCCCGACTCTCCCGCGCTGGTCATCCCGGACGCCGCCGCCGACCCCGAGTTCGCGGAGATCCCCGGCATCGGCGGGGACGGGGGGATCCGCTTCTACGCGGGCTACCCGCTGTATGGGCCCTCCGGCCACCCGGTGGGCACGTTCTGCCTCTACGACGTCGTCCCACGGAACCTCGACGCCGAGGAATTCCAGACGTTCATCGAGCTGGCCGAGTGGGCCCAGCGCGAACTCGAGCGCTCGGACGACATCGACAGGGCCGCGGAGATCCAGCGGCAACTGTTGCCGCGACCGCTGGAGGGTCTCCGGGGTTACGAGGTCGCCGCCACCTGTCTGCCCGCGTTCACGGTGGGCGGAGACTTCTACGACCACTACCGGCGCGGTGACCTCCTGGCGGTCACCGTGGCCGACGTCATGGGCAAGGGGCTGGGTGCCGCGATCGTCGCCTCGGCCGTCCGTGCCTCGATCCGCGGGTCCGCGCGGTTCCTGCTGGAGAACGGGGGCGAGCCGGATGCCGGCGCCGTCGCGAGAATGGCCGCCGACCACCTCGAGCAGGACTTCGACCACACGGAGACGTTCGTCACCGCGTTCTTCGCGTTGGTGGACCTGCCGAGCGGCCGGATCGGGTACGTCGACGCCGGCCACGGCCTGGCGATGATCCGCCGCGCCGACGGCACGATCGAAACCCTCGACCGGGGTGGGATCCCGTTCGGGATCCTGCCGGGCATCGAACGGGAGACGGCCCACGCCCACCTCTTGCCGGGGGACATGCTCGTGGTCTGCTCGGACGGCCTGCTCGACCTCCTCGACGAGATCAGCGACCTCACGGCCGTCGAGGACTTCGTCGCCGCCCACCCCGGCCCGGACGACCTGGTCGAGGCGTCCCGTCGGCTGGCCGTGGGCCTGCCCCCTCTCGATGACGTCACCGTGGTGGCTGTGCGGCGGGAGGCGGCGTGAGCGCGGTGTCGCCGGCACCGCCGGTCCCGAGGAGCGAGTACCCCTCGCCGATGCTGCGGCTCCTCGTGGTGCTCACGGTCGTGGTGGGCCTCAACTACATCGTGTGGCGGTGGCTGTTCTCCATCAACTGGGACGCATGGTGGATCGCCGTCCCGCTGGTGCTGGCGGAGACGTACAGCCTGGTCGACTCGCTGCTGTTCGCCTTCACCATGTGGCGGCTGCGTCGTCGTCCCCCTCCGCCCCCCGCCCCCGAGGGCCTCACGGTGGACGTGTTCATCACCACGTACAACGAGCCCATCGACCTGGTGCTGCGCACCGCCGAGGCGGCCGCGCGGATCCGGTACCCGCACCGCACGTGGATCCTCGACGACGGGTCGCGGCCCGAACTCGCCGCCGCCGCCCGGGGGCTGGGGGTGGACTACCTCACGCGCGCGGCGAGCTGGACCAACAAGCCCCGCCACGCCAAGGCCGGCAACCTCATCAACGCCCTCCTGCACACCGACGGCGAGTTCATCCTCATCCTCGACGCCGACCAGATCCCGGAACCGGAGATCCTCGACCACACGCTCGGGTACTTCACCGACGACGGGATGGCGCTGGTCCAGACCCCGCAGTACTTCACCAACGTCCCCGACTCCGACCCGCTCGGCAGCCAGGCGCCCCTGTTCTACGGCCCCATCCAGCAGGGCAAGGACGGGTGGAACGCGGCGTTCTTCTGCGGCTCCAACGCCGTGCTGCGTCGCGAGGCCCTCATGCAACTCGGCATCTCCGGCTACGTCACCGCCGTGGAGGACGGGGTGACCCGCGCCCTGCGCACCGCCGACCGGGTGGTCCGCCGCGCGCAGCGGTCGGTGCCATCGGACCAGCCCGAGGTGGCGGAGGCGCTCAAGGGCGTCCGGCGTGCCGTCCGGGCCGCCCGGGCGGAGCTGCGCGGGGACGCCGCCCTGGCCGACGTGACGTACCGGTTCCAGCAGGAGGTCGACGCCGCCGCACGTGTGGTGGTGGACGCCGACGCGGGTGCGATCCGCGCGGACCTGGAGGCGATCGCCGCCCTGGACGAGCACGCGTCGGAGACCGTGGTGCTGGACGAGCTCATGCTCGACGAGCTGTCGGACCGGGAGTGGTCACCGCTCGGTGCGATCGAGTCCGTGCGGTCGCTCATCGCCGCCGTGGACGTGGACCGGGCCGACGAGGCCGAGCCCACCCAGGCCCTGGCCACGATCTCGGTCACCGAGGACATGGCGACGGCCATGCGGCTCCACGCGGCCGGGTGGCGCACCGCCTACCACCACGAGGTCCTGGCCTACGGCCTGGCGCCCGAGGACCCCAAGACCATGCTCACGCAGCGGCTGCGCTGGGCGCAGGGCACCATCCAGGTGATGTTGCGGGAGAACCCGCTGGTCCAGAAGGGGCTCACCCTGGCGCAGCGGCTCATGTACTGGTCCACCATGTGGAGCTACCTGTCCGGGTTCGCCGCCGTGGCCTACTTCGCCGCCCCCGTGATCTACCTCGTGTTCGGCGTGCTCCCGGTGCAGGCGTGGAGCGTGGACTTCTTCGCCCGACTCATCCCGTTCCTCCTCCTGAGTCAACTGCTGTTCTTCGTGGTGGGCCGGGGGACGCCCACGTGGCGCGGCCAGCAGTACAGCCTGGCCCTGTTCCCGGTGTGGATCATGTCCGTGTGGACCGCGGTGCGGAACGTGTGGTTCGGCAAGCCACTGGACTTCGCCGTGACCCCCAAGACCCGGCAGGGCCAGGACGCCACCCCGTGGCACCTGTTCCGCTGGCAGCTCGTGGTGATGGCGGCCCTCGTGGTCGCGGCCGTGATCGGTGCGGTGCGGCTGGCGCTCGGCGCGCACTCGGTGCTGGGGGTGGTGGCCAACCTCGTGTGGGTGGTGTTCGACCTGTTCATTCTCTCGGTGGTGTTCCAGGCCGCTCGCTACCGTGGTCCCCAGACAGAAGGAGCCTCATGACGACCTACGACACCCGGGAACTCGACCACAGTGTGGTGGTGCAGCCGACCGGGAGACTGAACATGGTCGCCGCGCCGCGACTGCGTGACCAGCTGCGGCAGCTGGTCGAGGGCGGGTCGCGACACCTCGTGGTGGACCTCAGCACCACCGAGTTCATCGACTCCTCCGGGCTGGGGGCGCTCATCTCGGGGCTCAAGGCGGCTCGTCAGGCAGGGGGCGACCTGCGGATCGCCGCCCCCACTGAGCAGGTCCGCCGGGTGCTCACCCTGACCAAACTCGACAAGGTGCTCGCGGCGCACGAGACGGCGGAAGCCGCTTTCGATGGCCGCTGACGGTCGGTGGTCTCTCACCTCGTCGTCGACCGACGAGGGCACCCTCGACCGGATCCTCGACCTGGTGGGTGAGATGACCACGTCCGGGGAGGTCGAGGAGGACGCCCGGATGCAGTTCGAGGTGGCCGTGGCCGAGATCGGCGCGAACATCATCGAGCACGCGGGCCGCGTGGGGACGGTGTCGCTCACGCTCGAGCTGGAGCTCACCCCCGATCGGCTCGAGGCGCGCTTCTCCGACGACGGCCACCCGGCCCGCGTGGACCTGCGAACCGTGGAGATGCCCGACGTCATGGCAGACCGCGGCCGCGGTCTGGCCATCGCGCTGGCCGCGCTCGACGAACTGGAGTACCGGCGCCGCGGCGGGAGCAACCAGTGGCGGCTGGTGTGTTACCGCGGGGACGACATCGACAACGACGACAACGACGACGACGACGAGGTCAGCGACCCCGGCCGGTGACCATCTCGACGAGTCCGCGCACCGCGCCCTTGGCCATGTCGGCCTTGGAGAAGTAGTCCTGCCAACCGCACACCCGGCCATCGCGGACCTCGAGGCGGCCGCACACCCAGAAGCCGACGCGGAACCGCCCCACCCCCAGGTAATCGGTGCGCTCGGTGAGCACCACGACGGGGGCCGCCGGGTCGGTCGGGTCCGCGGGCGCCGACACCGCGAGGTGGTGGATCTCCACGCCGAAGCGGATGCTGCGGTTCATCGAGGAGATCGCGCCGACGACTGCGCGCTTGCCCCGGATGGTCGGCAGGCCGATGTTGGCCCACCAGACGTCATCGCTGAGCAGGTCGGCGGCGGTGGCGGTGGAGCCGGTCATCAGGGCGTCGAAGAACGTGCGGACCACGACATCGGGGTCGGTCCGGGTGCTGGTGGCTGCCATTGCGCAACGGTAACCGCCGCGGGCGCGGTCTGGGGGTCGGATCATGCCGATCGGCGTCACTGCGGGTGCGCGCCCTCCCGCCCCGTCCCGTCTCGCCCCGCCCCGCCCCGGGTGCGTGCCCTCTATGGACCATTCCGCACGCGTACGCGGGTGGATTCCGTGCAGACAGGCCGCATAACCCGGAGCGTGGCTGGCACCATGAGGCGCATGACCTCTGCGCCCACCCACCCTTCGCCCACCCTCGCCTCGGCCGTCTCGTCGGACGGCACCGCGATCGCCTACCGGGTCCTCGGCGATCCCGCCGCCCGGCCGCTCGTACTGATCCACGGATGGGCCCAGTCGAGCTCGAGCTGGGGGACCGAGGTGCTGGGCGACCTGGCGCAGCGGTTTCGCGTCGTGGCGATCGATCTGCGCGGCCACGGGCATTCCGACGTCCCGGCCGACGGCTACGACTCGGCGCGGCAGTGGGCCGACGACGTCGAGGCCGTCCTGGACTCCGCGGGCATCGGCGAGGATGCGGGCGCGATCCTGCTGGGGTGGTCGTACGGCGGCGTGGTGGTCTCGGACTACCTGGCCGCCCGCGGCGAGGGCCGGGTCGACGGGATCGTGCTCTGCGGCGCGGTCACCTCGCTCTCCCGCTCGGCCGGCGGCGCGATCGGCCCCGCCATGAAGGAGGTGACCTCGGGCGGCGCGTTCGACGAGAAGCCCTCGGTCGCGCTGGCCGCGTTCACGAGCTTCGGTAAAGCCTTGATGCGCTCGGGATCGGGCGCCGACGGGCAGCGGATCCTGGGACTGTCCCTGTCCACGCCCCCGGCGGTCCGGCAGGCGCTGCTCACCCGCAAGGTGGACAACGACGACACCCTGCGCGGTCTGACGATCCCCGCGCTGGTCCTCCACGGTGCCCACGACGGGGTGGTGCTGCCCTCCGCCGGCCGGGCCAACGCCGAGATGATCCCCGGCGGCCGCTACGTCGAGTTCGCGGAGTCCGCGCACGCGCCGTTCCTCGAGGACACGCCCCGCTTCCTGGCCGAGCTCGACGACTTCGCCGCCTCCCTGTAGCGCCGCCGCGCGGGTCCGGCAGCCGACGCGACGGGCGGGCCCGGTCGGGGAGGCCCACCTCGTCGTCGTCACCTCAGGGCGGGCGGGGGCACGGGCGACGTGCACCCCGGCGCGGGCGGGGGCACAATCGGACGGGTGACCGTAACCGACCTCGACCCCGGCGCCGCGCATCCCCTGCCCCGGCGCATCGCGGTCCTGTCCTTCCACACCTCGCCGCTCGCCCAGCCGGGCACGGGCGACGCGGGTGGGCTCAACGTCTACGTCCTGCAGACCGCGCGCCGCCTGGCCCGCCGCGGGGTGGAGGTCGAGATCTTCACCCGCGCCACCCACTCGTCGCAGCCGCCCGTCGAGCAGGCGGGCGACGGCGTGCTGGTCCGCAACATCGTGGCCGGACCGTTCGAGGGCCTGCGCAAGGAGGACCTGCCCACGCAGCTGTGCCCGTTCGTCGCCGGCGTGATGCGGGCGGAGGCCGGGCAGGCGCCGGGCCACTACGACCTCATCCACTCCCACTACTGGCTCTCGGGCCAGGCCGGGCTCGTCGCGTCCGAGCACTGGGGGGTGCCACTGGTGCACACCGCGCACACCCTGGCGGCGGTGAAGAACGCGGTCCTCGCCGAGGGGGACACCCCCGAGCCCGAGTCCCGGCGCATCGGGGAACAGCAGATTGTGGACGCGGCCGACCGGCTCGTCGCCAATACCACCGGCGAACTGCGCGAACTCGTCGACTACTACGACGCCGACCCGGCCCACATCGACGTGGTCCCGCCCGGCGCCGACCTCGAGCAGTACACCCCCGGCACCCAGCGCGGCACCGAGCGGGCCCGCCGCGCGCTCGGGCTGGGGCAGCACTCCGAGGTGATCGCCTTCGTCGGCCGGATCCAACCGCTCAAGGCGCCCGACGTGATCGTGCGGGCGCTGGCCGAGATGGTGCGCGCCCAGCCCCGCCGCGATGTGCGTCTGATGGTCGTCGGTGGGCCCAGCGGGTCGGGGCTCGAAAGGCCGCGCTCGCTGATGGAGCTGGCCGAGGAGCTGGGCGTGGCCGACCGCGTGTGCTTCCTGGCGCCGCGCCCGCCGTCGGAGCTGGTGGACGTCTACCGGGCCGCGGACATCGTGGCGGTGCCGTCGTACTCGGAGTCGTTCGGGCTCGTGGCCCTCGAGGCGCAGGCGTGTGGGACCCCCGTCGTCGCGGCCGCGGTGGGCGGGCTCCCCACGGCCGTCGCCGACGGCCGGACCGGGATCACCGTGGACGGGCACGATCCGCGGGAGTGGGCGCGCGTGTTGTCGGGATTGTTGGACGACGACGAGCTGCGCCTGTCGATGTCGCGGGCCGCCCCGGTACACGCCTCCGGGTTTTCCTGGGACTCCACCGCCGACGGGCTGCTGTCCTCGTATGCGGGCACGATGGCCGCATACCGGGCCCGGCGTGCGGAGGCAACCGCGTCCTGACCTCCCGTCCGCACGAGCCGCCGCGTCGAATCGCCTACGAGGCCCGGCCCACGACCCCCAAGGAGCCACGATGATCGACCCCACCGAGAGCAAGCGCATGGACGACGACGGGCCGGCCCCGCACCGGGACGATGTCGACGCCCCGACCGTCGAGCGGATCCGCAACTTCCTCGTGGAGCGGGAGATCGAGTCGACGCTGGCCGACGGACGGACCTTCGTCGTGATCCTGCCGGGGGAGAAGCGCCTCAAGACCGCGTGCCACCTGACGGTGAACCGGGAGAGCGTGCGCATCGAGGCGTTCGTGTGCCGCCGACCCGACGAGGACTTCGAGAAGGTCTACAACTACCTGCTGCGGCGCAACCGGCGGCTCTACCAGGTGGCCTACACGCTGGACAACAACAGCGACATCTACCTCGTCGGCCGGATGCCGCTGGTCGCGGTGACCGAGGAGGAGCTCGACCGCGTGCTGGGTCAGGTGCTCGAGGCCGCCGACCACGACTTCAACGTCCTCATCGAGCTGGGCTTCCACACCTCGATCCGCCGCGAGTGGGAGTGGCGGGTGTCCCGGGGCGAGCCGCTGCGCAACCTCGACGCGTTCCGCCACCTCACCGAGGACCTGCCCCAGCCCGAGTAGCCCGGGGGCCGGGACAACCCGCCGGTCAGGGGTTGATCTGCTGCGCCACTTTCTTGCGCAGGACCTTGCCCATCGGGTTGGTGGGCAGTTCGTCCAGTTCGACGAACTCGCGCGGGACCTTGTACCCGGCCAGCGAGCCCTTGCAGTGCGCGCGCAGGGCGTCGGGGTCGAGTGAGGCGCCGGGTTCCGGCACGACCGCGGCGATGACCTTCTCGCCGCCGTCGGAGCTCGGGCGGCCCACCACGGCGCAGTCCGCGACGCCCGGGGCCGTGCGCAGCACCGCCTCGACCTCCGACGGGTAGACGTTGAACCCGCCGGTGACGATCATCTCCTTGATCCGGTCCACCACGTGCAGGAAGCCGTCGGAGTCCTGCACCACGACGTCGCCGGTGCGGATCCAACCGTCGTGGAAGGTCTCGGCGGTCGCCTTCTCGTTGCGCCAGTAGCCCGGGAACACCTGCGGCCCCTTGACCAACAGTTCACCGGGCTCGCCGGCCGGTGCGTCGACCGAGGGGTCGTCCTTGTCCGCGACACGGATATCGGTGTCCGGGAACGGGACGCCGATGGAGCCGGCCCGCCTCGCCGTCGACATGGGGTTGCCCACGGTGATGGGGGAGGTCTCGGTCATCCCGTACCCCTCCACGAGCAGTCCACCGGTGGCGGACTCCCACCTCTCGATGAGCTCGGCGGGCAGGCTCATGGCGCCGGACAGCGAGTGCCTGATGCCGTGCAGGGAGATCTTCCGCCTGTCGGCCTCCTCGAGGATCTTGCTGTAGATCGGCGGGACGGCCGGGATGAAGGTCGGCAGGTCCTTCTTCATGATCGGCATGATGAGGTCCATGTCGGGGGTCGGCACCAGTTGCAGCCGCGCGCCGACCGCGATCCCGATCACCACGCACAGCGTCACCCCGTAGGCGTGGAACATCGGCAGGGAGGCCAGGAAGCGCTCGCGACCGAACTCGAGCCCGGGCACCCACGCCCGGCCCATCTTGGCGTTGGCCACCAGGTTGGCGTGGGTGAGCACGGCGCCCTTCGGGGTGCCGGTCGTGCCGGAGGTGTAGAGGATCAGTGCGGGGTCCCCGGCCGCCGGCCGCGGGTACGAGAAGTCCAGCTCGGCGCCCGTCTCGAGGTCCGCCCAGTCCAGCGTGCCGGGGGCCGGCCGGGAGAGCTTGTCCCGGGAGGCGCGCAGTGACGGCACCGGCAGGTGCTTGAGCGCCAGCCTCTTGGCGGCGGGGAGCTCGTCGAGCAGGTCGACCGAGATGATGTGCTCGATCGCGGTGCCGGGCCGGTCGGCGAGGTCCCGCACCACGGGCGCGACGACGTTCCAGGTCACGACCACTTTCGCCCCGTGGTCGGCGAAGGGGCCCTCGAGCTCGTCGGCGGTGTACAGGGGGTTGTGCTCCACGACGATCGCACCGATGCGCAGGGCCGCATAGAAGACCGCGACGCCCTGGGGACAGTTGGGCAGCAGCACGGCGACGCGGTCGCCACGGTCGACGCCCAGGCGCCGCAGGCCCTCGGCGGCGCGGCGCACCCGCCTGCCCAGGTCCGCGTAGGTCGTCAGGCGGCCGAAGAACTCGGTGGCGGGCCGGGACGAGTAGGTGCTCACGGCGTCGTCGAACTGGTCGATCAGCGTGGTGGTGCCGTAGTCGAGATCCTGCGTGGTCCCCGGCGTGTAGTGGACGGTCCACGGCCGCCCGGTCGATTCGGGGGTGTCTCCGGCGTGTGTGGTCATGTCTGCACCGTAGTCCTCGGAGCGCGGGTCATAATGGCCGTATGGCTTACGGAACACTCGTCCTCCTGCGTCACGGGCAGTCCACGTGGAACGCATCCAACCAGTTCACGGGCTGGGTCGACGTCGACCTCACCGATCTCGGTCGGGAGGAGGCGGTCCGCGGCGGCAGGCTCCTCGCCGAGGCGGGGATCCTGCCGGACATCCTGTACACCTCGCTACTGCGTCGCGCGATCACCACCGCGAACATCGCGCTGGACGCGTGTGACCGTCACTGGGTCCCGGTGATCCGGCACTGGAAGCTCAACGAGCGTCACTACGGCAAGCTCCAGGGCCTGAACAAGGCGGAGATCAAGGACCAGTTCGGCGAAGAGCAGTTCATGTTGTGGCGCCGCAGCTACGACACCCCGCCGCCGCCGATCGACCCGGCGGGCGAGTACTCGCAGACCTCCGACGTGCGCTACGCGGACCTGCCGGAGGTGCCGTTGACCGAGTGCCTCAAGGACGTCGTGGACCGGTTCATCCCGTACTACGCCGCCGAGATCGCCCCCAAGCTCGCGGAAGGCAAGACCGTGATGGTGGCCGCGCACGGCAACTCGCTGCGCGCCCTGGTCAAGCACCTCGACGGCATCTCCGACGAGGATATTGCCGGCCTGAACATCCCCACCGGGATCCCGCTGGTCTACCACTTCGACGAGACCGGGCTGGTCGCCAACCCGGGCGGCACCTACCTCGATCCGGAGGCCGCCGCCGCGGGTGCGGCCGCCGTGGCCAACCAGGGCGGCAAGTAGTAGGTGAAGGCCCGGTGAACGGGTCGCGAACCCCCGGCAGCCTGCGAACTTCGCGCAGGTGGCCGGGGGTTTGGCGATTCGGGCGCCGGAACGCCACACCGTAGGATCGGGGTCGTGCAGGTCAGTCTGGGGATCTTCCTCGCGATCGTCGCCGGGATCATCGGCTTCATCGTGGGCGGCTTCGTCGTCCCACTGATCCACCGACGCGGTGAGCGTCGGCGCGCGGAGCAGGCCGGGCCCAGCCGGCTGGATGTCCTGCGGGGCGTCTATCAGCAGGCGCCGTACGCACTGGCGGTCGTGGATCGCCACCAGGACGTGGTCCTCTACAACCGTCGTGCAGCGGAGTTGGGGATCGTCGATGACCGCCTGCTGGTGGAGCCGGTGTGGCGCGCGGCCCGGTCGACGTTCACGGACGGCCACCCCACCCGGTTCGACCTGCCCGCCAAGATGGCCCCCGGCCGCCGCCGCGTCCCGTCGGTGAGCGGGCGCGGGGAGATCCTCGAGGGCAACGGTGAGCAGTTCGTCGTGGTCTTCGCCGACGACGACTCCGAGCACCGTCGTATGGAGGCGGCCCGCCGCGACTTCGTCGCCAACGTGTCCCACGAGCTCAAGACCCCGGTCGGGGCGATGGCGGTGCTCGCCGAGGCGCTGCTGGAGTCCAAGGACGACCCGGAGTCGGTCGAGTACTTCGGCGGACGCGTGGTGAGCGAGGCCCAGCGGCTCGGCAAGATGGTCTCCGAGCTCATCGAACTCTCGCGCCTGCAGGGCGCCGAGCGGATCCGCGACCCGGAACCGGTGGACGTGGACGACGTGGTGGCCGAGGCCCTGCGTCGGTCGGCGTCGGCGGCGGAGGCGGCCGGGATCGAATTCATCACCGATGCGCCGTCCGGGCTTGAGGTCAAGGGGGACTGGACCCTCCTGGTCACGGCGGTGTCGAACCTCATCTCGAACGCCATCAACTACTCGCCCGACCACACCCCGGTGTCGATCACCCGGTCCGCGACCGGGGACACCGTGACGCTGCGGGTCACCGACCGCGGGATCGGCATCGCCCCGGAGCACCAGGCCCGCGTCTTCGAGCGGTTCTTCCGCGTCGACAAGGCCCGTTCCCGCGCCACCGGCGGGACCGGATTGGGTCTGGCGATCGTCAAGCACGTCGCCCAGAACCACAACGGCGCCGTCAGCCTGTGGAGCTGCCCCGGTACGGGGTCGACCTTCACACTCGAACTTCCGGCTCATGTGGAGCCGGGTGGCGCCGGGGGGACCCCCGGCGCCGAGCACGCCGACCAAGGAGAGGACCAGGTGCCGTGACCAGGGTGCTGATCGTGGAGGACGAGGACTCGCTGGCGGATCCGCTGGCGTTCCTGCTCCGCAAGGAAGGCTTCGAGGTCACCGTCGCGGGGGACGGCCCGACCGCGCTGGAGAACTTCGAGTCCGAGGGCGCGGACATCGTGCTGCTGGACCTCATGCTCCCCGGGATGTCCGGCACCGATGTGTGCAAGCGACTGCGGACGACGTCGACCGTCCCGGTGATCATGGTGACCGCCCGCGACAGTGAGATCGACAAGGTCGTCGGCCTGGAGCTGGGCGCCGACGACTACGTGACCAAGCCCTATTCGGCCCGCGAACTCATCGCCCGCATCCGGGCGGTGCTGCGCCGCGGCGCCGAGGCCGAGGCGGAGCCGGTCAGCGACATCGGCGTTTTGGAGTCGGGGCCGGTGCGGATGGACATCGAGCGGCACACGGTGCTGGTCCGCGGTTCGGCCGTCACGCTGCCGCTCAAGGAGTTCGACCTGCTGGAGTACCTGCTGCGCAACTCGGGCCGGGTCCTCACGCGCGGACAGCTCATCGACCGGGTGTGGGGGTCGGACTACGTCGGCGACACCAAGACCCTCGACGTCCACGTCAAGCGTCTGCGCTCGAAGATCGAGTCCGATCCCGGCAAGCCGGTGCACCTGGTGACCGTCCGCGGGCTGGGCTACAAGTTCGAGGGCTGACCGCCCCCGCTGGATTCCGGACTGCCCCGGTCAGGTCTCGCTGGCTCGTTCGGTCTGCGCCCGCTCGGTCGCCGGGTGCACGGCCACGATCCCGAGCTGCCGCCGACGCCGGCACGCCGCGGCGAGCACCTCGTAGCACTCGGCGCCCAGCAGTTCGACCAGCTCGTCACGTAGGGAGATGTAGACGGGGTCGACGCCGACGTGAGCCTCGGGCGAGCCTGTGCAATACCAGTCGAGGTCCAGCCCGCCCGGGCCCCAGCCGCGGCGGTCGTACTCGCCGACGCGGGTGTGGAGGATCTCCACCTCGTCGGGACGGGTCTCCCATTCGCGGGTCACGTGGATCGGCAGCTGCCAACACACGTCCGGCTTGGACTCGGGCAGGCTCCGCCCGGTCCGCCCGGCCAGGTGGTGCAGGGCGCAGCCCGACCCGGTCGGCCATCCGACGTCATTGAAGAACACGCACCTCCCGCCCAGGCGGCGCGTCCTGAGAGCGGGCTCCATCTCGCCGTCGTCGCCGGTCAGTTCGTCCTCCTCCAGCCACGCCTCCTGCGCGGCCCCCTCCGCCGCCGCGGCGGCGTGGGCGGCCTCACGGTGCTGCCATTCCTCCGGACGCAGCAGGGCGACGTTGGCCTCGAGCCGTTGCCGGTCGGAGTCGTCGGAGAGGAAGGCGCCGTGCGTGCAGCAACCGGAGTCGGGCTGGTCGCGTTCGATGCCGTGGCAGGCGGGCGTGCCGAAGACGCACGTCCACGACGACAGCAGCCAGGTCATGTCGGCGGAGATCAGATGTTCGTCATTCGCGGGGTCGGGGAACGTGTACCACTCCCGCGGGAAGTCGAGGGGGACCTCGGGCTGAGGGGCGCCCGGGGTCGGGGGGCGTTCGGTGGCGGTCACAACCTGCGACCGTAGACCGTTTAGGGTGGTCGTGTGAGATTAGGTGTCCTGGACGTGGGAAGTAACACGGTCCACTTCGTGGTGGTCGATGCCCACCGGGGTGGTCATCCCACGCCCATGAACGATTCCAAGACCCGGCTACGCCTGATCGAGTACCTGGACGACGACAACAACATCTCCAAGACGGGCATCGCCCGGCTCATCGACGCGGTCAACGAGGCCGCCGAGCTGGCCGAGGCGACCAAGTGCCGCGAGGTCATGGCGTTGGCCACCTCCGCCGTGCGCGACGCGGCCAACTCGGACGACGTGTTGGCCAAGGTGGAGAAGGAGACCGGCATCGAGCTGCGGGTGCTCTCCGGTGAGGACGAGGCGCGCATGACGTTCCTCGCCGCGCGTCGGTGGTACGGCTGGAGCGCGGGGCGGATCATCAACCTCGACATCGGTGGTGGGTCGTTGGAAATGACCCACGGCGAGGACGAGCTGCCCGAGCAGGCGTTCAGTCTGCAGCTGGGCGCCGGCCGGCTCACCCACGACTGGTTCAAGACCGACCCGCCGGAGCGCAAGCGCATCAACCAGCTGCGTGACTACATCGACGCCGAGCTCGACGGGCCGGCCCGGGAACTCCGGGCGGCCGGTGAGCCCGACCTCGCGTGCGCCACCTCCAAGACGTTCCGTATGTTGGCCCGGCTCACGGGTGCGGCGCCGTCGTCGGCGGGCCCACGGGTGGACCGGGTGCTCACAGCCGCCGGTCTGCGGCAGGTGATCGCGTTTATCTCCCGCATGACGGCCGCCGACAGGGCAGAGTTGGAGGGCATCAGCTCCGACCGCTCGCATCAGGTGGTGGCGGGAGCGCTGGTGGCGGAGGCGTCCATGCGTGCGTTGGGTCTGGAAAGTGTGAAAATCTGTCCGTGGGCTCTGCGAGAGGGGCTCATCCTGCAGCGTCTCGACCGGGACGTGGGCGGCGACGGGAAGGGGAGCTGACGATGGCCGAGGATTCAGACGGTCAGCAGATCACCGTGGCGGAGCTGCTCAAGCGCATGGGCGCGGAGCAGCAGGACGCCCCGGCCGGGCGTCGGCGTCGCCGGGCCGACGAGGGCGGCGGACTCAGCGTCTCCGAGCTCACCGGTGAGATCCCCAAGATCACCGACGACACCGTGCTCAGTGGTCGCGCGGCGCGGCGTCGGGCGCGGGAGGCCGAGGAAGCAGCAGCCGCCGACCAGGGTGCGCAGCCGGGTGCCGACGGTGGTGCCCCGACGGGCGCCGAGAAGACCCCGGGGACGACGACGAGGTCGTCCACCTCTGAGGCCCCGCAGACCCCGCGGTCCTCGGGACGGCGGCGGGCCCCGGAGGCAGGGGCGCCCGCGTCCACGCCGGCCGGGTCGGCCGAGAAGTCGTCCGCCGCACCGACACCCACCACCTCGCCGGCCCCGCAGCAGGCCACCCCGCCATCGGGCACCACCCCGCCGGCCTCGCAGCAGGCCACCACGCGGATGCCGGCCGCCTCACCGCAGCAGGCCCCGTCGTCGTCGACCCCGTCCGCGCCCGCCCCGTCGCCCTCCGCCTCCGATGACGCCGGCCAGCAGGGAAAGAAGGGCGGCCTGCGCGGGCTGTTCGGCCGCAAGCGCAAGGATGCGGAGCAGTCGGGGTCCGACGCTCCCGCCACCCGCCCGACGCCCGCCGATCGTGGGGGCGTGGCGCCCGCCGGCGCGGCGGCCGCAGGTGTCGCGGGCGCTGCCGCTGCGGGTGTCGCCGGCACCGCAGCCCCGGGCTCGGTCGACAAGACAGCTCCGTCCGCAGCGGCCGGAACCGCAGACAAGGCCGCGCCAGCCTCGTCGACCGCCCCGGCGGTCAAGCCCGCCACCGCCAAGCCCGCCACCGGCAAACCCGGCACCGGCACGTCCGCCGCGACCTCCGGTTCTGCCGAGGCCGGCAAGGCCTCCGGGGCCACCGACACGGCCGTCACAGCAGACGAGCGCACCACCGACAAGCCCGCCGGGACCCCCGCCGCTCCGGCGGCCGACAAGCCCGCCGGGACGCCCGCCGCTCCGGCGGCCGACAAGCCCGCCGGGACCTCCGCCGCTCCGGCGGCCGACAAGCCCGCCGCCGCAGACAAGCCCGCAGCAGGGGCCGCCGCCTCCGCATGGGGTGTGCCGTCGGGCAGTGGCTCGACCGCCCACCGCGCCCCCGAGGCGCCCGCCGAGCAGCCCGACGATTCCGACTCCGCCACGCGCGGGGGTGCCCTCGGTGCGGCGACCGCTGCCGCCGCCGGAGGTGCGGGAGTCGCGGGAATGGCCGCGGCAGTGGCCGGCGCGGGCACCGGAACCGAGCGGCCGAAGGTCGACGAGACGAAGTCCGACGCGGCGCAGACCGACGCGACGCAGGCTGAGGCGACGAAGGCCGGCGCAACGACAGCGGACCAGCAGCCGGTCGCCCGGCCCGGGGCCGACGCCCCCGTCGCCGACCGGACGAGCACAGACCAGCCCGGCGCCGACCGGGCCGACGCTCCGACCCCCGCACCCGCGTCGCAGCAGACCCCTGCGGAGCCGGACAACTCGCAGTACCGTGACGTCGACTATGCCCCCGGCGGGGCCGAGCCCGAGCGGTCGCCGGCGTCGCAGTGGTTGATCCTCGTCGCGCAGGTGCTCGCCTCCGCGGTCGCGGGCGCGGCCCTGTTCATCGGCTTCCAGTTGCTCTGGCGCGATCTGCCGTGGGTGGCCTTCGCTCTGGCGATCGTGGTGATCGTCGGACTGGTGGCCATGGTCCGTGTCCTGCGCAGGAGCAACGACTCCGTCAGCATCGCCCTCGCGGTGATCGTCGGCCTGGGCGTGACGTGCGGGCCACTCCTGCTCAGACTCGTCTCCTAGCCGCATCCCGGCCACGACCCGCACCCCGCCCGCGCCTGCTCCAGGTGCGGGCGGGGCCGTTTCAGCCGCGGTGCGCGAGCGGGCGGCCCCGTTCGACCGCGGCCGGCGGGCGGCCGCGCACGCGTGTGGCACTGTAAAGGGCATGACGAGAATCGCAGTGGTCGGTGGCGGACGCATCGGCGAGGCCCTCATCGCGGGACTCCGTGAGGCCGGGACCGAGCCGTCGGACATCGTGGTGGTCGAGGCCGTGGAGGCCCGCGCCGAGCAGTTGGCCAAGAAGTACAACATCCTGTCCACCAGCCTCGACATCGGCTGCGAGGGCGCCGACGTGATCGTGGTGGCCGTCAAGCCCCAGGACGTGCCGGCGGTGGTCGGCCGCATCGGCGACGCCATCTCCGACAGCGTCCACGAGTCGATCGTGGTCTCGCTCGCGGCCGGCGTGCCGACGACCGTGCTGGAGAACAAGCTCAGTGCCGGCTCGCCGGTCGTGAGGGTCATGCCCAACACGGCGATGCTCGTCGGGCACGGCGTCTCCGCGGTCTGCAAGGGCCGCTATGCGCGCGATGAGCATCTCGAGCAGGTGTCCACGATCATGGAGAGCGTGGGACTCGTCGTCGTCGTCACCGAGGCCCAGATGGACGCGGTGACCGCGGTGTCCGGGTCCGGCCCCGCCTACTTCTTCCTCATGGCGGAGGCGATGGTCGACGCCGGCGTGGAGCGCGGGCTGCCGCGCGACGTGGCGCTGAAGCTGGCGGCCGGCACGGCGCTCGGCGCGGGCGCGATGCTCACCGGCGGTGGCGAGGGACCCGCCGAACTGCGCTACAACGTCAGCTCCCCGGGCGGCACCACCGCGGCGGCGATCCGCAGGCTGGAGGCTGGGGGACTGCGCTCGGCGGTGGCGGACGCGGTCGAGGCGGCGGCGTCGCGGTCGCGGGCGTTGGCACTGGCCTCCACCGATGGCGACGACGACGACGAGATCGACTGACCCGCCACCCGGGCCCGTCGCGGAGGCGACCGAACGGGCCGGGTGTGCGCGTACCGAACCGACCCGCCGGGTGAGATGTGACCCACCCGGCGGGTCGCTCGTGTAGCACAAGCCCAGTTCAGGGCGGGTGAGGCGCGGATCGGGCGGCGTGTCGTCGATGTAATTCGCCCACTCCCGTCGCATTGATCACACCATTCACGCTAGGCTCATACCCAGCACGTGCGTGTCCGTACCGCAGGAGGGGAAGCCTGCGGCACGACGCGTGCCACGAAGGGTTGTGACGATGGCGACTACCGACAAGACCGATAGCGGCGCACAGGCGGCGGGGGGCTCGCAGTTCCTCACCGTGGCCGAGGTCGCCGCGCTGATGCGCGTGTCCAAGATGACGGTCTACAGGCTCGTCCACTCGGGCGAACTGCCCGCCGTGCGGGTGGGGCGGTCGTTCCGGGTCCACTCCAAGGCCGTGCACGAGTACCTCGACACGTCGTACTTCTCCGCGGGCTGACGCACTGAACCGCCCCGGCGGGGCGGTGTTCGGCCCGTTTTCGTGGCAGCGGGGAGCGAGAGGTAGTCTGGACGGGTTCCGTCCCGGCTTTCGAGCTCGCTCTCAGGCGCCGGAGCGCAAGTCAAGGCCCTTCGCGGGCTGTAAGGCCCCAGACCAGTAGTCGACAGGTAGGTGACCCCGATATGGGTTCTGTGATCAAGAAGCGCCGCAAGCGTATGTCCAAGAAGAAGCACCGCAAGATGCTCCGCCGGACCCGCGTGCAGCGTCGCAAACTCGGTAAGTGAGTCCGGCGGCGCCTCGGTAGCGCCCGGACTCACGCCTGTAGCGGATGCCCGTCACCGACAGTGGTGGCGGGCATCGGTGTATTTCGGGGCGGGGTGTCGACTCGGGGTGGGGCGTCGACCCCGGGGCGGGGCGGGTCAGGGCGGGTCAGGGCGTTGTCCGGATCGCGCGGGCTGTGAGGTCCGCGCACATGGGCAGGGGGGTCCGCAGTTAGACTCGGGCGGGTGGACACCGAACTGCCCGACCGTAGCCCGGCTCGTGCCGTCGCGGTCGTGGGCGGCAGCCGGTATCTCGGCACCCACCTGGTCGGCATGCTGCTGCGCAACGACTCCGTCGAGCGCGTCCTGGCCATCGACTCGGTCAAGCCGTCGCCGCAGCACCGCCGACGGATGCGCGATGCCGAGTTCGTGCGCCTCGACCCGCAGTCCCCGCGCCTGCAGGGGATTCTGCGTGAGGCGGGCATCGACACGGTCGTGCACGCCGGGCTGCACCACACCGATTTCGCCCCCGGCGGCCGCGCGGCCGTCAAGGAGGCCAACATCATGGGCTCCATGCACGTGATCGCCGCGTGCGGACGGGCCGCGACGGTCAAGCGGTTCGTGCTCATCTCGTCGACCTCGGTGTACGGCTCCTCGGGGGTCGACCCGGCGATGTTCACCGAGGACATGGCCGCCCGGCGTCAGCCCGGTGGCGGCATCCCGCTCGACCACCTGTCGGTTGAGGGGTACGTGCGTGGGATGTCCCGCAAGCGTCCGGACATCGACGTGACGATCCTGCGCATCCCCGCCATCCTCGGGCTGCCCGAGCCCACGGTGGTCGGCGAGCTGCTGCTGCCGTCCGTCGCACCGGTCCTGGCCGGATACGACCCGCGCATCCAGCTGCTGCACCCGCAGGACGCACTCGATGCGCTGCTGCACGCCGCGACGGGGGCGCCCCCCGGGACGTACAACATCGCGGCCGACGGCATCCTCACCCTGACGCAGGCCATCCGCCGCGCCGGCCACATCCCGCTGCCGGTGATGCCGCAGACGTTCAAACTCGCGGCGCGGTTGCTCTCCAGCCAGGGACTGCGCGACATCGGGCCCTCGCAGCTGCGCTACCTGCGGTACGGCCGCACCATGGACACCACCCGGATGCGCACCAGGTTCGGGTTCACGCCCCGGTACACCACCGAGGAGGCGCTGCACGCCTACCTCGTCGACTCGGGGGCCGAGCCCCTCGTCACGCGCGCCGCACTCGAGCGCAAGACCGCCAAGATCGCCAGCAGACTGCCCGGCCCGGTGGCCAGCCGACTGCGCGCGGGCGTGAACTCGACCATCGGCGAGCTCGAGTCGATAGGGGCCCTGCCGGAGCCGATCGAGCCCGACCCGAACCGGCCGGAGACGAACGAGCCCGACCCGATCGAGGAGGGGGCGCCGTGAAGGGCCCGGAATTCGACCTGTCCCAACCACTCGGCGGCCCCCGCTGGGGAGAGGGCCGACGCGACGCCCCCGGTTACCGAACCGTCGGCGAGGGCTTCGTAGGGGAGACCACCAACAGCGATGCCGCGGCCACCGAGCTCGGCAGGATCGTCGACAGGTTCCTCACCTCCCTGCGCAGCTCGATCGGTCAGGTGGTCGACGCACTGCCCCTCGATGCCGAGGTCCTGGCGCCCGTCCGCGAACTGACCCGCGGTGTCGACACGATGCTCGCGACCGGCGACATCAGCGCCCTGTCCACCCTGGCGGACGCCGTCAACGCCGCCGGCGAGCTCCTGGCCTCCCGTGTCACCGGCGGGTACGAGGTCGACGAGTTCGGGTTCGACGAGCACTTCCACACCAACGTGTGGTTGCCCCTGTGGCGGCCGCTGTTCGAGCACTGGTTCCGGGTCGAGGTGATCGGTGCCGAGAACATCCCCGCCGACGGCGCCGGCCTGATCGTCTCCAACCACGCGGGCGTCCTGCCGCTCGACGGGATGATGACCACCGTCGCCGTCCACGACCACGCCGGACGCGCCCTGCGTCTGCTCGCCGCCGACCTGGCCATGTCGCTGCCGGTGTCCGCGCCGCTGGCCCGCCGGGCGGGGGCGACCCTGGCCTGTGCCGCCGACGCCGAGCGCCTGCTGGAGAGCGGTCACGTGGTGGCCGTGTGGCCGGAGGGCTTCAAGGGGCTCGGCAAGCCGTTCGCCGACCGCTACCGCCTGCAGCGTTTCGGCCGCGGCGGGTTCGTGGCCACCGCCCTGGCCGCTGGCGCGCCGATCATCCCGTGCTCGGTGGTCGGCTCCGAGGAGATCTACCCCAAGATCGGTGAGGTCCCGGCGCTCGCGCGGCTGCTCGGCCTGCCGTACATGCCCGTCACGCCCGCGTTCCCGCTCCTCGGCGCGCTCGGCGGCATCCCGCTGCCCACCAAGTGGACGATGGAGTTCGGCGAGCCGATCGAGACCTCGCACCTGGGGCCCGATGCCGCCGAGGACCCGATGGTGGTCTTCGAGATCACCGACCAGGTCCGCGAGACCATCCAGAACACGCTGTTCCGCAACCTCGCCCGCCGCGGCAGCGTCTTCTTCGGCTGAGCCGGCGGCGGGGGAGCGCCCCGGCGCGGACCCGCGTCAGAAGATGCGGCGCGCCCGGTCCATCGCGCGGCTGCCGTAGTAAGAGCGCGCGGCCGCCCGGGCGCCCGCGAGCCCGCCGACGGCGAGAACACCCGGCATCGCCTTCTTCGCGGCCTTGCGGACGGTGCGGAAGTCCTTGATGTTCCAGCCGTTCTCCGAGGCGTACTTGCGCAGCTTCGAATCCGGGTTGATGGCGACCGGGTTGCCCACCATCGTGAGCATCGGCATGTCGTTGAAACTGTCCGAGTACGCGTAGCACTTGGCCAGGTCGAAGCCCTCGGCCTCGGCGAGCTTGGCGATCGCGTGCGCCTTGCCGGGCCCGTGCAGGATGTCGCCCACGAGCCGGCCGGTGTAGACGCCGTACTCCTCCTCCGCGACCGTGCCCAGCGCCCCCGACAATCCCAGCCGGGTGGCGATGACGCGCGCCAGCATCACCGGCGTCGCGGTGACCAGCCAGACCTGCTGCCCGGCGTCCAGGTGCATCTGCACCAGCGAGCGCGTGCCCGGCCAGACGCGGTCGAGCATGGAGGTGTCCACGACCTCCTCGCTCAGTTCGGTCAGCTCGGCGACGGTGCGGCCTTTGACGAAGCTCAGGGCCTTGTCGCGGCCGGCGGCGACGTCCTCGGCGTTCTCCTCCCCGGAGATCCGGAACTTGGCCTGCGACCACGCCAAACCGGCGACGTCGCGCGCGGTGAAGAAGCGATGCTTGGCCAGCCCGCGGGCCAGCAGGATGATCGACGCGCCCTGGATGAGGGTGTTGTCCACGTCGAAGAACGCCGCGACCCGCGGGTCCGGCACGAACGGCTCGAGCGACTCGTCGGTCTCGGCGGCGGCACGGTCGGCGGCGGCACGGTCGGTTGCCGCACGCTCGGTTGCCGCACGCTCTGCGACGGCGTCCGCGGGGCGGTCGGCGACGGCGGTCCCGGCACCCGCGCCCGCGCCGGACCCCTCGCCCTCGCCCTCGGCGGGGTCGTAGTCGGCCAGCGGCGGGCCGGGCTCGGCACCGGGCTCGAGTTTGACGGCGTGCTGGGCAGAGGCCTCACCGGCGCGCCGCTGGATCCGCGCGTCGCGGCGCCGCCACAGCAGCCGACCCAGAGCCGAGCCGAGATCGGCACGACCGGGAAGCCGCGGGCCGGACCGGGAGCGGTGGGACTCCACCGGTTCGGCGGCGTCCTCGGAGGCCTCGCCGCCGGGGGTGGGCGCGTTGTCGTCGTCGTTGTCGTCGGCGTCGTCGTTCACCGGGCGGGAGTCGTTCACCGGGCGGGACCTCCTGAAGGGCGCGGGGACCCCATCCTAGAGCAGCCCCGAGGGGGTGGTGCACTATCGAGCCATGGTGCACACGGTGACCCTGTTGACCCGCGAGGGCTGCGGCAGCTGCGTCCGCGTCCACGGCCAGTTGATCCCACTGTGCGAGGGTGCGGGCGCCCGGCTCGAGGTGACCGACGTCGACCACGCCGCGGACCGCGAACTCGCCGCCGAATACGGCGACCGCCTGCCGGTGGTGTTGGTCGACGGCGCGGAGCACTCGTGTTGGGAGGTCGACGACGACGAGCTGCTGGGCACCCTCGCCGGGGCCGGCCCGTTCCCGGGATGGGACTGAACCGGCCGACGGGTGCGGGCGGTGCCGGGGGGTGCGCGCGGCGGTGGCCGCGACGGTGGGCGGTCACTCCTCCCGCGGCGCGTCGCGCAGGTCCCGCAGGATGGTCGCGTGCCGGAGCAGGAACGCGCCCTCGTCGAGCTTCTTGCGCCGCAGCCACCCGGTGACCTCGCTGTTGTGCTTGCTCGCGTTGCACGACGCGCAGGCCGGGACCACGTTCTCCAGGGTGTAGCGCCCGCCGCGTGAGATGGGCTGGACGCAGTCCTTCTGAAGCGCGGGCCCGGTCGCGGAGCAGTAGGCGCAGGCTTTCCACGCGTCGAGGATCCGGGCCCACTGCGGGTCGGTGAGGTCGTTGTCGACGCGGGACAGACGCCGCTGACGACGCTTCGCGTATCGGGCGCGGGTCGCGGCGGACATGGTCGACGAGGACCTGCGGCGAGGGGGCACGGATGCCACCGTACTGCGGTCCGTGCTGTTCACGGTGCCCGCGGGAGGGCGGCCGGATATAGCATCCGCCCCTGTCACGGTTTTGTCCCGGGGTGTCAGGCGGGTTACGGTGGAGCCCGTTACGGGTCGTACGCAGGCTTGAGGCCGCGGCCGTCCCGGCAGGGTGTTTCCGCCATGGGAGCGCCTTGTACGCAGCCGTGCACACCGACGGGAGACGACCGACTGTGGACCAGCGTTCCGCGAGTTCGTCCTGCGGGGCCCCGTCTGTTCTCCGGCCGTCTCCTCGCCGAGTTGACGAGTTGGCATCCATTCTGGCATGGGCCCCCGAGGCCCTGGCGTCCGGGGGTCGGTTGTGAGCATTCTCCTGGTGGGGCTGTCCCATCACAGTGCGCCGGTGTCACTGCTCGAGGCGGTCGCCGTCTCCGAGTCCGAGCGCGACGGGCTCACCGAGGAACTCATCGCCGGCGAGAACGTCGACGAGGCGATGATCGTCACCACCTGCAACCGCGTCGAGGTCTACTCCGCCGTGGACGCGTTCCACCCGGCGCTCGACGACGTCGTGACCCTGCTCTCGCGCCACTCCGGCCTGGGCGCCGATGAACTCAGCCGCCACCTGTACGTGCGGTACTCCGAGTCCGCCGCCGAGCACCTGTTCTCCGTGGCCTCGGGACTGGACTCCATGGTCGTGGGCGAGCAGCAGATCATCGGCCAGATCCGCACCGCCTACCAGTCGGCGTCCGAGATCGGCGCGGCCGGCACCACCCTGCACCGGCTCGCCCAGCAGGCGCTGCACGTGGGCAAGCGCGTGCACACCGAGACCGGCATCGACTCGGCCGGCGCGTCGGTCGTGTCCGTCGCGCTGGACCGCGCGGCCGAGATCCTCTCGGACGGCGCCAGCCGCAGTCTCGACGGACGCCGGGCGGTCGTGCTCGGGGCCGGCGCGATGGGCGGCCTGGCGGTCGCCCACCTCGGCCGCGGCGGGATCTCCCACATCGAGATCACCAACCGCACCCCGGAGCGCGCCGACCGGTTGGCCGAGATCGCCGGTGACTCCGGCACCCCGGCCACGGCGTTCCCCCTCGCGGGGCTCGCCGAGGCCGTCGCCCGCGCCGACATCCTCTTCACCTGCACCGGGGCCGTCGGCACCGTCGTCACCCTGGGCGACGTGCACACCGCGCTGGCCCGCCGCGTCGACCGCGGCCCGCTCGTCATCTGCGACCTCGGCATGCCGCGCGACGTCGACCCCGCCGTCGCCGGCCTGCCCGGCGTGACCGTCCTGGGAATCGAGGCGCTCAAGGCCGACCCCGCCACCTCCGCCGCCGCCGCGGACGCCGACGCCGCCCGCACGATCGTCGACGCCGAGCTCACCGCGTACACGCAGGCCGAGCGCATGGCCGGCGTCGGGCCGCTCATCGGGCAGCTGCGCGGGCGCGGTGGGCAGGTCGTCGCGGCCGAGATGCGCCGGCTCGAGTCCCGGCTGCCAGACATGGACGAGAAGGTCCGCGACGAGGTCGCCAACACCGTCCGCCGGGTCGTCGACAAGCTTCTGCACCCGCCCACGGTGCGGTTCCGGGAACTCGCCGCCCAACCGGACGGCGAGAACTACGCGGCGGTCGTACGCACACTGTTCGACCTGGACAACACGGTGGACGGTAGAAGCGAGGAGGCGTCATGAGCAGGACCCTGAAGGTGGGCACGCGGGGCAGCACCCTCGCCACCACCCAGGCCGGGCACGTCCGCGACGCCCTCATCGCCGCCGGGTACCCGGCCGAACTGGTGATCGTGCGGACCCGCGGCGACGTGGTGATGGCCCCGGTCGAGCGCATCGGCGTGGGCGTGTTCACCCTCGAACTGCGCGCCGCCCTCGAGCGCGGGGACTGCGACATCGCCGTCCACTCGTACAAGGACCTGCCGACCGCGCCCGACGACCGGTTCGCCCCCATCGCCGTGCCGCCGCGCGTCGACCCGTCCGACGTGCTCATCGCCCGCGACGGGCTCACCATGGACACGCTGCCCGAGGGCGCCCGGGTCGGGACCTCCGCCCCGCGCCGGCGCTCCCAGCTCGCGGCCCTGCGCCCCGACCTCGACCTGCACCCCCTGCGCGGGAACATCGACACGCGGATGGGATACGTCACCAGTGGCGACCTCGACGCGGTCGTCCTGGCGGCGGCCGGCCTCGACCGCACCGGTGCGGGAGAGCGTGCCACCCACCGGTTCGGCATCGACGAGATGCTCCCCGCCCCCGCGCAGGGCGCCCTCGCCGTCGAATGTCGCGCCGACGACACCGAGGCCGCCGAGGCCCTCACCGTCGTCGACCACCTGCCCTCCCGGGTCCGGATCACCGCCGAGCGCAGGCTCCTGCGCGACCTCGAGGCCGGCTGCACCGCCCCGGTCGGCGCGCGCGCCGAACTCGACGGCGCCGGACTCGACAGCGGTGGCGAACTGACGCTGCACGCGGTGGCGGCCGCCCACGACGGCTCCACCGTCCTGCGCACCCACGGCACCACCGCCACCGCAGACCACCCGGACGGACCGATCGCCGCCGCCGACGAGCTGGGCCGCCGACTCGCGGCCGAACTGCTCGACCGCGGCGCCCGTGACCTCATGGCCGGGGAATCGCCCGAGCAACGCGCCCCACTCGTACCGAGGGAATCCACGACGGCGCCACCGACCGTCACCGATCCCTGATCCCCGAACTCCCATCTCGCGCGCAGCCAGCGCGCGGCACCCACCCCACGGAGAGACGAACAATGACTCGAGCACGCACCACCCGCCCCGGAACCGTCCGCTTCGTCGGCGGCGGTCCAGGCAACGCGGGGATGCTCACCTGCCGGGCCCAAGAGGTCCTCACCGGCAACCCGCTGGTGTTCGCCGACGCCGACGTCTCGGCCGACGTGCTGGCGTTGGTCGCCACCGAGGTCCCGGTGCCGCAGGAACTGCTCGACGCGCGCCGCGCCGAGATGGACGCCGCCGTGGCCGCCGAGGACAAGGCCGAGATCAAGCGTCTCAAGGCCCTGCCCGCGCCCACCGCCGCCGACGTCCGCCCCGTGCTCGGTGAGCCCGCCGCCGTGGCCAAGCAGCTCGTCGCCGAGGCCAAGAAGGGTCGCGACGTGGTCCGTCTCGTCACCGGCGACCCCATGACCACCGACGCCACCGTCACCGAGATCGCCGCCGTCGGCCGCACCGTCGTGCCGTTCGAGGTCGTCCCCGGCGTCGCCGAGGCCACCGCCGTGCCCGCCTTCGCCGGCATCGCGCTCGGTTCCGGCTACGTGTTCGCCGACGGCCGCGGCAAGGTCGACTGGGCCGCCCTCGTCGGCTCGCCCGGCCCGATCGTCCTGCGCACCACCGGCCGGCACCTCGCCGAGGCCGCCTCCAGCCTCGCCGAGCAGGGCCTCGCCGCCGGCACCCCGGTGACCGTCACCTGCTCCGGTTCGCTCTGTGCCCAGAAGTCCGCCGACGGTACCCTGGCCACCATGGCCGAGGTCGGTCGCGACATGGACGGGGACCTGGTGGTCACCATCGGCAAGTCCGCCGGTGAGCGTCACCGCCACCAGTGGTGGGAGTCGCGCGCCATGTTCGGCTGGAACGTGCTCGTGCCCCGCACCAAGGCGCAGTCCGCCGAGATGAGCGACCGCATCGCCGAGCACGGCGCCGTGCCCGTCGAGGTGCCCACCATCGCCGTCGAGCCGCCCCGCAGCCCCGCCCAGATGGAGCGCGCCGTCAAGGGCCTCGTCGACGGCCGCTACCAGTGGGTCGTGTTCACCTCCTCCAACGCCGTTCGCGCCGTGTGGGAGAAGTTCGTCGAGTTCGGCCTCGACGCCCGCGCCTTCTCCGGCGTGAAGATCGCCTGCGTCGGCGAGGGCACCGCCGCCCGCGTCCGCGAACTGGGCATCCAGCCCGAGCTGCTGCCCAGTGGCGAGCAGTCCAGCCTCGGCCTGCTCGAGGTGTTCCCGCCCTACGACGACGTGCTCGACCCCGTCAACCGGGTCCTGCTGCCGCGCGCCGACATCGCCACCGAGACCCTCGCCGAGGGTCTCACGGGCCGCGGCTGGGAGATCGAGGACGTCACCGCGTACCGCACCGTCCGCGCCGCCCCGCCGGCCGCCGAGATCCGCGAGATGATCAAGACCGGCGGGTTCGACGCGGTGTGCTTCACCAGCTCGTCCACCGTCCGCAACCTGGTCGGCATCGCCGGTAAGCCGCACGCGCGCACGCTCATCGCCTGCATCGGGCCGCGCACCGCGGAGACCGCCGCCGAGTTCGGCCTGCGAGTGGACGTCCAGCCCGAGAACGCGTCCGTCATCGACCTGGTCGACGCCCTCGCCGCGCACGCCGACCACCTTCGCGCGGCCGGCGAACTGCCGCCCCCGCGCCGCCGCGCCCGGCGCCGCTGAGCCGCAGCCCCGCCGCCGCCCGCACCGCCAGCACCGCCTGCCCCGCCCGGCCGACCAGCCGCGCGGGGCAGGCGCGTGTTCAGGGGTCGACGAGCCCGCGTCCCGGCGCAGCGCGGGTGAGCGCCGCGCCCGACCACCGGCGACTTTCGTACAGTGGGGGTCGTGACGACACCGCCTGACGAGACCACGTCCGTTCCCGCGCCGCTGGTGCGCCCGCGTCGACTCCGCTCGACGCCGGCCATGCGCAGGCTCGTCGCCGAGACCACGCTCGCCCCGCGACAGCTGGTGCTCCCCGCGTTCGTGGCCGACGGGATCGAGGCCCCGCGCGACATCTCGTCGCTGCCCGGGGTCGTCCAGCACACCGTCGACTCGCTGAGGCGCGAGGCCGTCGCCGCTGCCGAGGCGGGACTGGGCGGCATCATGCTGTTCGGCGTGCCCCTCGACGCGGACAAGGACGCCACCGGCAGCTGCGGCGCCGACCCCGACGGCATCCTCAACCGCGCGCTGTCCGCCGTCCGCGCCGAGGTCGGCGACGACCTCGTGATCATGGCCGACACCTGCCTCGACGAGTTCACCGACCACGGCCACTGCGGTGTGCTCGGCATCGACCCGCGCGGCGAGCAGATCGTCGACAACGACGCCACGCTCGCCGCCTACAACGACCTCGCCGTCGCCCAGGCCGCCGCCGGAGCCCACGTCGTGGGGCCCAGCGGGATGATGGACGGCCAGATCGCCGCCATCCGCGAAGCCCTCGACCGCGAGGGGTACCAGGACGTCGCGGTGTTGGCCTACAGCGCCAAGTACGCCAGCGCCTTCTACGGCCCGTTCCGCGAGGCCGTCGGTTCGTCCCTGCGCGGCGACCGGCGCAGCTACCAGCAGGACCCGGCCAACCTGCGCGAGTCGCTGCGCGAGGTGCAGCTCGACCTCGAGGAGGGCGCCGACATGGTGATGGTCAAGCCCGCCATGTCCTACCTCGACGTCCTGCGCCAGACCGCCGAGATCTCTGACGTGCCGGTGGCCGCCTACCAGGTCTCCGGCGAGTACGCGATGATCTCCGCCGCCGCCGAGCGAGGCTGGATCGACCACGACCCGGCCGTCATGGAATCGCTGACCTCCATCCGCCGCGCGGGCGCGGACATCGTCCTGACCTACTGGGCCCTGCACGCCGCGCGTCTCCTCGCCGACGGGTGGGGGTCCCGGTGACCCGCGGCAGCGGGCCGTGGCGCCCGCCCGCCCGGACCGGACCGGGCCCCGATGCGGGAGGCGCCACGGGGGGGAGCCCCGCGCCCGGCGAGCCGCCCACCGACCCCGGCATCGCCCCGCCCGCCGAGCCGGTCGGTCCGCCGCCGGAGGAGATCCACACCGCGTGGGTGCTGTGGCTGGCCGCCGCCGCGTTCGGACTGCTCGGCATGCTGATCAACTCCGCGACCGCCAGCTTCGGGGACCTGCCCACCGCCACGCGGGACGCCTTCCGCGACGCGGTCGCCAACACCGGGTCCGCCGACGTCTCCGTCGAGAGCATGTTCTCCATCGCTCTGGCGGCCGGGGCGGTGCTGGCGCTCATCGTCGCCGCCGTCACCGTGTGGCTGGCCTTCCGGCTGCGAGCGGGCAAGGGGTGGGCCCGCACGATGCTCGACATCGTCGCCATCTTCCTTGTCGTCGACGCCGTGTCCGTGGTGATCGGTGTGTTCGGCGGAGTCGCGACCTCGGGGGAGCGGGGAGACGTGGTCAGCTTCGTCGTCATCGCCCTCCAGATCCTCGCCGGACTGTGCGCCGCAGCCGCCGTGTGGCGCCAGCACAAGGCCGAGGCCATCCAGTACACGACCCCGGGAGGCGGCGCGCGTGCCGGCAAGTGAACCGACCGCCGCCCGGCCGGGAATCGAACCCGAGGGACCGATCCTGTACGCAGAGGACGGTTGGAGCTGGGCCTGGATCCTCGCGGCGCCCGCGTTCTGCGCCGCTGCCGCAGGGTTCGAGCTCGCCACCGGCGCCCCGGTGCACTGGCTGATGCTCACCATCTGCGCGATCGCGACCGCCCTCTGCCACGGCGTGATGATCGCCGCCACCCGCGTCCACGGTCGTGTCCGCCTGACCCCCGACGTGTACCTCCAGGGCACCGAGGAGCTCGAACTGCGCCGGATCGAGGAGGTGCTGCCCCTCCCCGCCGCCGACGACTCCGAAGCTTCGTGGGAGACGGCCCGACTCCTCGGCGAGCTGCGGGAGATGCCCCGCCGCCGGGCGGCCGTGGGTCTGCGACTCGACACCGGGGGCGAGGTCCGCGCCTGGTCCCGCAACCCCGCGGCCCTGCACGCCGCCCTGGCCGGCGCTGTCGACGGTCTCCCGCGCGAGCCGGGACCCGAGTGAACTCGCGTCGCCTCGGCGTGGCCGCGGTCGCCTGCGCTGTACTCGCCGTGGTGTTGTGGTGGTTCGCCAGGGACATCGTGACGGGCGCGCCGCCGGTCATCGACCCGCCCGTCGAGGACAGCATCGAACGCATCCACACCGATCCCCGGCTGCTCCTGGCCGCGACCGTCCTGGCGGGGCTGACGATGGTCCTGACCACCCTCGCGGTTCTCCGTCGCGCCCCCCGGGTCGAATCCTGACAGATCTACTTCTGCCAGGGCTTTTGCGGGCGCAGCGAACGCCGCGGTAACGATCGGATGACGGTTTTCTGAGTGTGCCCGGGGCGGTGTGTCGTGGCGTCGGCCACAGGCTACATTTGGGGCGGTTCGGACGCATGTGACGCTCGTAAAATTGAGTGGTCGATGCGTCCGATTCGCCGGAGTGACGCCTACAGCACAGGGAAACGGGGATCGGTGCAGCCTTCCAGCACTTTCGTTGGCACCACCGCGGTCGTGGGAGCGATCGCACTTCTGGGATCGGGAGTGGCCTCGGCCGCCCAGGTCGAATGGCAGGACTGTACCGAGATGCTCGGCATCGAGGCCGAGTACGTCCCCGCCGGTCTCGAGTGCGGAACCGTCGAGGTCCCCGTGGACTACACTGCGCCCGACGCCGCCAAGACCCAGATCGCGCTCACCCGCATCAAGGCCTCGTCCGGCCAGGCGCGCTCCACCGTGTTCGGCAACCCCGGCGGGCCCGGCAACTACGCCCTGAACTTCTGGAGCCCGGCCCTCGACGGCGCCAACCCGGCCGGCCTGTACGAGAACCACGACCTCGTGGCCGTCCAGCCCCGCGGGCTGTACGGCTCCAATCCCATGGTCTGCAACGTGGACTACGTGGGCCCGAACACGGTCAACCCGCTCCACGACGCGTGCTACGGGACCGACCCCGAGTATATGAAGTCCATGACCACCGAGAACGCCGCCCGCGACATGAACGCGGTCCGCGAGGCGCTTGAGCTGGCAGAGGTCGACTACGTGGGCGTGTCCTACGGCACCGCGATCGGCACCGACTTCGCCACCCTGTTCCCCGAGGCCACCGGCCGTATGGTGCTGGACTCCAACACCCACCCCGACTGGCGTTGGAACACACAGGCAGAGCAGGGTGCGCTCGCCCAGGAGCAGCGGGTCAACGACATCTTCGCCTGGATCGCCGAGCGCGACGACTACTACGGCCTCGGGGACACCCCGCTGAAGGTCTTCCACTCCTGGAAGTGGGTCACCGACCAGGAGGTGGGCGGCCCCGCCAACCTCACCCCGCCGCCGGCGCAGACCGGCGACCTGCCCGTGGAGCTCCGCGGCAGCGCCGTCGAGAAGCCCGCGCTCGACGTGATCAACGGGACCGCCCCCGCCCGCGCACGCGTCGAGGGGTTCGCCCGCGCCGCGGCGCTGCAGGGGCTGACGAACAACGCCACCACTGGGCTCTACGACGCCACAATCGGCGCCACCTACTCCGAGCAGGCCTGGCCGATGCTCGCCCACATCCTCAAGTACTACAACGACGGCGGCACCATCGCGCGTGTCGACTACGAGACCGTGGCCCTGATGCTGGCCGCGCAGGAGAACCGCTCGCCGGTGTACCGCACCGACATCGAGATGAACTCGATCATCACCTGCAACGAGACCGCTGCCCCGGCCGACCAACTGGGAGTCATCGCGGCCAAGGCCGACAAGTACACCGGCGGCAACCGCCTCACCGCCCGCGCCGCCGTCGAGGCCGCCGGCGACGACTGCGTGGGCTGGCATCCGGTCGCCAAGACCATCAGCCCCAACGGTGACGCCCTCGACGAGAAGCCGCTGGTGCTGCACTCCGAGGACGACGCCATCACCCCCATCGCCGGCGCGCACCGCGTGGCCGAGGCCATGGGTGGCGCACTGGTCACCGTCGGTGGCGGCGACCACGGCACCTTCCGCATGGGCAACGAGGCCGTCGACAAGCTCGTGATGGAGTTCCTGGAGACCGGGATCGCCGAGCCCGGCCACGTCGCGGGCAAGCCGTCGCCGGAGCCGCTGCCGAAGTGGGGCCAGGCCGAGCGCATCGCCGCCGCCCAGCAGGGCATGTCCGCTCCCGTCGCCGGTGCTGACGACTGGTACGGCACACATCGCGACGCCGGTACCGGCGCCGTGAACGCGGCCGGCACCGGTTCCGTCGGGGCCCCGGCGGTCGGCTCCGTCGCCGCGCCGATGCCCGCCTCGGGGTCCGTCGCCGCGCCGGCGCCCGCACCCGTACCGCTGCCCACGCCGCAGGAACTGCAGCAGCAGGCGGAGACTGCAGTCGCCGACGCGGAGAAGGCCGTGCACGCCTTCGCCGGGCAGGTCGATGCCGCCGCGAAGTCGCTGCTCGCCCCCCTCGCCCCGCCGGCTCCGCCGCAGGGCTGAGACCGCGAGGGGGTGCTCGCGGCCGGACTTTGAGACACTGGTCCGGTGACCTCTTCGAGTGATGCCTTCAAGACCCCGTCCGGCATGTCCGGCACCACCCGATCGGCCGAGCTCTTCGCCGAGGCCTGCGAGCTGATCCCCGGCGGAGTCAACTCCCCGGTCCGCGCCTTCAACTCCGTCGGCGGAACCCCGCGTTTCATGCGTGAAGCGCGGGGTTCCCGCATGACGGACGTCGACGGCAACACCTACATTGACCTCGTCTGCTCGTGGGGCCCCATGATCCACGGGCACGCCCACCCCGAGATCGTCGACGCCGTCCGCGACGCCGCCACCCGCGGACTGAGCTTCGGCACCCCGACCGAGGGTGAGGTCGACCTCGCCCGCGAGATCGTCGCCCGCACCTCCGTCGACGAGGTGCGCCTGGTCAACTCCGGCACCGAGGCCACCATGAGCGCCGTGCGCCTGGCCCGCGGATTCACCGGCCGCTCCAAGATCGTCAAGTTCTCCGGGTGCTACCACGGACACGTCGACGCACTGCTCGCCGACGCCGGGTCGGGCCTGGCCACGTTCGCGCTGCCGGACTCGCCCGGCGTCACCGGCGCGACCGCCCACGACACGATCGTGCTGCCGTACAACGACATCGACGCCGTCAGGGTGGCCTTCGCCAACCACGGCGACGAGATCGCCTGCGTGATCACTGAGGCCGCCGCCGGCAACATGGGCACCGTCCCGCCGCTGCCCGGCTTCAACGAGGAACTGCGCACCCTGTGCTCCGACAACGGGGCACTGCTCGTGATGGACGAGGTCATGACCGGATTCCGTGCCGGGGACCGCGGCTGGTGGGGGATCGACGGTGTCGCCGGCGACCTGACCACATTCGGCAAGGTCATGTCCGGAGGGCTGCCCGCCGCCGCGTTCGGAGGTCGCGCCGACGTCATGGCCGCCCTCGCCCCCGCCGGCCCCGTCTACCAGGCCGGCACCCTGTCCGGGAACCCCGTCGCCGTGGCGGCGGGACTGACCTCCCTGCGGCTGGCCGACCACTCCTGCTACTACACGCTGCAGACCAACGCCGACCGGCTCGAGGCGCTGATCAGCAACGCTCTGCAGGCCGCGGGTGTCGCGCACACCATCCAGCGGGCGGGCACCATGCTCAGCGTGTTCTTCTCCGAGGATCAGGTCACCGACTACGCCGGGGCCAAAGCCGCCGAGACCTTCCGCTACGCGCCGTTCTTCAACACGCTGCTCGACCGCGGCATCTACGCTCCGCCCAGCGCGTTCGAGACCTGGTTCGTCTCCACCGCGCTCACCGACGACGACTTCCAGCACATCTCCGACGCGCTGCCGGTGGCCGCGGAAGCTGCCGCCGCGGCGTCCGCCCCGGAGACGGGCCGATGAGCAGCAGCGGACGAGGACTGCGCGGGCGGCTCGCCGTCCCGTCGACGGGACCCACCTCACTGCCGATCCCCCTCCGGGGAGATCATCCCGCCCCCGCCGTGGCGCCGCCGTCGCTGGGCGGGTCCGGGGCCACCGCGACCCCGGCCGAGCCGCCCCTCGAGTCGCAGCCGGAGGGGTCCGCGGCCTACGGGGCCGAGCCGGGGACGATCGCCGCTCCGGGACAGCCGGTCTCGTCGTCGTCGACCCCTCGTGACACCTCGGCTCGCGCCGGCGAGACGCAGACGATCGTGCACCTGGTGCGTCACGGTGAGGTCCACAATCCCGAGGGCATCCTCTACGGGCGACTGCCCGAGTTCCGACTGTCCGAGCTGGGGCGGAGCCAGGCCGAGACCGTCGGCCGGGTGCTGGGGCAGGGGCACGACATCGTGTCGATCGTCGCCTCGCCGCTGCAGCGTGCACAGGAGACCGCGGCCCCCCTCGCCGAGGCCCTGGGACTCCCGGTGGGGATCGACGCCGACATCATCGAAGCCGACAACCGCTTCGAGGGGCGCAAGGTGGGCGGCCCCGGCGGCGCCCTGCGCGACCCGCAGTACTGGCCGATCCTGCTCAACCCGCTGCGGCCGTCGTGGGGTGAGCCCTACCTGCAGATCGCGCACCGCATGATCGGCGCCGTGTACTCCACCCTCGACACCGCCCGCGGGCACGAAGCCGTGCTGGTGAGCCACCAGCTGCCGGTCTACACCACACGCCGCTTCCTCGAGGGGCGGCGCCTGTGGCACGACCCGCGCAAGCGGCAGTGCTCGCTGGCCTCGATCACCTCGCTGGTGTTCGAGGGCACGACACTGCGCGACATCGTCTATTCGGAACCGGCGGGGGCATCCGACCCGTCGCAGACTGGAGCCTGAATCATGCGCAAGCCCAAGGCCGCCCTCGGCGCGCTGCTGCTGACCGGCGCCCTCGTCGGCGGCTGTGCGACCGGCGACGACGCCGTGGTGGTGGGCCCGGAGACGTTCGAGTTCGTCAGCCCCGACGGGCAGATCGAGATCCACTACGACCCCCCGGCCGAGCGCAAGCCCGTCGCGACGCTCACCGGTCCCGACCTGCTCGACCCGGACCGCACACTCACCGTGCAGGAGGACTTCGCCGGCGAGGTGGTGATCCTCAACTTGTGGGGCCAGTGGTGTGGACCGTGCCGGGCCGAGTCCGACGACCTGCAGCGCCTGCAGGAGGAATTCGAGCCCCAGGGTGCCACCGTGTTCGGCATCAACCTGCGCGACCCCAACCGGCAGAAGCCGGTGGACTTCGTCAAGGACAACGGCATCACGTTCCCCTCGATCTGGGATCCCAGTAACGCCGCGGTCGCCGCGCTGCGGGGCTTCCCGACGTCCGTGGTGCCGGCGACGATCATCCTCGACAAGCAGCACCGGGTGGCCGCCGTGTACCTGGCCGAGATCACCGACGACGAGCTGCGCGAGACCGTCAGCGAGCTCCTCGCCGAGGAGGTCGACCAGACGTGAACCCGGAGACGATCCTGCTCGCACAGAGTGTGGGGGAGACGTTCCAGCAGACCGTGGCCAGCGGCCCGATCCTGCTCGCATTGGGCGCGTGCATCCTGGCAGGCCTCGTGTCGTTCGCCTCGCCGTGCGTCATCCCGCTGGTGCCCGGTTATCTGGCGTACCTCGCCAGCGTCGTGGGCGCCGAACGTCCGCCGGCTACCGCTGCCGCCGCCGAACGCCAGCGGGCCGCCACCGCCACGTTGACGATGGAGGAGCGCCGCACCCGACGGTCCTCGCGCGCCCGTGTGGTGGGCGCGTCGCTGCTGTTCGTTGGCGGATTCACCGTGGTCTTCGTGATGCTCAGCGCCATGGTGCTGGGCACCGTGCAGTACCTGGCACCCCAGCAAGAGCTGCTGCAGCGTCTCGGGGGCGTGGTGACGATCCTCATGGGGCTCGTCTTCATCGGCCTCGTCCCCACCCTGCAGCGGGACACCCGCATGCAGCCCAAGTCGCTGTCCACCTGGATCGGCGCCCCGATGCTCGGCGCCGTGTTCGCCCTGGGCTGGACCCCGTGCCTGGGGCCGACCCTGGCTGCCGCGCTCTCGGTCGCCGCGGGCACCGGGGTCGACGCGGCGCGTGGAGTGCTGCTGATCGTGGCTTACTGCCTCGGTCTGGGTCTGCCTTTCGTCGTCGTGGCGTTCGGTTCCACCTGGGCGATGCGGACCGTCGGCTGGCTGCAGAAGCACACCCGGACCATCCAGGTGTTCGGCGGAGTCATGCTCATCATCGTGGGTCTGCTGCTGTTGTCCGGCGGGTGGGCGCTGTTCATCGACTGGCTGCGCGACTTCGCCATCTCGGACACCACGCTGCCCATCTGACCCACCCACGCCGGGCGTCATCACGCCGCCTCCCGGACTGCGTCGTGGCGTTGCGTGATTGCGGCGTCGAAGTCGTGGAGGAGCGCGAACGGAAGTATCGGCGCTTCGAGTGGTGACGGTGGTGGTGGTCCGGGTTTGGGCCGTGGCGGGTCGGCCGCGCGGGGGGTTCCAGCGGGTGGGATCCACCTGACGCCCTGGGGCGCGCGCGGGTCGGGGATGGTGGACCAGCCGGTGTCGTGGATCATCGCGTGGCAGTCGCCGCTGGCCAGGGCGAGTTCGTCGATATTGGTGAGGCCTCCGGCGGCCCAGGGTCTGCCCGCGTGGTGGGCTTCGCAGTGTCGGGCGTCCTGGTCGCAGTCGGGGTGTGTGCAGCCTCCGTAGGCGGCGAACAGGGCCAGGCGTTGGTAGCGGGAGGCGGTGCGGCGACTGCGGAACAGTCGCAGGTCGATCTCCTTGTCGCACAGGGCCAGGAACCAGTGGTTGCCGCGGGCCATGGCCAGCGCCTGGGGCACGGGTACGCGGATCCCGCCGTCGGTCTCGCCGCAGCCGGCGAGCGTGGCCAGCTGGTCGAGGTCCACGCGGACCACGATCGCCGCCGGTGCCCCGGTCTTGGCGGCATCTGCGGACAGGGCCAGTTGAAGGGCGTGGACCATCGCGTCGTGCATGCGTTGACCGTCGGTGCGGGTGTCCTTCTCCTCGGGGTCGGGCCACAGGCGGCCGGGCTGGCCCCATCGGGCGTGGACTTCGCGCATCAGCGCGGCCAGTTGCGGGTCCATGGTCATCGCCGCGCTGGCCATCAGGTCCAGTCCCTGGCCGCCGCACGTGACCGAGCGGCGGCGGGCCCGCTCTGCTGCGCCGCGCTCGGTGCGCCCCGGATCGACAGCGTCAAGGAGTAGGTGCGCGTGTTCCTGGAGGCGGCGGGTCGTGCACTGGTCGGCGGCCAGGGCGATCAGCTGCGCTTCCAGGTGTGCGCGCGCCTCGTCGTCGTAGTCGTCGGGCAGGGCTGCCAGGGCGGCGTTGATGATCTTGAGGTGCCCGGCGGACAGGGTGCCCTCGGCAGTGGCGCGCATGCGGGCGGAGTCGGCGATGGCGGAGTCGTCGAGTCGGCCGCGCGCCTCCCCGGGGGCCAGGCCCAGGCCGCCGGTGAGCATCTGTCGCTCGTTGACGAATCCCATCTGCCGTGCGGTACCCGAGGTGCGGGCGGTGGCCAAAACGCGGGCCTGGGAGGCGCGGATGCGGCGTTGGGCCTGTTCGAGGGCGACCAGTTCGGCGTGCAGTTCGGCCGGTGACACATCCGCCCAGTCGCGCTCAAGGTGGGCATCGAGCGCGGACAGCGCGGCGGTCAGCTCCCTGCTGGCCGTGGCTCGCATCTCGGTGTCGCTCATGTGTTCGATTAGATCACCTAGGTACGACACGAACGGGTCGTCCCAGTTCGGGTCAGTGAAAGAAGAAAGCCGGTGCCATCACCGCCGCGTGCTCGCGGACTACTCGCCCGATTGCGCCCGGACTCAGCTGGCCTTGCGGGGGACTGCGCGAACTGGTTTGTGTAATAGGCCTCCCACCACGATGACGGTGTCAATACTGATCACATGAACGTGGCCGCGGAGCGAGTGAGTGTGACCGGTGTGCTGACGGCAGTGCTCATCGTCGTGTCCGGGTGCGGCGACTTCGGAAGAGGTGCTGATGATGCGCCGGGGCCGGCGCCCACCTCCGCCACTTCGTCGGCATTTACTGTGACCACAGCCGAAAAGGCCACTTCGCAGGAGATCGCAACACCGACCTCCACAACGCTCTACGAGACACCCCACAGTCCTGCCGCGCCGACCCCGGCGATCGTGGCCGAGGGTGCTGAGTGCGGGCCCCGCGGTGCGTTGGCCGTCTTCGCTGACGGCGTGACCGCCTTCTGCGCCCGTTTGCAGTACACCGACGGTGCCGCGTGGTCGCGTGACCCGCAGTTGGCGCCGAATCCGGCAGTCGAGGAGGCGATGCGGCAGGCGGGGCCACGCCTCGGTGCGGAGTGCATGGGAGCGGATATCGGCCGCAGGGCGGTCGACGCCAGTGGCGTTGCGATCCTGTGCGACAACTACGTGTGGCGTCAGGATGTCGGACAGGAACCGCGGCATCCCTGGGTTGACGACCAGGTTCGGTGGATGGAGTGCCTCGAGCAATCGACCGAAGAGGAATGCAGAGATCTTCTCGACGAGTGATACGAGCCTGCGCCGCTGGCCCCCAGTCAGGCGAAGAACTCGCCCCAGATGATCACCCCGCCGATAACCGCCAGACCTCCGAAAATTCGAACGACGACCGAGGGGTCGTTAGCCACTATTAGGCGGATGTTGTGAGTGAATGCAACCCAGGTCGGCGGCCTTAGCCAGATCCAGCGAATTTTGTGGTTGAGGGAAGGTTTGTCGTCGTCCATTCGGTTCCTCCTAGTCACGGGGTGAAGTATCGGTCGAACACCGCACTTCCCCCCTTCTTTCCCAAGTAGCTGCCGACCGCTGCGCCGACGCCAGCGCCGAGGATCGCGCCAAGTGGGCCGACAGCACTGCCCGTCATGGCCCCGAGCGCCGCACCGCTTGTGGCGCCACCGGCGAGAGCGCTTACTGTCTCCAGTGACGCTTCAGCAGCCGAGGTCTCGCCCCTTGCGTATCCCTCGACGCCGTCGTAGATAGTGACGGCTGCGCCGGCAGGGCCGGCCGCTCTGCCGAGGCCGCGTAGGACGCCAGCCCACGCCCTTCCGGGGGCGTCCGCAACAGGGTTGAGCTTGTGTTTTCCACGAGTTTCGGGGTCCAGCTCGTCGGCCGCTATGGGGAACCCGTAGCCGGCCGCGCCGGTCACGGCGTCGACTGCGCCAAACCAACCGTTTCGTGACCCTCCCGGTATCGGTCGCCGGTCGACTTCGGGCGGGATCGCATCGTGGAGCCGGGTGGCCACGAGGTCGATCTCGCGGCCGTAGTGCTCGTCGAGCGACCGCACGGTGTCCAGGGCCATGCGGATCGTTTCGGCACGGGCGTTGACGGTGTCCTGGGTGATGTCGTCGCGGCCTGGTGCGGGGCCGACGGAGTCTTGGCCGACGACCAGTCCGGCACTGACGGCGTCCCGGACTCGGTCGCGTACCGATTGGACTGCGGGTTGCAGGGCTGCTTCGGCTCGGGACAGGGCGTCGGTGAGGTCTTTGAGTCCGTCTGCGAGTTTGGTGACGTGTGAATTCTCGGTTTCGGCGGCGTCGATGACCGCGTCTGCGGCGACGCCGGACCAGCCCTCGGAAAGCGTGTCCCGCCCGTCGGCCAAGGATGTCCGTAACCCTTCTGCAGTGGCACGACGGGTGGCAATGGCGTCCCCGGCGGCGGTCAGCGCGGTGGTGTCCCAACGACTGATCAGCCCGATCGTGTAACTCACGCCTCGCCCTCTCTGCAGCTTGTCCATCACCAGGTACGACGTCGCGAGCCCACCGTCCGGTTCCGCATCCGGCACAGAAATCTCTGGGCCCGGCACTGTGATGACCCACCCGTCGGCTGGCGACGACTGCGATGATCTCTGATCGTGAGCGCCTACCGACCTGACGACGCCCCTTCCGGCCTGCGGCGACGCGATTTGGCGCCGCGAACCTCAGGTCGGGGGAACCGTTCGGCGGCTCGGCCCGTCGTACAGGTTGTGGGGAAAAGTAGAGCGGTCGTAGCCGCGGTGGTGGCCGCCGGTGTGGTGCTGTCCGGGTGCGCGTCGGCTGACGGGGGAGAAGATCCGTCGACGACGACGAGCCCAACCGCAGCCGAGGAGCCGGGCAATCCCTGGGATCTGCCGATCGAGCAGCGGCCCGCCCTGTTCGACCCGTGTGCCGAGATCCCGATCGAGGCTGTCGAAAAAGCTGTCGGCACCGCTGTTCAACCGGATGATCTCGTCCACCATCACAGGCCAGATGAGCTATATGCCTGCGGATGGAAGAACGATGAAGTTCTTTTCGGAGTGGTGGGAACTTGGCAAGACCGACAGGGATTCTTGGACCACTCAAGACTCGTTCCCATCGATTCACAATCGATCGTTCAAGGAAGGCCGAGTCTCCGGGCGGCGGAAGTTGGAGACCGTGGAGATGAAAATTGCTACCAGGTGTTTTTTACCTCGCGAGGCGGAGTAGCAGTGAACGTCGCACTGATGTCGGTGCTGCGCGAGTTTCGTGGCGAGCGGTCAGTGAACGCCTGCGATGCGCTCGATCAAATCATTGAACCCGTCATGCAGTATGTACCGGAGGGTGACTTCTGATGGCAGTGAACCTCGAGCCTGGGATGGCGGAAGCATGTTCCGAGGCATGCAATCGCTTTGCAAACGTTGTCAGAAGCCTCGTTAAGCGCCACGTCTATGAGTCCTTTTCGGCCACCGGTATCTCGTTCCAAACTGCCCGTCAGATAGGGACGGTGTACTCGCTATTCGCCGACGAAGACCTTGCAACGCTGCTAGATGGCTTCATGAGTCAAGCCGACGCCATGCGACTGCTCTTCGCCGCCGCCGGGGGGCTCATCGAAGCGCAGGATGAAGCGTTGGCGGGGGCGTTGTCGAAGGCGGCTGAGGAAGCTGCCGGGCTGCAGAGCCTGGGGCTGATCCACGCAAGCGAATCGGACGTGTTCGCACTCGAGGGCATGTGCGTCATGGGCGCCTACGGGCGGGTGGGGCCGGAGGATGTGTCGGATTCGCCGCTGGAGCGCATCGCCCAGTGTGCTGAGGGGCTGCAGCCAAGCCAGTTCAGTGACATCGACGAGCGGGCCACCAGAGTCTCGGAGGCACTGAACTCGGCGGCGGAACAGCTCAACAGCGACCTCAACAACATCCTCGGTAGCAGTTGGCAGGGGGAGTTCGCGTCGAGTGCGCAGGACTCGGTGACGGGCCTGGTGAACTCGGCGTTCGCCCTGTCGGCGGAGTTGGAGCAGGTCGCAGCCAAGGCCAGGCGCGCGCACGACGGGTTCGTCACCACCCGCACCAACATCGCCGAGCAGGCAGCGCAGGCCACCATCGCGCAGCTCTCCGGCCAGGAGCACGGACCTGCGGGGCTGAGCGCCGCTGCCGAGTCGCGGGCCCGCATGGCGGCGGCGGAGGAGCAGGCCAGGGCGATCGTCAACACCGAGTACAGCCCCGCAGTCATGGACGCCAACCTGGACGACCTCGACTTCACTGCCGCCTACCGAGTCGTGTCGACCTCTGCGCTCGGCGGCCCGAACGGCGTCGACATGGCACGCATCTGGAACACCGAGGGCATTCCGCGGCCCGCCCAGCCGGCGGCGCCGAATGCTGCCGCGATTGCCGCCCTCACGGGTGGTGCGAGCGGCGCGGGTGACGAGGCGCCGGTGTCCGCCGGGACCGTGGGCGGCGCAGTGCCGGGGATGACGACGACGAGCACTCCCACCGCAGCCGTGGATGCCGCCACCGAGCAGGCGCTCCTGGCTGCGAGGGCAGGTGCGGCCGACGGGGGAGCAGCGGCAGCGCCGTCAGCGGGACCGGCAGGGGCGGGAGGTGGTGTCAACGCCACGACGACCGCAGCGGGGGCGCCGTTCGCGCCGATACCGGGCGCACACGGTCAGCAGACCGGCGCTGGCGCCGGAGCCGGCGGCGCGGCCGGGATCCGTGGGATCCGAGGCGGAACCGTCGGCGACCACAGCCGCAATCGCGATCGCGGGTTCGGCTCGACAGCCGGACTGGTCGGCGGCGGCGGGGCTGCCGCCGCAGGTGCAGGAGCCTCACGCATGGGTGGCGCCGGCACCCTGGCCGGGTTCGGTGCCGGCGGCCCGGCCGCAGGAGCACCCGGAGCCGGTTCGGCAGGCGCAGGTGCCGCGGGACCGGGTGCCGGGGCGTTCTCGTCGTCGTCACCAAGTGCGGCACACGCCGGGCGAGCTGGGGCAATGCCGATGGGTGGAGTGATGGGAGCGGCAGGGGCCGGGCAGAACAACGACCGCCGTGGCCACACCCCCGTGAGCTACCTGACCAACGCCACCAACACCACGGCGATCATCGGCGAACCGGTCAAGGTCGCGCCCGCGGTGCTGGGCCGCGCACCAGTGGAAGACGCAACCTCGGCCGTGCGGTCGGACCAGCCCGAACCGTTCCGAGGGCGCGTGATCGGCCGCGACTACACCGGCGGGGGTGCGGACCGGCACTAAGTGACGCGAGCGGCAGGCGAGGATGCGACCAAAGGCGCCGACCTGGGAACACCGGTGCTGCTCGCCCGCGTGTCCGGCCGGGCGGCGCCGGCCTCACGGGCGATCCCCCGCGCGGTGAGCAAAGGGTAACTAGCCCACACAACGAGGTCACTGCCCAGACACACAGACCTCCCAGACTTGTCGCGGTACGACCACCACCGCCGCACAGCTGGAGGCACCCGTGTCCTACGTTCAACCCCAGGACTTCACCCGCGCGATGATCGACGCCGGGGCGAAGAAGGTCCACATGTCCACCCGCGACACACTCATCCGCGGATTCATGGCCGGCGCGATCCTCGCGCTCGGGGCGGCATTCGCCGTCACCGTCACCGTCCAGACCGGCAGTGCGCTCCTCGGAGCAGTGCTCTTCCCGGTCGGCTTCATCCTCCTGTACCTGCTGGGCTTCGACCTGCTCACAGGCGTGTTCACCCTCGTGCCGCTGGCGCTGCTCGACAAGCGCCGCGGCGTCACGGTCGGGGGTATGCTGCGTAACTGGGGACTGGTCTTCGTCGGCAACTTCGCCGGCGCTCTCACCGTGGCGTTCCTCATCGCGTTCATCACCACCTACGGGTTCAACGTCGCCCCGGACGAGGTGGGTCAGCGGCTCGGCGAGATCGGCGAGTCGCGGACGCTGGGCTACGCCGAGCACGGTGCGGCCGGGATGCTGACACTGTTCTTCCGGGGCGTGCTGTGCAACTGGATGGTCTCCACCGGCGTGGTCGCCGCCATGATGTCGACCAGCGTCAGCGGCAAGGCACTGACCATGTGGATGCCCGTGATGCTGTTTTTCTACATGGGCTTCGAGCACTCCGTGGTCAACATGTTCCTGTTCCCGACCGGCCTGATGCTGGGCGGCGACTTCTCCCTCGGCGACTACCTCGTGTGGAACGAGATCCCGACCGTCGCCGGCAACCTCGTGGGCGGGCTGCTGTTCGTGGGTCTGACCCTCTACGTCACCCACGCGCGCACCAAGGCCCGGCGGACGTCGACTCCGGACACCGGCTCGACCGGCGCTCCGGCCAGCGCCACGGAGCCCGCCGCCACCGAGCCCGCCGCCACGGAGCCCGCCACCACCGAGCCCGCCACCACCGAGCGCGCGACCACCGAGCCCGCCGCAGTCTGACCCCGCGGGCACGCCAGCCCGCCAGCCCGCGAGCACGCCCACCCACCCACCCACCGACCCGCCCACCGAGAGGATCCGTTCGATGACCCCCATCATGTCCAGGCACGAGGCCTCGGCGTTCGTGGACTCCGCCCGCATCCGCCAGGGCCGCACCTGGGCCGACCTGGCCGGGCATCTGGGGACCCCGCTGGTATGGACCACCGCGGCGCTACTCGGCCAGCACCCGATGTCAACCGAGCAGGCACGGGCGGTGTGCGACCTCCTCGGCCTTGACGACGCCGTGGCAGAGAGCCTCGCCCTGCAGCCGAGCCGCGGAACGCCGGCAGAGGTGATGGCCGATCCGACGATCTATCGGTTGACCGAGGCGATGTCGGTGTACGGCCCGGCGCTCAAGGCGCTGATCCACGAGGAGTTCGGAGACGGGATCATGAGCGCGATCAACTTCACGGTCGACATCAACCGTCGCGCCGACCCCGACGGCGACCGGGTGGTGATCACGTTGGACGGGAAGTTTCTCGACTATCGGTGGTGACGGCCCCGACCGACCAGGAACCCCCCCGACCGACCAGGAACCCCCGCGGCGGGGGAGACTCCGGCGGCCGGCCGGAGACCCCCGCCACACCCGACGCGACCTCCCCGTGGTTGGCCACACCCTGCCAGGATCCGCTCAGGTTCGTCCCACTAGCCTGGGTGCGACCGGCGCCGAGCCACGCCCCGAGCCGCCTCGGCGCGCCGCGACCCGCAGATGGACCCCATGCCCAGAACCGCTGCCGTCACCGCGTTCCTCCGCAACGCGTGGCGCACCCTCACCGCCATGCGCACGGCGCTGATCCTGCTGTTCCTGTTGGCCGTCGCCGCCATCCCGGGCGCGCTCCTGCCACAGCGCAGCCTCAACGAGGGCAACGTCAACGAGTACATCGCCGAGAACGGGTGGCTGGGCGAGACCTACGACAAGCTCCAACTGTTCGACGTCTTCAGCAGCTGGTGGTTCACCGCCATCTACGTCCTGCTGTTCGTCTCGCTGGTCGGCTGCCTCACCCCGCGCTGCTTCGAACTGGTCCGCCAGCTGCGCACGCCACCGCCGCTGACCCCGCGCAACCTGTCCCGCCTGCCGCACCACGCCGCGTACCGGACCACGGCCACGCCGGAGCAGGCCGCGGACCAGATCCGCCGCGAGCTCAAGGGCCGGGTCCGCCGCAACGACGGCGACGGCCGCGTCCCCGGCACCATCGAACTGTCCACCGAGCGCGGCTACTCGCGGGAGATCGGCAACATCGTTTTCCACTTCGGCCTGCTCGCGCTGCTCGTCATGTTCGCGGCCGGCAAGTTCGTCTACGCCGAGGGCATGCGCGTCATCGTCGCCAATGAGGAGTCCCCGGCGTTCTGCAACACCACGCCCAGCGCGTACGACTCGTTCCGCGCCGGCCTGCTGGTGGACGGCACCGACCTCGAACAGTTCTGCATCAAGATCGAGGACTTCCGCGCCGACTACCTGCCCAACGGCCAGGCCGAGATGTTCACCTCCAACGTGCGCTACACGGAAGAGGTCACCACCACCGACCCCGACACGTGGCAGCCGTACGAGATGCGGGTCAACCACCCGCTGCGCATCGGCTCCACCCGCGTCTACCTGCAGGGACACGGCTTCGCGCCGACGTTCACGGTGACGTACCCCAACGGCGAGACCCGCACCGACACCCAGCACTGGTCACCGACCGAGCTGCAGACGTTCCTGTCCTCGGGCATCATGCGCTTCGACCCGCCCGCTGGCATGTACCCCGATCTGGCCGAGCGGCGCACGCAGCAGATCGCCATCCAGGGCCTGTTCGCGCCGACCGCGCAGTTCGACGGCACCCTGCTGAGCTCGCGGTTCCCGCGCATGGACGACCCGGCGGTGGCGATCGACGTCTACCGCGGGGACGCCGGCCTGGACACGGGCCGCCCGCAGTCGGTCTTCTCGCTCGAGCCGGACCTCATCGAGTCCGGCGCGCTCAACCGCGAGGCCCGCGTCAACCTCAAGCCCGGCGAATCCACCACCCTCCCCGACGGCACCGAGGTCCGCTTCGACGGCGCCGAGGAGTTCGTCAACATCCAGGTCTCCTCCGACCCCACGCAGATCTGGGTGGGGGTGTCGGCCGCCGTGATGATGGCGGGCCTGGTGCTCAGCCTGATGGTGCGGCGCCGGAGGATCTGGGCGCGGGTGAGTGTCGACGACGACGAGGTCACCCGTGTCGATCTGGGTGGCCTGGCCAAGACGGACCGATCGGGCTGGGGGAGCGAGTTCGACGAACTCCGGGACCGGCTGGTCTCGGCGGCGACTGTCACACCCGTGTTGCCGGGTGAGGCCGACACGGGCCACACTTCAACTAGTCGCGGTACCGCCGCCGACGCTGCGCGGAAGGACGACACCCGGTGATCACTTCGACCCTCGCACAGGGCCTGCCCATCGACGAGACGCTGGCCACCTACTCGGACCTGGCGTTCCGGACGGCCTTCGGGATCTACGCCCTGGCGCTGATCGCGTCGCTGATCTACTACGCGGGCTTCCGCGTGGCCAAGGTCTCGGAGAAGGAACTGGTCACGGCCGGTGGGACCGGGCTGACCGAGTCGCGCTCCCTCACCGACACCGGCGACGAGGAGCGGGCCTCGGCCGGCAACGTGCGCTGGGCGCGGATCGCGCAGCTGTTCGTGGTGCTCGGGTTCGTGTTCCACGCCGCGTCCCTCGTCCTGCGGGGGCTGTCCACGGAGCGGTTCCCGTGGGGCAACATGTACGAGTTCATCCTGGGCAGCACGCTGTTGGCGGTGGCGGCGGGGCTGATCTGGCTGCGCAAGCCCGCACTGCAGGTGGTGTGGCCGTATCTGCTGGTGCCGATCCTGGTGCTGCTGTTCTTCGGCGGGACCCACCTGTACTCGGACGCCGCCCCCGTGGTGCCGGCGCTGCGCTCGTACTGGCTGCCGATCCACGTGTCGATCATCGCGCTGGGCTCGGGCATCCTGCTCATCCCCGGTGTCGTGTCGATCATGTACCTCATCCGCGTGTGGCAGCCCAGGGGCGCCGAGCACGGCTGGGGCGCCCGCCTGGCGCGACCGCTGCCGACCGCCGAGACCCTCGACCGCCTCGCGTACCGCACCACGGTCATCGGCTTCCCGGTCTTCGGCGTGGGCATCCTGCTCGGCGCCGTGTGGGCCGAGAGCGCGTGGGGACGCTTCTGGGGCTGGGACCCCAAGGAGACGGTGTCGTTCATCTCCTGGGTGCTCTACGCGGGCTACCTGCACGCCCGTGCGACCAGCGGCTGGGGCCCCAAGAAGGCGGCGTGGATCAACATCGCCGGCTTCGCCGTGCTGGTGTTCAACCTGTTCTTCATCAACATCGTGGTCTCGGGCCTGCACTCCTACGCCGGTCTGAACTAGCTCCCGGCGGCGTCGCCCATCGTGTGGACGACGTCGGCCCAGTCGGCCGCGAGCCGCTGATCATGGGTGATCACCAGGACGCCGAGCCCCCCGTCGGCGCGGGCCCGCAGGACGCCCGCGATCGCGTTCGTGCTCTCGGGGTCCAGATGCGCGGTGGCCTCGTCGGCGATCAGGTAACGCGGCCGCTGGGCCAGCGCCCGGGCGAGGCAGGCGCGGTGGAGTTGTCCGCCGGAGACCTGTTCGGGCCGTCGGTCGAGTAGGCCGGGGTCCAGTCCGACCTCCCGGGCGAGCGCGTCCACGTCCACCGGGCTCCCGCGCAGCCGCCCGGGCAGAGCGATCATCCGGCGGAGCGTCATCCGGGGGTCCGCCGACGCCATCGGGTCCTGATCCAGCAGCGCCGTGTGCCCGGGCAGTCGGCCGCGCCGGCGCCGCACCTCCCGCACACCCGGGCCGTCGGTCGGCGCGCCGGGTTCGTCCGTCACCGTCACCGTCCCGGCGGTGGGGGCCAGCAGCCCGGCGAGCAGGTGCGCGAGGGTGGTCTTTCCGCTTCCGGAGGGACCCACCAGCGCGGTGATCCGGCCCCCGCACACGGTGAGATCGGTCGGGGGCAACGCGAATCCGTCGGGTCCGGCGTGCCGGAAGGCGACCCCGCGCGCGGCCAGCGTCATGCCGAGACCACCTCCGCGACCGACCGGAGCCGCCCGCCTCGCATCTCGAGGACCTCATCGGCGACGCCGCTCGCCGCGAGCGCGGCATGGTCGTGGGTCGTGAGGAGAATCGCGAGTCCTGCGTCGTCGGCCAGTCGGCGCAGCGTCGTCAGGACGGTCCGGGCCAGGTCGGCGTCCAGGCCGGTGGTGGGTTCGTCGGCGAGCAGGACGGTGGGGTTCGTGCTCAGCGCGGCCGCGATCGCCATCCGGCGCAGCTGGCCGCCGGAGAGTTGGTGCGGGTACCGGTCGGCCAGGGCGGGATTGACCCTCACGAGCCGGCACAGGGCGTCGACGTCAGGGGCGCGGCGGTCGCCGCGGCCCCGGCGCCCAACGGCGAGTCCTTCCTCGAGCTGCCCCCGCAGGTGCCGGGTCGGGGTGAACGCGGCCGCGGCGGACTGGGGGACGTGACCGGTCGACCCGCCGGAGCCCAGCGCCACCCGGCCTGCGGTGATCGCGCCCGCAGGGGTCATCCCGGCGCAGGCGTCGAGCAGGCTGGACTTGCCGGCGCCCGACGGCCCGATGATCGCCACGACCCGGCCCGGCGCGATCCGCAGGGACACCCCGTCGACCGCCCGCACCGAGCCCGGGCCCCGGTGCGCCACCACGAGATCGCCCACCGTCAGGCCCGCCCGGCTGGTGCCCACCTCGTCGTCGTCGCGGTGGTGGTCGCCGGGCGCGTGGTCACCCACGGGGACCCCGCGCCGCACTGCCCCGCGTCGCACTGCCCCGCGCCGCGCCCACCCGCGCCCCGGCGTCCCGGGCCCCAGCAGCGCCACCGCCACGGTCACCGCGATGAGCGCGACGGTGGGGAAGGCCAACGGCCACCACCGGCCGAGCAGGAGTCCGGACTGGGACAGCGCGACCAGTGTGCCGAGGCTCGGCCGTTCGGGCGGCATCCCGATGCCGAGGAACGACAGCGTCGACTCGTGCCACACGGCGTGCGGGACCATGAGCACCATCGCGAGGCCGGCCTGCCCGACCACGGCCGGCAGGACGTGCCACCGCGCGAGCTGCAGCGGGGACGCCCCGGCGACGCGGGACGCTGCCACGTACCGCGACGCCATGATCTTCTGCGCCTCCGCCCGCACCACCCGCGCGACGGCCGGCCAGTGCGTCAGCGCCAGCGCCACCACGATGGCGGCGAGCGAGCCCCGGAACAGCGCCACAACCATGACCGTGGCGAGCAGGTGCGGCACGGCGGCGACCGCGTCGGTGCAGCGCATGAGTGCCGCGTCGACCCGGCCACCGCACGCCGCCGCTACGGCGCCCACCGCCACCCCGAGCACCCCGGCGAGCACCGCCGCGCCCACGGCGACCGCGAGCGACACCCGCAGCGCCTGCGCCACCCGGACGGACAGGTCGTGCCCCAGCCCGTCGGTGCCCATCGGGTGCGCCCACTTCGGCGGCAGGTCGGCTGACAGGTACCCGGACGACGCCATATCGGCGGGCGCGATCGCGGGCCACACCAGGGCGAACGCCACCACGGCCACGAGCATCACCCCGCCCGCCGCCCGCAGGCCAGCCACCCGCCCCACCGCCCGATCACGCATCGATCCGCACCCTCGGGTCGGCGACCATCAGCAGACAGTCGGCGAGCCACGTGCCGACCAGGACGGTGAGCGACGCGGCGACCGTCACCGCGGCGAGCAGCGCGAAGTCGGCCCCGAGTGCGGCGTCGACGGTCGCAGCCGCCACCCCGGGCCACGCGAAGACGGTCTCCACGACCAGCGATCCGACCATCACTTCGGGCACCCGCGAGCCGAGCAGCGCGATAAGCGGCGCCCACGCGACGGGTGCGACGTGCCTGCTCAGAACGGTCCATTCGCCCAGTCCGCGGGCCCGCGCCTCGGCGACGGCCGGCGAGGCCCCGGCGTCGAGCACCGCCCGCCGGAACGCGAGCAACATCCACGGCACCTGCCCGGCGGCCAGCACGAGCGCGGGCAGCATGCCGTACCGCACCACGCCGCCCACCGTGGCCGCCTGGCCGGGCGGGGCCGCGCCGGAGACGGGCAGCCACCCCAGCGCCACCGAGAACACCGCCACCGAGCCCAGGGCCAGCGCGAACGTCGGGATCGAACTCAGCGTGACCGCCGCCCCGGCGAGCGCCCGGTCGACCGCGCCGTGGGGGCGCGCCGCCGCGATGAGGCCGGAGAGGACGACGACGACGAGGGCGATCCCCAGCCCCACCGCCGACAGTCCCACGGTCCACGGAAGCCGCTCGGTGAGCACGTCGAGCACCGGTTGGCGGAAGGTGGGGGAGTAGCCGATATCGCCGGTCGCCAGTCCCGCGATCCACTGTGTCCAGGCCTGCCACCAGGGCCGATCGGTGCCGAGGGCGGTGGCGGAGGCCGAGCGTTCGGCGGCGGTCAGGCGTTCATAGCCGTCGCCGAGGTGGGCGGCCAGCGGGTCGAGCGGTGAGGCGTCGGCCATGATGAACGCCGCCAGCGTCACGGCGAGCACGACGATCGGCGCGGCGAGCGCCCGGCGGACCGTGACGCGTGCGAGTTCGGCCCGCCGTTCACGCAGTCGCCGGATCACGGGCGGGCCGTCCAGTGCGCGATCGCCCACCACGGTCCCCAGGTCGCGCCGTGGGAGTGCGGTTCGAGGATCGGGGCGGGGCCGGTGTGGCCTGTGTCGCGGACGAGATAGGTGTGATCGAGCGTCACGAGGAACAGGTGCCCGGGGTCGCGGTGGTACGCCTGTAAGGCCTGCCGGTAGAAGTGGGTCCGTTCGGCCGGGTCGGCGGCCCGGCGGGCGGCGTCGAGGGCGCGGTCGATGTCCGCGTCGCCGTAGCCACCGGGGTTGTCCAGCGGCCCGGACAGCGGGGTCCGCGAATGCAGGGTGCGGTAGGCCTGGGTGTCGACGGTGTACGGGTTGTCACCGCCGCCCAGCAGGACCGCCACCTCGCCGGCCCGGGCCTCGATCTCGTCCCACGTCCCGCCCCACAGTTCCACGGCCACGCCCACCTCGCGCAGCTGGTCGGCCACCGCCGAGGCGAGTTCGCGGCGCAGCGAGTCGGTGACGGGATAGGCCAGCACGAACTCGGCCCTGTCGGCGGAGCCTCCGCGGACCAGCACCCCGTCAGGCCCCGGCCGCCACCCGGCCTCCGCGAGCTGGCCCCGCGCGTCGGCCCGGCGCGCGGCCGGGTCCGCGTCGGCTTGCTCGCCGGCCACGCCGACCGGCTCGTGCTCCGGGTAGGCGTCGGTGATCGGCGAGGTGGCGGGCCGGCCGTGCCCGGCGAGGACGTGCTCGACCAGCGACTCGCGGTCCACGGCCAGCGACAACGCGCGCCGGACCGCCGGGTCGCCGGTGAACGGGTGCGCGGTGGGCAAGGCCACGGCCCGCCAGTCCGCGCTGTTGACCGACACCAGCTCCAGCCCGTCGCGGTCGGCCAGCCCGGCAGCCAGCGCGGGTGGCAGGACGGTGCCGTCGACCTCGCCGGTGACGATCATCTGGGCGCGGGCGTTCTCGTCGGGCACCGATCGCAAGACGAGGGTGTCGACGTCGGGGGCGCCGTCGCGGTGGTCGGGATCGCCCACCAGCACGGCCTCGCCGGGGGAGAGGCGCTGGAGCCGGTAGGGGCCGGTGCCGACGGGCGCGGTGTTGAGCGGGGACTCCGCGGCCGGCCCCGGCGCGAGCAGTTCGGACGGGGCGATGCCGAGCAGCAGTCGCGCGGGCATCCCCGGGTCCGGTGCGTCGAGTCCGAACTCCACGGTGAGCGGGTCCGGCGTGCCGATCCGGGCGATCGACGTGTAGTCCGACGCGATCGGCGAGCCCGACACCGGATCGACCACCGCCCGGTAGGTCGCCGCGACGTCCCCGGAATCGAGCGCGGTGCCGTCGTGGAACCGCACGCCCTCGCGCAGGCGGACGGTCCACGTGAGCCCGTCGTCGCTGACCTCCGGTTCGGCCGCGGCCAGCGCGGGCACGAGGTCGGGCAGCGTCTTGTCGTCCGCGGCCGCCGGACGAAGCAGCCCCTCGTACAGCGGCGAGACGCCGGTGGAGCCGTAGCCGGCGACCGGGTTGAACTCGCCCAGCGGCGCCGAGTCGGCCAGCACGACCCGGCCGCCGACGCTCCCGCCGCCGCTGCCACCACCCTCCCCGCCGTCACCAGCGGCGGACGGCATCGCGCATCCCGACGCGGCCAGGGCCACTGCGAGGCCCACACCGGCGACGGCGTAGAACGGTCTCAAGTGCGTCTCCTGCCCACGGGAGATACATGTCCGGTCGGACACCTAGTGCGCCCGAGCGTAGAGACCGAATGTGTCGCGGCTGTTACGGAGGAACCGATGGACGTGAACCGATGGACGTGAACGACTGGGCCGCGCGCTTCGACCTGCTCGCCGACCCCACCCGCCTCGGTCTCCTGGCGCACATGCACCACGCCGGGCCGGGCTTCGCGACGGTCTCCGACCTGGCCGACGCCGTCGGCATCACCCGCAACGCGGCGTCCCAGGCGCTGCGGATCCTGCGCGACCAGGGCTGGGTCAGCGCGACGCGTGACGACGCCGACGGCCGCATCGTGCGCTACACCCTCGTCGACGACACCGTGCACCGGATCCTGCACCTCATGGGCGCGCGCCACGACTGAATCCCGGCGGTAACACCTCGGCAATGTGACCTCGCCATCCTGAGCGCATGGACATCCCCGTCGCCGAGACCCTGGCCCGCTGGCGTCTCCGGCGGCTGCGTGGACGCGGCGGTGTACACGCTGTGCGAGCAGGTCATCGCTGACGGCTACCCCGCCCTCGCGCACTTCGGCCCCGACGGCGACGAACTCCCCGACCAGCTCCTGGACGTGGGCCCGACCTGCGGCGGATCGCTCGAGGTGTTCGTCGAACCACTCGCCCCGCATCCCGTCACGCATTCCGCCCAGCATCCCGTCGACCGACTGCTCGCCGCCGCGCGCGAGGGCCACGCCGTGGTCGCGGCCACCCTCCTGGACGGCCCCTGCGCCGGGCAGTGGATGGTGGCGGGGGGGGCGACGGCGGCACAGGGTCGACGACGACGAGGCCCCGCCCTGGCGGGGGCACGGCGGGAGGAAGGGCCGGACCGGAGGCAAGTAACACTGCCGACACACAACGTCGCTAGCGTTCAGAAGCGTCGACGCGCGCCGACGCGCATGCCGGCCCCCGGACGCGCCGCCGCCCGAGCACGAGAGGACCCCAGGATGAAGCTCACCCCCCGCGAGTTGGACAAGCTCACCCTGTTCACCGCGGCCGAGGTCGCGCGCCGCAGGCTCGAGCGCGGGGTGCTGCTCAACGTCCCCGAGGCCACCGCGCTCATCTCGTGGGAGATCGTCGAGCACGCCCGCGACGGCCGCACCGTCGCCGAGTGCATGGACCTCGGTCGGCAGGTGCTCGACGCCGGCCGGGTGATGGACGGCGTGGTCGAGCGGCTGGCGATGATTCAGGTCGAGGCCACGTTCCCCGACGGCACCAAGCTCGTCACCGTGCACGACCCCATCGGGCCGGTGGAGCAGAGCGCGTGAGCGGCCACGGGCACGGCGACGCCCACGGGCACGGCGACGCCCACGAGCACGGCCACGAGCCCACCGACCCGGCGACCGCCCGGATCGTCCTCGCGTTGGGCCCGGAGTCCGAGCAGATGCCGGACCTGGACATCCCCGCCGCACGGCCGGGCCGCGACCTGGCCGACCTGGTGGAGGAGCAGGCGCGAAGGCCCGGGGGACCGGATTCGGCGGGAGAGAGTGCCGGTGTCGTCGTCGTCGTCCCCATGACGTTCGGCCGCGCGCCCGCGATGGTCGCCGACTGCTCCCGGACGTTGCGCGACGTCCGGGGCAGCACCGACCGCGCACGGCTCGCCCCGGGCTCCGCTGGTTCCATGGGCCCGGTGGCATTGGCGGCGCCGCTCGGCGACGCGACCATGCTCGTCACCCGCCTGCGCGCGGTGATCCGGCGGCACGGCGCGGTGTGCTCGGCGCTTCTGGTGAGCCGCGCGATCGACCCGTTCGCCGACGCCGAGCTGTACCGCCTCGCCCGGCTCGCGCGGCAGTACGGGCAGCCCGGCCTGGTCGAGGTGGCGTTCCACGGCGGCGACGAACCCGATCCCGACCTCGCCGAGGGGCTCGAGCGCGTCCGCGCCCTCGGCGGCCGACGGCCGGTGCTGGTCTCGGCGACCCTCGCCCCCGCGCCGGTCACCGGACTCGAGCTGCCCGGCGAGGGCGAGCACCTGTTCGGCCCGGCCGTGCTGCGCAGCGTGATCGACACCCGCGTCCGCGAGGCCGTGCACCGGCTCGACCACGGCGACGACGGCATCGACGCCGCCCTCGACGCCGAGGACGGCCACGGGTACGCCCACTCGCACGTCGCCGCCGACGGCTCCGTCTACACCCACTCCCACTAGCCGCCCCAGCCACTCCACCCCGACTCACCCCACCCCGACGACCCTAGGAGCCACACATGTCCGGTTCGGTGCACTACCTCTACGGCGACGGGGACATCGAGCTGGGCGCCGGCCGCGCGACCCTCGAGGTGCGCGTGACCAACACCGGCGACCGCGCCGTCCAGGTGGGTTCGCACTATCACTTCTTCGAGGCCAACCGGGAGCTGCGCTTCGACCGGATCGCGGCGTACGGGCGGCACCTGGCGATCGGCGCGGGGCTCGCGGTGCGCTTCGAACCGGGCCAGACGCGGACGGTGCGACTGGTCGACTTCGCGGGCGAGCGCGTGTGCCACGGGTTCTCCGGGTTGGTCGACGGCCCGCTCGACGACCCGGCCGTGCGCGAGCGCGCGCTGGAGCGGATGGTCGCCGGGGGGTTCCTGCACAGCGGCGGGGGCGGCGACAGCCCTGACAACAACGACGACGACGAGGTCGCGCCCGCCCCGGACGCTGTGCCCGCAGCCGAGGGCCCGCCGACCGTGCTCCCGCGCGCCACCTATACCGATATCTACGGACCCACGGTCGGCGACCGACTTCAGTTGGCCGACACCGACCTGGTGATCGAGATCGTCACCGACCACAACGCGGTGACCACCGACGGCAGCAGCGGCTACGGCGACGAGGCCGTCTACGGCGGCGGCAAGGCGATCCGCGACGGGATGGCGCAGGACCCGGCGGGCACGCGGGCGTCGGGCGCGTTGGACCTGGTGATCACGGGCGCGATCATCGTCGACGCGGTGCTCGGTGTGGTCAAGGGCGACATCGGTGTGCGCGACGGGCGGATCGTGGCCGTGGGCAAGGCAGGCAACCCGCACCTGCAGGACGGGGTGCATCCGGAACTGGTGATCGGGCCCGGCACCGAGGTGGTGGCGGGTGAGCACAAGATCGTCACCGCCGGCGGCGTGGACACCCACATCCACTACATCGCGCCACAGCAGGTCGAGGAAGCCTTGAGCAACGGCGTGACCACCCTGTTCGGCGGCGGCACCGGCCCCGCCGAGGGCACCAAGGGCACCACCTGCACGCCGGGCGCGTGGAACATCGGGCGGATGCTGCAGGCCGCCGACGGGCTGCCGGTGAACATCGGGGTGCTGGGCAAGGGCAACACGTCGCAGCCGGAGTCGGCGGTCGAGCAGATCGTGGCCGGCGCGGCGGGGCTGAAGATCCACGAGGACTGGGGCACCACGCCTGCGGCGATCCGCTGCGTGCAGGAGGTCGCGGACTCCTACGACGTGCAGGTCGCGATCCACACCGACACCCTCAACGAGTCGGGCTTCTACGAGGACACGCGTGCCGCGTTCGGCGATTCCACCATCCACACGTTCCACTCCGAGGGCGCAGGCGGCGGCCACGCCCCCGACATCCTGCGGGTGTGCGGCGAGCCCAACGTCCTGCCCGCCTCGACCAACCCGACGCTGCCGTACACCGTGAACTCGGTGGACGAACTGCTGGACATGGTCATGGTGTGCCACCACCTGTCGCACGACATCCCGGAGGACGTGAGCTTCGCCGACTCCCGGGTGCGCGCCGAGACGATCGCCGCCGAGACCGTCCTGCACGACGAGGGGATCATCTCGATCTTCTCCTCGGACTCGCAGGCCATGGGCCGGATCGGGGAGTCGTGGCAGCGCGCGTTCCAGACCGCCCACCATTGCCGCGTCGAGCGGGGTCCGCTGCCGGAGGACAGCGACCGCAACGACAACGCGCGCGTCCTGCGCTACGTCGCCAAGATGACCATCAACCCCGCCATCGCCGCGGGCATCGCCGACCACCTCGGCTCGATCGAACCCGGCAAGCTCGCCGATCTCGTGTTGTGGCCGGTCGACTCGTTTGCCGCCAAGCCGTCGTTGATCATCAAGGGCGGGATGATCGTGTGGGCGCCGATGGGCGATCCCAACGCGTCGCTGCCCACGCCGCAGCCGGTGATCTACCGCCCGATGTTCGGCGCGTACGGCGGGGCGCTGCAGTCCACGCGGGTGACGTTCCTGTCCGCCGCCGCGATCGAGGCGGGCGTGCCCGAACAGCTGGGCCTGACCTCGCCGTGCCTTTCCGTGCGTGGCTGCCGGGGGATCGGCAAGAAGGACATGGTCCGCAACGACCGCTGCCCGGTCATCGAGGTGGATCCCGAGACCTACGTGGTGACCGTCGACGGCGAGGTGGCCACCATCGCCCCCGCCACCACGTTGCCGCTGGCCCAGCTCCACTACCTCGCGTGATGACCGACCACGACGACCACGACGACCACGACGACGAGGGCCGCCGCGTCCCGGATGGTGTGCCGGATGCGGGTCGTGCCGAACTGGCGACTCTGCTGTTAGCGCTGCAGTTCACCGACTCCTCGTTCCCCTCGGGCATGTACACGCTCTCGCACGGGCTCGAGGGGCTCCGGCAGTTGGGCGCTGTGGAGGGCGGCGCTGTCAAGGGCGGCGCCGGGGCCGGGGCGCGGTCCGTGGCCGAGGCCGTGCACGGGATCCTGCGGTATTCCGCCGGCCCGGCCGAGGCGACCGCGCTGGCCCTCGCCTGGGCGGCGACCCACGAGCTCGCCCCGCCGCCGGCCGCCAATCCTGCTTGCACTGACACTGACACTGACACTGCCGCCCTGCTCGCAGCGCTGACCCGCGTCGACCGGCGGCTGCACGCCACCCGACTGACCCGCGAGTTCCGCGACGGCGCCACCCGCACCGGAAAGCAGGTCCTCGACCTCGCCGCCGAACTCCTCGACGACCCGGTGGTGTCCGCATGGAACGACCACGTCCGGGCCCGCCTCTCGCCGGGATCGCAGTCGGTCGTCATGGGCGTGGTCTATGCCCGCGGGGGGCTGAGCCAGCGGGAGGCCGTGGCCGCGGACCTCACCGCGTTGGTCATCAGCCTGTCCGGCGCCGCGCTGCGACTGCGACTGGCCGATCACCGCACCGCGCAGGCGCTGGTGCGCGGGGCGGCTCCGGTGATCGCCGAGGTCGCCGACGCTGCGGTGGGCCGGTCGCTGGAGGAACTCGGCGGGTTCGCGCCAGTGCTGGACCTGGCGTCCTGCCACCACGAACGCGCCGACGCCCGGCTGTTCGCCTCGTGACCCGGCCTCCACCCTCCTGACCGGAGTACCTGCGTACCCGGTAGCGCTCTGACCTGGGGTGCCCTGAACGTGCGATGCAGGGCACCCCAGGTCAGGGCGGATCCCGCCGAGGGCAGGGCCGCGCTGCGTACGCCGCGCAACACTGCCGAAACACGGCTGCGTTAGCGTCTCGTCCATGGCAGAGGCACAGCAGGTGTTGCGGATCGGGATCGGTGGGCCGGTGGGCTCAGGCAAGACCGCTCTCATCGAGGCGCTGGTCCCAGAGTTGATCGCCCGGGGACGCACCCCGGCCGTCATCACCAACGACATCTACACGCAGGAGGACGCCGAGCACGTCCGCCGCACCCTGGCCGGAGTCCTCGATCCCGCCCGGGTGGTGGGCGTGGAGACAGGCTCGTGCCCGCACACCGCCGTGCGCGACGACCCCACCATGAACCTCGCGGTGGGGGCGGAGATGCTCGAGGACCACCCGGACGTCGACACCCTCATCTACGAGTCCGGCGGCGACAATCTCACCCTGACGTTCTCGCCGGCACTGGTCGACCTGTTCGTCTTCGTCCTGGACACCGCCGAAGGCGAGAAGATGCCCCGCAAGCGCGGGCCCGGCATCACCGAGTGCGACCTGCTGGTGATCAACAAGATCGACATCGCCCAGTACGTGCGCTGCGATCTGGGAATCATGTCCTCGGACGCTGACCGCGTCCGCTCGGGCAAGCCCGTCGCGCTCACCGACTGCCTCTCCGGGACCGGCATCGCCGAGGTGCTCGACTACTTCGAGTCCCGCCGGGTGGAACTGCTGCCCGCACGGTGAGCGACCGGCTGACCCGGGCCGCCGACCCGGGGTTCGTGTGGCCCGCCGTCGCCGCCGGACCGCAGTCCGGGCCCGGCGCGCTGCCCGTCGGCTCGCCCGGCAAGGTCGGCGTGCTGGACCTGGCCTTCCGCCGGGACGGCCGCGGCCGCACGGTACTGGCCGAACGGTTCCAGAAGTCCCCGCTGCAGGTGATGCGGCCGCTGTACATCGACCCGGTGCTGCGCCAGATGCCGACGGTGTACGTGATGTCGACCGGCGGCGGGATCGTCGGCGGCGACCGGCTCGACATGGACGTCCGGGTGTCCGCCGGCGCGCACGCACTGGTCACCACCCAGGCCGCGAACCGCGTGCACCGGATGGACGTCGGCTACGCCACGCAGGACGTCGCCCTGACGCTGGGCGCGGGCGCGGTGTGCGAGTGGCTGCCGGACCCGCTCATCCCGTACGGCGGCAGCCGGTTCCAGCAGCGGCTGCGGGCCGAGGTGCCCGACGACGCCGTGCTCATCGCCGCCGACGTCCTCACCGCCGGACGCGTGGCCCGCGGGGAGAGCTGGGACGTGGACGCCTACGTCTCGGCCGTGGAGATCTCCCGCCCCGACGGCACCCTGCTCGCCGTGGACACCACCCACATCACCCGCGACGAGGCCGGCCACCCGCTGGTCACAGGAGACGCCGACGCGATCGGGACCCTGTTCGTCGTGGCGCCCGGCCCGGCGGAGGAGCTCGCGGCGGTCATGCGCGACGCGGCCGAGGCGATCGGGTCCGCGACCCCGAACTCGGATGGCCTTGATGCGGCGGTGCGGTGCGGGGTGAGCACCCTGCCCGACGGCTGCGGCGCCTGGCTGCGGGTGCTCGGCCGCGGGCAGGAGAACGTGGAGGCAGCGGTGCGCGCGGTCTGGTCCGCCGCGCGAGTCCATCTCCTCGGTGCGCCGGCGCCGGACCTGCGCAAGAGCTGAGAGCCGGGCCGGCCCCGAGAGACGACGGCCGCCGCCCAGCCCGCCGACGCCCAGTCCATCGGGGTATGCGCCCTCTATGGACCGTTCCGCCAGCACATCCCGCGCGTGTGCGTACAAAGAAGCATCGCAAGCCGGAGCGAACGCGTAACCCCGGGCGCAGGAGCGGCGTGCGGGCTCAGCCGGCCGCGCCCGCGCACTTGTATCGCGGGGTGGACGAGAAACACAGCGTTCACACAACGCCGGTAGAGGCAACGGTGGCGAAACACCGGCGACTCAGCTGACTCACATCATGTCCTTACCTTTATCCACATCGCGCTTCGAGCCCCGCAGCCCGCGGGAGCACTCGACAGCCGGTCAGTGAAGGTCAGGTCAACCACGTGAACTCCACCTCCATCTCCTCTGGGAAGACAGCTCGCGCGAGCCAGACGCCGCGCTCGATCCGCACCCGGCGTGCACTGGCCACCGCCGGCCTCGTGATCCTGGGTGCGGGTGCGCTCACCGCCTGCGGAAGCCGGACCGGCGACACCGCCGCGGCCGCCGCCGAGTCCTGCGTGGACACCTCCGGCGACACGATCAAGGTGGGCTCGCTGCACTCGCTGTCCGGGACGATGGCCATCTCCGAGAAGACCGTGCGTGACTCGGTGGCGCTGGCGATCGAGCAGATCAACGCCGAGGGCGGGGTGCTGGGCAAGCAGATCGAACCCGTCGTGGAGGACGGCGCTTCCGACCCGGCCGTGTTCGCGGAGAAGGCGCAGAAGCTCATCACCAGCGACTGCGTCGCCGCGATCTTCGGCGGTTGGACCTCGTCCTCCCGCAAGGCGATGCTGCCCGTGGTCGAGGACGCCAACGCGCTGCTCTACTACCCGGTGCAGTACGAGGGCCTCGAGGCGTCGGAGAACATCTTCTACACCGGCGCCACCACCAACCAGCAGATCGTCCCCGCCCTGGAGTACCTCAAGGAGCAGGGCGTGGAGTCCATGTACCTCGTGGGCTCGGACTACGTCTTCCCGCAGACCGCCAACCGCGTCATCAAGGCGTGGGCCGAGGCCAACGAGGTCGAGATCCTCGGCGAGGACTACACCCCGCTCGGCTCGACCGACTTCTCCACCATCGTCAACAAGGTGCGCACCGCCAACCCGGACGCCGTGTTCAACACGCTCAACGGCGACTCCAACGTGGCGTTCTTCCGCGAGTACTCCAACGCCGGCCTGTCCGCCGAGGACACCCCGGTGGTGAGCGTGTCGATCGCCGAGGAGGAGGTCCAGGGCATCGGCGCCGCGAACATCGACGGCCAGCTGACCTCGTGGAACTACTACCAGACGATCGACTCGCCGGAGAACACCGCGTTCGTCGACGCGTTCAAGGCGAAGTACGGCGCGAACCGCGTCACCTCCGATCCGATGGAAGCCGCGTACACGTCGGTCTACCTGTGGAAGAACACGGTCGAGAAGGCGGACTCCTTCGCCGTCGACGCCATCCAGGACGCCGCCGACGGCGTCAGCTTCGACGCCCCCGAGGGCACCGTCACCATCAACGGCGAGAACAACCACATCTCCAAGACCGCCATCGTCGGCGAGATCCGCCCCGACGGCCTGATCTACGAGGTGTGGAGCTCCGGCGAGGCCATCGAGCCCGACCCGTTCCTCGAGACCTACGACTGGGCCGGCGACCTGTCCGGGAACTGACGCCCACCCGACCAGCCCCGCCCACCCCGCCCGACCCACCCCGCTCCCGGCCCGTCAGTCGGGAGCGGGGGAGGGGAAGGCGGGACCCGGAGAAAGGAGCCGATGTGGACATCCTCATCGGACAACTCGCGACCGGATTGAGCATCGGCTCCATCCTCCTGCTCGCCGCCCTCGGCCTGAGCCTGACGTTCGGCCAGATGGGCGTCATCAACATGGCCCACGGCGAGTTCATCATGGCCGGCTGCTACACCGCCTACGTCGTCCAGCAGATCACCGCCGCCTCTGGGATGAGCCTGCTGTTGTCCCTGGTCCTGGGTTTCGTCGTCGGCGGCCTGCTCGGCGTGCTGCTCGAGGTGACGCTCATCAGGCGCCTCTACGCCCGTCCGCTCGACACCCTGCTCGTGACGTTCGGTGTGGGCCTGGTCCTGCAGCAGATCGCCCGCGACATCTGGGGCGCCCCGGCCGTCAACGTGGCGGTCCCGGAGTTCCTGCGCGGCAGCGTCGAACTGCTCGGTGCGTCGGTGCCTCTGACTCGCGTGTTCATCTTCGTCCTGGCGATCACCTGCGTCGCCGCGGTCATGGCCGCGATGAAGTTCACGCCCATGGGCCGCTGCATCCGGGCGGTCACGCTCAACCGTGACCTCGCCGAGTCGTCGGGCATCAGCTCCCGCCGCACCGACATCACCACGTTCTTCATCGGCTCCGGCCTGGCCGGCGTCGCCGGGGTGGCGCTCACGCTCATAGGCTCGACCAGCCCCACGATCGGCCAGTCGTATCTCATCGACGCGTTCCTCGTGGTGGTCGTGGGTGGTCTCGGCCAGCTGCGGGGCGCCGTGATCGCGGCGTTCGCGCTCGGGGTCCTGCACTCGTTCTTCGAGTACTCCACCACCGCGTCGGTGGCCAAGGTGCTCGTCTTTGTCGCCATCATCATCTTCCTGCAGGTGCGCCCGCAGGGCCTGTTCGCCGTCAAGACCAGGAGCCTGGCATGACCAAGACCATCTCCGTCACCCGAGCGGCTGGCGGCGCCGACTCCGCCGACTCCGCTGCCACCACCGCCCCCGATCCCGCGGCCTCGCCGCCCCGGCGCACCCGCGCCCGACGCCTGCTCACCGGCGACGCCGAGCGGCCACGGTGGATGTTCTGGGCCGCGCTCGCGGTGGCCGCGCTGATCATCTTCGGTCTCGCGCCCGCGCTGCTGAGCGACTTCCGGCTGAGCCTGCTGGCCAAATTCTTCTGCTACGCGATCGTCGCCAGTGGCATCGGTCTGGCGTGGGGGCGCGGCGGCATGCTGACCCTCGGCCAGGGCGTGTACTTCGGCGTGGGCGCCTACGCGATGGCGATGTTCCTCAAGATCTCCGACGCCCGCGACCGCGGAGGCGCCGACGCGCTGCCCGACTTCATGCAGATCGCCGGGATGCGCGAGATGCCCGGGTACTGGGTGCCGTTCGCCTCGCCCGGGTTCACGCTCGCGGTGATCCTGCTGGTCCCGCCGCTGCTGGCGTTCGGGTTCGGCTACCTGGTGTTCAACCGCAAAGTCAAGGGCGCCTACTTCGCGATCCTCTCGCAGGCCCTGGCGGCGGCCGCCGCGATCTTCCTCGTGAGCCGGCCGGAGCTGGGCGGGTCCAACGGGCTCAACCGCTTCACCGGGTTCTTCGGGTTCGCGCTGTCCGACCCGGCCAACCGGCGGATGCTGTACTTCCTCGCCGGCGGCGCGCTGCTCCTCGTGGTGCTGCTGGTGCGCCAGCTCATGAATTCCCGGTTCGGCGAGTTGCTCGTGGCCGTCCGTGACCAGGAGGAGCGCGTGCGGTTCCTCGGCTACGACCCGGCGATGGTCAAGTCGTTCGCCTACGCCGTGGCCGCGTTCGCCGCGGGGCTCGCCGGGGCACTGTTCGTGCCGATCGTGGGGATCATCTCGCCGTCGGCGATCGGTATCGCACCCTCGATCGCGTTCCTCATCGGCGTCGCGATCGGCGGCCGCGCGACCCTGCTCGGCCCGGTGCTCGGCGCGATCGGTGTGGCCTGGGCGCAGACCGCGTTCTCCGAGGCCTACCCGTCGCAGTGGACCTACCTGCAGGGCATCTTGTTCATCGTGGTGGTGGGGTTCCTGCCCGGCGGCCTGGCGTCGCTGTTCGTGATGCGACGTCGGCGCGCCAAGGGCCAGGAGCCGACCACGACGACCACGACGACCACGACGACGACGAACTCCGCCACCTCCGACCGGCCCGCCACCACCGGCACCGCCGAACCTGAACCCGATTCGACGGCGTCAGGCGCCGCTTCCCCCGAGGAGTCCCGATGACCCCGTCCACCGCCTTCGGCATCGGTGCCGCGCTGTCGGCCGGCACCCTGACCGGCGCCGAGATCGGCCTGCCCGGCTCCGGCGCCCGCAAGAACGCCCGCACTCGCTCCGGTGAAGGAGGCGCAGGCACCTACCTCGAGGTCCGCGACCTGACGGTGACGTTCGACGGCTTCAAGGCCGTGGACGGTGTCGATCTCACCCTGATCCAGGGCGACCTGCGCTTCCTCATTGGCCCGAACGGCGCCGGCAAGACGACCGTCGTCGACGCGATCACCGGGCTCGTGCCCGCCACCGGCACCGTCGACAAGTCCGGCCAGCCGGTGCTGGGGCTCAAGACGCACAAGATCGCCAAGATGGGCATCGGCCGCACGTTCCAGACGGCGTCGGTGTTCGAGGACCTCACCGTGGAGCAGAACCTCGACATCGCCGCCGGCGCCCGCCGCGGCCCGCTCACCCTGCTGCGGCGCCGCCACGGCCGGGAGGACAAGGTGACCGAGGCGCTGGAGACCATCGGGCTCGAGCACCTGGCCGGCACCAAAGCCGGGGTGCTGGCGCACGGGCAGAAGCAGTGGCTGGAGATCGGCATGCTGCTGGTGCAGGACTCCGACGTCATGCTGCTCGACGAGCCCGTCGCCGGCATGGGCGCCGAGGAGCGGCAGGCCACCGGGGAACTGCTGCAGCGGATCGCCGCCGACCGCACCGTCGTGGTGGTGGAGCACGACATGGACTTCATGCGCGCGTTCGCCACCACCGTCACCGTCCTGGCCGCCGGCAAGGTGCTCGCCGAGGGCACCGTCGCCGAGATCCAGGCCGACCCCAAGGTGCAGCAGGTCTACCTGGGCACCGCCGCCGAGACCGGCACCGAGCTGGCAGACGAGACCGAGGAGACCCCACGATGACCGCACTGCTCAAGATGACCGGCGTCCGCGCGGGCTACGGCGGCTCGGAGGTCGTCCACGGTGTCGACCTCGAGGTCCCGGCCGGGGGAGTGGCCGCGATCCTCGGCCACAACGGTGCCGGCAAGACGACCCTGCTGCGGACCGCGGTGGGACTGTTGCCCTGTAAGGGCGGGACGATCGAGTTCGACGGCGAGGACATCACCTCCCTGCGTCCGCACGCGCGGGTGGCCCGCGGGATCGGCTACGTCCCGCAGGGTCAGCAGTCGTTCACCCAGCTCACGACGGCCGAGAACCTCCAGGTGGTCGCCGACGGGCGCAAGCGCGGCAAGGCGCTGATCGACGAGTCGCTGGACCTCTTTCCGGCGCTCAAGGAGCTGCTCGACCGCAAGGCCGGCCTGCTCTCCGGCGGCCAGCGGCAGCAGTTGGCGATCGCCCGGACGCTCATCACCGAACCGCGGATGCTGGTGCTGGACGAACCCACGGAGGGCATCCAACCCAACGTCGTCGCGGAGATCGAGCGCATCATCGTGGACCTGGCCTCCCGCGGTGACCTGTCTGTCCTGCTCGTTGAGCAGCACGTGGGATTCTCGCTACGCGCCTCGGACGTCTACTACGTCATGGAGTCCGGGCGGATCTCGCACTCCGGTGCCTCCGACGACGCCGCCGCCCACGAGGTCTCGGCGGCGCTGGCGATCTGAGTCCGCCCTCGCGCGCCCGCGACGGTGCCCGGGACCGGGCCGACACAGCCCGGAAACTGCTCTGACCTGCGGTGCCCTGCAACCCCGTTCCAGGGCACCGCAGGTCAGCGGCCTGCGAGACCCGAGCAGCCGTTGCTCTAGTACCGCAATGGTGCGCCTTTGCTAGCGAATGTTTAGAATCTCTAGCGTCGCCCTGGATGTGAACAGGGTTCCCCTCACTGCCGACCGATAAACGGGCGGCCGTTCCATTGGCTCGAGAGGAATGCCATGGTTCTACCCCTCATCCCCCTTGCACTGATGGGCGCCGGCGCTGTCAGCGGAATGGGCGGAGCCGCTCTCGGTCTCAAGGGCGGGCTCGGAATCAAGAATGCGAGAGAATCGATCCGTGTGGCGATCGAAGAGTACGAGGCAGAACGCGCCGAGTTGGAGAAGCTAGGGGATCGGACCAACACCGCCCTGGTTGAGCTTGGGGGTCGGCAGCAGCGCGCTCTGTCGCTGGTAGTTGAGCGATTTGCAGAGTTCATGCGCCGCAACGAGAAGCAGATCAAGGAGAGCGAGAAGCTGCTCCTGGACGGTCTCGACGTGACCATCGGCCAGGTGTCGATCGGTACCGGTCTCGACCAACAATCGATGGCTTGGGTCGGAGGATTAGCCGGGTCGGCTGTTGCGGGCATGGCAGCCAGCAGCGGGGTCACATCGGCAGTTACGGCGTTTGCCAGTGCTAGCACCGGGACCGCTATTTCGTCGCTGTCCGGTGTCGCAGCCACCAACGCCACGATGGCGGCCCTGGGGGGTGGAAGCCTCGCTGCCGGGGGTGGGGGCATGGCGGCAGGAGCCCTCGCGCTGAACTTCGTCACGATCGGGCCGGCACTCTTGGTGAGCGGTGTTGTCGTCAATGGGCAAGGAGGAAAGGCAAAGGCAAAGGCTCGAGCCAGCGAAGCGCAGGTTGCCGAGGCTATTGCTGAAATGAACGTGGCCAGGGCAGAGTTCGAGGCGATCATGTCGAGGGCGACTGAGCTGGGGGATGTGCTCGATGCCCTGGTGGATCGCGCAGTTGCGGCTCTCGACTTACTCGAGGCGGAAGACTTCGATCCGCAGAAGCACGCCGCCCCTTTCCAGGATGCGCTGCACCTGACTCTGGGCGTGCGCGACGTAGCGTCAGCTGCCCTGGTCGACAAACACGGTCACCTGGACGAAGAGTCGGCTAGGTTTGCCGTGAAATACAAGACGTGGGTGAAGGAGTCGAGCGCGTGAGTTCAAAACCGATACCGGGCGAGGTCGTCGGGAAAGTCATCGGCTCGATCGAAAACTTGGACGCCTTGAAAGCTCTGGATGCGGTGGTTGCCGCGGCGCGCGAATACGGCGAGATCAGTCAAGTCGAACAGTCGCGGCGGGCAGCGATCGCCGCAGCGGAGGCGGTACAGATCCGCAGGCTGCAGGCTGCAGAAAACACGCTCCGGATGTACTTTGACCGGGTTTTCGAGGAACGTCGCGAGACCAATCGGGCGATGTTCGAGCGCCTCGACCAGGCGATGGAGACGGGCGATCCGCGCTTGGTTCAAACAGTCGTGGGCGGAATCGTCGAGCTCGCGCAGTCATCTCCCCTGTCGGAGCTCGAGGACTTCGGGAAGTTCTGGTCGGACTTCGGTACCGACGAGAACCCGCTTGAGCTCTAACCGCCGCTGACCTGGGGTGCCCTGCACGGCCCGTGCAGGGCACCCCAGGTCTGGGTCGGGCCGGCGCACCTCTCGCCCCCGCACCTCACGCCCGACGCACCTCATGCCCCCCGCAATTCCGCCAAGCGCAGCGCCAGCCGCAGCTCGAGCGCCCGGTCGCCGCGTCGCCACCCGGCGCCCAGCACCGTGTCCAGCCGGTCGAGCCGCTGGTACACGGTGTTGACGTGCACGAACAGTCGCTCGGCGGTGGCGGAGGGGCTGCCGTCGGCGGCGAACCACGCGTCGAGGGTGTCGAGCAGCGAGGTGCCGCGGGTGCGGTCGAAGTCGCGCACCGGGCCGAGGTTGCGCTCGATGAACTGGGTGACGAACTCGCGGTCGACCTCGCTGAACAGCAGCCCGTACAGCCCCAGTTCCTCGGTGGCGGCGCCGTCGCCGGCCCGGTCGAGCGCGAGGAGCAGGCGGGCGGCGCGTCCGGCCCGTTCGACGTGGTCGCCCACCTCCGCGAGCCCGGCCACCCCCGCGATGGGTCCGGCGGCGCCGACGGTCGCCCAGTGGGCGGCGAGGCGGGCGGCGACGTCGCGGGCGGTGGCGCCGGCGTCGGTGCCGGGCAGCAGCATCACGCCGCGGTCGCCGTAGGTGGTGACCAGCCCGTCGTCGGCGCGGGCGAGGGAGCGGCACTCGGTCTCCAGCGCGCGCGTCATCCGGGCGCCATCGGGCGTGATCACCAGCGCCACGAGGTCGGCGTCCACGTCCACCCCGAGCAGGGCGGCTCGTCGGGCGATGGCGTCGAGGTCGTGGTCGCCGGGGGCCAGGACCTCGGCCAGTAGCTCGCCGCGGACGCGGTTGTCGGCCTCGTCGCGCGCGCGGTGCCCCAGCAGGATCAGCGCGATCACCGAGCTCACGCGCGCCAGGACGGGCCGGATGGCGGGCACGGAGCCGCGGCTGGCGAACGTGACGTACCCGAGGTGGTCGGGCCCGGTGACGACAGGGGTGACGACGACGAGGTGGCCGTCCACAGACCGGGTGACCGCACTGGTCGATCGCTCGGATTCCGTGCCGACCTCGGCCAACACCTGCCGCAGCAGGTCGGCGGGCGGTCCCTCGGGGGAGCGGGCAGAGCCGATATCCCGGTGAGCGAGGTCGAACACGGCGGCGGTGCCGCCCTCGAGGTCCACCACGAGGTCGACGATCTCGGGGACGGTGGTGCCGGCGATGACCAGCTGGGTGAGCCGTTCGTGCAGGTCGACGGTGGCGGACAGGCGCGCGGTCTCGGCGTGGGCGATGTCGAGGGCGTCGCGGGTGGAGTCGAGGTCGCGTTGGCGGCGGGAGGCGCGTTCGGCGGCGGTGAGGGCGGCGGAGACCTGGTCGGCCAGCAGGGCGACGAGGGTGATCTCGTCCTGGGAGAAGGCGCGTTCGCGCCGGTCGGAGGTGAACAATGTCCCGGTGAGCCGGCCGTGGGTGCGCACGGGGACGCCGAGGATCGCCTTGACGCCCTCGTCGCGGATGATCGGGTCGATGACGTGGGTGTATTGCTCGTCGGCCAGGTAGTTGCGGGTCCAGCGGGGTGCCATGGCCTCGGCGACCTGCCCGCCCAGGCCGAGGCCCATGCCCAGGCGGATGGTGTCGAACCGGGGACTGGTGGCGCCCTCGGCCATCCGCATGTAGGTGTCGCCGCGCTCGGGGTCGAGCAGCATGACGTACGCCAGGTCGGTGCCCACGAGTTGGCGGGCCCGGCGGATGGCGATGTGCAGCACGGCGTCCTCGTCCTCCGCCGAGGCGAGCTCGGCGGAGGCGTCGAGGATGTCGCGCAGCCCGAGGGCGAGGTCGACGGCCATGGCTCGAGCGGGGTTCAGCGGCCGGTGAACTGCGCCTTGCCGGGGCCCGAGTCCATGAACGACTGCATGCCGATCTCGCGGTCCTCGGTGGCAAAGAGTCCGGCGAACAGGGCGCGCTCGATGGCCAGGCCGGTGTCGAGGTCCACCTCGATACCGCGGTCGACGGCCTCCTTGACGGCCCGCAGCGCGATGCGGGGTCCGCCGACGAACTGCCGGGCCCATTCGAGGGCGCGGGCGGTGGCCTGCCCGTCCGGCACGACCTCCTCGACCGCGCGCAGCTCGAGGGCCTCGGCGGCGGTGAGCGTGCGGCCGGTGAGGCACAGGTCCTTGGCCACGGCCGGGCCGACGAGCCGGGTGAGGCGCTGCGTGCCGCCGGCGCCGGGGATGATGCCGAGCAGGATCTCGGGTTGGCCGAGCTTGGCCTTGTCCTCGGCGATGCGCCGGTCGCAGCACAGGGCCAGTTCCATGCCACCGCCCAGGGCCGCGCCGGTGATGGCGGCGACGGTGGGCTGGGGGATCGCGGCGACGGCCGTGAACGCGGACTGCAGCTCGCGGGCCTCGGCGACCATCCGGGCATACGGCATGTTCCGCATCTCCTTGATGTCGGCACCGGCGGCGAAGACGCGCTCGCTGCCGGTGAACACCACGGCGTCGACGTCGTCGCGGCCGGAGACTTCGCCGGCCACCGCGCGGAGTTCCTCCTGCATCGCGCGGGACAGGGCGTTGACCGGCGGTCGGCCCAGGGTGACCAGCGCGATGCCGTCGGTGACCTCGAGGGTGAGGAACTCGTAGGTGGTGGAGGGGGATGGAGATTCAGACATGGGCACACTCCGAAGCTAGGGGGAATCTCCATTGTATGTGGTCCAAGCCACTCCTACGGTTCAGGGCATGCGAGACGACGTGAACGAGATCACAGAGCGGCGCCCGTGGAGTCCGCCACTGCGGCCCGAGGGCTTCCACTGGGAGATCCCGGAACGATTCAACATCGGCGCCGCGTGCATGGACGCCCATCCGCAGGGGGCACCCGCGATCGTGGTGGACCGCGGGGACGACCCACCGGAGATCACCACCTTCGGCGAACTCGGTGAGCGCGCCCGCCGGCTCATCACGTTCCTGCGGGAGCGCGGGGTCGGCGAGGGTGACCGCGTCGCCGTGATGTGCGCGCAGTCCGCCGAGACCGCCGTGGCGCACATGGCCGCGTACCTCATGGGCGCCATCGCGGTGCCGCTGTCGGTGAAGTTCGGTCCCGAGGCGGCGCTGTTCCGCATGGGCGACTCCGGAGCGGTCGCGGCCGTGTTCGACGCCGACTGCTACGCCCGCCTGGCCGACGAACTCGCCGAGCTGCCCGAGTTGCGCACCGTGCTCGTCACCGGCGATGCGGTTCCGGCCCCGGGTGGGAGCACCGGCGCGCTCACCGTGCTGCCGCTCGCGGTGGCGGAGGAGGCCGACGTTGCCGTCGTCGTCGCGGACACCGGACCCGACGACCCCGCGCTGCTCATCTACACCTCCGGGACCACCGGCCAGCCCAAGGGCGCGCTGCACGGGCACCGGGTCGTACTGGGCCACATGCCCGGCGTGGTCCGCGCGCTAGACGGGTTCCCGCGCGGCGCCGCAGCAGGCGAGCCCGGAGAGTCAGGCGAGTCCGGTGACGTGTTCTGGACGCCCGCGGACTGGGCGTGGGCCGGCGGGCTGCTCGACGTGCTGCTGCCCAGCCTCTACAGCGGGGTGCCCGTGGTCGCCTCCACCCGGCGGCCCAGCCCGGAGACCGTCGAGCACATCCTCCGTCGACACGGCGTGACCTGCTCATTCCTGCCGCCGACCATCCTCAAGATGATGCGCGCCTCCGACGTGGACTACTCGCGCACCGGGCTGCGGGCCGCGTTCTCCGGCGGCGAGGCGCTCGGCGAGGCCGTCGCCGAGTGGGCGCGCGAGGCACTGGGTGTGCGGGTCAACGAGATCTACGGCCAGACCGAGTGCAATCTCATCGTGGGCACGTGCCACGCCGAGTTCTCGACTCCGCCCGGCTCGATGGGCCGCCCGACCCCCGGGTTCGACCTCGTGCTGCTCGACAGCCTTGGCGAGCACCTCGGCGAGCCGGTCGCGGCGGGGGAGGTCGGCGAGATCTGCGTGAAACTACCCAGCCCGAACGCCTTCCTGCGTTACTGGAACGCGCCCGAGAAGACCGCGGAGAAGACCGCCGACGGCGTCCTGCACACCGGGGACCTCGCCAGGGTCGACGACGAGGGGAACTTCTGGTTCTCCGGCCGCAACGACGACCTCATCTCGTCGGCCGGCTACCGCGTGGGCCCCGGCGAGATCGAGGACCAGATCCTGCGCCACCCGTCCGTCGAGATGGTGGCTGTGATCGGCGTGCCCGATGAGCTGCGCGGAGAGGCGATCGTCGCGTACGTCGTCCCCGCGGAGGGAGTCGACCGCACCGCCGAGCACACCGCCGACCTCGCCGCCGAGATCCAGGCCTTCGTCAAACAGCGCCTGGCCTTCTACCAGTACCCGCGGGAGGTCGTCTTCCTCGACGAACTCCCCACCACCAACACCGGCAAGATCCGCCGCGCGCAGCTGCGCGCTCATCATCCAGCGCACTCCGTGACACCCACTGAAGAGGACACGAAATGAACAATCCCGTAGTGATAGGCGTGGTCATCGTCTATTTCGTGCTCATGTTCGCCATCGGCGCCTGGGCCAACACCAAGATGAAGTCGGCCAAGGAATTCCTCGTGGCCGGCCAGTCGCTGGGCTTCTTCGTGATGGCCATCGCCAGCTTCTCGTCCATCCAGTCCGGCTGGGGCATGGTCGGCGGCACCGGGCAGACGTACGCGTGGGGCTTCCAGGCACTCATCGCCGTCGGACTGTTCGCGCCGTTCGGCTTCGCCGTCGCCTGGTTCCTCCTCGGTAGCCGCCTGAACTGGATCGGCAAGAAGCACAGCGTCTACTCGGTGCCCGACCTCATCCGCATCCGCTTCCAGGACCGCACCTCCCACGCCACCATGTCGGTCGCGGTGTTCATCGCCTCGGTCGCCTACATGACGGCGCAGGTCACCGCGATCGGCGTGATCATCTCCCTGCTGCTGGGCACCTCCGTGGCGACCAGCGCGTGGATCGGCTCGCTCGTCGTGGCCGCCTACACGATGGCCGGCGGCATGCTCGCGGCCGTGTGGACCGACCTCATCCAGGGCGTGCTCATGGTGGTCATGTCCGTCGGACTGTTCTTCTTCGCCGTCCAGATGGCCGGTGGCTGGGTGCCCATGCTCGACACCATCTCCACCACCAGCGCCGAGATGCTGGCGATCGAGGGCGTGAAGTCGCCCACCTACATCTTCGCCTTCGGCCTGCTGATCTTCGTCGGTGCTGTGGGGCAGCCGCAGCTGCTCACCAAGTTCCTCATGCTCCGTGACATGACGCAGCTCAAGTGGGGCGCCGCGGTCGCCGGCATCGCCTACGCGGTGACCACCCTGTTCTCGGTCGGCATCGGCCTGGCCACCCGCTCGATGACCATCACCGGCGACGCCCCCGAACTGGAGAACATCGACGACACCGCCATCTGGTTCCTCGACTCGGTCACGCACCCGATCGTCGGCGGCATCGCCCTCACCGGCCTGCTCGCCGCGATCATGTCCTCGGCCTCCAGCTTCATCACCATCGGCGCCTCGTCGATGATGCGCGACCTGCCCGCCGCGTTCGGCATCCGCGTGGTCCGTGAACTGCTGTGGAGCCGGATCTCCACGCTGACGCTGGTCGTGCTCTCGGTACTGCTCACCCTGTTCCTGTCGCAGGTGGTGTTCCTGCTCGGCGCGCTGGGCTGGGCCGCGTTCGCCGCGGCGATCGTCGGCCCGGTGGTCATGTCGATCTACTGGGAGCGCGCCACCGCGACGGCCGCCACCGTGACCGTCGTCTTTGCGATCCTCGGCAACCTCATCATCAGCTCCCTGGCCGCCCGCGACATCATCTCGCTGCCGGAGTACATGCAGGTCGGCGGCATCTCGCTGCTCGTGTCGATCCTGCTGTTCTACGTGGTCTCGCTCGTCACCTCCAACCGCCACCCCGACGCGACCCTGGCGTTCCTCTACGGCGGCCCGGGCACCGGCACCGACCGTCCGCTCGCCGGCTCGACCGCCACGGCACCCTCCTCCAGCTCGGCTCCCGCGACCAGCCCGGCTGCCCCGTCCACCGAAAGGCCCGACCATGTCTGATCTCGCCGCACTCGACCGCGCCGGCGTACCCATGCCCGAGCACAAGCGGGCCGGCACCCTGATCCACGTGTTCGTCGGCGTAGCCGCCTTCGCACTGCTCGGCATGATCTTCGACGTGTGGCAGATGGTGTTCCTCGCCGTCCCGCTGTTCGCCGTGACCACCATGCTGCTGGGCTCACTGCGCTCCAACGGCACCTGGGACAAGGCCTCCTCGATGGCGATCGTGGCCTATTGCGCGGGCCTGGCCGTGCTGGTGCTCTGGTCGGTCCTCGCCGAAGCCGGCGATTCCACCCTGTGGGGCCTGTCGATGGCGATGGGCGTGATCGTCTACTTCGTCTGGCCCTACACGGCCGTCGGCGCGGGTCTGCTGTACGCGTTCGTCTTCGACCGCACGATCGACGAGAAGCGGCTGGCGGCGGTCGCCGGCTGACCGCCTCGCCCCCCATAACGAACGCTCGCCTCGGCACTCGCCGGGGCGAGCGTTCATGTGTGGGGGCGGGCACCTCACCGTGGGCTGCGCGAAGCCATCGGGGTAGTACGACGACGACAACGGCCGCCACCGCCCCCGCACGCAGTCGCTCGCTCCGGCCGAACCGGTAGCGTCGGCAGGCCACGGGAGTGAACGCGACCTCGCGCCCGGCGGCGCAGAGCGTTACCGTGAGTGCGGAGTCGGAGGTGGGTATGGCGGCGGAAGAGCAAGAGATCATCGGCCAGGCTCGCCTGAAGGATCCCACAACACTCGTGGACCTACTGACCGATGACGACGGCGATGACACTGAGCTCGAGCCAGGCCGACTCGGCCTCACGAGGCGTACCGCTGACCTGTAGCAGCGGCACTCGTCACAGCTGTCCGAGCAGCTCCTTCCACACCGGCCGCCAGTAGGCGATCGCCTCGGCCGAGTCGAGCTTGGTGTGCGCCAGCCCCACGCTGGCCTTGCCGCCGGCCTTGTCGCTGAAGTTGATCGCCACGCGTGTGCCGTCGGCCAGCGGGACCCGCCAGTAGCGCCACTTCTCCGACCGCGTCACCGACGCCTCGCCGTCCACCGGGATCCCGCCGAACTCCTCGCGCCCGGCGACGAGCTCGATCCACGCCTGCAGTGCTGAGTCCTTGTCTCCCGTGACGGTCCGCGAGGTGGAGAGCTGGAAGTCGCCGTCGCAGGACTGCCCCGGGACGCGCAGGCCGGCGTGCTGCTCGTAGGCGATGGCCGTGCCCTGGGCCCACCACTCGGCCCGTTCCACCGACCCGGGCATGTGCTCGAGCGTCAGCTGGGCGATCGCGGTGTGGTTCTTCTCCCGCGCCCCGGCCTGCTCGAGCAGTTCGACCCACTCGTCCCACGGGCGGCCGGTTGCGGAGGCGATGGCAGCGGTGTTGGACGGCTTGACCATGTCCTCATCGTGCCGCACCGCCGGGCCCGCGGTCGCCGATCCACGCCTCTGTGCGGCGTCCCACAACTGATAGCCGCGCTGACCTGCGGTGCCCTGCAGCCCCCGTTCAGGGCGTCGCAGGTCAGGGGGCTGTGGTAACGACGACGAGGTCCGCCTCCGCCACGCCGAGCCCTCGCGGGTTGAGCCGATTCGGGCTGAGCCGAACCGGCTGGGTACGCCGTGGATGCACGGGAAGCCTCGCGCTGCGGTCCGGACCGGACGATCATCGGGGGCACGCGTAGGAGGGAGGAGGAGCGGCATGGACATCGAAAGAGTTGATGAGCCGCAACGGGCCGTCACACGTCACAATGCCTATGAGCGGAACGAGACCGAGGCGCAGCGCATCGACCGCAACTGGATCGAGTTGCTGCAGGAGCTGCGCATCGTCCAGACCGGCGGGCAGGTGCTCACCGGTTTCCTACTGGTGGTGCCGTTCCAGGACCGGTTCGCCGACCTCGGCACCGGCGCCCGCGCGCTCTACCTGGTGATCCTCTCGCTCACCCTGGCCTCGACGGTGCTCCTGCTGGCGCCGGTGATGATCCACCGGGCGGTGTTCCGCTCTCACCGCAAGGACCGCGTGCTGCGAGTCTCCTCGCTCCTCGCGCGGGTCGGGTTGGCGATCCTCTCGCTGGCCCTGGTCGGTCTGGTGGCGCTCATCGTCACGGTGGTCCTGGGCGCGGGCTGGGGGAGTGCGGCCGGGGCGGTGATGGCGCTCTTCGTCGTCGTCATGCTGGTCGTCATCCCCGCCCACCTACGCCGCCACGCGGCCACCCCGTACGCCGCCAACTGAGCGCCGCCACCTGACCGCCGAGCCCCGCCGCTCCGGGCCCCGCAGCTCCGGGCCCGGCGGGGGTTCCCGACCTCCGCGCCCTGCGCTGGTGGTGCAGGGCACCGCGGGCCACGGAGCCGGTGCGAGGACCTCCTCGCTATCTCTCACCGGACTATCAGCGCCCGGCAGGGGAGATTCCTCCATAAGCGCGCTCACACTTGACGCAGCGGGCCGGGGGCCGCCCGGTCCACCGAGTGGGGAGGTGCACCATGGGGTCGGAAGTGTTGTTCTACTGGTGGGATCGGTTTCTGTGGAGCATAGGGGCGTTCCTGAGGGGGTCGATCGGGTTCCCGCCCATCCTCGTGCCGCTGGAGCCGCGGTTGGTGGCCTGACCCGTGGGAGGTCGTGGATGACGACCGTGCCATCGCGGTCACGGTTGAGGCGTCGATGAGGACGACGGCCACGACGGCCACGACGACGACGCCAGTGACGCCAATGTCGTCGACGACGACAACACCGCCGCCCCCGATCCGTCCGCCGCGACCGACGGCACGGAACCGGCCGGGTCGGAGGTGACACGAGAGGCGAGCCCGGCACCGGAGGAGAGCTGCTCTCCCCGGTGCCGGGCTCGCGACTGCGCCGCGCCGTCGTGATCTGAACCGACGGATGTACTTCGTCAGTTGACCGGCACGCTCGTCGGCAGTTCTCGGACTCGCTCGGCCGGGTCACCGCCCTTGGCGTCCGGGCCGGCAGCGAGCGGAGCCACCCGTGCGGCAGGGGCGGAGGCGACCTGGTTGGCGGGCTCGTCGAGCTGGAAGCGCGACCGCAGCGCGACTGACCCGCTGGCGGGGATCGACCGGGACCAGTTGATCCCCATGCCGTTGTCGTGTTGCCCCGTTTCAAAGGTGTCCGAGTAGGAGCCACCGGACCTGGCCACATCCCAGATCGTCGAGAAGTGGGACTCCTGCCGCAGCGCGCCTCCGCTGAGGTCGGTCAACGCGATCCGACGGCCGCTGGCATCGTTGCAGGAGACCGACCGGCTGTAGACCGAACCGGTTCCGTAGTCGCTGCGCCCGAGGTAGCAGTCCATCGCCCGGTAGACCTTCACATCCTTGGCCACGCCACTGGTGTTCCTCACCGTGATGTCGGTCTGATAGCCGGGGTTGCCGTCCACGAAGTAGTCGACCTGGTCGATTTCGATGCCGGTCGCCCCGGCTCGGACGGTGGTGCGGATGACCATGGGATCGGAAGCGGTCGCCGACCCCGTGATGGTTTGGCTCAGCGGCGTCCAGACTTCACCGAATGAACCGCTGGCCGGGACGGACGGACCGAAGGAGCGCCCGTCGACGTAGGCGATGGTCGCGCACGCCCCCGGGCCGAAGTAGACGCTCCGGCCGTCGGTGGGGGATTGGACGTCGCAGTTGAGGCCCGCACCCACGACGAGGTTGGTGATGGCGCCATCACGGAAACCCGGGGGCGGCGTGGTCGTGGTGGTGGGGGTGGTGGTGGAGGTTCCGGTGGTGCGGGTCGTGGTGGTACTGGTCGAGCCGCACTCCACGAGCAGGGACAGGAATCCGACCCGGGCCAGGACGACGTCAACAGACCACTCGAACACCCACATCAGCGAGGCGGACACGCTGGCTGCCAACCGGACGGAAGCGCTGAGTTCCAGACAGTCGCGGTTGTTGAGTGCGACGGAGAGCTCAGGTCCGACGGACACCCCCGCCGAGGCTTCGCTGAGCCCGATGTCCGCGCTCAGCCGTGCCTTCAGGCCGAAGAAGATGCTGGCATCCACATCCCCGTCACCGGTCAGCTCGTTGTGCGTGTTCTCCGAGCGGGAGATCGCTCGGGTCCGCCCGCCGGAGATCTCCACACCGTCCGCGCGGGTGGCCCTGGTCGTGGCGGTGAGGGATGCGCGTGCGCCCATCTCCATCTCGAGAACCGGCCCCGTCTTGAGGCCGAGTGGACCGGCGATCGGCAGGAACGCGGCCGGCATGTTCCGCTCGGGCAGTTCGCACTCGATCGCCGCGTTGACCCCCATCGAGAACGAGGCCGATTGGGTGTAGCGCATGACGATCTTGAGGTACTCGTCCTTGGGGTTGAACACCACTTGGGCGGTCATCTCAGCGAGCGTCACGGCGAAGTCGAGGTCCACCGGGCTGGCCGCGTCGCACTCGAGGAGGGACGGTAGGGCCCGGTAGGGCAGCGACGCGCCGGAACGGCTCTGCATCCGTCCTGTCGGTCCGGCGCCGGCGCCACCGACGGTGGAGACGGCGTCCTCGAGGCTGACGGTGGTGTTGATGGAGAACTCGTCGTAGGCGTCTTCGATGCCGATGGGTTCCGTGAACACCTGGAGGAGGCCGCTGGGCAGAGTGGTGACGCCGGTGACCCGGCCGATGACACCCGTCGGCGACCCCGGCGCCACATCCACGACGAAGGGCTCCCCGACGGCGGGAAGGTCATCCTGATCGGGGGCGAGGACGGTGGTCTGGTCCTCTCCGGTGGCACCCGTGACCCCCATGACCGTCCCCGGGTCGGCCACGGTGGTATCGGCACTGGGCACGATGCGGTGCGGCACCGGTCGCCCGTTCGGCCAGAGTGGGGTGGCATCGGGATCGACGAGCTCGATCCCGGCGGGTTCGGGATCGTCCGATGAGCCGAGCGAACCGCCGCCACTACCGCTGCCCGGATCAACGGAGTTCGAACCGATGGAGCCTGAGTCCTGACCTCCTGCGACCGGTGTTCCGGCGGCGGTGACCAGAACGACCGCCGTCACGGCGACAGCGGATGCTCGGAGGATCGCCCGGACCGGGCGTCTGGTTGTGCTCATGGTGGATTCCCCTCGGTCGGGCGGTGGCCGCCGAAGGCAGCCTGACGGTGCCGACGTTAAGCGCGTTCACATACAGCGAGGAGGTCATTGCGGGCCGCGGGTGCGGGCACGCTGTGAGCCGAGTGTTCAGAGGGAGCAGTGAGGTTGGTGGGTCGACAAAAGGTGGCGTTTGTGCAGCTCAGGAGGGTGTGTTCTACGATCGGACGATTTTGCGCCTACCACGGCCACCGCAACGCCGATGCAGACCACAGTCCGCCTTGAGCTCCCGGCGGGGTGGAACCAGTCGGAACCGCACGCACGTGGACGGGCGATGTGATGCCGCGGCGGAGCCGCCGCTCCGGCGGGGCGGGTCAGGCCTCGGCGGTCTGCGGTGCGGCAGCCTCGAGTGCCGGGAGGTCGACGATCCACCCGGCCGTACCGGCGGGGCGGAGCATGACCTGCTCGGCCGAGTCTCCGATCAGCGCCGACACGACGATCCGGTGCTCGGAGCCCGGGGACAGTCGGGTGCTGGTGGACGTGGCGGACTGCGGGCAGTCGGAGCCGACCCGCTCGGCGTCGCGGGTGGCGCCGCCGGGGCGGACCTCGGCGAGGTCCTCGGGGGAGATCGCCGCCCAGCGGTCCGGGCCCGTCTCGGCCGACGTGGTGATGGTCAGGGTGAGCTCCACGCCGCAGCCGGGCGTCCGAACAATCTTCTCGAGCTTCGCGGCGCCCAGTTCTACGCCGTCGCGGTTCACGACGGCGAACTCCCGGCCCACGCGCACGGCCTGCGGCTCCTGCGGTCCCTCGGCCACGGCCGGCGTGGTGTGCTCCGTGGTGGCCTGCTCGGAAGACGTGGCCCGAGTGGTGGTCGCGGGTGTGGTCGGTGTGGGCTCGGTGGCGGGTTGGACGCTGGTCGTGGTCGGAGCGGACAGCTCCGACGTGGTCGTGCGGCTGTTCGCAGACGGAGTTTCCGTGATCGGGGTCGTCTCAGGGACGGCAGTCGCCGACGGTGTGATCGGGGAGGCGGACGCATCGGCAGCGGCCGCGGGGCTCGTGGCGGTGCTCGCCGTGGCAGCGGTGGTCGTGCCTGCGGTGGTCGTGGCCGCAGACGGTGCAGTCCTGGTCAGGTCCATGGGGCTCGGGGCCGTCGCGAGCGCGGGCCAGTCGCCGGTCGTCGGCCGGGTGGGGGCGGTGGTGATCTCGCGGTTCACGCCGCACTCCGCGTGGGCCAGGATCATGGTCAGCGTCCACCGACCGTCGTTTCCGGATGAGGACACGACGCGGAGCCGCAATTGCGACAGGGCGTATCCCGGGGATTCCTTGCGAACGTGCTGCAGGGTGGCCGTGTAGTCGTAGCTGCCCCAGCTGCGGGTGGCGGTGGTCTCTGCATTCGCTGCCGGCAGTGCGACCCGCACCTCCTGCTCGAAGATGCCGCTGCGGCCGAGGACGATCGGCCCGTCCGAGGTGAGCGCTGCAGTGGCCTGTGTCGGTGAGCAGGTGGCGGTGGCGCGGATGGGAGCCGAACCCCGGTAGGTGACCAGGTCCAGGCCGGAGAGTCGCCCCGTGGTGAGGTCGAGAGACCTGGTCTCGGACACGGCCTGGGCGGTGGGGGTTGTGACGGCCCCGCCCGCCGACGGGCACGCCTCACGGGCGGGGTCCAGCGCGGTGCAGGAGCCGCCGACCGTGTTGAGGTGGAGAACGCCGAAGCTCGCGCTGTCGTGGGTATCGCTCACCGCGTTCCGGGTCGTGTCGGGGCTCTGGCGGAATGCGGTGACGGGCCCGACGTTGTTGTCGAGTATCGCCCGGTCCATGGATCCGAACGTCGAGACGGCGCGCGCGAAACGTGTGTCTGCGTAGGGGTTCTTGGCCGCGAACCGGGCCGCGCCGACTGCAGTGTCGTTCCAGGAGGCCTCGGTGGCACGGACGGATCCGATCGCCAGCGCCACGGTGGCGATCAGCAACAGGATGCCGGTGACGGCCATGGCCGCCCGGCGGCGGGAGCGGTGCTCAGACACTGACGGCCTCCGGATCGGTGCGCTGGTCGGACCCAGTGGACTCCTCGTCCCCGCCTCGCGGCCAGAAGGCCCAGAGGACGCCGAGCGAGGCGAGCATGGTGATCGACCCCAGGACGACAGGGTTCGAGGCCCACACGATGAAGTTCGCCATCTCGGGCACGGACCACAGGACCTTGCGGACGGTCTGCACCCGGTACGTCCCGTCGTCGGGAGTCGGGTTGGCATCGCCCTGCATGCGAATCTCCGCCTGGCCAGGCGACTGGGAGACGACCTCGATGACGCGGTGGGTGACGGGTAGACGGTCCCCGCGGTCGACGGTCACCACGTCGCCGACCCGGATCTCGCCGGCATTGATCTGCTTGACCACGGCAACCGAACCGGTCGGGATGGTGGGGGACATGGACCCGGTCTTGAACATGATCAGCGAGATGTTCATGGTGACCGCGGCGACGACCAGGCCCACCGCGACGACCCCACCGGCGGCGAGGAGGTTGGCGACGCCGCCGAGGAGGTACGAGATGAAGGTCCTACGCGGGGCGCGGTGCGAGACCACGGCGAGTTCGGTGGATGCACTGTGGTCCTGCACGGGTGCCGTTGCCATGGTCTTCACCTCAAGAGAGTGGTGGGTGGAGCGGGACGAGCGCCGCGGCGGACGCCGTGGGCGGCCGCGGTGACCGATGTGGGTCGGTCACCGCGGCCGGGGTGGGTCAGGCGACGGCGTCGTCGCTCACCGCGTTGAAGTTCCAGTAGACGGAGGCGGGCGCGATGCCGGCGGCCTTGAGACCGGCGTCCTTGTTCAGCTCGGCGCGCAGGCACAGCCACCGGTAGTCGTTCTTCTCTACGCGGGTCGTGGTGGAGGTGGGCGCTGCCAGGGTGCCGGCGTCCTTGAAGGTGACGCTCGCCGTCGCGGAGCACTGGTTGGTGGGAGCGGACGCGCCGCCACCGAGGTCCGCGATGGACACGGTGACCTGGCTCGTGAGGTTGTTGGAGGTGGCAGCCTCCTGGGCCACCGTGACGGTCGCGCCCAACTTGCCCTTGGTCTCGTGCAGACCGACCAACTGGAACACCGGCTGGGCGGGCACCAGGGCGGTGGAGGCGGGGCCGAACTTCATGGCGCCGGCTGGGGCGTCCTTGGTGAGGAACTCGCCCCAGGTGCCCTCGAAGTTGGCCTGGATGTTGAAGTCGCTGCCCTGCGAGCCGAACTGGCCGACGCCCCACGCGGTATCCGACCAGGCGGCCAGGGTCACGGCCGCGCCGACGCCCAGCACGAGGCCGGAGGCCATGACGGCGCGGACCTTCTTGCGACGGTTCGCCTTCTGGGCGGCGGGCTGGGGGGTCTGCGGCGCGGTGCTCATGCGGGAGCCTTTCAGGGGGAGGGAAGTCAACACGCGTCTGTTGACGTGACCCATTTATAGTTACTTATCTACTGGCGGGTAGCAACCGATTCGGGCCCATGTGTTCAAAAGATCACATTCTCGTCAATCCGCTGAAAAACCCTCTCCACCTGCGAATATGAGGCCCGTCTCTGGTTTGACGGTCTCAGAGGCGACCGCGCCTACCTGTTAGTTGGACATCCAACCAACCTGAGAATTGCGCCCACGCGTTCGACTCGACATCGCCTGTAACCTGCGGAAATGTGAGCACCGTGCTCGAGAGGGCGGGCGGCTCGCTGCGCGGTTCGTCCTATCCCGCCCGCTGCGGCCTGCGGCCTGAGGGACCTAGAGATCCCCGGGCAGCTTGTCCCGCCGGATGTCGCGCCACGAGGACTGGCGCATGTTGCCGTCGTCGGTGAAGCCCTGGTGCCGGACCTCCACCACGAGCTTGGGCAGCACCCATACGGCGTCGCGGCGTGCGTCGGCCGGCAACTGCTCGACGAAAGGGCTGGTCTTGCGGCGCAGCGGCTCCAACTCTTCGAGCAGTGCGCGGGCCTGCTTGTCGGTGAACCCGGTGCCCACCCGGCCGATGTAGGTCAGCCCGGTTTCGGCCGGCAACCCCAGCAGCAGCGACCCGAGCGAGCCGGAGCGCCCGCCCTTGCCCGGCTTCCAGCCGCCCACCACGGCCTCGGTAGTGGTGAGCAGCTTCTCCTTGAGCCACGCCTTGGAACGCGCGCCGGACTCATACCGGGAGTCCCGGCGTTTGGCCACGATGCCCTCCCAGCCGGCGTCCTCCGCCTCGGCCAGCGCGCGGTCGCCGGGGCCGTCGAGCACCTCGGGCACGTGCACCCGGTCCACCTCGCGCAGCGCGGGGGCGAGCAGGTCCAGTACCTCGCGGCGCCGCTCCCACACCTGCGTCCGCAGGTCCACGCCGTCCACCTCGAGCACGTCAAAGACGAACAGCTCCACCGCCGGCAGCGACGAGTCCTTGCCCTCGGCGGCGGCCTGCTTGGCCAGGGAGGCGAAGTCGGGGACACCGTCGGAGTCCAGCACCACCAGTTCGGCGTCGATCACCGCGGGCCGCTCCAGCGCGTCGGCCAGGCCGGGGAAGCCGTCGGTGAGCCAGTCCATGGAGTTGCCGTTGCGGCTCACCAGCCGGGACTGCCCGCCGGTTCCGTTGGTCGCGATGGTCACCCGGTAGCCGTCCCACTTGCCCTCGAAGGCCCACGTGTCCTCGGGAAGCTCTGTCACTTCGGCGGCGGTGGGGATCATCGGCAGCGGGGGAGCGTCCGGCCGGTCGGCCGCCCCGGACCCGGCGTCCGAGTCGGCGCCGGAGGAACCGCCACCCGCGCGCGTCTTGCTCGCGCCGCCCGATGTCGCGTCACCCGCGCGCGTCTTCCCCGCAGCCCCAGACGCCGCCTTCCCCGCAACCCCCGACGACGCTTTGCCCGAGCCGCCCGCCCGCTTATCGCCCTCCGGATACGACGACTTGGGGTTGTCGCTCCCGCCGTAGAACGAGTCCGGCGACTGGTCCTTCATGTACTGCACGATCCACTGGTTCTTCTCGGCACTGGTCCGCACCAGCACGTACCGGCCGGAGACCTTCTCCCCGTGCAGCCACACGATGATCTCGTCCTCGCGCCACTTCTCGCACTCGTACCAGCCGCGATCCCAGATGGTCATGTGGCCGGCGCCGTACTCGCCCTTTGGGATGGTGCCCTCGAACGTCTCGTAGCCCAGCGGGTGGTCCTCGGTGTTCACCGCGAGCCGACGGTCCTTGGGCTCAGTGGGCAGATTCTTAGGCACGGCCCACGACGCCAACACCCCGTGGTGCTCCAGCCGCAGGTCGAAGTGCAGGCGCCGGGCGTGGTGCTCCTGGATCACGAAGATCGGTCCGTCCACGCTCTCGCGGTCGGTGTCCACCTCGCCCTCGAACGGCTCCGGCGTCCTGCGACGATCCCGCTTGCGTCGGTATTCGGCCAGGCTGGTCACCACGGCATCCTCGCCGGCGGGTTCGGCGTCGCAGCCCTCCTCGGTCACCGCGCGGTGGGAGCCGGCGGAGTCGGAGCCGGCGCTGGAGTCGGTGTCGTCGGAGCCGGCGGAGTCGCCGTCGGTGGGGTCGGTGTTGGCGCGATCGGTGCTGGCGCGCTCGGGGTCCTCGCTGTCCTTCGACGACGACGAGCTCTTCCCGCCGCCCCCCGATTTCTTGGCCCGGGAGGCGGAACCGGTGGAGGAGGCAGACTTCTTCATGGTGGCCTTCTTCGTGGTGGGCCCTTCGAGCCCGTCGAGGAGGTCGCCGTCGGAGTCCAGCCGCCCCAGGACCTCGTCCCAGTGCAGGTGCGCCAGGCCGCCGTCGCCGAGTTCTTCCCACGTGCGGGGCGCCGCCACCCACGGTTCGGCCCGCCCGCGCAGGGAGTACGGCGCAACGGTGGTTTTGGCGCCGCTGTTCTGGCTCCAGTCCACGAAGACTTTGCCGTCGCGGATGGAGCGCTTCATGGTGGCGGTGACCAGGTCGGGGGTCTGCTTGGCGAGCGACTGCGCGATCTGCTTGGCGACCTTGGAGGCACTGGCGGCGGTGACCGCCTTGTCCAGGCGGGCGTAGAGGTGGATGCCCTTCGACCCGGAGGTCACCGGGAAGGAGTCGAGTCCCGCCTCGGACAGCAGGTCGCGGACGCGGAGGGCCACCTTCGCCGTCGTATCCAGATCCACGTCCTCGCCCGGATCGAGGTCGATCACGATCCGGCGCGTCCGGCCCGGCTCGTCGTTCTCCAGGGTCCACTGCGGCACGTGCAGCTCGAGTGCGGCCTGCTGCGCGAACCACGCGAGCGTGGCGGGGGAGTCCAGCACCGGGTAGCGCACGGTTCGCGAGGAGTGCTCGATCGCCACCCGCGGCACCCAGTCGGGCGCGTGGGAAGGGAGGTTCTTCTCGAAGAAGGACTTGTCGTCGGTGCCGTCGGGCCAGCGCTTGCGCGTCACCGGCCGCCGGCCCGCATACGTCAGCAGCAGCGGCGCGACGGCCAGGTAGTACTCCAGCACATCGGCCTTGGTGGTGCCGGTGGCCTCATAGAGCACCTTGTCGGCGTGGGTGAACCGGATGGTGCGCCCGTCGACCTCGACCGACTCCTTGGTCCCCTTGCTCGCCATGAGTCCACTCTGGCACTTGTGTCGGACACTGGCGACCGGCTCGGCATGCGGACTCAGCGGAACGTCCCAGAGGGTTGGTCCCTCGGACGGAAAGCGATCAGCCCATAACCGTGTAAACAGCCGGCACATAGGGTGAAGTGTCAACGGACGTCAATAATGAAGGGGGCCGTGTGGCCATCGATCGCGAACACGGCGTAAAGCGCGTGACAATTCGGGAACTGCTCTCGGAGGATCTGCGCATCCCGCCCTATCAGCGGCCCTATCGGTGGAAGCCGGAGACGGCCACGCAATTGCTGGACGACATTCGGTCGGCGTTCCGCGAGAACGTGAGTGGGGCAGCGGATAACAACACATCAGCCGAGGCCTCCTACGTACTGGGCGCGGTGATTCTCCACCGGGACGAGACGGGCGATCCTCCCGACGTGGTGGACGGCCAGCAGAGGCTCCTCACGCTGACGATGCTGCTGAAGCTCCTCGAGGCGTCGGACCCGCATGCCGTCGATCGCGAGACCTGGGACCACGCCGACCCGGCTGCGCCGATCACGAAGGTGTGGCGGGAGCTCGCCAGCCGCGTGAGTGCGATCGAGGACGACCGGCGCCGCCTCGCCGCCTTCACTTACGACAACTGCGTGGTGATGCGGATCGAGACGAACGACGCCGATGAGGCGTTCCGGGTATTCGACTCCCAGAATTATCGCGGGAAGTCCCTGCTACCGCATGACCTGCTCAAGGCCTATCACCTTCGGGAAATTCGCGGGGAATCCGAACTCATGAAGGTCGCGCTGGTCGAAGCGTGGGAGGCTGTCCCGGACGCGGACCTGGATCGACTCTTCTCGTCGTACCTATGGCGGATTCGGCGCTGGTCGCGGGGCATGTCGGCCCCGGCGTTCAGTACAGACCACGTCGATGAGTTCAAGGGGGTCACGGCCAGGTCTGCCAGTTCGCCGATGGCTCGGTACCACCGTGCAGCCCAGTCCGTTGTCCCGGTACTGGCGGCGTGGTCCCCGGATGCCACCGTGTCCGACAGGGACGGATTGAGGACTCGCTTCCAGTTGGAGGCACCCGTGCAGGCGGGCCGCCCATTCTTCGAGATGGTTGCGTTCATGCTGGATGAGGTTAGATCGCTACGCATCGACGGATTCGATCAGGAATGGGAGCCTTTCGTCTCATCGACGGCGAAGTACGTCGAGCGACCGGCCAAGGCGAAGTTCCGGAACGTATCTGAGTTGTACCTGGCAGCCTTGCTCTATTACACGAACAAGTTCGGAGTCGCGGATCTAGCTGAGGCGAAAAGCAGACTATTTCGGTGGGCCTATAGCCTCCGGACCACCTTGATACGGGTGCAGCTGATATCGGTGGATAACCTCGCTCGCAGCACGGAGGAGAACGCCTCCGCCTTCGGACTTCTACGGAACGCGGAACGGCCGGAGGAACTCCGTCGACTTGCCATCGGAGAATTGGGTCGAACGGATCGGCCCGATCACATGAAAGAACTCCGCACTCTTCTCGAACGCCTGGGGGCCTGATGACCGACCAGTTGACGCCTGAACTCCTGACCGTCAGAGAGCTCTTCGGGCAACGCGGAGTGCACTACGAGATCCCCATTTATCAACGCAACTACGCATGGGGTAAGGAGCAGATCGATCAGCTCCTCAACGACATCTGGAATGCATCGACGAGCAATGCCGGCGACTATTTCCTGGGCAACCTCATCGTGGCCCCGAAAGCGCAGGAGAACGGCGACGACGCCACGACCTACGAGGTAGTGGACGGACAGCAGCGGCTGACGACGTTGTACATGCTCCTGCATCGCCTGCAGAGGGACTCGGGGGTGACAAAGGAATTGATTGGCCGCGACCTCGACGCCACCTCTCAATTGACCTACGCCTCACGGAGGGCCGCATCTCAAGCCTTGCAGAACCTGTCTGCCTCTGAGCAGGACGAGGGGTCCGGCATCCTCACCGGGTACAAGCAGCTCAACGAAGGGCTCGCGCGGTTGAGCAAGGCCAGTGCTGACCTGGGAAAATTCGCCAGCTTTCTCGTCGACAATGTCTGCGTGGTGCGCGCAGCGCTCCCCGAAGCCACCGACCTCAACAGGTATTTCGAGGTGATGAACACCCGCGGTCAGCAGCTGGAGCAGGTAGACATCGTCAAGGCTCGGCTCATGAGCTACCTCGGATCCGACGATGCTGGGGATTCCGCAGGTTGGGACCTCGTCGGGCACCAACGCGCGACTCTCGCCTGGATCTGGGGCGCCTGTGCGGACATGGACCGGTACGTCCAGATGGCCATGGCCCCGGGTGACACCGATCTCAGGTCGTCGATCTTCGGGGAGAGCTGGGACCGACTTGCGGTGACGGGATTCGACGCTCTCGTCGACGTCCGTGGCCGAGGGAGGGTCTTGACGGCGACGAGTCTCGGGTCGCAGCCGCTGTCGGCGGCGATCGAGGGTTACGCCCAATTGAAGGACGAGCCCGAGAATGAGCTGCAGCAGACCCAGCGGTTTGAATCACCGATTCGCTTTACCAGTCTTCTCCTCCACGCCCTGAAGGTGATGAACGCACGCGCGGGTGACGTCGATGAGGATGACGGCCGCCTGGACGACTCCAAACTGGTGAGACTCTTCGACGACGAATTCAGGGATGCCGATCAGCGGGAAACTCGCGTGAAGCGGTTCATGGAGACGTTGCTGCAGTGCAAGTTCGTTCTGGACAACGCCATCCTCAAGCGGGAGTTCGTGGGTACGCATGTGGAGGACGGTGCGTGGTCACTCAAGCGTCTCGCCCTGGGCGAGTCGAAAGGACCCGGAACGAGTAAGAAGGTCAGCCCGAAGTACCCCCGCGCGTTCTCCCCGACAGGGGAGGAATCCGACGACCAGGTCGAGGTAGCGGCAGGAGACCCGACCCGGGACGTCCTCCTTCTCCAGTCACTGTTGCGCGTCACTTACACCTCCCCCAGGAACATGCACTGGATCACCCGGGTGCTGCGCCTCGTCGATCCGTCGATGCCCCGGCAGCAGGTGGGCCGGATGGTCGCCGATGAACTCCGAAACTACATCCGCGGCAAGGTGCGGGAGTCGATGCCAACCGATTCCGGGCCGTTCGGCTTTGCCATCGAGCGGATCGTCTACACCTACCTGGATTATCTGCTGGTCCAGGGCCATGGATCCGAGGCCGTCCGAGACACCAGCTTCGAGTTCCAGTTCCGCAACTCGGTGGAGCACTTCTTCCCGCAGTTTGCGAACCGCGACAATGCGGGCTGGGACGCGCTTGCCGGCAGTGACGATCGGCTTCACCACTTCGGCAACCTGGCCCTTGTCAGCGTGAGCGCCAACTCGAAGTTCAGCAACGAACTGCCGGCGAGCAAGGTCCTCAAGGAGGGCACCATCAAGCAGAGTCCGAAGCTCGTGTTGATGGCGGCCGAGGTCACGGCCAATAACGGGGTGTGGGACGGGCATTCCATCGAAAAGCACCATCGGGAGATGGTGGCGATCCTCAACGACGATCTCGCACAGCTGAGCGGCGGTGAGGTCGACCGTTCGCAGAGCTGAACGACGACGAGGGCCCGTACGACCGGCGGCCGGTCCCGCGCTTCGTGCGCGGAACCGGCCGCCGTGGCGGTTGCAAGTGCCGTGCGCCTACCGCGTGAAGTCGATGACCAGCCGCCCCCGAGTCCCACCGGCTTCGAGTCGCTCATGCGCCCGCCACGCGTCCTCGGGCGCGTAGCTGTCCGCAACGCGGAGGGTGACGACGCCGTCTTCCGCCAGCTGCCGCAGCTCGTCGAGCTTGCTCTGCTCCTTGGCCATATCGGCCACGCTCACGGCATGGACCTTGAGGTCGCGGCTGCCGTCGCCCTGGTACCACCGCACGGTCGCGACCCCGCCGCCGGTCTTGACCGCGGGGAGCACGGCGGCGTCCTGCACGGCTCCGTCGAAGAGGCCGTCGACGCCGTCGGGGTAGAGCTCGAGGATGCGGTCGGCGACGCCGTCTCCGCGGCGCACGATCTGATCGGCGCCGAGCGACCGCACCAGCTCCTCGTCGGCTTCGGACGCATCGGCCACCACCACGAGGCCGGCGTGCTTGGCCAACTGCACCACGTACCCACCGGTGGATCCGGCCGCGCCGGTGACCGCGAGCACCTCACCGGGCTTCAACCCCAGCAGGTCGAGAGCGCGCCGGGCGGTGAGCCCGTTCATCGGAAGCGTCGACGCGGCGACGTCGTCGGCATCGCGGGGTGCGGCGGCGATCGACTTTGCAGGCAAGACGATGTCCTCGCGGTACGCACCGTGCTCGTCGCGGGGGACCACGATCCCCATGACACGGTCGCCGACCGACAGGGAGGTCTGGGCGTTCTCGCCGATCTCGACGAGTTCTCCGGCGATGTCCATGCCCGGGACGTCGGCAGCTCCACGCGGGGTTCCGGTCTTCGAGCGAGAACCGTTGCGCGTGTAGGTGTCGGTGGGGTTGATGGTGGCGGCCGTGACGCGCACGCGAACGTCGGTCGGCCCGAGTTCCTGGGCGGGGACGTCGACGACCTGCAGGGCGTCGGGGCCCCCGTAGGTCGTCACTCCGACGGCGCGGACGGTGCTGGTTGAGACGGTCATTGTTCCTCTTTCCCGCGGGACCCGTAAGTCGGGACGGCTCCGCTGGATTGGTGGTACGAGTGACTGCTTCCCCGCCGAGTAACCACGCGCCCCCGAGGAACATTCCGGCCGGGCCCCCGGTCCCTCGCCCGAGAAGGGTGAGAGCCCCGAGGGTGACGACGACGACGGCAACCCGTCGCGCGACCGTCACCGACACCCGCGTGGCCACGTCGCCCGTCAGGCGTGGCTACTGATGAGGTCGTCCATCGACCGACCCGATTGCTTCGACCACAGGCTGAACGCCGCGCTGGTCATGGCGGCGGCCGCGTAGAGGGCGGAGGCCAGCCCGTGCTCGCCGATCGCGGTGCGCATGCCGGAGGTTGCGTCGCAGTCGAGCAGGACCGCATCGCACAGGCCGGCCATGCCGTCCGGGGCGTCAAGAAGCCGTGCGCTGTCGCGGACCGTGGCGATGACGGCGGCGGGCAGCTCCGGCGCCACCGACTGGGCGAGCTGGGCGAAGCGGGAGGCCACGGTCAGGGCGTCGGGGATCGGCGGGGGAGAGGCGTCGGCGGTCAGCTCCAGGGTCTCTAGGAGCTCGCCGGCGGCCGAGGTGTCGCCCCGTTCGTGGGCGTAGAGAACGGCCCGGACCTGCTCGACGGCGGCTTTGTGGCGCTGCTGCGCGCGTTCCATGCCGGCCTGGAGGTCGGCGACGGTCGCGGTCTGTAGGTCGACGCCTTCTCGGACCAGGAGCGGGGCGAATCGTTCGTACTGTGCGCGCTGTTCCGGGGATGCCATGGCCCCATTGTGTCCCCTCGGCGCGAACAGGCCCACGGCGCGTCGGCCGTCACGGCGAGGTCCGCCCCCCGGTCAGAGGACCCCGGACAACCCCCCGATCCCTCGCCCGAGGAGGGTCAGAGCCCCGAGGGTGACGACGACGACGGCGACCCGTCGCCCCACCGTCGCGGACACCCGCGTGGCCACCGCGCCACCCAGAAGAATGCCGATCGGAACCATCGCCACGACGAGCCCGATCACGCCGATCGGCGGCAGGCCGGAGATCGGCGCCGCACCGAGGCCGACCTTGGTGATGACGGACGTCGCGCCCATGGTGAAGAAGATCGGCTGCAGGGTGGCGGCGAAGGACCGCTGGTTCCAGCCCGTCGCCTGCGCGTAGACGAGCATCGCGGGCGCGGCCACGCCCACCGCGGTGTTGAGGAATCCTCCGGCCGTGCCGGCCACGGCAGCCGGCCACCGGCCGCCCACCTGCGGGATGCGCACGAGAGCTGTGAAGACGAGCGTGCCCAGCAGAGCGGCGCCGATCACCACCTCGAGCCAGCTGCGGTCGGCAGCGCCCACGAGGAGGGCGCCGGGCACGGACCCCACGACGATCAGCGGCGCGAGGCTCACGTACCGCCGCCAGTCGATGTCGCGCCACAGCGTGATCGCAATGAGGGCCGCGGAGACGGTGGTCGTGATGTTGGTCAGCAGCACTCCGGCGACGGGCCCCAGCAGCAGCGCCAACGTCGGCGAGACCACCAGCCCGACGCCCATCCCGCTGACCCGCTGCAGGACCGTGCCCAGGATGACGGACGCCGCCGCGACCAGCAGGAGGAGGGGACCGACGTCGGCGGGCATGCACCACAGCATTCCAGGTGCGTCTGCCTGCGACCGGCGGCGCCACACGTCCCGATATCGCATACTCATCCCATGCGATCCATCTGGAAGGGCGAGGTCTCCTTTGGTCTGGTGAACGTGCCGGTCAAGGTGTACGCGGCGACGGAGGACCACGACCTGCACGCGCGGCAGGTGGACAAGAAGGACGGCGTCCGCATCCGCTACAAGAAGGTGCGGGATGACAACGGCGAGGAGGTCGAGTTCGCCGACATCGCCAAGGCATACGAGTCCGAAGAGGGCGAGATGGTCATCCTCACCAAGGACGACCTCGCCAGTCTGCCGGTGGAGCAGAACCACGAGATCGAGGTGACGGAGTTCGTCCCCGCCGACCAGGTGGACCCGGTGGCGTTCGACAACGCGTACTTCCTGGAGCCGGCGTCCCGCTCCAACCGGGCGTACGTGCTGATGCGCGAGGCGCTGCAGCAGACGGACCGCCTCGCCATCTGCACGTTCACGCTGCGCAACCGCACTCGCCTCTGCGCCCTGCGGGTGTACAAGGACGTGCTCATGCTGCAGACGCTCCTGTGGCCCGACGAGATCCGCCCGGCGATCCTCGAGGGGCTGGACAAGGAGGCCAAGGTCCGGCCGCAGGAGGTCAAGATGGCGGCGTCGCTCATCGAGACCATGGCGGCGGACTTCGAGCCGGAAAAGTACGAGGACGACTACCAGAATCAGCTCAAGGAGTTGATCGAGGCCAAGGCTGCCGGCGGTGAGGCGTTCACGGTGGAGGAGAAGGACACCTCGGGCGACGATGACGGCGACGACGAGGTGGCCGATCTGCTCGCGGCGCTGCGGGCGAGCGTGAAGGACCGGGGCGGTAAGGCGGACGACGCCGACGACCAGGACGACGACGAGGACTCCGGCTCCGGGAAGAAGTCGTCGGCCAAGAAGAGCAGCTCGAGCTTGGCAAAGAAGTCCCCGGCTAAGAAGACGGCGGCGAAGAAGGCTCCCGCCAAAAAGGCAGCGGCAAAGAAGGAGCCGGCGAAGAAGGAGCCGGCCAAGAAATCAGCGGCGAAAAAGTCGACGGCCAAGAAGTCGACGGCCAAGAAGACCACTGCTCGCAAGGCTCCCGCCAAGAAGTCGGCCTAACCCAACCGACAGCGGCGCGATCCAGAGTCATCCGCAGCGCTCCTCCCGGTGTGGTGGCAGCAATCAAGCTGAGCCCGCACCGGGGCTGTGGAGCGGGAGTGCGGAATGGTTGGTCAGCTCGAGAACGGTCTCGCCGCTGGTGTCGGCGAGTTCTGCGGTTATGGTGACTTTCGCATCGCCGCGTTCGGGTCGTGGAGTCGTTTCTTGCATTGTCAGGTGTCCGGTCAATGTGGTGTCCGGCCGCACCGGCCGACGGAACTGAATCTCGAAACTGCGTCCCACCCCTCCCGTGCAACGGGACCAGAAGGCGGGCACGGCCAAGCGCTGGTAGATCGCCAGGGTGTGTAGTCCACTGGCGATGACGCCACCGAGCGGGGTTGTCGCGGCTGCGGTCGGGTCGGTGTGGATGAACACCGGATCCCACTGTCGTGCGTAGGTGACGATCTCCTCCTCGGTGATGGTGTAGCTCCCGAGTGGGATTAGTTGGCCGGGTTCGAGATCGTCCGCGTAGTAGATGTCGGTCATGTCGCCCTCCCACGAAGTCGGACTATCGGCGGTTCCGATCGTCCGGACTCCACTCTGAACTCAGCCGAGTCGTGGCGTCGATTACCTGGGAGGTCATGGAGCCGGGTCGTTCACTGGGACAGACTTGTCCCATGACGACGAACACCGGCACCGCCGCCCCTGTTTCTGTCGGCGCACTGCTCCGGAAATGGCGCATGCATCGGCGAGTGAGCCAGCTCGAGTTGTCCAACGAGGCCGCCATCTCCACCCGCCACCTCAGTTTCGTGGAGACCGGGCGGTCCCAACCCAGCCGGGACATGGTGCTTCGGATTGCGGAGCACCTCGATGTCCCCTTGCGAGACCGCAACCACTTGTTGATGGCTGCCGGCTTCGCGCCGCGCTACTCCGAGAATGACCTGGATTCTCCCGGAATGGCATCGGCTCGGACTGCGGTGCGCGAGATTCTCGCAGCCCACGAGCCGTACCCGGCCCTGGCGGTGGACCGGATGTGGAATGTGCTCGAGACCAACGCTGCGGTCGGTGTCCTCACCCAGGTCGTCTCCCCGGATCTGCTCGCCGAGCGACCACTCAACGCGCTGCGCATGACGCTGCATCCGGAGGGCATGGCACCTCACATTGCCAACCTCTCTCAGTGGCGAGCATTCGTGCTCGGCGGACTTCGCCGGAGTGCCCTGGCGTTCGCTGACACCGAGATGCTCTCGCTACACGACGAGCTGGCCGCCTACCCCCACCACGGTTCCGACGACCAACCGCAGACAGACGCCGATGCGAATCCCGTGTACGTTCCGCTGCTCGTACAGGTCGGCGATGCGCGTCTGTCGTTCTTGGCGATGATGGCAACGTTCGGAACCGCTCTGGATGTCACATTGTCCGAACTGGTCATCGAGACGTTCCTTCCCGCTGACGCCGCCACCGCCGCTTACCTGGCGCGTCACGGGGTATGAGCTGGAGCTCCCACTTCACGGGCTGGGAGATGACGTCGGCCAGGTAGCGGCGGTAGTACCGGGCGGAGCGCTCGACGAACACCTCCATCGCGGCCTCGGCCGCGTCCGGATCACGGGGATTTCGAGCCGGAGAAGTGCGAGGAGGACTACCAGATCCAGCTCAATGAGCTCATCGAGGCCAAGGCGGCCGGGGGAGAGGCGTTCACGGTCGAGGAGCGCGAGGAGGCCAGCGACGACGACGGTGACGACGAGGTCGCCGACCTGCTGGCCGCCCTGCGGGCGAGTGTGAAGGATCGCGGGGGAGACGCGGGCTCCAGCGACGACGATGACAAAGACGACGAAGACGACGACGAGGGCTCCGGCTCCGGGAAGAAGTCGTCGGCCAAGAAGAGCAGCTCGAGCTCGGCGAAGAAGACCCCGGTCAAGAAGACGGCGTCGAAGAAGGCTCCGACCAAGAAGTCGGCCTAGCTCCCACCGACAGCCGCGCGCCCCAGAGTCATCCTGCTGCGGTATATCCCGTGCGAATGATTCTGGAGCGCGCGGTTACATGCGATGGCCGCTGGCGCGTAGTGACGTCAGCTCCACTTCTCCACGAATGCCAGGGTCGCGGTGTTGGCGGTGTCGGGATCCGAGGCCGTGAGGAAGTGCTGGCCGCCGTCGACGATCTGCAGTTCGGCGGAGGGGGAGGTGGTGAACCGCGTGATGCCGTCCTCGGCGTTGGCCACCGAGTACACCTGATCGGCCGTGCCCTGGAGCCACAGCACCGGGCAGGTGACGCCGTCGAGCCGGGCCTCGAGGCCGTCGCGGTCGCGGAGGTTGACCGACGCGGTGCGCAGGCGATGCCGGCCGTCGTCTCCGCGATAGTTGGTGCGGTAGGTGTCGAGCCAGAACTGCTTCCCCGCGTCGGAGACGTTCTCGCCGAGGTCGGCGGCGAGGACGCCCAGGACGAAGTCGTCGTCGACCACCCAGTCGTCACCGACGGGGGCCGCGAGCGCGTCGATCGCCGGGCTGCAGAAGTCGGAGCTGTCCCAGCAACCGCGTTCCATGCTGGCCTGGCTCTCGTAGTCCATCGACGTCCCGACGACCACAATGCCGCGGATCGCGTCGGGGTCGAGCAGCGCCATCCGGGTGACGATCCACCCGCCCTGCGAGGTTCCCAGGGCGAATGCGGTGTCGATGCCCAGCGCGTCGAGCACCTGAAGGTTGGCGATCGCGCTGTCCCAGTAGGTGAAGTGCCGGTATCGCGATCGGGTGGCGCCGTGGCCGTACGGCTCGATCGCCAGCAGGTTCATCCGTGAACTGAGCGTCTCGTCGGCGAACTGCGGGCGGTACAGCTCAACGGAGGTGGTGAACGAGTTGGACATCACCAGGCCAGGTGTGGAATCTCGATGGTCTGCGTGGTCATGGTGGTCCTTCGTGAGGGAATACGGAGGTGTTGGTTGACAATAAGACGCGATCGACTCGCACTGCTGACGAATCAACAGGTTGGCCGGGCCCGTCTGTATGCGCTGCGTGAGGCGGAGGCCCGCCCTGACGGGCCCTGATTAGTTAGGCATGCATACAAACTTGACAGTTGTGTAGTAGCTATTCTGCGGATAATGTCGCTGGCGGTCGGCGGCGAAGCCTTATCCCCCCTCGAGGTGTCGCTGGCTCCGCAACGATGCGGACTACGCTGACCGCCTTCGGTCGCGATCCTGCATCGTGCGCGACAGAGTCGCCGGCGGCTGCGGGCTCCCCCTCCGCGGCCCCGGCGACTCAATCGTCTTGAGCTCATTAGTTGTACGGTGCCGACCCGGTGGCGTTTGAGAATCGGCTGGGACACCAGCGCCCACGGAGGCAATGCACCTATCAGCTTTCTGCCCAGTGCCCCGTCGGTCCGCCACTCCCGGCGGCTACGTGCCGCGACGCACACACGCTCAACAGGCTGGCTTGATGAACGCCTTGAGGTAGCCACCCGTCTCGTGCAGCAAGGCGTCCTTCCTCGACTTGGACAGCGGCCGGGGCGTGTCGGTCACGTAGATGGCTCCGTCGAAGCACTGCTCGAAGTACATCCGCACTCGCGACACGTGACCCCAGTAGGTCACCACCAGCAGTGAGCTGTACTCGCGCTCGCGGGCGATGCGGGTGGCGGCGGTGGTCTCACCCTCGGTGGTGTCCACGTCGGGGGCAAAGCACTCGACGTCGATCCGACGACCGTCGCGGGCAAGCACCGGGGTGGAGGCGCAGTAGGAGTCGATTGCGGCGGCGTAGCGGCCGGTCCCGCTCGGCGGCTGGGAGACGAGGATGTGGTCGGTCACGCCCTCTTCGGCGAGGCTGCGGGCGTAGACGTAGCGGTCGTCGTGGGAGCCGGCCACCACCACGATCGCATCGACCCGCTCCGGCGAGTCGACCTGCGGAAACAGCACGGCCCGCGCCGCGATCAGACCGGTGACTACTAGACCCACCACCAGGACGAGCGCCAGCACCACGATGATGCGGCGGCGTCGGGAGCGTGGTCTCACGGATACAGGCTACGGAGGCCTTCCCAGCCGGGGGCACCGGCGTCCGGCTGCCCCGGGCCCCTGTCTGTCGCGTACTCATCCCATGTGATTCATCTAGACGGGCGAGGAGGTTCTCCGACTTCGCCAAGGCGTACGAGTCCGAGGATGGCGAGATGGTCATCCTCACCAAGGAGGGCCTGGCCAGCCTGCCGGTGGAGAAGTCCCACGAGATCGAGGTGACCGAGTTCGTCCCGGCGGACCAGGTGGATCCGGTGGCCTTCGACAACGCTTATTTCCTGGAGCCGGCGTCGCGATCGAACCGGGCGTACGTGCTCATGCGCGAGGCGCTGGAGTCGACGGACCGGTTGGCGATCTGAACGTTCACGCGGCGTAACCGGACCCGGCTGTGTGCGCTGCGGGTGTACATGGACGTGCTGCTGCTGCAGACGTTGCTGTGGTCGGATGAGATCCGCCCGGCGATCCTGGAGGGCCTGGAGAAGGAGGCGAAGGTCCGGCCGCCGGGGGAGAGGCGTCCAAGGTCGAGGACCGAGAAGACGCCGACGCTGCGAAGATGACGACGACAAGGAGTGGCTTCCACCCCCGGCTGTGGGCCATCTGGGTGGCGGAAATGGGTTCGACTTTGGTGGTGTCGGCGTCGGGAGCAAAGCGCTAGATCTCGATGCCCCGCCCGTCGAGTGCGAGGACGGGCGTGGCGGCGCAGGTGGACTCGACAGCGATTGCGGGTCGCCCAGAAGACTCTCGCGGCCAGGTCAAGAAGATGCGGCCCCTCACCCCAATCTCAGCGTGATGCCGGGCGAGACCGGCCCGGCAGTCCCTAGGCCCGCCACCACTATTATTGCGTCGACTGGCGCGGAAAAGATGGCCCAGGGGTGGAGTTCTGCGCTGGCGTCGGACATGCCCGCAATCGCCGTACCCGCAGGGAAAGTGTCGCGACAACAAGCGTTCGTCAGCGGCGGCGGGGTCGGCGTCTTTCGGGGACGAGACCACATAGCCGACTGAGAACGCGCATGAACGAGCGGGCCGCCCCGTGATCCGTTTAAGTGAATCCATGTTAATCGTGCGAACGACGAGTGTTGAGACGGTCCTCAGCAAAGTAGTGTCAGCGTCTGACCCGATTCGCGTCCGCTGAACCGGGTCGCTTCCGTGTGACTGGCCTCAAGGAAAGGACCCTGGAGTGGATCTGCGGGAACTGTTGTCCGTGCTCCGTGCCCGCTGGATCGTCATCGTGGCGGCCACACTCATCGGCGGGCTTCTTGGGCTGGGGGTGAGTCTGCTCACCACCCCCACTTACCAGGCGAAAGTCCAGTTCTACGTGACCGTGGCAGCGGGCGACAGCGCCGCTGCTGCCTACCAGGGCTCGCTGGGTGCACAGCAGCGTGTGCAGTCGTACGCCGCGCTAGTCAAGAGCACGGACATTACCCAGCAGGTGGTGGACGCTGCCGCGGCTGATCTCACCGCGGATCAGGTGGCGAGCGCGACCACAGCCACTGCCGACGCGAAGACGGTTCTTCTCAATATCGCTGTGACGGATTCTGACCCCCAGCGCGCATTGCAGCTGGCGCAGGGCTTCGGCGAGGTCCTCCCAGAGGCGATCAACGGACTCGAGACCCCGGATGGTGGCGGGCCCGCACTGGCCAAGCTCACCGTAGTCAATCCTCCCGCTATGCCTACCGATCCCGTGGCACCTAAGACTGAACAAAACGTGGCGATCGGTCTCGTCCTTGGTCTGCTCGCTGGCGTTGGTTTGGTCTTGCTAGTCAACACGCTTGATCGCAGGGTCAAGTCGAACGAACAACTAGAGGGGCTCGCGGGCAAGCCCGTGGTGGGATCGATTCCGTTCCGTAAGAAGGAGGACAAGGAGAGGGGTGCCGAGCATATTGTGCCGTTTCGTGAAGGACACTCACCGGCAGCAGAGTCCTTCCGGCGACTGCGAACCAACCTTCAGTTCCTCAACGTTGATAACCCCCCACGGGTATTCGTGTTGACCTCGTCGGTGGCGACCGAGGGTAAATCCGAGACGGCAGTCAATCTCGCAATTGCGCTCGCCGAATCGGGCAACCGGGTCCTTCTCGTAGAGGCGGACCTCCGCCGGCCACTGGTGGTTAACTACATGTCCATGCCGGACAAGGTGGGTCTGACCAATATCCTCTCGGGCCAGGCCGAGTTCGCCGATGTCGTGCAGGAAACGCGACATGACGGAGTTGACTTGCTGGCGTGCGGTCCACTGCCGCCCAATCCTTCCGAACTACTCGCGTCGGAGGTCGCGCGACAACTCTTCGGAGATCTGCGCGCGGAGTACGACTACGTAATCATCGATTCGCCGCCGTTGCTTCCTGTGACAGACGGTGCTCTCCTCGCCAGGATCACCGATGGAGCCTTGCTTGTGGTGCGTTCGCATCGCACGACCAGCGACCAGGTCGGCCATGCCGTGGACAACTTGGAGAAGGCAGACGCAACTCTTCTGGGCATGGTGACGGTCGCAAACAAGCCGGCCAAGAAGGGCTCTAGTGGCTACTACGATTCGTACTACTACTCGTCCAAGAAGTCCTCGACGACTGAGGAGTCTTGAGTGCGCGCTTCAGCCGAAAGCGCTCGTTACCTCCGGGAGGACTTGAGATGACTGCAGACGCTCGCTTCGACAAGGATAGAAAAAAGGGTCGTCGATCCATCGGGCTCGGTACTTCACAGTGGCTTGTCGTCGATGCGGTCATATGGACAGGCATGTTCATCGTATCGCTGTGGATGCGATTCGATTTTTCAGTGGACGAACTCGCTCGGTCCCTGGGGATGGGACGTTTCTATCTGATCCTCGGCGCACTCATCGCGCTTTCCTGGGTTATCGGGTGGCTTACTGGGCTGTATCGTGGGCGGTACGTGCCCGGCAGCGTGCTGGAGTCCAGTGTCGTGACGTTTGTCTTTTCTGCGGCTGCAATTGTTGTGTTCCTTGGTCATATTCTGACTGGCCAATACGACGGAGTTCCCCGGTCGACGCCGATCGTAACTGGAGCATTTACGATCCTTGGTGCACTGGTCCTTAGGTCGCTGGTGCGACGGAAGAGATTGTTCGGCGCTGGAGCGACCAAGGACGCGGAGCGCGCACTCGTGTTTGGCGCCGGAGACGGCGGCCTCCAGCTCGTACGGCAACTGCGACGTTCTGAAGTGTCGCAGCTCAATCCTGTGGGTATTCTCGACGACGACGCCAACAAGCGCCACATGGTGATCGAGGGCGTTCGAGTGCACGGTGGGCGCGACAAGCTCGAAGAGCTTGCTAGAAAGACTAGCGCCACAACCTTACTTCTCGCGGTTCCAAGTTTGCCCAGTGAGGAGCTTATCGATATTCGCGACCGGGCAGAGGCTGCTGGGTTGCATGTCTTGGTGCTGCCCCCCCTCGATTCCATGATGAAGGGCAGGGTCACTGCCGATGAGCTTCGAGAAATCAATGTGAACGATCTTCTCGGTCGTAAGCCAGCGCAGCTCAATCAGACTCAGATCGCTGAGTACCTCCGCGGTAAGCGTGTCATGGTGACCGGCGCCGGGGGGTCTATCGGATCGGAGTTATGCCGCCAGATAAGCAGGTTCCGGCCTTCTGAGTTGATGATGCTGGATCGAGATGAGTCTGGGCTGCATGCAGTTCAGCTTTCGATCAACGATCAAGCAATGTTGGATGGAGACGATACTCTGCTAGCTTCTATCCGTGACCGCGGAGCGATTATGCGGATATTCGACGAGCGTAGACCGCAGATAGTCTTCCATGCGGCAGCGCTTAAGCATATGCCACTATTGGAGTCATACCCACTTGAGGCCCTGAAGACAAATGTGCTGGGTACACAGAATCTGCTAGATGCCGCTGAGACGTATGGCGTAGAGACTTTCGTAAACATATCGACTGATAAGGCGGCGAATCCCTGTTCGGCGCTCGGCACGAGTAAGAGAATCGCTGAGAGGATTACCGCAGCGCGCGCAATTCAAGTAGTTGGAGACAAAAAGTACGTTTCAGTCAGGTTCGGAAACGTTCTGGGGTCGCGCGGGTCGGTGTTGACAGTTTTTGAAAAGCAGATTAGAGATGGCGGTCCGGTGACTGTTACTGATCCCGATGTGTCGCGATTTTTCATGACCATTCCCGAGGCTTGTCAACTCGTACTTCAATCCGCGGTCGTTGGCGCTTCTGGTGACACTCTTGTTCTGGATATGGGTGTTCCTGTAAAAATTGCGGAAGTCGCACGCACTCTGATTGAACAGTCCGGCAAAGACATAAACATTGTGTATACTGGGCTTCGTCAGAACGAGAAGCTTAGTGAAGAGTTATTCGATGATAGTGAAGTCCCGGTGACCGGCGAGTTGCACGAAGCGCTCTCGGTCGTGAGAGTTCCGCCCTTGATGAAGCTGGCAGAACTACGTAGCAGCGACGCCGGTGATTCAGTGGTCAGAAGGTGGTTGGTTAAGTGGTCCTATGAGTAACGTACCGGATTGACGGTGAGCGTCGGTGGGTCGGATCTGTGCATCCTACGTGTGCGCTTCTCTCATTAGACTCAGGCAGGTGCGGGCAGTGAAATTGAACCAAGAGCTCGATGCTTCAGTTAACGTCTTTGTTTTCCAGATATTCGGGGCTGAGTAGGATGACGGTAGTACTTATTATAGCTACCCTGTCTACGCTAGCTGGCTTTTTGTTTGTTGAAAACTCGTCGGAGCGATTTTTCAACCTAGACTATATTTTCGCTATCGTCCAGGGCATATTTACGGTGAGTGGCCTAGCGTTACTTGACATCAATGTTCCCGGAAACGACCAATATGTGGTCATTCTGTGTTTGCCATTTTTCATCTACTGTTTCACGAGCTTTGCGATGCGGCTCATGTCAAAGCGTGCGGTTCGTAATCAGACCGGCAAGAACATATCGACTGCGTCAAAAGTCGTTGTGGTTCCTACGAGGAGACGCGTTCTCGTTGTCGGACTTTGCCTGCTTTCGATAGCAGTTGTTTCGGCATACTACATCGCCGTTGGATACAATGTTTTCTTTGATTCGATGATGGCGTCCCTCAGGGGTGACGGACTCGTGGAGGATGTAGCGAGTAGGCGTTTCGATACTTATTCTCAAGACAACTATCTTTTCCCGGGTTATGTAAACCAGTTCAAGAATATCCTGTTGCCAGCCACTTCGGCCGTGATTATTCACTGGATGTACGTACGCGGTTCAAAGTTTCGATTCCTGACTAGCGCTTCCTTGGTGATCATAACCGTATTCGCTCTGTTGGGAACTGGGCAACGCGCAGCGTTTGTCTATGCAGCTGGCGTGGTCGTCGTTTTTGTCTTTTATGTTTCGCCGTCGCTGTTTAGGAGATGGGCTCCACTTGGGGGAATTGCGGCTTTTTCGATGTTTTTGCTTTCGACGTTTTTTCTCGGTCGAGATACAGAACGTTTAGATCTTGCCGAGGGCGCGTTCGAACAAGTCTGGGTTGTAGCCAGTACGGCGATGTCAAGGTTCTTTGTTGTCAGTCAGGAAACTGCACTTATAGCATTTCATTACATCAAAGACTTGCCGATACAGAATGGTCGCGAGTGGCTCGACTCGTTCCGGGGAATTCTGCCGGGGTATTCGGGGTCAACCCTATCTTTCGAGATTTACGAGGTAATGTTCGGCACCGACAGGGGTACGGCTCCCCCCTCTGTGTGGCTTTCCGTGTTCCATAATTTTGGGTGGATTGGGATCGTGGCGGTGCCCGCTGTTCTCGCGGTAGCGGCGCGCTTGTTGGTCAATCAGTTTAATAAGCACCAGGAGGTGAATTCTTTGGAGGCGGTTGGATACGCAGGTGTAAGTGTTATCGCTGGCGTATGGAGCACCGGCAGCCCCATGTTCCTTTTCAATTTCGGTGCTGTGACGTTTGGTTTTCTTTGGATACTGGGCATATTAGAGAGGCGTCAAGCGTCCAGCAGATTGAATTGCCCCAGGTTCCCCGCCGCCTCCCTTTCGAGTCGAGGAGGATGGTTGTATGCGGAAGAGGCCCGATCCCGCAGTCAAGGAGCGGGCGTTGAGGATGGTGGCCGAGCACCGCGGTGAGTCCGGGTCGCTGACGGCCTGCTACGACCAGGTGGGCCGCCGTTTGGGCTGGGCAAGGGAATGGTCCGGAGGTGGGCTGTGCAGGCCGACATCGATGCCGGCGGCCGGCCCGGCGTCAGCACCGATGAGAGAGCCGAGATCAAGCGCCTGAAGGCCGAGAACCGACGGCTGACCGAGGACCTGGAGATCATGCGCAGGGTCTCGATTTTCTTCGCGTCAGTACCAGAATGAGAGTGGCTCGGTGGAGTTGGCTCGTTTCTTCGCTGCCGTAGGTGGCTTGTCCCCGATGTGCCGCTCCGCCGAGCTAGCACCGCCGCTGGAGGTCGTGGCCTGATAGGAGCTTGCTCGCTCGTCCTGCCCCACTGAGGCGTGCCCGATCTCGAACGGCGGTGCCGTACTGCACGCAACATCAGGAGGTCGGCGATGACTGTCATTGGAATTGATGCCCACAAGAATTGGGACACGCTCGTCGCGGTCGACGAGGTCGGCAAGAGACTCGATGTCCTCACGGTCGAGGCTCGGGCTGCTGGGCATCAGAAGATCATGGCGTGGCTCGAGCAGTTCGACGGCGTCTGCATTGCGGTCGAGGACTGCCGGCATCTGACCCGTCGTCTGGAAGCTGACCTGCTCGATACAGGGCACAAGGTGGTGCGAGTCCACACCAGGTTGATGGCAGGTATGCGCCGTTCGGGTCGTGAACTCGGCAAGTCTGATCCGATCGACGCTGAACCCGTTGCACGCGTTGCTCTGCGCGAAGATGACCTACCGACGGCCGAGCTGCCCGGCCCGGCGCGGGAGATCAAGCTGTTGTCCGACCACCGTCGTAGCCTGGTCTCGCGCCGTACCGCAATGCAGTCCAAGGTCCGCTGGTTCCTGCACGAGATTGATCCTGACCTGCAGATACCGTCCCGGGCACTGCGTCGCTACCACTTGCTGGATGAGCTGATCGCACGACTTTACGAACACACCGGGGGGTGGCCGAGATTGCCCGGGATCTCCTGGAGGACATTCGGTCGCTCACGCGGCGGATCAATGAGATCGAGAGCCGCCTGACCAAGCTGGTGCGTGCGGATCACCCACGTCTTCTCGAGGTCCCGGGCCTCGGGGTTCTCGGCGCGGCCACAATTATCGGGGAGACCGCCGGGGTCAGGCGGTTCAAGTCCAAAGACGCCTTCGCCCGTTTCAACGGCACCGCCCCAATTCCCGTCTGGTCGGGCAACAAGGTCCGCGTCAGACTGTCCCGGGGCGGCAACAGGCGCATCAATACCGCGCTGCACATGGCCGCGGTGACCCAGCTGCGACTCGGCGCAGAAGGTACCGCCTACTACGACAAGCTCATCGCCTCCGGCAAGACCCGCACCGAGGCGTTGCGCCTACTCCGCCGCCGCCCATCCGATCGGGTGTTCGCAGCGATGCGGGCAGACGAAACACGGGTCGTGCTCGACGCCACGTCACCTCCTCCACCTGCAGCACCGCAAGCTCCAAACGCTGCTCTCCAGACGGCCGCTTAACGAAGACTTGACATAGGAGCACCAGGAACCAGGGCCGCTGGCGGGTAGATCAAGTGGGTAAATTTAGCGATCCCCGCACAGTAGTTGCGACTCAAAGCTCTACGGTGCGGCAGATAGAGCCTCAAAGCGGGCTGGCGGTAGCGTTCGTAGCTGGGTGTCGGATGCCTGATGTAGGAACCTGCATCTTTACACGGCTTCAGGGCCCTTTCTTCTACGTCTCGCCACGACGTCAGCAAACCCCGCAACGCACGCCGAATCCGAAAGGGGCCACCGATGCCTCCGATAAACTCCCACTTCACGGTCTCTCACTCGGATTCTTCCTCCGACGCTGCGTCGGCACTGCCTTCTGAGAGAATGAGTCGCCGCTCCGTCCTCTCCGTTCTCGGCGGGGCATTTGCAGCGAGCAGCGTTGCAGGCCTCGCAGCCGGATCAGCGTCGGCCCAAAGCCCCACTCCTGCGCAGGACCTAACCGTGACTGCGCTCGGTGCAGTCGGCGACGGTGTCACCGACGACACCGCGGCGTTCGAAGCCGCTATCGCCGCCGCGAACGGAGCCATCATCACAGTTCCGGCAGGCCGGTACCTATTGGGATACCTCACGGTCACTGGCCGGGCGGACTTTCTGTTGGACTCCGGGGCAACTCTTGTTAAAAAGGCTCCGACCGCCACCAACCGAATGATTCAGTTTGATGGCGACTACCTGCGCATCCGGGGCGGCACCATCGACGGTCAGCGCCACCTCCAGACTGCATTCCCCTCGATCGTGTACGGCCAAGTCCAGACGGGTAAAGAGGTCATCTTTGATGGGGTGCACTTCACCCGCGTCTCTCGTACCCCCTTGCAAGCGCGGGAGTTCGGCGGCTACATCCAGATTACTAATTGTGAGTTCACCGACCAAGCGGAACATTCCGGCATCAGCGGCCAGTACCCTACTCTTCTCGACGTGACCTCCGGTCAGGTCGGGGCAAAGGGCCTAATTCGATTCAACCACAACCGCGCCCGATTCGACAGGTCCCCTTCGGTGGACGGGGCGAACCCGGGCGGCATCTTCGTCGCCACTCGACCCGCCGGAATCGCCGACGGGTCGGGAAATTTATCAACCGTCGAAGCCATCGGTAATCACTTCTACGGGTACGGTCTGAACGCCTTCGGCAACGACGTCTCCCCAATCCACACTTACCCGGCGGCCGGTCAGTTACGTGCCATCGGGAATTACTTCGAAAAGTGCGGCTTCTGCGCCATCTCTGCGAAGTCCGCCCAAGACACGATCATCACCGGCAACACGATCGTGGACGGCATCTACTCCTCGAAGAACATCTCCTCCGAAGGTGCGATCTCCTACGCTCCCGGCTACCACGCCTACACCCACCAGAGACCCCGCGGGGTCATCGCCAACAACATTATCGCCAACCCCGGAGGGCTGTCGGTCGCCTCGAAGCAGCACGGCATCGCTGTGATCGGTGCGCAAGGCTCGTTGGCCGACAACGTGGTCGTGGAGGGCAACGTTATTTCTGGGTCGGGGATCGGCGTTTACGTCCGCAACGCCCGGAACGTGTCGATCCTCGGCAACATTATCGATGGCTCGGCGGACGGCACTACCGGGTCCGAGAACGGGATGCGGTTCCAGAACACTATCGAGGGACAGTTCACCATCGCCAACAACACCGTTAACGCCCGCAACGGCATCGGCATCAACCTCCACGACGCAGATTCCACCGGTGCCACGTTCACTTTGACCGGGAACACGGTGAAGCAAACATCCACCTCGGCCGCGATAAACATGCGGGGAGCGAAGGTGGTGAAGATGAGCGGCAACACGCTCGACGCCGCCACCAGGGCAATGTGGGTCGGGGCAGACACCTCGGCCAGGAACATCGGACACTTCGCATACGATTCGACTAACACCATCGTCTCCGGATCAGCGACAATCCAATGGGGTCAAATTGCGAAAGCTACCGGGCAGCTGTTCGGCGCCGGCTCCCCCCTTGGGGTAATAACCCCCGGCGAACCGGGCACCACCTACCGACGCACGGACGGTCGGGAGAACACACTATGGATTGCCCGCGACGCCGGTGCAGCCTGGTGGACCCCGGTAGTAGATCAGGGCGTCGGCACACCAACCATCGTCGTTGGTTCGGCAGCGGGGGCTGGAGCCACGGCCAAGATCACCGGCACCGACAACGCGGGCGTCATAGAAGTCACCCCGGGCAATGGTGGCAGCCCCGGCGGCATCTGCGCCGTAACCTTCTCGCAGGTGCGGCGCGAGAACCCCAGGGCAATAATGCTGATGGCCGGATCAACAGCGGCAGCAGCCGCAGCGAACAGCGTGGCAGTGTTCCCAACGTCGATGAGCACCACCCAGTTCTTGGTCTCGGCGACCGGGTCGGGGCTCGGCGCAGGACTGCACAGCTGGCACTACATCGTCCTGTAACTGCCGATTATAGGCAGCTCGGCGTTCAAGCCGGCTCACGCCGTATTCACCTGCAGCGAGTCCGTGTGCGACGAATTGAATCGCACTGGATCCATCGGAGGGTTCCGATCTAACAAGGAAGACTGGAACCCATGGCAGCACCACGAAAGTTCGACGCTGAGACCCGGGAGCGGGCGGTCCGGATGTATTAGGAGCACTTGGCGGATGCGCAGTGCTCCAAGGTCGCCGCTCGCACCCACGTCGGGTCACTGCTGGGCGTGAACCCGTGTCAAGGGACATTGGGATCTCCCTGTGGGCGGTCAGTTCATCTCCCTGCTCGCGGACAGCTGATCTCCCTGTGCGCGGTCAGTTGATCTCCCTGGTGGTCGGTTAGTGCAATGGGACCACCCCTTTGCCGGCGGTGGCTTCGGCGAGCCGGAGGGAGGTGCCTTCGGTGATGATGACGTGGGCGTGGTGCAGGAGTCGGTCCACGGCGGCGGTGGCCAGGGTTTTGGGCATGAAGGTGTCGAATCCTGCGGGGTGTAGGTTGCTGGTGGCCGCCAGGCTGCGGCGTTCGTAGGTGGCATCGACCAGGCGGTAGAACGCCTCTGCGGCGGCTTGACCTGCGGGCAACATCCCGATGTCGTCGACGACGATGAGTTCAGCCCTGGTGATGCGGGCGATGACTTTGCCGGCGGAGCCGTCCACGTTGGCGCGTGCCAGGGCTTCGGTCAGTGATTCGAGGGTGAACCAGGAGACCCGCATGCCGGCGTCGATGACGTTGTGGGCCAGGGCCTCGACGAAGTGTGTCTTTCCGGTGCCTGAGGGGCCACTGATGGCGAGGTTCTCGGCTCGGTGGACCCATTCCAGTCCGGCGAGCGCTGACTGGGTCGGCGCGGGGATGGAGGAGTCGGCTTCGCGCCAGGAGTCGAACGTCTTGCCGGCGGGGAGTCCGGCGGTCTTGCGGCGGGCGGCTTTGGTGGCCTCGTCTCGTCCGCGGATCTCCTCGGCGAGCAGGACCCGCAGCAGTTCGGTGGGGTCCCAGCGTTGGGCTCGGGCGGTGGCCAGGACCTCGGGGGCGGCGGCCCGCAGGTAGGGCATGCGCATTCGTTTGAGTACCGCGGTCAGGTCCTCGGGCAGTGGCACCGCTGGCGTGGTGGTCGGTGTGCTCATCGGGCGGTGTCCTCTCGGGTGCCCAAGCCGGCCCAGGCTCCTGTGCCGGGCTGTACGGAGTGGGCTTCGTCGGCGATGACCAGGTCCGCACCGGTCGCGCCGGTGGCCAGGTGCCGGACGATTGCTGCGACGTCGCCGTCGGCGAATCGTCCGGCCGCGGCAGCAATCCGGCCCTTCCGGATCCGGAGTGCGTAGCTGGGGTTCGCCGGTGATGCGGTGAGGCACAAGATGTAGGGGTCCTGGGGCGTGTGAAGATGCAAGTTCCTACACCAGCACTTCGCATCCCCAGGACCCGCTCTGAACGCTACCGCCAGCCTGCTTGCCGACACCATCTGCCGCACCGTCGAGCTCGGGGTGACCATCACTGACGCCGCTGTGGCCGACGAGCTCACGCACCTGTTCTGCGCCCCGGTCACACTGGACCCGATCTGCGCCGAGTGCGGGATGGCGGGGCGCCTGCGAGACCACGTCCAGCGGAAGGTCACGGATCTACCGATCGTGGGTCACCCCACGAGGCTGCATGTGCGGGTACCGCGTTTTACCTGCGACAACACCTAGTGCGCTACGAGGATTTTCCAGCAGCGGATGCCGGCGTTGGCTGAGCCGAGGGCCAAGACAACCCGCCGTTGCAGCCGCTGGATCCTGCAGCGTCTGGCGATCGACCGCACCAGCGTGTCCGCGGTCGCCAAGGCCCTCGGGCTGGGGTGGGATCTGGTCAATGACCTGGCGGTCTCGGAGGTTCGCGCCATGGTCTACGAGCAGCCCGGACACTTCGATGGCGTCCGCGTTCTCGGTGTCGATGAGCACAAGTGGAAGCACGTGCGCGGCGACGGCAGCAGTGCGTTCGTCACCGTGCTGGTCGACCTCACCCCGGTCGTGGACGGCACTGGCCCGTCGCGCCTGCTGGACATGGTCCCGGGGCGTTCGGCGAAGGTGCTCACCGAGTGGCTCGACGCCCGCGACCAGGTGTTTCGAGATCGAGTCAAGGTGGTGACGATGGACGGGTTCGCCGGCTACCACACCGCCGCGGCCAAAGCCGTCCCCGAAGCACGGACGGTGATGGATCCGTTCCACGTCGTGCATCTTGCCGCCGACAAGCTCACCGTGTGCCGCCAACGCATCCAGCAGGCCACCACCGGGCACCGGGGACGGGCCGGTGACCCCCTGTACGGGATCCGTCGCATCCTGCGCACCCGCGCTGAGCTGTTGACCGACAAGCAGAAGGTCCGCCTGTTCAAGGCGTTCACGGCCAATGACGCGCACCTAGCGGTGGAGGCCACCTACGGCGTCTACCAGCGGCTCATCGCCGCCTACGAGGCCTCGGGCAAGCGGGAGGGCAAGATCGCGATGTACAAGCTCCTCAAGTCGATCCGGGCCGGTGTGCCAACGGAGCTGCCCGAGCTCGCCCAGCTGGGCCGGTCGCTATGGAAGCGCCGCCGCGAGATCCTCGCCTACTTCGACGTGGGCGCCTCCAACGGACCCGTCGAGGCCATCAACGGCCGGCTCGAACACCTCCGCGGAATCGCCCTGGGCTTCCGGAACCTCAAGCACTACATCTTGCGGTCACTAATCCACTCCGGACAGCTGCGGGATCGGATCAATGCACTCTGAATCCGGAAGAGCCGGCTATGGCACTGCCTGCGCCGCCGTGGTCGCGACGTCGGCCGCGACCAGGTCGCCCGCCTAATGGGCATCTGCGGTATTGCCGGCATTGTGCGAGGTAAGCGGCGAACAGTCGCTACTGGGTGCTTCGCGAGCCTTGGACAGCTTCGTGTTCGACATGACGATTCAACGCGTGGCGACATAGGGTCCATTGAGCGAGGTAACACAACGCTGACCATGCCGAATACGCGAACACGGCCACGCTGATACCAAGATCTGTAAAGTGGCAGAAAAAGAATGTTCCGAAAATCCCGGACAATCGTAGTGCATCAAGTGCGAGCTGGGTCCCCTGACGTTCGAGCACTATTAAGGTCTGGGCCAACGGGGCTGCTACGAACCGCGTGACAAGGAGTGGCACCATTGCGACTGCAAGTATGCCCGCGTGTTCCCATTGGTCGCCAAGGATTAGGGGGAATAGCGGCCGTGCAAAGAGCGCGACCACCGCTCCGATTGCCAGCGCACCGGCACATAGCCATAATGAAGTTCTGCGAAATAGCAGGTTCGATTTTCCCGATCCATTACGGATGTCGGAAGCAAAATCTCCTAGAAATACTTGACCCACGGCAGTGCCTACGAGCACCAAGGGGGCACCTAGCACCAATTGGGCCATTGCGAATTGGCCTGCGTCCGTCCCACTAAAAAGTACCGAAACTATTGGGATCGCAATCTGTAGTGAAGCAGTATTTAGCAGTCCAGCTACAGTTCCGAGAGTCAAAACTCGCCTATATCTGCAAATTAGATTGCCGAGGCGATCGATGAACTCGTCGATTTTAACTGGTTGAAGATCGGTGTGGATCGCCTTGGCCGGCGAAACTAATCCGAAAATCCGACCGATGGATGCCGCAGCTGTCAACGACACCGGTGAAGCTGTCCAAGCGCCAAGCATCACCTGCAGCAAGGCTGTAACAGATGGTTGAAGAATATTTCGTGAGCAGACCACGGTGTAGTTTCGTTGCCTAACGCTAAACTGGAGCAATATAGTTCCCCATGCAATGGCAAGAGTTAGACAAGGGATTGCCCACCAGAGGTGGACAAAACTGAAATCTAAGGAGAATACTATAGTGCAGTAGACGCAAGTGGCGATCGCTATGAGTGTAATGGAGATTAGCAGTCCCCCGGTAGCGAAAATTGCAGCATCCCGGTCGTCTTTCGGAAGTGTTACCGCACGGTCAATTCTAGCCGTAGCGACACTTGCTGCAATGAAACCAATTGCAAGACAAGCGGAGAAGTACCCAACATCAGCTGGTGAGTATTGTCGAGACACTATCGGGATGGCTGCGAGGCTGAATAGCTGTCCTATAATTGCAGCCACCGTTATCGAAGACGTAGGTCGACTGTTGATCATTGAATTAATTATTCTGATCATCTAGCTGCCTCTCGAGGCGCTCACCATCTTGGTCCATGGCGCAGCGGCTTGTGCTTGTTAACCCGCCGGTCTAGACATGTTGTTGCGCTGCAGATTTGCGAGGTAGTGGAGGCCGCATTTGCCTCTCGAATAGGATCGACTATCTGTACCCATCAGTCACTTTCGAAGTGAACGGCTGATTTCTAGGTCAACCGCCCGCAGCTCGTCTTGGAGACGTTTAACGATAGCGGACGTCTCGACACATAGGTTGGAAATTACGCTGGGTGAAAGAGTACGCAGCGCAGCGGATGGGCCCGAAGCGGGCGGCGACACCCAGGTGAATCCAAGGTGGGGGAGGTGTCTAGCAATCTTTATGCTGGCAGTTGGGCCCCATGCTGCTGGCGCAGCACCCTCCGTTGCCGCCATGATGAGGCAGTGAAGTCGATCACTGATTACAAGAGCAGAACGTCGATATATGCTTCGGACCTGGAACTCTTGGTTGTAATGGTTATCGGAATTCCAGCCGACATGTATCGCATCTAGCGCGGTCGCCAGATCGCGGCTCAGATCCATATCCTCTTTCACTTGGCAGGCGACCGCGACTTTAAGGCCGAGTCTATCCGCAGTCGTTCGAACTTCAGTCACCCACTCTAAGTCTGGCTTGCTGCGATCTCCCCTAAGCGACACGGTCAGTAAATCACGGTTTGAGTCAGCCAATCCCGAACAGACTTTAAACGCCCAGTCCGGCATTGTCTCTGATGTTGGCATAATTTTCGGAGTATGAATATCGCGCCATTTCGCGAGTGATGCCATTCTTGCTAGAGCCGCATAGATCCAAGTCCTGCCAAGTTTAACTTCGGGAACCGCCGCGCCGAGCCACAGAACCGTTCCTCGACGGATCCTGGTAATGAGACAAAGCGGAAGCAGTAAGAGATTTATTAGTATATAGCGCGGAGATAGCGTGTACTCACCAGCATTGAGTGCGATGCAGGAATGACCGCGCCATGCCGAATTTAGGGCGGCTAAGTACCACCTAATAAATTTCGAGTATTCGGTGTCGTGCTCGGTTAATCCTAGCCCAGCTGTGTAACCAGATTTTGGCGTTCCAGTCCAAATTACCAAACTCCGATTGGTGGAGCGGAGCGAACTCAGATATTCGCGCCTGAGCGCGGAGTCGCCAACGTTCCTGGCATGGCCGCTTAGGTGCGCGAATATCGTTGCTGGTTCGTTTCGACGCATTATTCAACACCCAATCCATTGAGGCCGACATCTGGTTGAAGGCGTTTGTAAGAGCGCAGAGTGTGCATATAGTAGGTCTTGATGTCGTTGAGTGGGATCACTTTCCGCGCCACCCAGTCGCCGCCACACCTAGTTTTTGGCGGATGCGCCAAAGTGCGGGATTTGACATAGACGAGATTGCGACACGGTCGATTAAAGGTAGATCCTTGCACCAGAGAATCTTCAAAGTTTGCCTAGCGTACCGAAGTTGTTCGGCTGCGGCGAATGCCTGCAGTTTTTTACGGGATGCTTCTGATAGGGGCAGATCTGATTCGAGAAGGAGATCTAGGGCTTGGTAGCGCGAGTGGATGGCCTTGGTCATTTCGTCGAATGACTTGTGGCGTGGATTAGAATTGTTGGAATGAATTCTATAGAAAATGACTGGAGTCTGTAAGTGTATAACGCTTTGCGCGCATCCTGCCGCAGCGTTTCCTAACCATATGTCTTCAGATGGCAAATCTGTAGGGATAGGAAAAATCAGGTTTGCTAGAGCGCGTGAATAGGTTGCTCCAGGGCTGGATTGGCTGCCGTATTGTCCTCGCGGTATGGGCGACGATATTGCTGCCCCGTTTTGATCGATAACCTGTAGTTTTGCGAATACGACTGCGAATGGGTCTGCCTCTCGGAAGGCGGACTCTCGGTCGGTAAGGGAACTTGGGGTCAAGAAATCGTCGCCACCAACATGGCAAATTAAGTCCCCGGTAGATTTAGAGAACGCTAGGTTGAAAGCATGTACTTTCCCCAGCTTTACCCTTAGTGACACGGGCTTTATTCGGTCGTCCTTTGCTGCCCAGTTTTCTATTATTGATGCCGAGTTATCCGTGGAGCCATCATCGATGAGTAATGCCTCCCAGTCCTGGTGCGTTTGCGCCACTAGGCTGGCCAGCATGTCGTTCAGAAACAATTCTTCGTTATAGACTGGACAAATAAGAGAAAACTTCATTGGTCGGAACAATCCTTGTCGGGGTCGGTACTCGATCAAATTCCGCGGCCTAGGGCGCGGTAGGTCCAGCCGGCGTCGCGCCAACGGTCCGCGGGCATGCAGTTGCGGCCGTCGAGCAGGATCCGGCCACGGGCAACAGTGGCTACGGTGGCCGGGTCCGTTTGCACGAACTCGCACCATTCGGTGGCCACCAGCACCACGTCGGCGCCCTCGCAGGCGGCCAATGCGGAATCTGCGTACGTCAGGGTCGGGAACAGCGCCCGAGCGTTGTCCAGGGCCTGCGGGTCATAGACCACGGCGCTGGCGCCCTTGAGCGAGAGCATCCCGGCCACGTTCAGGGCCGGGGAGTCCCGCACGTCGTCGGAGTTCGGCTTGAACGCCGCGCCTAGTACTGCGACGGTTCGCCCCAGCAGGGTTCCGCCGCACGCCTCTACCGTCAGATCGACCAAGCGCTGCCGCTGGCGCATGTTGATCGAGTCGACCTCCCGCAGCAACGTCATGACCTGATCCGCGCCCAGTTCCCCGGCACGTGCCATGAAGGCGCGGATGTCCTTGGGTAGGCAACCCCCACCGAACCCGAGCCCGGCGCCGAGGAACTTCCGGCCGATCCGCGGGTCCATCCCGATCGCGTCGGCCAGCACCGTCACATCGGCACCGGCAGCCTCACACACCTCGGACACTGCGTTGATGAAGCTGATCTTGGTGGCCAGGAAAGCGTTCGCACTGACCTTGACCAGCTCGGAGGTGGCCAGGTCGGTGACGATCACCGGGCACGGGTCCGACTCGAGGATAGGCGCGTACGCCTCCTCCACCAGATCGCGGGCCAGACTCTGCTCCTCCGAACCACCTGGCAGGCCGATCACGATCCGGTCCGGCGTCAACGTATCCCGGACTGCGAATCCCTCACGCAGAAACTCCGGATTCCACACCACCTCGGCCCGGACCCCACCGGGTACGTGCCAGTCGGCGATCCCCTGCAGCCGCACCGCCGTGCTCACGGGGACCGTCGACTTGCCGACCAGCACCGCGTCTCGCGTCAGCAGCGGGGACAGCCGCGCCACCACGTCCTCGACATGTGAGGTGTCGGCGGCGAACTCGCCCTTGCGTTGCGGTGTGCCCACGCCGATGAAGTGCAGGTCAGCGAACTCGGCAGCCTCGGCGTAGTCGGTGGTGAACCGCAGCCGGCCGGACTCCACATGCCGAAGGAGAATCTCCGGCAGTCCCGGCTCGTAGAAGGGCACCTCGCCCCGCCGTAGCCGATCGATCTTGTTCTCGTCGATATCCACCCCGAGCACCTCATGACCCAGCTCCGCCATGCAGGCGGCGTGGGTGGCGCCGAGGTACCCAGTCCCAAACACGGTCATACGCATTTTCTGTAGGTCCTAATCAGTAGGTAGCTAGAGGAGACGGATTGGTCGCTGAGCGCCTCAGACTCGAATCCCGTCCCACAAGTGATGGCGGCGGGCTGTCGAGAGTATGAACTTCACCACTCGCTCTGAGGTATTGTCGTTAAGGTAGTCATCGGGAGTGAGGTAGCTCACACCGTCTCGCGTGTAGCCGGAATCAAGGGCGACCTGAACCGCTGTGACCACGTCATCTGCGTGAAGCCCGGTCATCAAGATGCCGCCGGTGTCCAGGGCCTCGGGTCGCTCGATCGAATCGCGGAGCGTGACAGCGGGGAAGCCAAGAATTGACGACTCCTCAGCGATGGTTCCGGAGTCCGACAGACAGCAGGCTGCGGAGAGCTGAAGCTTGTTGTAGTCGTGGAACCCAAGCGGTTCGGAGAAGGTAATGCCCTCCGGTTCCGACCAGTCCGGTAGTGCCTCGAGCCGCTTACGGGTACGAGGATGGGTGGAGACGAATACCGGGAGGCCGTAGTGAGCATAGACTGCGGTCAGGCAATTGAGCAGCATCTGAAGGCGCCCGGGGGAGTCCACATTCTCCTCGCGATGAGCTGAAACGAGAAAGTACTTGCCCTCCTCAAGCCCCTTGTCGGCCAGGACCGTGGAGGAATTGATCTGTCCGCGGTAAGCGTTGAGCACCTCCCGCATCGGCGAACCCGTCTTTAGTATTCGGCGGGGATGCAGCCCTTCGGCCAGGAGGTTCCTGCGGGCGTGCTCTGTGTAGACGAGATTGAAGTCGGACACGTGGTCGACCATGCGCCGGTTGGTCTCCTCCGGCACGTTTAGGTCAAAGCAGCGATTACCCGCCTCCATGTGATAGGTCGGAATCCGCATTCGGCGAGCCATGAGGGCCGCGATGCAGGAGTTCGTGTCACCGAGGACTAGCACGGCATCGGGCGACTCATCCCGCATGACCTTTTCTGCAGCGATCAACGTGCCACCGAGAACGGCGCCGAGGCTGGACGTATCTACGCCGAGCATGTGGTCGGGCTGGCGAATCCCCAGGTCATCGAAGAAGACTTGGTTGAGGGTGTAGTCGTAGTTCTGGCCGGTGTGAACCAAGACGTGATCGATTCCGGCGGTCGCATCCAGGCGATGGATGACACGGGCCAAACGGATGAGTTCAGGGCGGGTGCCCACGACGGTCATAATTTTCACTGCTCTGACTCCTTGGCAGTGCGGCGGACGGGCTCCGCGAATGTGTCAGGTGCGTCCGGGCGGAAGAGTTCGTGGCTCCAGAACTGTGTGAGCAACACGTCGTCGCCGGTGTTGGTGATGTTGTGAACCCATCCCACCGGCATGTCGATCGCGACCGGCGGCTCACCGGAGACCTCAAAGTCCAGGACATCGTCCTCGAACATCTTTCGAAGGCTGATGCGTGCCTTGCCCTGGATGACGGCAAATCGCTCGATCTTGGCCAGGTGGTAATGCTCGCCGCGGGTGATCCCCGGAACAGTGGTGCTGAAGGAGGACTGGCCTTCGCCGCCACGGCAGCGGACCGTCTCCACAAATGAGCCACGCGGGTCCGAGTGTGGAACGAGAGAAATCGGATAATGCTCGGGGAAGAGTCCGGTTCGATAGGTGTTGAACAGGTCGATCCGGAACTTCGAACTGAGGTCAGGGATCTCGCCGATCGGTACATACGATCGATGAAACTCCTGCAGGAGTTCCCACACCGCAACGACACCGGTGAGCTCACCGGTGGGCCGGAGCATGTCCTCCGTGGTGTCGAGGGCGTCCATCAGGTACTCTGCCGCATCCTGGGCGTGGAGGAGCTCCACGGGATTGTCATTGATCTGCGGGGTCTCGCCGTTGATGACGGACTTGACGAACGTGGCGACGAAGGAGTTGTAATTGGGAGCTCCGTGTTCGCCGAAAAGGTTGGGCAAACGAACGTCGACAAAGTGTCCGCCGAGGGCGCGGGTGGCCTCAGCGATCTGATTCTGGGCGGCCAGCTTGCCACGACCGTAAGCGTTGTCACGCTCCACCTGAATGGTGCCAGCCATGGCGACTCGAAGGGCCCGGCCGGAAGCGGTAACGGCAGCAGCGAGATCGGCACCGAGCTGGATGTTGCCTTGCTCCACGGCGTCGTCACTATCAGCTCGGTTGACTCCCGCAATATGGATAACCGCATCCGCGTCTGCGACGAGGTCGGTGAGATCTGACCAATTTTCCCGGGTGACGGGGTGAACCTCGTGGTCGGTCAGCGCTGCGAGGCGGAGGCGTGTGTGCCAGCCGAGAAAACCGCCGGCACCGGTAATGACGATCTTCATCTATTGACCTCCGCCAGGACCTGCTGAATTTCTGGCAGTGCCGTGATCATCGCGGCCGTGTCCTTGACGGTCATCTGCTCGGTGTTGTTTGAATCGAAGTCCCGGGCCTCGCGGGCGCCGGAATCTCCTTCGTCCTCGTAGACCGAGTACTGGAGAGAGCGGGCATCAAGCGGCACCTTGAAGTAGTTGCCCTGATCGGTGGCTTTGACCATCTCCTCACGCGAGAGCAGCGTCTCGTACATCTTCTCGCCGTGGCGCATGCCAATCTTGACTATCTCTGGCTCGTTAATGCCCATGACGAGGGCGGTGGCCCGAGCGAGCGTGTCGACTGTGCAGGCCGGAGCCTTCTTGACGAACAGGTCGCCGGGCTCGGCGTGAAAGAACGCGTGTTCAACAAGATCGACGGACTCCTGGAGGCTCATGAGGAACCGAGTCATGGAGCCCTCTGTGAGGGTGAGCGGCTTGCCCTCACGGATCTGCCGGACGAATAGTGGAATTACGGAACCGCGTGAGTACATCACGTTGCCGTACCGGGTGATAGACACCGTGGTCTCGGACTTGGGGTTGTTGCGGGCGAATGCCTGCGCGGTCTTCTCCATGAGAGCCTTGGACATGCCCATCGCGTTGACCGGGTACACGGCCTTGTCCGTGGATAGGCAGACGAGCGACTTGACGCCTTGCTTGTGGGCGGCGTTGATGACGTTGCGGCTGCCATCGACGTTGGTCTTGACCGCCTGGTCAGGGAAGAACTCGCACGACGGGACCTGCTTGAGGGCTGCGGCATGGAACGCGAAGTCGGCCCCGACGAACGCGCTCTCCACGCTCTCCTGATCACGCACATCCCCGATAAAGAACTTAAGGCGAGGCTCGTCCATCTTGGATCGCATCTCGTCCTGCTTCGCCTCGTCACGGCTAAAGATGTTCACCTGGTCCACCCCGAGGGCGAGCAAGTGTTGGGCCATGGTCGACCCGAACGATCCTGTCCCTCCGGTGATCGCGACTGTAGCTCCGGTGAGGGAGATCATTCAGTGTCCTTCCAGTCTGTGTCTTCGGCAAGTCTACGGCCAAGTTCTCGCCATGCTTCTGGGCCCTTCTTGGCCGTCCATCCTGCCTGGGTCAACCAACTAACAGCCTGGTACTGCCCAAACCACAGCATCTCCAGGCGACGAGCATGGCCGAGCAGGGACGGCAGAACCCGGCCGCCTGCAAAACCCAATGCCACAGTGACGCGCGCAAATGATCTGGGGAGGACCATAGGCTTTTTTCCCCCAAGGTTCTCCAGCAAACTTCTAGTCGTCAGACCTTCAGAAGGGTGTGCAACGATCCTTGGAGGAGTTTGCTCGCAAGTGGCGAGATACGCGATCGCATCGGCGACGTTCTCGATAAGCGCCTGGGCGCTGTTGTTTGACCCATCTGCGGCTACGGTCGCAAACCGAGATCGGGCTAGGCGCGCAATTGTCTTGGTGACTTGCCTGTCTGCGCCATGGACGCCTGGCGGTCGGTAGATCACGGTGTTCTTGAACTTAAGGACGTTCGATTCTCCTGCGGCTTTTGACTCAGAGTACGGCGAAAAAGGCCGGGTAGTAGAACTTGAATCGAGGGCGGGGGCTCTACCCTGAACGGCCGCGCTGCTTACGTGGACAAATCTCACACCAGCAGCTGAGCATGCATCTGCCAACAAGCCTGGAAGGGAACTATTAGCAGCCATCAGCAAACTTGTGCTGGTGCCAGTTGCGTCGGGAACGCCAGCGGCATTGATAACTGCTTGGCACCGAGCCGCTGCCTTGAGTAACTCGGTCATTGCGTTTTCAGATTCCGGCAGCATCGTAGCTGGGTTTATTCGGGGGGTTGTTATTCGATGTGCCACATGGCCGTTTGCTTCGAGTGCACTACATACGGCTGAACCTACAAAACCGGTGGAACCTAATACCAATACACTGGACAATGGGCTCACCGACGCTTCCGGTGTTGTTCCAGCATCGTTACTAGCGCGTCTCCGGCCGCTTTTTCAGAAAACTCCTCTAGATAAAAATCTCTCGCCCGATGCCCCATGGCAGCCCTCGACGCCGGAGGCAAGTCGGCCATGTGTGTAATCGCAGCTGCAAGGGAGTCAGGGTTTCCTGGCTGCACCGTCAAGCCGCAGTTCGCGCGTTCCACGACAGCCGCCGCGTCCCCGGCTACCGCTGCGATGATTGGCTGTTGTGCAGCCATGTTGGCCTGGACCTTGCTGGGCATCGTGACTCGATAGAGGGGGACGTCCTTGAGCGACACTAGCTGTGTATCGGCCAGGGCGAGAATATCTGACATTCGTTCGAAAGGTTGCGGGTCCACAAACGTCACGTTGTCGAGGCCCAGTTCGTGTACGTGTCGCTTCAGTGCGTCCTTGCGCACGCCGTCACCAACTAGAGCGATGCCAATGTCCGTTCGAGACCGAAGGAGCTCAGCCGATCTGATGAGGACATCAAGGTTCTGCATCTCGCCGTGATTGCCCGCATACATGAGATTAAAATTCCGTCGAATCCCAAGGTCGTTGGCCAACTCAGCGTCTCGCGGAACCGGACGAAACGACCCTTCTTCAGCCCAGTTCGGAATGACGCTGATCTTATCAACCGGCACGCCCCGATCTACTAACAGGTTAACCATTCCCGGTGAGATCACTGCAATGTGGGCAGCATTCTTATAGACGATATTGCAGTACGCATGAAGAATCTTCTCCATTTTAGAGCCGGTCGAGTTACCAACGAAGCCGCTTGAGGTTACCGTATCTGGCCAGAGGTCCTGGATCTGAAGGACATAGGGGGTCCCTCTCAGTGCTCGCAGCGGGACTGCTGCAGTCGCGACGGTGGCGGGCGATGAATAAACAAAAACTACTTCCGAATTTCTCAGTACGGCAGGCGCTGCGAGCGTGGACGAAGCTGCGAAACTCAGGTAATTTGCCATCCGTCGAGCGGCGCTGTCGTCATGGCTCGGGTAGATCGGAACCCGGTGGACGTTGGTTCCCCGAATTCCCTCCCTCATATAAGGGCGAATGTCGTACCCGTCGAAAACCTTGCCTGCAGGGTAGATCGGGAACCCGGTTAGTACGTCGACTTGGTGGCCGCGCGACTGGAGCGCCCGCGCGATCGTTCCTGGACCCGCAGCAGCCCCGCCTTCAGGGTCGAACCAGTGGCTCAGCATTCCGATTTTCACGTCTCGCTGCGACCTGCTTTCTGGTGGTAAGTCCCGCTGACGGCGGGGCGGTGCGGACGTTGGCGGGCATTGTGGGGTGCCCAGCGTCTCACCCTGTCTTGCGAAGTGTAGGGCCATTTGGCGGCGAGCGGGGAGGGGGCGTGACTAGGGGGCTACCTCCGGAGGGCGCGACTGGCATTACGATTGTCGCGAAGCCTCTGGGCCGCCTGGCGGATGGGGTTGAAATTTGCGGACCAACACTGTCTGGAGATGGCGAACTATGTCGGGAAATGTGTTAGTGGTCGTTGCTCACCCAGATGACGAGGTTCTTGGGTGTGGCGGTACCGCAAGAGTTTTGGCTGACCGGGGGTACTCGGTGAAAACCTGCATTTTGTCGGGTGAGGTAGGAGCCCGTGACCGGCGGCCGACCGATGACGAATTATTGTCGGATACCCGCGCAGCGTCGACGGTGCTCGGTATGGCTGATCCGCTATTGGGGCCGTTTCCAAATATCCGAATGAACTCAGAGCCACATATCGAATTAGTGAAATTTATCGAAGAGGCGCTCGAGGGCCATTCTGCGGAGTGGATTTTTACTCACCACCCCCATGACCTGAATGACGATCACCGTCAGGTTTCGGCTGCCACGCAAGCGGCTGCGCGGCTGTTTCAGCGAGGTGACCGAGTTCTGCCCCTGAAGGGCTTGTTTTTCATGGAGATCGCGTCGTCGACTGACTGGCAGTTTGGCGGTACCAGTCGAGCGTTCGAGCCGACAACCTTCTTTCCGATAGGCGAGCGCGGGCTCGAGTCGAAAATTGAAGCTCTGGGCAAATATCGCGCTGTGATGAGGCCATTCCCTCATCCACGGTCCGAGGAGGTGCTCCGTGGCATGGCAGCAGTGCGCGGTGGGCAAGCGGGTACGGGATACTGCGAAGCATTCCAGGCGGCCCATATCGATCTCGGCGGGGTTTTCTGACGTGGGGTTGTATGAGGAGTCGGGGAAGCGGATCTTTGATGTCGCTGCCGCCAGTATTGCCGTCGCTGTGCTCTCTCCGATATTGGCTGCGGTCGGCGCAGCCATAAAGCTTGAGGATAGAGGTCCCGCGCTTTTCGTGCAGGAACGTGCCGGGCGAGATGGGGCAAGTTTCGCAATTTACAAATTTCGCAGCATGGAGGTCGGGACGGCGAACGTGCCGTCAGGGGAGATGGCTGCGCCGTCAGTGACCAGGGTTGGGAAGTTGATCCGCCGGACGAACTTGGATGAGCTTCCGCAGCTCTTCAATATCGTCAAGGGCGACATGTCAGTGGTTGGGCCCAGGCCCCCGCTTCCTTCGCAGGCTGACGTCATTGGTGCTCGTTATTCAAGCGGGGCTCTTCGCTTGTCCCCCGGCCTGACGGGGTGGGCGCAAGTGAACTCGTTCGATGGAATGGATCCCCTAGAAAAGGCGCGATACGACGGAGAGTATGCAAAAAACATCTCATTCCGGAAGGACTTAGAGATTATTCTGCGAACTTTTGTATACCTGCTGAAGCCGCCGCCGAAATACTAAGGAAGGTCAATAGCGATGCGATACGGATTTGTTACATGTGTCGAACTTGGGATGGCCTGCATTGAAGAGATTTATGAACTCGGCGGGCATCTTGATCTTTTGATTACTTTGCATGACGAGAAGGCTAAGGACAAGTCAGGACGCATTTACCTCGATGGTATCTCCGAACGTCATAGTGTTCCATTGTTTAAAATCAATCACATTAATGACGCGGATTCGATTGAAGCAATTCGAAGTGCAGATTTGGACTGGCTCTTCATTATCGGTTGGTCGCAGATCGCAAATAGCGAAGTTCTGGCGTCAACAAGGTATGGCGTACTCGGGATGCACCCGACCCTGCTTCCTGAGGGGCGCGGCCGGGCGGCGGTGCCGTGGGCAATCATTAAGGGGCTCGACAGAACGGGCGTGACGATGTTTGTTCTTGATGAGGGTGTCGACACTGGGCCACTGATCGCTCAAGTCGAACTGCCGATTGCTGGTCGGGAGGACGCAGGGTCACTTTACAATCGTGTTCAGGGTGCCCATCGCGAACTTATGCGTGTCGCTTGGCCTCTTTTGGAATCCGGCAACTGTGCGCCGGCCCCCCAAGATGAAGCGCAAGCCACTGAATGGCCTGGGCGTAAACCCGAAGACGGAGCTATTCATCCGGCGATGACGGTGGGAGAGGTAGACCGTCTCGTGCGCGGGGTCACTCGGCCGTATCCAGGCGCGTTTTGGGATGAGGACGGCGTCAGGTGGCGTGTGTGGGAAGGGGTGCCAGGTCAGCGCCCTGGCGCCCCGCTCGTGCTTAACATGGCGGATGGAAAATACAGCTGCACTGTCGCGGAGCGAGAGGACGTGGGATAGGTTATTTCGAATAGCTTTGGAATGGCGAGAAGTAAAGTCCCGACGTCTCTTTTGTGGGAGAGGCTTTAGTTGGTCAGCATGTCGTCGCGGAGGATCCAGAGGCGTAACTTGCTCCGTGTTCTCAGCCTCACGGCAATAATAGCTGTTGCAGGGGTGACATTGGCTGAGGTTATGTTCGTAGTGTCTCCTAGCCTAGACGCGACGCCGCATCGAGTGGACGCGGTGGTGCAGCTTGCGGGCGGCCCGGCGGTGAACTATGAGGCATCGAGGGACGCGGCTATTCGAGGGGCCGCTAGTTACCTGATCGTGTCTACTCCAGGCCAAGATGATCCTGGTGCTGATATTGCCTGCTCGCCTCTCAAAGGTGTGGAGGTAGTGTGTTTCGAGCCTGATCCCTACACCACTCAGGGCGAGTCACGTGCGATCGCACATTTAGCTGACAAGTACGATATCCAATCTATTCTTGTGTTCGCGTCGAGTCTCGAGCATGTCGCTCGGGCGCGAACAATCCTCGCTCGGTGCTATCCCGGGGAAATTTCAGTTCGTGTGCACTCGGTTGACCTTACATTCGCCCAGCTGGCGCATCAGTGGACCTACCAATCGGCAGCATGGGTCAAGGCTCTGACGGTCGCACGGAGTTGCTGAACCGCAGCACCGGCGAACCTGTCAGACGATGAGCCGTGGACGCGTCGCCCGGGCCCGTGACCCCGGACGGATCCACCCCGCCCGGAGGCGACTGATCGGCCGGCCACTGCTCATGCGGTCGCGTTGGCGGGCTCGCCGTGCCCTGCCCGTCAGCGATCCCGGTCCCCGCAACGTCTGCACCGCCCCATGCTTCGCCCGCACACAGACCACGGCCACACGCCGCTTGCTCTCCACATTCATGCGGCGCAGCAACTTCCGCTCACAACTGGGCTGGATCAGCGCTCGAGCGCCCTTGATCGGCGGCGTTCTTGTAGTCCAGTCGATCCTTTGGCAGCGACGGCATCGTCTCGGAGGTCGCAATCTCTGAGACCCGGCACACGCTGCCGGAAGCGCCGGGGGAGTTGGCTCCGACAATTAGCGACTGGGCACGGTCGACTCTGACCTGAATCACCGGGGGAGCGTTTCAACTCGGCGGATGAAGCTCGCGGCGGAGCCGGCTGTCTGCTGCGCGCGAAGCGCTGAATCGGATTGCGCTGTCGTCGTCGATGCCCCGCCCGACGAGGAGTTCCGCCACGGCCGATCCGCTACGCACCGTCGAAGCCGCGCCCACTGGCGGGGGCGCGACGGCCACGTCGCCATCTTCGACAAGGGCCGGACCCCGGTGGGGATCCGGCCCGCGCAGCGTCGCTCGCCCGTATCGGGCCCGCAGCGACTACTGCAGATCGCTGGCGACGATCGCGTCCATGTTCCGCTCCGCGAGCGCGGTGATGGTGACGAAGGGGTTGACGCCCACGTTGCCCGGGACGAGGGACCCGTCCACGACGTAGAGGCCGGGGTACTCGTGAAGGCGCCCGTGGTTGTCGGTGGCCTTGCAGAGCAGGCAGCCGCCCAGGGGGTGGTAAGTGAAGTCGTCGCCCCAGGTCTTGTAGACCCCGAAGATGTCGGTGCGGTAGATGGTGCCTTCTTTCTTGTTGATCTTGTCGAAGACCCTCTTGGCCATGGCGATGCCCGGCTGGTTCTGGGACACGCTCCAGGTCAGGTCGACCTTGCCAGTGGCGGAGTTGAACTGGAAGCGGGCCCGCTCGGGGTTGTTCGCGATCGCCAGGTACAAGCTCACGTAGGTCTCGAGCCCGGCCGGCCGGCATGAGCCCCGGCCGTCAACCCCGGCCGGGGCCCGGTCAGTCGTGGGCGGGCTCGGCGTCGAACAGTTTGCGAGCGCGCTCGATTTCCTGCAGGTGCGCCGAGGCCCACCCGAGCAAGGCGTCGATCGGCTCGCGCGCCGTCTTGCCGAGCGGCGTGATCCGGTACTCCACCGTGATCGGCCGGCTGCTGAGCAACCGACGCTCGATCAGCCCGTTGCGCTCGAGGCGCCGGAGGGTGGCGGACAGCGACTTCTGCGAGACGGCCGGGATTGCACGGCGTAGCTCGTTGAAGCGACACGGCGACTCGCACAGCTCGTTCATCACGGCCAACGACCACTTGTCCAGGACCTGCCCGAGCAGCTCCCGGTGGGCCTCGGTGACCAGGATGTCGTGTTCGCGTGAAGGGAGTGAATCGGGCTGCGGAGTATCAGGCATGGCACCTAGTTTCGTTGAAGTGACCTCCGGTGACCAAGTAGACAATGGATACCTACTCGCTCCCGACCTCTGGAGAACCATGACCGTCACCCTGACCAGCCCCGCCGGCCTGCTGCCCGGCGCCCCTTACCACCACGTTGCCACCGCCACCGGGGCCCGCCACGTGTACGTAGCCGGACAGGTCGCGCACATGCCCGACGGCGCGCCGATCCCCACCGATCTCGCCGGCCAGGTCGCGCAGGCGCTGCGCAACGTGGCCCGCGCGCTTGACGGCGCCGGCGCGACGTTTGCGAACGTCGTGAGGCTGACCGTCTACGTGACGCAATGGCAGCCGGAGAAGATCGGCGAGTTCATGGCCGGCGTCGAGGCGGTCGCCCCCGAGATCGGCCTGTCACTGCCGATGCCGCCGGCCTCGCTCATCGGAGTCCAGATGCTCTTCGAGCCCGAGGTGCTGGTGGAGATCGAGGCGACCGCGGTTCTGGACTAGGGAAGAGTGGGCTCGCGGGGCGGTGCGTTCTTGATCCGCTCATCAGCGCGTCGAGCAGGCGACTACGAGGAGAGGAGCCGGCTTTGTCGTCGTCGTCGTCGTCCGTTTCTCGTGCCCGCACCCCACACAACGCCGCACGGGCCGGACCCCCACGGGGGATCCGGCCCGTGGCCCCGACGCGCGCGGGGCCGGCAGCGCGACCTACTGCAGGTCGCCCGCAATGATCGCATCCATGTTCCGCTCGGCCAGCGCGGTGATGGTGACAAACGGGTTGACGCCCACGTTGCCGGGGACGAGGGAGCCGTCCACCACGTAGAGGCCGGGGTATTCGTGGAGGCGTCCGTGGTTGTCGGTGGCCTTGCCGAGCAGGCAGCCGCCCAGGGGGTGGTAGGTGAAGTCGTCGCCCCAGGTCTTGTACACGCCGAACAGGTCGGTGCGGTAGATGGTGCCTTCCTTCTTGTTGATCTTGTCGAAGACCCTCTTGGCCATGGCGATGCCCGGCTGGTTCTGGGACACGCTCCAGGTCAGGTCCACCTTGCCGGTGGCGGAGTTAAACTGGAAGCGGGCCCGCTCGGGGTTGTTGGCGATCGACAGGTACAGGCTCACGTAGGTCTCCAGCCCGGTCGGCAGGGGAGCGATCTCGGCGAAGATCGACGCGGTGGGATCGGCCCAGTTGTCGATCCCGAGGGTGGGGATGGTCGACTGCTTGGAGCCGGTGGCGTCCCACATGTGGTTCGCGCGCCCGACCATGACGTTGCCGTTGTTGCCCCAGCCCTCGCCCACCTGGGTGGACAGGTTGGGCAGGAGGCCCTGCGCCTTCATCGACACGAGCAGCTTGCTGGTCCCGATGCTGCCGGCGGCGAAGAACACCCGGTCGGCCGTGACGTTCTTGGTGGCGATCACCGCGCCCTGCTCGTCGATCTGCTCGATCGTCACCCGGTACCCGCCCCCGGTGGCCGGGGCGACTGCCGTGACCCGGTGCAGCGGCGAGATGGTGAGCCGGCCGGTGGCGGCGGCCTGGGCGAGGTAGGTCTTGTCCAGCGACTTCTTGCCCGCGTTGTTGCCGTAGATCACCTCACCGCCGAGCGCCGAGGCCTGCGCGGTGCCCGCCGCCTCGCGCTTCATGTAGTCGAAGTCGTAGACGTTGGGCACGAAGGTCGTGGCGAACCCGGAGCGGTGCGCGGTCTTCCGGCCCACGCGGGCGAACTGGTACCACGGGCTCGACTCGAACCACGCCTGGTTGATGTCGTTCACCCCGAGGGCGGCGTTCGCGCGCGGGAAGTAGGTGCCGTACATCTGGGCCGCATCGATGTTCGGGAGGATGTGCTCGAAGTGGCTGCGCTTGGGCGTGACGGCCATTCCGCCGTTGACCAGGGAGCCGCCGCCCACGCCGCGGCCCTGGTACACCTTGACCCCTGAGAACTTCTCGGCGTCGAGGACCCCGACATAGTGCTCCACCTTCTTGTCGATACCGAAGCCCATGAAGTTGCTGACCGGCTGGCTGGTGGTGTCCGAGAGCCAGGTGGAGCGCTTGTCCGGATTGAGCATCCCCGAGAAGATCTTGCCGTCCGGGCCCGGCGTGTCCCAGCTGCGGCCCATTTCCACGATGTGGGTCGCGATCCCCGCCTGGGTCAGGCGCAGCGCAGTTAGCGGCGCCGCCGTAACCGCTGCCGATCACCAGGGCGGGGAGACGGTCGTCGTCGGCCAGCGCGCGGTGGGGGAGCGGGGCGGCAGACGAGGACGACGACGACACCAGCGATGCAGCTGCTGCAGCGCCGGTCGCCAGCCCGGTGCTCGCGAGGAAGCGACGACGGGACAGCGAGAGATTCGAGGACATGGGACTCCTGAGGCCTCTGGGGGACGGTTCGGCAGTGTGCCGGGCGTCGGGAGGCGCGCTCGGATGATGTATACGGGCTGCCAGGTTGGTTACCGGTTGGAATCGGATGAACGTTCGTTGTTGCGGTTGGGGATCGAGCCGGGATTGTTTTCGCAGCTAAAGGGTGTGCGAACTTCAGTTCTCGCGGCACTGCCGGGGTGGACGGTCGGCCTGATGGGGCGGTTAGCGTGATAAGTCCAAGTTCATAAGCCTTGCCCGGTGGCTGCGGAACGGTTCGAGTGGCGGCGGGCCCTCGTCGTCGTCGCCGATTCCCAGAGCGCACCGGGGGAGCGCCCCAACTTCCGCCGCCGGAGCGCGGCGGCACGATCACCAGCCCAGCCCCGACGGGCGCTTCGTGGTGTGCCTCGACCCGGTGAGGCATCCGTTCTGTCTGCGTGAGGAGTGAGGCCGGGGCGCGCCCTCTCGATCGAGAGCCTCGTCATCCGTTCCTGGGGTCAGAGCCTCACTCCGACCCGAGGCGATCGGGCCCCCGGCGTCACGACACGGCTACGTGCTCGAAACGTTCGCGCAGGCCGACGACGAAGTTGTCGAGTGCGAACTCGAAACTGTCGTGGTCGATCTGTGCGGCACGGTCGGCGAGCTTGTGCGCCGATTCCAGGTGCGGGTAGCGGTCGGCGTACACCTGCGGGTCGGCGGCGAAGCCCAATGCGAACGACCCCATCGCTGCACCGAACACCAGGTACCTGCCCGCAGCACCGATCATGGTCGCTTCCCGAGGCGGCCAGCCGTTCTCGACCAACCCGCCGTGCACCGCCTCCGCCCGCTGCAACGAGTCCGCCCGGCGCCCCGGTGACGGAGAGATCACCGACACCAGCCGCGGATGAGCGGCGAGCGCCGCGCGCAACGAGCGCGTCCACGACCGGAGCCCGGCCTCCCATCCCAGGTCGAACCCGGAGGTATCGACGTCGGCGAGCACCTCGGCCGCGACCGCGTCGAGCAACTCGTCCTTGGTCGCGTAGTGGAAGTACAACGAGGCCGGCGTGACGTCGAGCGCGGCAGCCAACCGGCGCATGCTCATGCCCTCGAGCCCCTCGGCGTCGACGAGGGCGAGCGCGGCCGCGCGGATACGTGGCTGGTCGAGTTTCGCCACGTGCGGTCGGCCCATCACCCTCTCCTTCGAATTTTTCTCGGTGATCCAGAGCACATTACTGTACCGTCGGCCTTAATCGAACGCCGTTTGGTTTGTGCGCCCGCCCCTCCGCACGGCGCGGGCAGGAAGAGAGGAATCAATGCTCCGGACCGTTTTCGACGACGATCACGAGTCGTTCCGCCAGACCCTCCGAGGCTTCATCGAGGCCGAGGTCGTCCCGAACTTCCAGGAGTGGTTCGACGCCGGCATCGTGCCGCGCGAGTTCTACTACAAACTCGCCGACCTGGGACTGTTCGGCATCAACGTGCCCGAGGAGTACGGCGGCGCCGGGCTCGAGTCGCACAAGTTCGAGGCCATCCAGTACGAGGAGACCATGCGTGCCGGCGTCTCGTTCGGTGGCTCCGGTGTGCACGTGCTGCTCGCGCTGCCCTACCTCAAGATGTTCGCGACCGACGAGCAGAAGCAGCGCTACCTGCCGAAGTTCGTCGCCGGCGAGGAGATGTGGGCCCTGGCCATGACCGAGCCGGGTACCGGCTCGGACCTAGCGGGCATGAAGAGCACCGCCAAGCTGTCCGAGGACGGCACCCACTACGTCCTCAACGGCGCCAAGACCTTCATCACCGGCGGCGTCCACGCCGACCGCGTCATCGTGGCGTGCCGCACCGCACCGCCGCGCGAGGACGATCGCCGGTTCGGCATCTCGCTGCTCGCCGTGAACACCCACTCGGAGGGCTACGCCGTCGGCCGCAAGCTCGACAAGGTGGGCCTGCGCACCTCGGACACCGCCGAGCTGTCGTTCACCGACGTGAAGGTGCCCGTCGAGGACCTGCTCGGAGAGGAGAACCGCGGCTTCTACTACCTCGGCCAGAACCTGCCCTCCGAGCGCTGGGGCATCGCCTACGGCGCCTACGCCCAGGCCGCTGCCGCCGTGCGCTTCGCCAAGGAGTACACGCAACAGCGCGAGGTGTTCGGCAAGTCGGTCGCCTCGTTCCAGAACACCAAGTTCGAACTCGCCGCGTGCCAGGCGAAGGTCGACGCCGCCCAGGCCGTCGCCGACCGGGCCCTGGAAGCGCTGGACGCCGGCGAGCTCACAGCCGCCGAGGCCGCCTCGGCCAAGCTGTTCTGCACCGAGGTGGCGGCCGAGGTCGTCGACCGCTGCCTGCAACTGCACGGCGGCTACGGCTTCATGAACGAGTACCCCATCGCACGCCTGTACTCCGACAACCGCGTCAACCGCATCTACGGCGGCACCAACGAGGTCATGAAGACCATCATCGCCAAGGACATGGGGCTGTGATGACGGCGCTCTCCCTTGCCTCCGTCCTCGCCGAACCCGCCCGTCGCCGACCCGACCATGTCGCGCTCATCGAGGGGACTACCCGCCTCACGTACGCGGAGCTGTGGCGTGGCGCCCGAGGCGTCGCGGCGGCCCTCGCGGACCGGGGCGTCCGTCCCGGTGACCGCGTGGCCCTGCTCGCCCCGAACGTGATCGGCTTCGTGCGGGCCTACTTCGGAATCCTGGCCGCCGGCGCGGTCGTGGTGCCGGTGCCGACGCTCCTCACGGAACGCGAAGCCGCCCACCTGGTGCGCGACTCCGGTGCCGACGTGGTCGTCTACCATGCGGCACTCGCCGCCACCGCGGCCGGCGTCGCGCGGGAGACCGGTGCCGCGGCATACGACGTCGACGAGCTCGACGGGGCAGGCGAGCCCCTGCAGACCTTCGTCACGCGGCAGGCCGAGGACCTCGCCGTCATCTTCTACACCAGCGGCACCACGGGAGCGCCGAAGGGCGCCATGCTCACCCACCTCAACCTGGTGATGAACGCGACCACCAACGCCTTCGACGGCAACGGGCTGTCCCCGGATGACGTCGTCATGGGAGCTCTGCCGCTCTTCCACATCTTCGGGCAGAGCGCCGTGATGGGCGCGACGTTCCGCGTCGGCTGCACGCTGGTCCTCCAGCCGCGCTTCGACGCCGCCGCGGCGCTGGAGATCATGGTGCGCGAGCGGGTGACCCGTTTCCTCGGCGTCCCGACGATGTTCATCCAGCTGCTCCGGGCTGTCGACGCAGCCGCCGAGCTGCCGCGGCTGAAGTCGTGCACCTCGGGCGGCGCAGCGATGCCGGTGGCCGTTCTGGAGGAGGTCGAGAAGGTCTTCGACACCCCCGTCTACGAGGGCTACGGGCTCTCGGAGACGTCCCCGACCTGTGCGTTGAACCAGAAGATCTTCGGTACCCGGCCGGGCACGGTGGGCCACGCGATCTGGGGGGTCGAGGTCGAGATCACCGATCCGACCATCTTTGATCGCGTCGAGCCGCTGCCGCCCGGAGAGCTCGGAGAGATCGTCGTCCGCGGGCACAACGTCTTCGCCGGCTACCTCGACCGCCCCGACGCCACCGCCGAGGTCATGGTCGACGGCTGGTTCCGCACCGGCGACATCGGAACCAAGGACCACGAGGGGTTCGTCAGCGTGGTCGACCGGCGTAAGGACCTCATCATCCGTAGCGGCTTCAACGTGTACCCGCGCGAGGTCGAGGAGGTGCTCGCCCGTCATCCGAGTGTCGACCAGGTCGCCGTCATCGGTATCCCCGATCCCGAGCGGGGCGAGGAGGTCTGCGCCGCCATCGTCCCGAAACCCGGCAGCGACGTCGACTCAGACCAGTTCGTCGCCTGGGCCAGGGAGCACCTGGCCCACCACAAGTACCCCCGGGTGATCCATCTACTCCCGGAACTCCCGATGGGGCCCTCCCAGAAGATCCTCAAGCGGGAGCTGCGGGCCCAGTTCGCCCACTGACCTCGTGGTGCGATGCCGGTGAACCGGGATCGCCGGCAGCGCACCGGGCGTCAGGCCACACCCCTGCCGGAGGCCACCGCGAGGTCATGGGCGATAACAGCGAGCTCGAGCAACAGCCTGCCGCGCGGCTCCTGCAGGTCGCAGCCGGTCAACCCCACCAGCTGACGGCTGCGATACATCACGGTGTTCCGGTGGCAGAACAGTTCCCCGGCCGCGGACGTCGCCGAGCCACCGTGGCGCAGCAGGGCCCGGAGGGTCTCCAGTAGCGTCGTGCGCTGGTGGTCCGGCAACGCCAGGACAGGGCCGAGCACCTGTTCCTCGATCATCGCCCCGACCTCGGGGCTCGTCTCGATCAGTAGCTCCGGCAGCCGGGCCGAGGCCCACACGAGACGCTGCTCGCCCGCCGGGAGCGTGGCCGCCGCGCGCGCCGCGAGCCGGAACGCGGCGGCGGTCCCCGCCATACCGTGGCGCGCTAGGGCCACGCCGACCCGGCCCGCGACCGCCGGGCGGAGCACATCGGTCAGCCACGCCTCGTCGACGCCCTGGAGAGTGACCACGCCGTAGAGGGCGCCGTCGCGCACGCCCCACCGGGAGGTCCCGCCCATCCGCTCGACGCGGTCCTCGGGGTGGCGCAGGGGTTCGCTGTGCGTGTCCTCCAGGATCGCGACGACGCACGCGAGGGGGACGTTGGGGCGGATGCCCAGTATCTCCTCGGCCTGCGTGGCGAACTCCGGACTCGAGGCCCGGCCCTCGAGCAGGCCGGCGAGGTAGTTCTCCTGCCGACGCAGGTCCCGCAGCTCCTGCCTGGCCACCTCACGGCGGTAGGCCTCGCTCATCACCTCGCTCTGGATCCCGAGGTCCCTCCACAGCCGGCGGCCCGCGGCCAACAGTTCCCCGGTGGAGACGTCGGCCCGACCCTGTCGCACACGCTCGGTCATGGCCTCCCACAGGGCCAGGTTTCCGGTGGTGTACGCGGACAGCACCGCCTCCAGAGGTACGCCCTGGCGCGCCCGCTCGATGCCCGTCGCCCGCCACACGTCGGCAACCCTGACCTCGCGGCCCGCGTCGTCGACCTGGCCACCGAGCCGCTTCAGTCCCCGCCTGACGTGCTCGCGGATGCTGCGCCGCAGCACGGCCCGCAACTCCGGGGTCGACCAGCCGGAGCCCGAGTCCTTGGCGACCATCGTGGCGGAGATCTCGTCCGCGATGCGGTCGGAATCCTCCAACATCTCGGCCCACGCCGCCTGGAGTCGATCCCCACGTCCCGACTCGGCGAGAGCATCCGTCGTCATCCCGTCCATTTTTCCAGAATGTCACGCGGCGCACAGGTAAGACGGCCATTCGGGCCGCTCACGCACCGGATGCTCAAACTTTCTTGTGCTCGGCGCCCATAGTGCCCGTGTGATCTGCAACACATACTGGGGCGCGGCGTCCCTCGCGCCGTACAGAACGAGCGCTCGGACGGGCCCCCCGGGCGAACCACGAACGACCAGGAGTGCCGATTGAACACCGCCAGGATCGTCGAACCGGACATCCCCCAGACCGCAACCCATGACCCGCTGTTCAGCATGAGCGACATCGACGTGCGCTTCGGCGGGATCCGCGCCCTCAGCGGCGTCTCTCTCGACGTGCGACCCCGGACAGTGCAGGGCGTCATCGGCCCCAACGGCGCCGGCAAGACCACCCTGTTCAATGTCGCCTGCGGTTTCATCCAGCCGAAGGAGGGATCGCTGTCCTGGAAGGGGGAGCCGCTCGCCCGCCTCCGCCCACATCAATTGGCAGGGCTCGGCATCTCCCGCACACTGCAGGGCCTGGGCCTGTTCGAGAACATCTCCGTACTCGAGAACGTCATGGTCGGGCTGGACCGGCACGCCCGGTCCGGGTTCTTCGCGGGGCTGCTCGGCGTCGGCCGCAGCAGCCGCGAGGAACTGGCCCTGCGCGAACGGGCCATGAGCATTCTCGAGGAACTGGGGATCGACGCCCACGCCGACCGGCTCCCGTCGTCGCTTCCCTATGCCATCTGTAAGCGCGTCGCGCTGGCCCGCGCGGTCGCGGTCGAACCGGAGTTGCTGCTACTCGACGAACCCGCCTCCGGGTTATCCAACGCTGAGATGGACGAGCTGGGCGACCTCATCCGCGCACTCAGCGACCGGATGGCCGTGATGCTCGTCGAGCACCACATGGACCTCGTGATGGCCGTGTGCGACGAGATCGTCGTGCTCGACTTCGGCCGCCGGATCGCCCGCGGCACCCCGGCGGAGGTCCAGAACGACCCGGCCGTCGTCGCCGCCTACCTGGGCGAGACGGTCGGAGACGAGGACGCCGCCGGATCCTCCCCAGAGGACGGTGAGTGAGCAGTGCTGACCATCGAGGACCTCACAGTCGACTATGGCCCCGCGACCGCGCTGCGGGATGTCGGCTTCACTGCCGAGAGCGGCCGGATCACCGCCGTGCTCGGCGCCAACGGCGCCGGCAAGACGACGCTTCTGCGCACCATATCCGGGCTCGTGCGCGCCCGATCCGGACGGATCACCCTGGACGGAGAGGACATCACGAGGCTTCCGGTCGAGGCCATGCCCCCGCGTGGGCTCTCACAGGTCCCCGAGGGCCGCGGCGTCATCACGGAGCTGACCGTCGATGAAAACCTCCGGCTCGGCGGGATGGGACGCGCTGACCGGTCGAAGCCCGCGGACATCGAGCGCATTTACCGGATGTTCCCCGTGCTGAGCGACCGCAGAGACGCCCAGGCGCTCGTCCTGTCCGGAGGCGAGCGTCAGATGCTCGTCATCGGGCGCGCCCTGATGGCCACCCCGAAGATGCTCCTGCTCGACGAACCATCGCTCGGGCTCGCGCCGCGCGTCGTCGCCCAGATCTTCGCGACCCTGCGCCAGCTGTCCGTCGAGGAGGGGCTCACCGTCCTGCTGGTCGAGCAGAACGCCCGCTCCGCGCTCTCCATCGCCGACCACGGGGTGGTCCTCAACCTCGGCTCCGTCGTGGTTCAGGACGACGCCTCCGCCCTCGCCGCCGACAGCACCCTCCGCCACGCCTACCTCGGTTTCTGACCGGGCGTGCCGGAAGCGACCATGAAAGACAGGAGCCTCACGTGCACCAGTTCGTGAACATCGTGCTGAACGGATTGTCGCTCGGGATGATCTACGCGGCCTTCGCGCTCGCGCTGGTCCTCATCTACCGCGCGACCCGGATCATCAACTTCGCCCAGGCCCCCATGGCCATGGTCTCCACCTTCATCGCCCTGACCGTGATCGATGCGGGGGGCTCGTACTGGCTCGCCCTGGCGGTGGCCCTGGTCTCCGGCTTCGTGCTGGGGGCCGTCGTGGAGCGCGTGATCGTGCGTCCCGTGGAGGGCAAATCCCCCATCAACGCCGTCATCCTCACCCTCGGCCTCTTCACCGCACTGCATGCTCTCGCGGCGATCGTCTTCGGGTCGGACTTCCGCTCCTTCCCCGCGCCCTTCGGGATGCGGGGCTTCCAGGTAGGCGAGCAGACCTTCGCACTGACGGGCTTCGGGATCTACACGATCATCTCCGTGCTCACCGTCATGGTTGTGCTCCTGTTCCTCTTCCAGCGCACCACGCTCGGTCTGAAGATGCGCGCCTCCGCCTTCAATCAGGAGATCGCCCGGCTGCTGGGAGTGCGGGTCGGGCGGATGCTCACCCTCGGTTGGGCACTGGCCGGCACGGTCGGCGCACTCTCGGGAGTGCTCATCGCGGGCGGCAACTTCATCCACCCCGCCTATATGGACGCCGTCGTCGTCTACGGCTTCGCCGCCGCGGTGATCGGCGGACTCGACAGCGCCGTCGGCTCCGTGGTCGGTGGCCTCGCCCTGGGCATCGTGTTCAGCATCGTGGCCGGCTACGTGGGCAGTCAGCTGCTACCGCTCACCGCCTTCGCGGTCCTCATCGTCGTCCTGCTGCTCAAGCCGGACGGCATCTTCTCCCGCACCGCCACGAGGAGGGTCTGACACATGTTGAAAGCCCGTACCCCCGCCCTCGCGCCCGTCCTGGGCCGCGCCCGGCATCGGCTGCGCGCCTCCCCCTTGCTGCGACATCTGCTGCTGGCCCTCGTCGGCCTGCTCCTGGTGGTCCTCGTGATCGAGTCCGTCGGCTCATTCCGACATGTTCAGCTGGCCACCATGGCCTATACCGGAATCGCCGCCGGCGGGCTGAGCCTGCTCCTCGGGCTGTCCGGGCAGCTCTCCCTCGGCCACGGCGCCTTCATGGCGATCGGGGCGTACACCACCGCTCTGCTCCTCCAGGACGCCGACCGGGCGCTGCCGCTGCCGGTGGTGCTCCTCATCGCAGCGGCTGTCACGATCGCGGTGGGCGCGGTGATCGGCGTGGCCGCCGCCCGGTTGCACGGTCCGTACGTCGCCGGCGTGACGCTGGCCCTGGCGGTCGCCGTGCCGGGCATCGCCCTCTACTTCTCCGAGAGTCTCGGTGGCGACCAAGGCCTCAACGTCCGAGTCCCGGACGTACCGGTCTGGTTCGACAGCGTCATGTTCTTCATCACGGGGCAGGAGATCACCTCCTCCAAGTACGTCGCCTATGTCGGCTGGTTCGCGCTCATCGGGGTGTTCTTCCTCCTGGCCAACCTGGCCGCCAGCCGGACCGGTCGGCGGTGGCGGGCCGGCCGTGACGACGGCGTGGCCGCCGAACTCGCCGGGATCAACGTCGGTCGGGATCGGGTGGTCGCCTTCGTGGTCTCGACCGGATGCGCGGGCCTGGCGGGCGGTGTCATGGCTCTGGTGGTCCGGCTCACGGCACCCGCCGGGTTCGGCCTCACCCTCTCGCTCGCACTCCTGGCCGGCGTGGTCATCGGGGGGTTGGGCTCGCTCACCGGCGCGCTCGTCGGCGCCGCCATTCTGACGTTCCTGCCCCAGCTGACGACCAACGCAGGCCTCGGTCTCGGACTGTCCGCCCTGCAGGCGGCGGAACTGGCCACTCTCGCCTACGGCCTGACCCTCATGATCGTGATCCTCCTCGCGCCGCGCGGGATCGTCGGGTCGATCCGTGCCCGCCTGCGGGCGGGGCGAGAACGCCGCGCAGCCGCCCGCTGATCCCGGACCTGACCCCGTGATCGCGACATCGTCCGATGACACCGTCCGACTCGAACACCTCTTCCGAACCCTCACACAAGGAGCACAAGTCCGATGAAACGTAAGTATCGACTCGTCACCACCGTGACGAGCCTCGTCCTGACCGCAGGCATGGTCACCGCGTGCGGGGCCGGTGGGCGTTCCGCCGACGGTGCCGGCGACGGCGCGACCGCCGAGACCGGGATCACCGAGGAGTCTGTCAAAATCGGCGGACACTTCCCCCTCACCGGCGTGGCCGCACCCGGCTACAGCCAGATCCCCGTCGGAGCGACCGCGTACTTCGACTACGTCAACGCCAACGGCGGCGTCCACGGTCGGCAGATCGACTACCTCTACCGGGACGATGCCTACAATCCGACCAACACCAGCTCGGTCGTCAACGAGCTCGTCCTCCAGGACGAGGTCTTCGCCATGGTCGGTGGCGTCGGGACCGCGACGCACGGCGCCGTGGTCGACTTCCTGAACGACGAGGAGGTGCCCGATCTCTTCGTCTCCTCGGGCTCCCTGCAGTGGGGCGACCAACCCGAGGACCGCCCCTGGACGTTCGGCTGGCAACCCGACTATGAGGTCGAGGCGAAGATCGCGGCCCAATGGATCAAGGAGAACCACCCGGACGCCCGCGTGGGCATGCTCGTCCAGGACGACGACATGGGTCGCGACGGTGAGGCCGGAGTCCGGCGGATCATCGACGACCAGATCGTCGCGGTCGAGCGCTACACCTCGGGCAACACCGACATCGTGCCCCAGATGACCAACTTGAAGGCCTCCGGGGCGGACTTCGTCATCGGATTCACCGTGCCGGCCTACTCCGCCCTCAGCCAGCTCGCGGCTCAGCGTCTCAATTACGACCCCGACTGGTTCTACGCGTCCATCGGTGGCGACACCCAGCTCGTGGGCCAGCTGCTGTCCGAGTTCTCCGAGGGCGCGGTCCAGGACGGCTCGACCATGCTCGACGGCGCCTACACTGCCGACTACCTCCCGACGACCGAAGAGCCGGACAACGAGTGGACCCAGTTGTGGCAGGACGTGTGGGCGGAGCACGGCGAGGGCGAGCTGACAAACTTCCACATCTACGGGATGTCCTACGCCTACACCTTCGTTCAGGCACTTGAGGCCGCCGGCCCTGATCCCACCCGACAGGGCATCGTCGACGTCCTCGAGGAGCGCGGCAGCGAGTTCGAGGGCCCGCAGCTCGCACCGTTCCGCTACTCCGAGGACTCCCACCTGGGCATCTCGGGCGTGGCGATCTCGGTGGTCCGCGGTGAATTCGCAGAGCCCATCTCACCCACCTACATCACGGACATCGGCGACGCCCCGATCGAGGAGGTGGACACGCCACAGGCCCCGCCGCCGGCCAACGGCATCCCCGGAGCCGCAGAGTAAGACCGAGGTCCGCGGCATCCATCCACTTGTCGCTACCGGTCCGGTCCGCCGAGCGCGCCGGGCCGGTAGCTCGGGGCACCACCCGCAGCCCGCCGACCTGGCGGGTTGCGGGTGGTTGCTGTCGAGACCGGTATTAGGGTGTGTCCATGCTCGACGACAACAACGCCGAGTTTGCGGTTCCCGGGCTGGTGGATAGCGAGAAGCTCGGACACCAGCCGCAGACGGCTCGCGGTAAACGGACGAGGGACCGTCTCATTTCGGGTGCCCGTACCGTGTTCGAACGCGACGGCTTCGTGGAGTCCAGGCTCGTCGACATCGTCACCGAGGCACAGTGCTCGATCGGCAGCTTCTACACGTGGTTCGACAGTAAAGAAGAGATCTTCGCCGCCGTCCTACACGAAGCGCAGAACGACATGCTCCACCCGGGAACCGGGAGGATCGAGGAGACCGACGACCCGGTCGCGATCATCCTCGCCAGCAACAGGGCGTACTTCGAGGCGTATAAGCGGAACGCCAAGCTCAACCAGCTGCTCCAGCAGGTCGCCGCGGTGGACCCGCGCTTCCGTGCGATGCGCAAAGCGCGCACCGATGCGTTCGTGACGAGGAATGCGAGGGCGATCGCCGACCTGCAGAGGCGCGGTCTGGCAGACCTCAAGGTCGATGCCAGGCTCGCCGCCATCTCGCTGTCCGCCATGGTGGGTCGGCTCGCGAGCGAAGCCTTCGTCTTTGGTACCGATCACGATATCGATGTGTTGGTCGAGACCGCTACGCGATTGTGGACCAACGCGCTGGGCCTCACCACTCCCGAGCTCGGGAGGCAGTCGGAATGAGCGTCGCGTCCTAGCGGGTGATGTTGACCCCGCCGTCGACCACCAGGGTGCTGCCGACGACATAGTCGCCGGCATCGGAGGCGAGATAGATCGCCGCGCCCGCCATGTCCTCGGGTTTGCCGATGCGGCCGGAGGGGATACCGGTTCCCACCTCGTCGGCGTTGTCACGGGCGTTCTTGTTCATCTCCGATGCGAACGCGCCGGGCGAGATCGCGCTGACGATGATCCCCTCGGGCGCGAGTCTGACGGCCATACGCTTGGTCAGATGGATGACCCCGGCTTTACTCGCCTGGTAGGAGTACGTTTCCCAGGGATTGAGGGACATCCCGTCTATCGAGGCGATGTTGATGACCTTCGCGAGGTGGCCCCCTCGGCGGTGTGCCTCGAGAAGCAGGTCGTGTGCCTTCTGCGTGAGAAAGAAGGGCGCCTTGACGTTGACGTTCATGACCTTGTCCCACCCGGACTCGGGGAACTCGCCGAACGGCGCACCCCACGCCGCCCCGGCGTTGTTGACCAGGATGTCGAGATGGTCTTCGTGTGATCGGAATGCGGAGAGCAGTTCCTCCATTCCGTCGAGGGTGGAGACGTCGGCCGGGAGGGCGACGCAGGTCCCGAACTCCGACAGTTCGCGCGCGGCGGTCTCCGCGGCCTCGGCCTTCCGCGCCGAGATGTAGACCCGTGCGCCCTGTCCGAGCAATCCCTCGGCGATCATGCGACCGATCCCCCGGGAACCGCCGGTCACCAGCGCGACGCGGCCTTCGAGTGAGAACAGGGACTTCGGATCCATAACCGTCCTTGGGGTCGGGGTGGGGTGGGGTCGGGGTGGCAACCGGCTCAACAGACGCGGCGCCGCGCAACACTCCGGACGCTAGCGGAACCTGAAGTCGGATTCAACAATAATGTGAATCCGGGTTCGGGTCCTTTGTTAGCGTCCGTGGAGACAGTCGTCAGAGTCATTTCCACGGAGCGCCAGGAGTTGCCATGCCCACGTACTCGAAGGAAGTCCGACTAGCGCAGCGCCCGGAGGGTTATCCGGATAGCAGCACCTGGGACGTTGCCGAGGTAGAGGTGCCCGAGCCCGGACCGGGCGAGTTCGTCGTTCGTGTCGAGCTCATCTCGCTCGATCCGGCGATGCGGGGCTGGCTCAACGATGTTCGTTCTTACGTGCCGCCGGTAGGGATCGGTGAGGTGATGCGCGCCCTTGCAGCCGGAACGGTGACCGCCTCGAAGCACGACGGCTACGCGGTGGGCGACGTCGTCAGCGGCACGTTCGGCGTGTGCGAGTACGCCGTGTCCGACGGGGCCGGGGTGTCGCGGCTCGATCTCGACCGCGCGCCCATGGAGACGTGGCTCGGTGCGCTCGGGATGCCCGGGATGACGGCGTACTTCGGGCTCACCGACGTCGGTGCCGTCTCACCCGGTGACACCGTGTTGGTGTCCGCCGCCGCCGGTGCGGTCGGAAGCATCGTGGCGCAGCTCGCCAAGGCCAGGGGGTGCCGGGTCATCGGCGTGGCCGGTGGACAGGAGAAGGCGGAATGGCTGCGTGGTCTCGGCCTCGATGCGGTCATCGACCGCCGCGAGGGAGATCTGCTCAAGCAGGTACGGACAGCGGCTCCCGATGGCGTGGACATCTACTTCGACAATGTGGGCGGAGAACTCCTCGACGCCGCGCTGGCGAACCTCGCTCGCGGTGCGCGCGTGGTCGTGTGCGGCGCGGTTTCCGCGTACAACGAGGAGTCCCTGCCCGAAGGTCCGCGGCGCTATATGTCGCTCCTGGTCTTCCGGGCGCGGATGGAGGGCTTCGTGGTCTTCGATTACCGGGACCGCTACGGGGAAGCCGTCGACGCGATCGCCGGACTCATCGACGAGGGCCGGTTGGTCGCCACCGAAACCGTTCTCGACGGGGGTGTCGAGGCCTTTCCCGAGGCACTGCTCGGCCTGTTCGAGGGCGTCAACACCGGCAAGCTCCTGCTCAAGGTCTGAGCCGGTTCACCTAAAGAGAGAGAGGAGACTCCATGCGTGCTGTTCAGATCTCGACCCTTGACGGGCCCGACGCGGTCGGCGACGAGGGGCGCATAGCTCAAGCCGTCGCGGGATCGTGGTGCTCCGACATCGCGGTCCGTGCCGCGGAGGAAGCGCTGCAGTTGCACGGCGGAATCGCCATGACATGGGAGCACTGGGTTCATACCAGGCTCAAGAGGGCGAAATCCGACCAGTTGGCGCTCGGTACTCCGGACGCGCACCGGACGGATCTCGCCTCGCTTGTCGATCTCACCGCGTGACTTGCCGAAAGAGCGCCCCGGGCCGTGCTCGGGGAGGCGCCGCATCGACAGGAGCGTGTCGACGGCGTCCGCCGAGCGTGCCAGACCGTCCCCGCGTTCCGCGCGCCGGCACGACCACCAGCCCAGCCCCGACCGGCGGTTCGTCGTGTACCTCGACCCGGTGGGGCATCCGTTCTGCCTGTGCGAGGAGTATGGCCGGGCAGGTCAAGCGCCGCCCACCCGTCACCGACTGTCCGGGCCACCTCTCGACCGCAGCCACCACACCAGCCCGCTCGTGGAGCTGAAGAACAGCGCCCGCGACTGCAGGCCCGTGGGGGCGCGGAAGCGGTCTTCGTGCACGTTGAACCGCAACAATCGGAAACGGTCGGTGTCCGGGCGGTTGATCCCCTCGATGGTGGTCACGGCGCTGGAGAAGCCGGCGGCGACGACCGTCGCGACGTCACGGCCGCCGAAGTCGGTCGGCCCGCCGTTGGGGTAGGCGAAGTGCCAGGGACGGCCACCCAGTTCGGCGGCGATCCGGTCCCGCGAGCCGACGATCTCCGCCTCGGCCGTGGCGTCGTCGGCGTTGGCCAGGATCGGGTGGTGCACCGTGTGGGCCCCGATCTCCACCCCCCAGCGGTGCAGGCGCCGCACGTCATCCCAGCTGAGCATGTCCCCGACCCGCAGCGGTACGTCAGCGCCGAGCGCGGCCAGCACCTCGGCCAGGGCGGCGTCGAACCGGGCGAAGGGCACAGACTTGAGCACTGCAACCAGGCGCTCGAGCGCCTGCTGCCGGGCGCCGGGGGAGTCCAGCTGCACCGCGTCCGGCCCGAGGAGCTCCACCACGACCGAGTCGTGGGGGCTGTGTGCGATCGCATCGGACAGGGCATACGGCCACAGGGTCGCGCCACCGATGTGGCCGGTGGTCACGTACAGCGTGGCGGGCACGGGCGCCCCCAGGGCCGCGAGTGCCTGGAGGTTGTCGTGGTAGCCGTCGTCCACCGTGATCGCGTACCGGGTCCCGGCGCGGCCCGCATCCAGCGAGCTGAGGCCGGAGTCCAGGTCCACCAGCAGCCCCCGGTCGCGGCACCACGCAGCCATCCGCCGGAACGTCCGCGGCGTGACGGTGATCGGGTGCGGGTCCGGCACCTCGCTGAACCGGTGGAACATGAGCACCACCAGACCCGGGCCCTGCCGCCGACGCACCAGCTCGTCCACGCCCAGGTAGTGGCCGGCCAGCGCGAGGAGATACACCGCCCAGGCACGCGGCCGCCACCACTGCGCCTCCCGCGGGGGAAAGACACCGGCTGCAGGGCCGGGCTCCGCAGGCCCGGGCCCCGCAGGGGCGGCGGCCGGCGGGTCGACCCGGTCGAGGAGTCCGAGGAGCGCCGCCGCGCTGCGTCGGAGCTCGAACTGCTCCTTGATGAGCTCCCGGCCGGCGCGGCTCATCCGCAGGGTCGCATCCGGATCGGTCGCGAGCTGCTCGACGGCCCGGGCCAGGTCCGCCGGATCGCCCGGCTCGGACAGCAGCCCGGTGTGGCCGTCCACCACGATCTCGCCGATGCCGGACAGGCGGGTGGAGACGGTGGGCACCCCGCTCGCCAGCGATTCCATCAGGGCCACGGGTAGTCCCTCCATCTGGCCGTCCGCGGCCATCACGCTGGGCAGGACGAACAGGTCCGCCGCGGCCAGCGCCGCGGCGACCTCCGACTCCGGGCACGAGCCCCGGAACCGGACCCGGTCGGCGATACCCAGCTCGCCGGCCAGGACGCTCAGCTCGCCGCGCAGGGGACCGTCCCCGATGAGGTCCAGCTCAAGGCGCGCCGTCGCCGGTCCCGCCACGGCCATCGCCTCGAGCAGGTGCCGGTGCCCCTTGTACTCCTGCAGGGACGCCACGCACAGGGCGCGGATCGGGCCGGTCTCGGGCAGCCGGCGCGGGCGGAACTCATAGCCCGCGGTGTCGATGCCGCAGTGCACCAACTCGATCGGTGCGGCCGGGCCGAGCAGGCCGCGTAGCATGTCCAGATTGTGCTGGGAGATGGCCACCACGAACTGCGCCTCGGCGCAACGTCGGGCGAGGCCGGAGGTGTCCACGTAGATGTCGTGCGCGTGGGTGGTGACGCTGTACGTGACCCCGGTCAGCCGGTGGCAGGCCCACGCGGCGAGCAGCGGGAAGGTCGCGTAATGCGCGTGCACGTGGACGCCGCTCGTGCCGGCGAGATCCCGGGCGTGCGCAGTGGCGACCAGCAGGGTCGCGAGCGCGCGCAGCAGCATGGCGGGGGAGCAGCGGAAGTCCACCGCGACCGCGCCCAGCAGCCGCGCCAGGGGCCCGAACCGGTGGCGCAGCGCCCACCCCAGGCCGGCGGCGACATCGCGCGCGCCCGGCCGCCACGCGCGGCCCGACCAGCGGGCCGCCACCGGGTGCACGGTGGTGTCGGGGGAGGCGAACAGGGACCGGATGGTGCCGATCGGGGCCCTGGCCCTGGCACCGTCACCGGCACTCGCGAGCGCGTCGATCTCCCGGACGATGAACGTCTCCGAGGTGCGAGGGAAGCGCGAGACCAGGTAGTCGATGCGGGTCGGGGTCATCGCGCGGCCTCGCGGTAGATCTCCACCAGGTGCTCGACCCACACGCGGGCGGAGAACGAGGACCGGATCCGCTCTGTGGCCGCCGCGCCCATCGCCTCTCGCAGCTGCGGGTCGTGGGCCAGGCGCAGGAGCTGCTCGGCCATTGCCGCCGGGTCGGCGGGCGGGCACAGCAGGCCGGTGACGCCGTCGTCGACGATCTCGCCGATGCCGCCCACCGTCGTGGCCACCACAGGCCGGCACGTCGCGCCGGCCTCGATGAGCACGGTCGGCAGGTTCTCCACCAGTGAGGGCAGCAGCACCACGTCCGCGGCGCGGTACACCGCCGCCATGTCCGTGCGGACGCCGGCGAACACCACCTCCTCGTCCAGGCCGTGCTCGCGCACCGCGGCCCGCAGCACGGGCTCCTCATCGCCGCCGCCGACCAGCGCGAGCACCGCGCCCGGTTGCTCCGCGACGACGCGCGACCAGGCCGCGATCGCGTGCGGGATGCCCTTCTGCTCGCGGAACGCTGCGGGCAGCACGGCCAGGAACCCGTCGCGGCCGCCGCTCAGTTGCGCCCGCACGGCCGGGTCGGCCGGTCCGGGCTCGTAGCCGGAGACGTCGATGCCGTTGTGCACCACCCGCCAGTTCGCCGGCGGGCGGCCCGCGTAGTGCAGGTCGGCGTAGGTGTCCAGGGAGGCGCGGGAGGCGAACAGTGCGGCGTCCGACCGGGTGGCGGCGAGCACCGCCAGCCGTTCCTTCAGCCGGGCGCGCCCCTCGAACACCGGGGCCAGGGTGTGGAAGGTGGTCACCACCGGCCGTCGGGCCAGGCGGGCGGCGGGCACACCGAGGGTGATCGCCGTCGCCAGGTGGGCGTGGACCACGTCGTACCCTCCGGCACGGATGAACCGGACCAGGCGCGGGACCGCGTCCGGGCGCAGCAGGCGACGCATCCCCACCGCGCGCGGCGTCAGGCCCGCGGCCCGGTACTGCTCTAGCAACCCGGGCGCGGCGTCCTCCATCGGGACGAGGCTCACCAGGTCCACCTCCACGCCGGCCTCGCGGGCGGCGGCGGCAAAGGGGATGAGCAGGGTCTCCGCGCCGCCGAGCCGGAACCCGTCTATCAGTACGAGCACCTTCATCGGGTCTCCCCCTCCAGCAGCTGCAGTCGGTCCCACGGGATCTGCTCGAGCCCGTCGTAGTCCCAGTCCAGGCCGGCCTGCCGGTACACGGCGCCCGGGTAGATGCCGTCGGCGTCCGGCGCGAGCTCGAAACTGATGCTCAGCGGCGACCCGCCCCGGTCCACCACGTAGCCGCCGTACCGCTGCATCGCCCGCGCCACCGCGAGGTGCGCGGCGGGCAGGCCTAGGGCGTCCAGGTCGAGGGCCGGGTCCAGCCGGAGTCGCGAGCCCTGCGGTACGCAGTCCGGGCGGTCCGAGCGGCCGTCGGTCTTGATCGCCGGCGCCCGGTACATGCGGGCGCACGTGTTGTCCGACTGCAGGACCAGGGCGTGCCCGATCTCCCCACTCTTGATCTCGGCCACCCGCACCACGCCTGCCAACCGGGAGGCGCCCGCCCCGGTGGCCGCGCCACCCCACCCGCTGCCCGCCAGGGGGGTGATCGCGCCGAACGAGGTCACCCACCCCGGCACGGTCCGCACGGCCTGCCAGAACTCGTACGATAATTGCGCCGCTTCGTCCACCAAAACCATCGCGCCGTCGGAGCCGGTGTGCGGCCGGGCCCCGTCCGGGATCGGCGTGTCCACCCCGTCGAAGGGACAGGGCCCCCACTGCGTCCGCAGGCACTGCACCCGGTACCGCGGGGTGTCGGCGGTGACGGTGTAGACGGGGATGCCAAACTCCACCAGCCCGGCGTAGACCCGCCCCTCGCCGGTGAGGTGGGCGGTCACCAGGTCGCTGGCGGGGTCGACCCGGGCGTCGGCGGGAACCGGGGTGCGAAACGGGCTGTCGGGGGCGAACGGCTCCGCCGCCGTCGCCCGGTGGGCAGGCTCGGAACCCGCCCACATCGCCGCGGCCACCGCGAGCGCTGCCACCAGCGCGAGTGCGACCCCGGCCACCGCCGCCCTGGCCGGCCACCGGGGCCTCGTCGTCGTCACCGGTCGCTCCCGGCGGTGACGCACCGGTCCAGCGCCTCGGACACCAACCGCGCCGCGTCGTCACCGGTCCCGGCCAGCTCCTCCTGGCCCCGCGCGCCCAGGCGCGCGGCGAGGGCCGGGTCCAGCAGCAGGCGCTCCAGCGCCCCCGCCAGCGCCAGCACCGCACCCGGGGGCACGAGCAGCCCGGTCTCGCCGTCGCGGACCGCCTCGGCGAGGTCGCCGACGTCGGTGCTCACCACGGGGCGGGCGTGCGTGTATGCCAGGTGGATCACCCCGCTCTGGCTGGCGCGCAGGTACGGGGTCACCACCACCCGCGCCGAGCGGATCATCCCCGGCACATCGGCGGCGTCCACATACCCGGGGCGCAGGTCCACCCCGCCCACCCGGTGGGCGAGCGAGGTGACGGTGGCGAGGTCCAGGTCGGCGCTCACCGCTCCCGCCACGACCAGCCGGGCGTCGGGGACGGCCCGGCGCACCTCGGCGAACGCCTCGAGCAGCTGCTCGAGGCCCTTGTAGCGGGTCCAGGTGCCGAAGAACAGGATCTCCGGGCCGGTGGCGGCGGCGGAGGCGCCGGGGTCGTGGTCGCCGAACGCCTCGACGGGCCCGTGCGGGATCACCACCACCTCGCCTCGGGGGCGCCAGTTCTTCAGCACTTCCCGGCGGGCGGAGGTGCCCAGGACGTACACGATGTCCATGCGTCGCCACGCGGCGGCGAACGCCGCGCGCAGGGCCCGACCCTCGCGCGGGGTGCTCGTGTCGCGGGCGTCGGAGCGGGGGAGCGGCTCGTGGGCGACGATCCCGTAGGTCGACCGCGGCAGCAGGCGGGTGATGGCCACGACGAACAGGGGCTCGAACGCAAAGCGCCAGTTGGACCACAGCACCACGTCGGGCCGCAGGCGGGCCAGGGTGGCGGCCAGCACGACCCACGCGGCGACCAGCCGGGCCGCGCGGGTGCCGCGGCGCACGAGCGTCGCGGCCCTCGTGACAGCAGCGCGCGCCGTCCCCGCCGAACCGGGCGACCCGGGCGGCCCGGCAGTGTCGGGCGACCCCTCGGCCGGATGCCAGGTGGGCAGCACCGAGCGGATCTCCAG